>NZ_JADEVV010000018.1 GCF_015207985.1 Synechocystis salina LEGE 00031 | reverse complement strand
TTCTCCCATCAAGACCCTGAACCGGCTATGGCTTCCCTTCGTCAGCATCACCGCCGCCTTTATGCCCTTGAGTTTACTCTCCAGGTCTATTCCTACGAGTCCTCTTAAACTTTTGTCAGTCAATCAGGATTCATGGAGTGTCTTCAAAACCTAAAATTTCCTTGCCACTGCTCCAGAGAGTGTTTTAAAAGTCTCCCTGTACCCTGCCAAGTTTGGTAGGAAACTAGAGAAAAATCCCCTGGCATTGCTGGAGTTTTAGGGGATAAACTCTAACCCAGCAAACAGACTCTGGGCAAGTTCGTCGCCAGAGAAGAATTGTGTCGTCATTCAAAGGCAGACCCCCAACGATCTAACGTCAGGGGCCAAGGATAGCCTGAGCTAATTATTGGGGATATTTGTTAGCCAAAAAATGGATTATTCCTCGGCATTTTTAACCAAAATTTCGCCTTCAAAAGGTTGAACACCAACGGTGGGATATTCGTCGTCGGAAGGGCCAAAAACCCTGGCGAATGCTTCGGTAAAATACTGCACAAGATCTTGTAACATCTGATTTAATTTCATCATAACCTCCGTCCCTATCAGGGAAACTCAACAGTTGTCTTGTGGGCAAGTTTGAGAAAATGGGGAGGTTCTGGCTCTCTGGACTAACGAACCAGGACTAGGTTATCGATTAGCTTATTTTCCTGCCCCCTGGCTTTCCTCTTGCCTTAATTATCCAATGAAAAACAGTTTAAATGAGGATTTCTTAATATATTTTCAAATTAGGGTGAGGTTTTAAACCATAATCACCGACGATTTTTTATTACTCAATCCATCTTTTACAAGCGGCGCATACCGACTTAGATGGTTATCACAGTTACTTCGTAGTTTTCCTGCAAAGATAATTTTATTTGATCTAAGCCTTAATTTTTGTCTTAATTAACTGGCTTGTTAGATCATGTATTCACTGCCGAGTTGATTGAGAAATGTTGAGAATAACCAGACTAAAGCCCTGCAAAGTCCATTGACAGGGGGGGAGGTATCCCCTACGCTTAGGCTTATTTTCCGGCCTCCGGTCCACCGGGTCAGCTTGAGCAATTGATCAATAATTCATTTAATTCATTCAATAGAACTAATCAATGCGTGTTTGTGTTATCGGAACGGGATATGTGGGTTTAGTCACCGGGGTTTGCCTGGCCCACATTGGCCATCAAGTAATCTGTGTTGATAACAACGAGGAAAAGGTCAAGCTCATGCGCGCGGGGCAGTCCCCCATTTATGAGCCTGGGCTATCGGAATTGATGGTGGCTAATATGGACAGCGACCGATTGCTATTCACCACCGATTTGGGCAAAGGGGTGCGGGAAAGTGAAATTCTTTTTATCGCCGTGGGAACCCCAGCCCTGGAGGATGGCTCCAGTGATACCCGTTATGTGGAAGCGGTGGCCCGCAGTATTGGTGAGCATTTGGATGAAAAGTATCGGGTAATTGTCAATAAATCAACGGTGCCCATTGGTTCCGGGGATTGGGTGCGGATGATTGTCACCGAAGGCAATGAGGCCCATCAACAACAAACGGGTCAGGCGATCGCCGTCAACTTTGACGTGGTGAGCAATCCGGAATTTTTGCGGGAGGGGTCTGCGGTTTACGATACCTTTAACCCAGACAGGATTGTATTGGGGGGCAATAATCCCCAGGCGTTGGCCTTGATGCGGGAACTTTACACGCCCCTGATTGAAAGGCGGGTGGGGGAAAATCCCGATCTGCCGCCGGTGCCGGTGGTGATGACTGACCTCAGTTCCGCTGAAATGATTAAGTATGCGGCCAATGCTTTTTTAGCTACCAAAATTAGTTTCATCAATGAAGTGGCTAATATCTGTGACCGGGTGGGGGCGGATGTGAGCCAAGTGGCCCAGGGCATTGGCTTAGATTCCCGCATCGGCAGTAAATTTCTCAACGCAGGCATTGGTTGGGGGGGGTCCTGTTTTCCGAAGGATGTGTCTGCTTTGATCCACACCGCCAAGGACTATGGCTACACCACCTCCATTTTGAATGCTGTGGTGGAGGTAAACCAAGTACAACGGCTGATTGTGGTGGAAAAATTACAGCAGGAGTTGAAAATCCTCAAAGGCAAGGTGATTGGCCTGTTGGGATTGACCTTTAAGCCCGATACAGATGACATGCGGGATGCTCCGGCTCTGAACATTATTCAGCAACTGAATCGCTTGGGGGCCAAAGTAAAAGCCTACGACCCGATTGTTTCCCAGTCCGGGGTAAGCCATGGGCTGTCGGGGGTGCAAATTGAGTCGACCCCAGCTATGTTGGCAGACCAGTGTGACGCCCTAATTTTGGTGACGGAATGGCAGGAGTTTTTAAAGCTGGATTTTCCGGCCCTGGCCAGCCGTATGCACCAAGCGGTGATCATTGATGGTCGTAATTTCCTCGATAAAGCCAAGTTGCAACAGTCCGGTTTCCGTTACCTGGGGGTCGGTCGTAGTTAGTTGTAGTTAGTTGTTATTTATATCGGCTAAAGCGTTGATGGAAGGTGGCGATCGCCAGCTCAATCCCGGTAACAATATTGTTCAACTTTCTGTCAACACCCCGTCCCCCGGACAGGGAAGGGAAACAACGTTACAATTAGATACAATTATCGTTGTCAACCATGGCGGTAAATGCCTTGCCCTGGAAGTGTTTCACTGCCATTGACGACGAGACCAAATTGTCCCAGTGCTTTCTCTATGACTTCCGTAGCCGCTTCCATAACTGAGAACCAATTTGATGTGGCGATCGCCGGGGGAGGCGTTGTAGGGCTGGTATTAGCGGCGGGTTTGCGCCATACGGGACTGAAAATTGCCATTATCGAAGCGTTACCCAAGGAGCAGGCCCTTACTAAGCCCCAAGCCTATGCCATTTCCCTGCTGTCGGGCAAAATTTTAGCGGGGCTGGGGGTCTGGGAGAATATTAAGGACTCCATCGGCCATTTCGACCGCATCCAAATTTCCGATAACGACTATCAAGGCACTGTCCCTTTTACTAAGGAAGATGTCAATGAATTGGCCCTGGGGCATGTGGCGGAACATCCAGTCATTCTGCAGGCGTTGGAAAATTGTGTAGAGCAATGTCCCCGCATTACCTGGTTTCGTCCTGCTGAGCTGATCGGTTTTACGGAGGGAGAAAAGCACAAACAGGTCACCCTCCAACAGGAAGACAAGGAAATCACCCTACAAACCAAATTGTTGGTAGCGGCGGACGGGGCACGTTCCCGCATTCGTTCCCTGGCCGGCATTAAAACGAAGGGTTGGAAATATTGGCAATCCTGTGTGGCTTTCACCATTCAGCACCAAGCCCCCGACAATACCACCGCCTTTGAGCGTTTTTGTGACACTGGCCCCATGGGAATTTTGCCCCTACCCGGCGATCGGGCCCAGGTTGTCTGGACTATGCCCCACCATAAAGCCCATAGCCTAATTAACCTACCGGAAGCAGATTTTATTGGGGAATTGCGTCAACGCATTGGCGATCGCCTAGGGGAATTTCGTTTGGTCAATGCCCGTCGTTTATTTCCAGTGCAACTAATGCAGAGCGATTGCTATGTGCAACCCCGTTTAGCGCTGATAGGAGATGCGGCCCACTGTTGCCATCCCGTCGGAGGTCAGGGTTTAAATTTAGGTATTCGGGATGGGGCGGCGTTGGCCCAGGTCATTGCCACTGCCCATAATCAAGGGGAGGATTGGGGTTCTCTAGCCGTGCTCAAACGCTATGAACATTGGCGCAAACCGGAAAATTGGCTGATCCTCGGTTTTACCGACTTGCTGGATCGTTTCTTTTCTAGTCATTGGCCACCGGCGATCGCCTTGAGGAGGTTGGGCTTAGAAGTGTTGCGCCTAGTGCCCCCGGCGAAAAAGCTAGCCCTGCGTTTGATGACTGGTTTGCTGGGTCGCAGACCCCAACTAGCCACAGGACAACGTTGAACAAGTCAGTAATCCTAGATGCTAAGGCGATGGGCAATTAAACTGCCCAGCAATACACCGATCGCCCCGATCACCAGACTTCCTAAACCGTAGAGTATGCCCTCGGCCAACTGTCCCGTGCGCCAGAGGGACGTTACCTCCAAGGCATAAGTAGAAAAGGTTGTGTAAGAGCCCAAAAATCCCACTGCTAAAAGTAACCTTAAATCCGGGGACAGTAAAGCAGGCTGGGTCGCCAAGGTGACCACTAACCCAATACCCACACAACCGGAAAAATTAATTAAAAAAGTGGCATAGGGTAAATCATTGCCAAAAATTCTAGCCAGAAAAATAGTGGCATAGTAGCGGGCCAAAGCCCCTGGTATGGCGCCTAAAATAATTGCCAATGGCGATCGTAAAGAAGCTGGCATGGCCCCCAACCATTGCAATAAGGGATTCATACAAGATCGTCAAAATCGAATTCCCGGTCTAATTGTTGTTGGGAAGGTATACCCCGCCGCCGACTACCACCGGACAACGGGACCAACAAACTGCCCACCACTAATCCCCCGGCCACGGCAAACACCAACAGCAAACCCACCGGCATCTCAATGGATTGCAATGTTAAAAAGCTCAGGGCCACCGGGGTGACATTTTGGATGGTCAATAACGCCAGGGATATTAACCCCAAAGCTAAAACCATGGCGATCGCCAATTGACTTATGCGACGTAGCATCCAGATCCAATTCCCCTGCCTAGGCGGTTGCACTTCCCAAGGATAGCTCAAAAAACAGCTTGCTCCGTCACCACAACTGCCATAGCTTGCCTAACCCCAACCCAAGCACCGGGGCAATTAACTCCATTAATCAGTGGTTAACAGTAGCAAAAAGAATCGTCAGTGATTTTGCCCTATTCCACTTTTTTCCATGTTCATCCCCCTAAAGATGGGACTGACATGTCTTGGGGGGGACGCCTATGGTGGTAGTAGAGCAGTCAAGCTCTAATTTGGTCTCGGTGTGTTAGGACGTGTCAAGGAGAGAAGCTGATGAAATTACAGCATCCCAAACCCCACAAATCTGTCCGTCGGGCGATGCGCTCTTGGGCCGGTCCCTTGGCGATCGCCCTAGTGATGATCATCGGCCTGGAAACGGCGGCAACGGCGGCTTTTTCTAGTCTCGAGGAACATACCGTTGTTTATAACGGCAAATGCCCCGGTGACAGGGACGATGACTGTAGGGACTAGGCAAAAAAAGTCCGTTGGCTAAGGACACTGGTTGATTTATGAACCGGTAATTACTCCCCGCTAGCGGACCATCCGCTTGGTCTTTTACCACTTATCACGAACGGCAGGCGAGGGAAAATCTCCTTCACCTCCTTTTTTTTGACAATTTTTGCCTGGCTGGAGGCAGAATAGAAGCAGTGCGGTCAGATTTTCGCCCAATTACTGCGGGGGTAGGCTAAAAAAATTTCTGTGGCCCTGCCCACTGGCGAGCTTAAGATTAGAATAAAGCGAGAACTTTCCCGACAAAATCGTCTCCACTGCTCAGGACAACGACTTGTGCTCTATCTGGCTGAAATTAAGAAACAAACCAAAAACTTTTTAGGCGGTTACAAAACCGAGTTCAAGCTTCTGGCCTGTCAGCACAGCGACCAGACCTGGAGTGCCCTGCCTAATGAAGAAAACTTCCAAACCGACGACATGGGAGAAGCCAGGGAGGGAACCCTTTGGATTCTAAACCTGAGTAATAGTCGTGCCCTGCAAGGAACTCCAGAAGTGGCGGCGCCGGAGTTAGTGCGGCAACTGCAAAAACTCTCCCGCCTCTCGGAAAAACTCAAAGAACAACAAAGCGAAATTGAACGTTGGCGAGAATCCCTCACCTTTCAGTTCCAGGAACTGAGCCAGCGGGAAATGGAAATTGAAGCCAAGGAATCGGAAGTTGAAGACCGGGCCAATCAACTTGCCCAGGTAGAACAGCAAAAATATGAGGTGGAGCAGGCCCGGCAAAAATTGGAAGGGCAAAGGGAGCAACTAGCCGAACTCCAACAACAGTTTGGCAGTTTGCTCGAAAATAGCGCCGAAAATCGGGAAGTGTTACAGGGGATACTCCAGCGCTTGGGGGCTTACCCCGAGGCCATCCCTGCCCTATTCAAGGCCGCTGCCAATGCCCAGCAAAGCGCCGAGCAACAGCAACAAGTCTTCAATGACCATTGGCAGGTGGTTACTAACGCTGAACAAGAATTAGGTAGGAACCAGGCATTAATCCAGCAAAAACAGGAATTATTGGCCATCCATGGGCAAGAATTAGATGCCATTGCTCAAGAGTTGACCAAAGCTAAAGTGCAACTGACGGTGGAACAGCAGGGGGTGGTGAATGGGCAAAAGCTCTTGACCCAGTTGAAAGCTGAAATTGCGGCCGCTGAAAGCTTACAAACCAATCTCTATCGGCTGGCCACCGGCGCGATGAGTGTTAATAAAGATCATCAAATTGATGTGCAACACCTGGAGCAATTGCCCCTGGGGGAACTGGAGGAAACAGTTAAAGCATTGCAAACAGATATGCAAAAACTGGCCCGCTTTGTTAATGACCAAGAAGAAGAGTTGACCCTACAGTGCGAAGAAGTGGATGCCATCCAGGCCCGCCTAGACGCCGCCGATGAGTACAGTCGCCTAACCATTGAGGAGGAGTTGAACGAAGAACAGGAAAGGAAGCGCATGCTGGACGAAACCCTCATTGGCCAGCGCCGCAACCTCAAGGAACGGCAGGAAGTGTTGTTGCAACACTTAAAAATTCTCCGTCGCCGTCAGGGCATTGTGGAAATTGACGACAGTATTCCCAACATTGATTTGGATCCAGTTATCCAACAATTGGAGGAGCGCAAGCATAAACTCCAGGGGGAAAAAACCAAGCTGGAACAGGATTTGCAGTCCACTAAGCAGGGTTTAGGGGAAATTGAAACGATGATTGCCAACCTCGACCAGCAGTACCAGGGGAAAAAGAATAATTTTGAACACGATCGCCAGGAAGTGGAGGATCTACAAAAGCAGACGGCGGCACTGGAAGCCCAAGCCCGTTTGTTGAGGGCGGCTCTGCAACCCCTGCAGGACCAGTTGGATGTGATGAAGCCCCAGTTGCAGGAAATCCAAACCCTCTTATTTGGCGGTTAGTTGTCGATTTCCATGAATTTGGGGAGGTTGGCGATGTTTTCTGGGAGGGGACGGGATTAGGCGTGAAGAAATTTCCTCCTCCCCTCACATTCTGGCCTGGATTGCTGGGATAATGGGCGCTATTATGAGCTTCTGCATCGAAACCATAGTCCTGAAGTTATGACCCAAACTACCCTCGCTCCGTCCCGTCATCCCCTCAGAGAATATATTCAAAACCTAGAGGCAGGACAAGCCCTGTTGACGGATTCGCCGGAGAACACGCTGGAAGTGGTGGGCATTCTCAAAAGCTATGGCGTTATTCTCGATGCCTATTCCATCAATCTGCAACACATTGCCCATACCCAGTATCTGAAGTTATTTCCCTTTTTTAAATATTTCAACGGCAATATCAACGGCGATCGCCTACTGAAACATTGGTGGCACAATCGCATTAACTACGAGTATGCAGAATATTGCATGAAAGCGATGATGTGGCATGGGGGGGGGAAATTGGACGAATACCTAGATAGTGCGGAGTTCAAAGCCAACGTTAAAAAATTAATTAAAGCGAAAATCAAAGGTAATCCCTTTGTGCAACTGCTTAATCAAATTTTTCCTGAATTTTTGCCTGAACAAATGCGGATGATGGCCTACTATTCCGCCCTGGGTCAATTCTGGCGGGTAATGGCGGATATCTTTTTGAATTTATCTGACCGCTATGACCGGGGAGAAATTAAAACCATTCCCGCTGTGGTGCAACATATCCAAGACGGTTTAGTGGCCGATGCTGCCCGTCCCATTGTTTACCGGGTGGAGTTGGGGGGAACTAGCTATGATGTTTTGCCCCCCAGTGCCAATTTAGCTTTTTTGATGGAAACCGCCGTGCCCTATGTGGAGGCAGTGTTTTTCCGGGGTACTCCCTTCCCTGGCACCATTTCCTATAACGCCCAGGCAGGACAAATCCCCCCCGACCAAAGCCTATTTACCTATGGAGCCCTCTATGCCGATCCCCTCCCCGTTGGTGGAGCCGGCATCCCCCCCACCTTGCTCATGCAGGATATGCGCCACTTTTTGCCGGACTATCTCCAGCAGGTTTATCAGGCATCCCTAAGGCAGGAAGGGGATTTACTGGTGCAAATTTGTGAAACTTTTCAAAAATCCATGTTTTGTGTTACCACCGCCGCCATCCGCGGTTTGGCCCCCCACCCCCTGGAGACCGATAATCCCCAGGAACAGGAGGCTAACCGAGCTTACCTAGAAAGTTGGATGGATCGTTTCCTCACTTCCCGGGTAGAAATTATTAACCAACCATCAACCATGGCCGATTAGTCGGCTTTCCCTCAGCACTGTGGTTGAAAACATTGAAACTATTGGGCAAGCAATGGAGCGGTGTCGTCAAGAAACCCTCCGCCTGTTGCATCGCATTCCCCCGGCCTTAGGCGATCGCCAATGGCACCCAGATTTTAGCCCCATTGATTGGCACTTTGGTCACATCGCTTTTACCGAAGCCCTGTGGCTATTGCCGGAGCCAGAACGGGAACGGTTCCATGGCCCAGCCTACCAAAAGCTATTCCGAGCCGATGGTTTGCCCAAGGCCCAGCGTTGCGCCCTGCCCGACCGGGAAGCCATTAAGCAATATTTAGGAGACGTGAGAGGGGCTGTGGAACGGGTATGGCAATCTGCCCCGTCTCCTTGGGATCAGAGCAAGACAAGGTTATGGTGGTGGCTCCTACAGCACGAAGTCCAACATAGCGAAACCATCAGTTTTCTCAGCCATTTAGCCGGCATTGACCTAGGGCTTGATCAACCTCATTACTCCACTGACTCCCAAAAATCTCCTTTGGAAGCGGCCATGGTGGCCATTCCCGCCGGAGCCTTTTGCCAAGGTAGCGAACAAATCTGGGCCCAAGACAACGAACGCCCTGCCCATGGGGTCGAAGTGGAACAATTCTGGCTAGATAAATACCCTGTTACCCAAGCCCAATATCAACAATTCATCGATAGCGGTGGTTATCAACAAAGCAAATACTGGACAGAGGCCGGTTGGCAATGGCGATCAACGGCCAACATTACAGCACCGCTTTATTGGCAACCCGAAAGTAAAACCCAGGATCATCCCGTCTACGGAGTGAGTGCCTATGAAGCAGAGGCCTATGCCCACTTTATTGGTAAACGCTTACCTACAGAGCAGGAATGGGAAAGGGCGGCCCGTTGGTCTGGGGAGCATCACTCCAGCACCTATCCCTGGGGAGAAGCCTTGCCCAGCCTGGAGCTATGTAACTTTAATAATCACCATGGGCAAACTACCCCTGTCAATTATTATGACCAGGGTCGCGATCAAGGCGGCTGTTATGATCTGTTGGGCAACGTCTGGGAATGGACTGCTTCTACTTTTGAACCCTACAAAAATTTTCAACCCTATCCCTATCGGGGTTACTCCCAGGTCTATTTTGATGGAAAACATCGGGTGATGCGGGGCGGAAGTTGGGCTACCCGCAGTTGGGGCTTGAGGGCTAGCTTCCGCAATTGGTACCATTCCTGGACTAGGCAAGTTTTAGTCGGTTTTCGTTGTGCCAGTTAAGGTCTGAGCTATCCTTTCTGCGGGAATGAAGTATGAAGTAAACTTCTATCGGACTGCAATTTTCAATGGCTAAAAACCGCCTACAAAGCGGCCAGGACTAAAAAGATGGGGGGGGTCAAACTGATTTTTTAGGCGGCCCATCATAGCTAAACCATGGCCACTCTGGCCCCAAACGTCACAGTGTTTTTTGTATGCGGGAGGTGCTTCTAGTAGCGTTAGGTAACCGCCATAATTTTGACAAATTTGCCTGTGCTGGCGTAATTCTTCCCGGTCAAGCTGGCCAAAACGGACCCAACCAATGCCATTGCCCAACTGTACGTGTCCTAATCCCGGCAACTGTTGCAGAAACTCCACCGCTTTAGCGGGCAAGAGGCCAAACTTACAGAGTATAGAGCCCATAATGTTTTGCCCTGCCATGGCATTTTCCCACCGTTGCCAGAGTTCAATTTCCTCCTGATGTGCAAAGGATTCGCTTTCTAGGGTGAGGGCTTGGGCAAGCTTTTCCACCTCACCGACCTGGGCTTGCACCACCGGCTCGAGGTTTTGGAAACGGATGAGTAAACCCAATTCTTTCCCAAGGTTTAATTCTCCCACTAGACCCTGGGAACAGATCAGAGCCGCGGTGGGGGCCAGTCCCGATCGCCGGAGGGCTTGACTGAGTTCGGTCAGCCGGGCCCCATTACCAGTCAAAAAAACGGTTTGGGAATGGGAAGGTAGGGGATAAAGACGAAACGTGATTTGGGAAATAAAACCCAACGTGCCGTAGGAACCAATGAAAAGTTTCATCAGGTCATAACCAGCCACATTTTTAACCACCCTGCCGCCGGCCTTAGCGAGTTGTCCATCCCACCGGACAAAGGAGAAACCCAGCACCAAATCCCGCACTCCACCGTAACGCTGTTGCCAAGGCCCGGCACAACCTGTGGCCATAATGCCGCCCACCGTTGCTTGGTCATGGTAGAGGGGATTGAGGGGCAAAAATTGCTGATGGGGTTGCAATATAGCCTGCAAATCCTTGAGTTTTACCCCCGCTTCCACCGTCACGGTCAAATCTGCCACCGCATGGTCAACAATGCTATTCAAACGACCACTGCTCAACAGTAACTGCACCGGCTTAGCCAAACCGCCCCAAGCCAGTTTACTTTGGTTGCCACAGGGAATAATTGGCCAATTGTTTTGATGGCACTCACCCAATAGGGATTGCAACTCTTGCTGACTTTCTGGAGCCACCCAATGACTAGGGGCATGTTCCGGCTCGGCCAAAGCCTGGGCGATCGCCATTTGTTGCTGGGGAGGTAAATCTTTGACGGAACAGCTAGAGCTGTGGGGGAAATGCTGGGGCAAAAAAGGCAGAGAAGCAACGGCCATGGAACTTAATAAAGGAAAATGGTAACCCCAACACGGTTAATTAGAGTTAGCTACAGCGCCAATCCTAGCGCAGTTCAACTATCGATTCAATGGAAAATTTAGGGCTACATATTCTCGGAGAATAGCATAGAGCTTCACTGTAGTTGCTAGAATTTGTTTAGGGTTAGGGGACACTCCACTGGCATTATCCCCAGATTGAACAGAATTAATTTTTAGCCTATCCCCGAGACGTCAATGTCCTCCCCCCAAACTACCACTGTTTTTGCCATTGACGATAGCCCCTTGAACCTTAAAGTTCTCCGCCGTTTTATCGAGAGCTTGGGTTGGCGGGTATTCACCGCAGAAGAGGGCGCAACGGCCATCCAGAAAATTTTTCAGGTGCAGCCTGACATCATTATTCTCGATATTATGATGCCCGGAATGGATGGCTTTGAGGTTTGTCGTCGCCTCAAAGAAACCCCCACCACTGCCAAAATTCCAGTTATTTTTCTCTCCGCTTTGACTGACCAAGAAAGCATTGTCAAAGGTTTAGAATTGGGGGCAGTGGATTACATTCATAAACCATTTCAGCAAGCAGAAATATTAACTCGTTTACAACTACAGCTGAAGCTATACCAAGCAAATCAAGCTCTGACAGAAAAGAATCAGCAGCTAGAAGAACAAATTCAAAAAAATGAACGAACTCAAACCGCATTAATGCAATCAGAAATTAATTTTTCTGTGGCTTTTAATCAAAATCCTGACCCTATTTTTATCTATGGTCGCAGTAGTGGTTGCATCATGGATGTTAATCAGCAGTTTTGTGATTTTTTTGGTTTAGTCAAACAAGAACTGGTGGGAGTGATTCATCAACAATTTAATTTCTGGGTGGATGAACAACAGCGGCAGCGATTTCTACGGGACTTATTGTTGTGGCAGCAGGATAGTGAGGTCAAGTTTAATAACTGGGAGGTAGAAGTTTGTGATTACCAGCAACAAATCCGCACAATGTTGCTGTCTGGGGAACCCATAGAATTCAATCAGGTAAATTGCTTGCTATTTGTGATGCGAGACATTACTGAACGCAGAAAGGCGGAAAAGCAGTTAAAAATTCTTTCCCAAGCCTGTGAACAAAGTCCAGCTTCCATTGTGATTACCGATGTTGAAGGCAATATCACCTATGTAAATCCTAAATTTGAGGAAGTTTCTGGTTATAGCTCAGAAGAAGTGGTGGGATGCAACCCCAGAATTTTAAAATCCGGTGATAAAACCAAAGATGATTATGAACTAATGTGGCGCACTTTGGCTTCCGGTCGCCCTTGGCATGGGGAGTTTCACAACCGCAGAAAAAATGGTGAATTGTATTGGGAAAGGGCTTCCATTTCTCCCATTTGCAATCAGCAGGGCATTATTACCCATTACGTGGCGGTTAAAGAAGATATCACCAAGGAAAAACAACAGGCAGCGGCCCTCTTTCACCAGGCCCACTATGACCATTTAACTGGATTGCCTAACCGTATTTTGGCTAAGGATCGTCTCCAGCAGGCAATCGAATCTGCCCTGCGCCATAAGCATTTGGTCGGCTTAATGTTTCTGGATTTGGACAATTTCAAAAAGGTGAATGATACCCTCGGCCACAATGCAGGGGACCAACTTTTGGTGGAAGTATCAGAAAGACTACAGCGGGCCCTACGCCAAACCGACACAGTGGCTCGCTTGGGGGGAGATGAATTTTTAATTATTGTCGACCAAGTTGCCCATAGCCGCAGATTAACGGCGATCGCCCAACGGTTATTGGGGGTAATGCGGCAACCGGTCAATTTGCAGGGAATGGAATTTTTTGTCCATGGCAGCATTGGCATCACGGTGTTTCCCGACGACGGCTTCCAGGCAGATACGTTACTACGCAATGCCGACACGGCCATGTATGCAGCCAAATTGGCTGGGCGCAATATGTTTCGCTTCTTCACTCCCCACATGAATCAGGCGGCCCAAAAGAGGATTGTTATGGAGTCCGAATTGCGGCAGGGCCTGGCCCGTCAGGAGTTTAAGATTTTTTATCAGCCCATTGTTAACCTCAAGTCGGGGGAAATTGCTGGAGCTGAAGCCTTGATGCGTTGGCAAAATGGACGGCTGGGAGCCGTGCCCCCGGACCAATTCATTCCCATTGCGGAGGAGCTGGGTTTAATTGTGGAGTTGGGGGAATGGTTGTTGGATAATGCCTGTCGCCAGGTGGCCCATTGGCATATACCTCTGGGGGATAAGCTTTTTTGGTTGTCCGTTAATGTTTCACCCCGGCAGTTAAAAGATGGCTATTTTGTCAGTATTTTGCGAGAATTTTTACAACGCTATCAGGTACGTCCGGAGTAGCTAGAGTTGGAAATTACAGAAAATTTAATTCTAGAAGAAAATGGCGATCTATTAAAGAATTTAAGTGATTTAAAAGAGGAAAATATCAGTCTTTCTTTAGATGATTTTGGTACAGGTTATAGCTCTTTAAACTATCTGCGTAAATTCGATTTTAGTTCCCTCAAAATTGATCGTTGCTTCGTCGAACTACTGCCTGACGATCAAAATACCGTCGGTTTGGTAAGGGCTATTATTGCCATGGCTCATCATTTGGAGCTAGAAGTGATTGCGGAAGGCATTGAAACTCCTGCACAATGGGACTTTCTCCGCCTGGAAGGCTGTGACTACGGCCAAGGCTATTTATTTAGTCCACCGATCGCCGTGAAGGAGTGGGAAGGTCTGTGGCAAAAGCAACCGTTCTTCCCCTGATTCCGGTAGGATGGGATTAGCCAAAATCCAGGTTAGTTTGCTGGGTTATTCGGCCTAGTTGGATTAGCTTGAAGGGGAAGGGAAGCCATGGGGCAACCAGGTTTAAAAACGGGGTTTAAGACTGTGTTGAAAAAGCCTCTCGTAGTAGGAGGAATTGGCCTATCAGCCCTACTGGGGCTTTGGTCTGCTACCCACAGTGCCGAACAACCGTGGGATCAATGGGGATTATGGATTTTATCTGGTTTGGGATTGGTCATCTGGCGCTGGCGGCGGCGTTATCAAGTCTCCCCGGAGCAGAGGCCGGCGTTAACTCCAGAGGTTTTGCAAACGGCGATCGCCAATGGGGAAAAGTTGTTGGCCCGTCGTCGGGCCCAGGCACCGGATTTGGCCTTGGAAGATTTAGCCCAGGAACTCCAAGCATTACAACAACCGGCTCCCCAACCCCAGGCATTGAACGGTATTGTCCTGGGGGAAAAACGCAGTGGCAAAACTAGTTTATTGGACCTATTGCCTTCCCAACTCACCCCAGGGGAGGAAGAAAAACCCCTAATTCTCAATTGGCAGGTGGTGGCGGCGGAAACACCCCCGGAAACCATGGCCCAGTCCATGGCGGATGCCCATTGGGTATTGGTGCTAACCACCGGAGATCTGACCAGTGCCCAGTGGCAGGTGTTGGAGTTTTTACAAACCCACCATCACCATTGGCAATTGTTATTTAATAAGCAGGATATTTACCCGATCGGCGATCGGCAAACCCTCTGGGACCAACTGCAGCATCAAGTTAATCAATTGGGTAATCCCAACCCGGTTATCCCCATTAGTGCGGCCCCCCAGGCGATCCAAATTCGTCGTTATTTAGCCGATGGCCAATGGGAGAATGATCAGGAAACGCCTCCCCCCGACCTGGGGAATTTAATCTCCCAACTCCAACAACGGGCCGCAGAGCAGTGGGAATCCCTGGTTCTGGGTCAACAATGGCGTCGATGTCAGGCTATTAACCAAGAAGTGGAGGAACGGTGGCGGGAAAATCGTCGCACCCTAGCCCTGCCCTTGGTAGAGCAGGCCCAATGGTTAGCCGCCGGCACGGCCTTGGTTAATCCGGTGGCCAATCTAGATCTGCTGACGGCGATCGCCATCAATGGTCAACTGGTTTGGGATTTAGGGGAGCTGTACCATCAAAAAATTTCCCTGTCCCAGGCCCAAACTGTAGCAAAGGAGATGGGGGCAATTCTGATCAAACTAGGTATGGTGGAACTATCCACCCAAGCCCTGGGGGCACTGTTAAAAAGTCAACCCCTCACTTACTTGGCCGGTGGTGCCCTACAAGGACTGAGCGCCGCTTACTTGACTCGCATTGCTGGCTTGAGCTTGATCACTTTCCTCGAAAGTCAAAGTCCTGACCTGAGTGAACCCCAATGGGACTGGCAAAAACTGACCGCAGTGGTCAAACAAACCTTTGAGCAAAATCAGCGTCGGGCTGTATTGCAAGGATTTTTCCAGCGGGCCCGCCAACAATTAAGCCCAGCCTCCGTTTAAACCAATTTTTTCATCCCATTTATAAAGACCTGAAAGCTATGGGATTTGTTATTTGTCAGTGATAAATAAGGAGCAATTTTCTTGGAATGAGTTCCAGCATAATATTCACCGACTAACTTTTTGAGCTCATGTTTAGCGGAGTTGAGTTTGTCAGGATCACGAAACTTTTGTTGATTTTGTTTTTGGCTTAATCCACGAGGTCTAAGATTATAGGCTTTTTCAACGGCGGCAAGATCTCCAAGAAACCATGATTCAAGTTCATGGCAAATAATACGAATTAACACATCTTCTTTTCCTGATTTCCGACAAATTTTTAATAATTCTTCTTTGAGGCTTTTACAATTATGGGAATCTTGATCGTGAACAATTACAAACTTTGTACTAGGACTAAATTGAAATGCTTTTATCTTCGTAGGAATTGATCTAGCAAGGTCTTGTTTGCCCTCGTGAGGAATCAGTTTATAGCTAAAATTTTCCGGCAGTATTTTAGGCAAAAGAATTTCCAAAACACTTTTAATAGAAGGTTCTTCCAGAAGAAAAATTAAGTCATAACTCATTAGGGCGCAACTCCTTCAAACCATCCTTGTTTCCAGAGATAACCAGGGAGATCTCCCTCTGCAATCAAGTCTTTAAGAATTTGATGGTCAGTTGCTTTTTCAATTTTAGTAATACCTTCAATTTTTATTAACCAAAAAATACTATCTAAAGGTACTGAATTTAGAAAGTCAGGGGAATGAGTTGAAACAAAAACTTGACCACCGCGATGGGCATAGCTGGCAAATTCTTCAGCAAGTTCTTGCAAAAGAGTTGGATATAATTGATTTTCAGGTTCTTCGACACAGAGTAAAGGGTGAGGTTTAGGATCAAACAATAAAATCAGATAGGCAAACATTTTCATAGTGCCATCAGAAACATAACGATCAATAAAGGGATCTTTAAAAGCTTGGTCTTGGAACTTTAAAATTAATCGACCATCCACTGTTTCTGCCGCTTCTACTTGATCAACACCGGGAACTCTTTCTTTCATTTTTGCTAAAATTTGTTCAAATATTTCCTCGTGTTCGTCATAAATATATTTTGCTACGATCGCCATATTGTCTCCAGTGGGAGAAAGATGCTCGGCGTAAAGTGCATCTTTGCTACCTCTAGCATCGTTAATATGAAAATCTGAAACATGCCAGTTTTCAATTAAGGAACGAAATGCATTAGCAGCTTTAAATCTCTGAAACTGCCCTAATCCTTTAATTGCTAATATGTCCGCAGATTCAAGCCTTTGCTCTTCTCGCTCTAATTCTTCGTCACTTTTAAAGCTTTCTTCATTTCTAATAGCATATCCTTGTCCTTTTTGAAAATCGAGAAAGTGGTAAGGCGAACCATATTCACCTCGTTTATAGCGTAAAATTTCTCGCTTAATAACAACTTTTTTATTTTCCTGCCCAATGATAAGAATATAAGTTACTAAACGTTCTGTTCCAAGTATCTCCATGCGAAATTTTATTTCTATCTCTATATCTTCTTTTTCCTTTCCCCTGGTTATAACTTCGTTAAAGCCCCCTCTGATTTGAAGAGCCTGACGAATGTTATTTTTGAGAGCATCCCTAAGGAAGCCAAAAATATCAAATAGAGTTGATTTTCCCGTTCCATTGGCACCAATAATCACACAAAAACCAGGAATATTATTAATTTCAATATCTTCAAACACACGATAATTTTTGATTTTGATAGAGACAATTTTCATTTTAAGTAATAGATTAATTGGCGATTATAAGCTTTTCTTATTTTTATAGAAGAAAAATAAAAATGTGGTTAGTATGAAAAGTGTTTGTATATAAGTTTTACCCTAAAAATTTAGGTTGTTTGGCGTCAAAGACAATCTTTCAAACAAATTTTAGAAATTTTAGTTGAAAACAGGTATGTTTTTTGCAAATTCTTTTTCCTGCTCCAATATTTTAAATGCTCCATTATCAAATGATTAGATATTAATTAGGAGATCCATATTAGTATTAGGCTCTCAAGTCCTGCCACTATTGCCTAGTTAGCTGGTTAATAATTTCAGCGGATCGGGGATAGATATTTAGCAAATCTTCCCTGTTGGCCAACTCAAAGTCCTGAAAATCAAATCCGGGGGCAACGGTGCAACCTACCAGGGCATAATCTCCCCCCTGTTTGACCCTGGAGGCAAACCAACAATCCCGGGGAACTACGGCTTGGGGTACTTCTCCTTTTTCCAAGTCCAAGCCCAGGTTGATTACTGCCAATTCTCCTTGGGGCGAAAACCAATAAATTTCCAAGCTATCACCGGCATAGAAGTGCCACATTTCATCGGATTTGATTCTGTGGAAAGCGGAAAAATTATCCTTAGTCAATAAAAAATAAATACCTGTGACTACATTCCTATCCCCATCGAAACCATGAAAACTACCCTGCACTGGCGATCGGTAAGTTTCCTTATAAAATCCTCCTTCAGGATGGGGCAGTAGGGCTAATTTTTCTACCCAGTAATTAATTGTTTTTTTCATAAAATTAATCCTAGTTTTTTTGATTAATTTGATTTATCCAGGGGAGATAAATTAGTTTTTTGCCAGCTTCTGCTCCGACCAATCTGGTAAATTTTTTCCCAGGCCATATAGCCAGAAAAGACCGATGGAACCTAGCAAAACTAACGCAAGACTGACTACTTGGGCCACCCTTAATGGACCAAACATTAAACTGTCTAGCCTTAGACCTTCAATCCATACTCGACCAAGGCTATAACCAATTAAATAAGCACAGGCTACCGTACCGGTTTTGATTTTTTCAGGATGTCGCAGACCATAAAAAAATAAAGTTATTAACATGGCAAAAACGCCTAAATTCCAGAGGGATTCGTATAGGAAGGTGGGGTGAAAATAGGCATAGCTAGTTAAATCAGGGGGGCGATTAGCAAAGGGAATATACAACTTCCACGGCAAATTAGTGGGGGCACCAAACGCTTCCGAGTTGAAAAAATTACCCCAGCGCCCGATCGCCTGGCCAAGGATAACTGCCGGGGTGAGCACATCGAGTAGATTCCAAAAGGACAGATGATGGCGGCGACTGAATAATAGTAAAGCTAAACTGCCACCAATGAGGGCACCATGGATGGCAATGCCTCCTTGCCAAATGGCAAAAATATTCAGCCAATCTTGAGCATAGCGGGGCCACTCAAACAAAACATAATACAAACGAGCGGAAGGAATGGCCGCCACCACCAGCCAAATAACTAAATCATTGAATAAATCAGGGTTGATCCCCCTTTTTGGCCCCAACCATTGGCATAGGTTCAGGCCGATAATAACGGCACTGGCAATTAAAAATCCGTACCAGCGCAGGGCAAAGCTCCCCACTTGGAACATCACCGGCCCGGGGGACTGAAATTGTCCTAAAAACATTTGCTCAATCATTAACTTCCTTGCGGCGATCGCCAACCCCTAATTCTTAGCATCAATCTGGGACCTTACCCAAGCCCGGAAAGCCTTGATGGTTTTGTTGCGGCCCTCATCGTCAATGCGTTTTAGATAGGCAGGAATAATTTCCTTGAGGGGAAAGCTAGGAAAAATTCGGCTAAATTGTTGCTCTTGATATTTTCCCTGTTCCAGGCAATGAATTTCCAATTGTCTGTGCTTAAAACGCCATACTTCCGGCACGCCCAACTGGGCATAAATGTCTAAATAGGTGCGGGAGGTGAGATCCACTTCCAGGGCTAAATCCGGTGGCGGATCAATGGCGGCATCCCAACGCTTTAAACCCCGCACTTTCGCTTCATTTTCAATGTAAAAGCAGTTATCCGGCTCTAAACCTAGGCCGAGAAATTTATTTTTAAACGTTGTTGAACCGAGGGGATAAAATTCAATGTCTAGTTCTTCCAATAAAACCTTAATCAGATCGGCGCTTAATGCTTTAGCAATCTCATGTTCGGCAAGGGGAGCCATGACCTCCAACTGCTTGTGACAGTAGGCAATACGAGAACCACGGTGTTCCCCCAGTTCTTCCAACAGGGCCTCAAATTCGTCCCAGTCCACATCCTTTAAAACCAACGTCTGACCGGGAAGCACACTAATGCGGTCTAGGGATAGCAACATGGCACGAGCCTCCTTCCTGAAAGCATGGTTAGTTCCCATTATTACCCCTCCCCATTAGGCCAAGATTAATTCCCGACCTAATGCAGATGTAAACGGTAAAAACTAGTGCAGATTTCAGCTATTAACCCAATCCTGGGGGACCAAGAATTTTTCCGTTAATTCGGCTTCTGGGCTACCGGCTTCCGGGCTATAGCAATATTGCCAACGTACCAAGGGGGGTAAGGACATCAAGATAGATTCCGTGCGGCCATTGGTTTGCAGACCAAAAATAGTGCCCCGATCATAGACCAAGTTGAATTCCACATACCGGCCCCGGCGATATAACTGGAACTGCCGCTGGCGATCGCCGTATTCAGTATGGCGACGTTTTTCCACAATAGGGCTGTAAGCTGGCAAAAATGCTCGACCACAGCGTTGAGCAAAGCTAAACAAATCTTCCCAACCGAGGGGAGCAATGGGGGCCAATTGCTCACTGTATTGGGCTGCTGGGCCACTGGCGTCGGGGCCACGGTAGAGGGGAGCATTGCCATCTTGGTAGTCAAAAAAGATCCCCCCAATGCCCCGCATTTCCTGGCGATGTTTCAGGTAAAAATACTCATCACACCAGCGTTTAAACACCGGATAAAATTCCCCGTGGGTCTGGTCACAGGCATTCTTCAGCGTGCGATGGAAATGGGCCGCATCCTCCGCAAAGGGATAGTAGGGAGTCAAATCTGCTCCACCACCAAACCACCACACCGGGCCTGCTTCAAAGTAGCGGTAATTAAGATGCACCGTGGGAACGTAGGGATTTTTGGGATGTAACACCATGGAAGTTCCCGTAGCGTAGAATTCATGGCCTTCTGCTTCGGGGCGCTGTTTTAAAATCGAAGGGGGTAGGGATTTGCCCCAGACTTCAGAAAAATTAACTCCTCCCTGTTCCAAAAAATCTCCGTCCGTTAAAACCCGGGAACGGCCGCCGCCCCCTTCTTCCCGTTGCCAACTATCTTCCTGAAATTTGCCTTTACCATCTAAGACCTCTAGCCCTTGGCAAATTTCGTCTTGGAGAGACTGCATAAATTGGCTGACCCGTTGCTTTGCGTCGGCCGGTGGCAAGGAATGGGTTGTTTGGGGTTGGGTTGTGGGAGAAACGGTCATGGTGAAAATTGCTGAAGAGCTTGGGTAACTTGTTTACGAATACCTGAAGGTACGTCTGAAAGATCTAGAACCTGACCCTGACATCGAACTAATGAAGCTCCCGGCAACGTTAGGAGACTTTGGGCAAGTCCGATTTTTCCTAGAATTAAGGGGCTAGGGGGATTTCTCAAACAGGTTCTAAACAGACGGAGAAAAACTGGCAACTCTAGGTTGATTCGGTTCCCTAAAATCACCAGTTTTCCCTGGATAAATTGTCATGCTAGGAGAATCTAGCTTTCGGAGGTGGCGAGCCCTACTTCCGTACTGCCTTGGCTACGACGACGGGTCAGGCTGTTGAAGACCATAATACCGATCGCCTTGATCAGATTACCTTCAAGTTCGTTGAACATTTTCATGTTCATGGCAAAGGCGTCATTGGCTTCAGCCACAATTCGTTCCGCTGTGGCCTGGTCAATGGGCAGATCATTCATGGCTTGACGATAGGTATTTTTAAAAGCCTTTTCGTCATCAATGTCGGCAAATTCATAGAAAGCAGTGCCACCATCATGGAGATTCATGGCATTTTGGGCAATTTTCTTGAGAATTTGACCACCGGAAAGATCGCCTAAATAACGGGTGTAGGAATGGGCTACTAACAATTCGGGGGCGGTGGCGGCTACTTCCCGCACTCGGTCTACGTAGGCCTGGCCAGCGGAAGAAATTTTTACTTCCTGCCGCCAATTGGGACCGTAATAGAATTGCAGATCCTGTTCTAAACTTTGTTTACGGTTTAATTCAGGGAAGTAGATCTGGCTCAGGATGGGGTGATCCTTGAATTTTGCCATTTCCTCTTCCATGGCACTGTAGACAAAGTAGAGATTGCCAACCAGCTTACGGTAGGAATTTTTCTCGACAACGCCCTTAAGGAAGCATTTGACAAAGCCGACGTTCTCCGCCATGGAGTGGGATTTTTTCGTCCCTTCCCGCAACTGGGAAGCTAAGTTGACACTCATGCTAAAAATACCTGTATATCTTGGGTTGAATGAAAAGTTGGCTGTTAAGGAAGATAAAAATATGCCTAGTTTATTAGCCTAAACGGATTCGTTAAGTCGTACCATTAAGTTTTTTTAACGTCCCCTCTCCCCCCATGACCTACACAACCCAGCAGTTGCTAGAAATTTTGGAGCAGGAGCTACGGGCCACTTGTCAGGGGAAACGACTGCTGCTCTCCCCCGGCGATCGCCTGGATAATCCCATTGTGGCCAAGGCCATAGACCTGGACCAGGTGGGGAAAGTATTTGCCTATCAAGATTTCCGTCAGCAAATCCACCAATATCAACGGCAACATAACGTTTCGGGGTTGGTATGGCGGCAATGCCATTTCCAGGGGGAATCTATCGAGTTTCCCGAAATCCATAACCAGTTAACAGCGGTGGAAGGGGACAAGGAAAAATTGATGGCTGTTAAAAGGGAAATATTGGCATTTTGGCAACGACATACGGAGAAGTTAAATTACTGGCTAATCGCTCACCATCACCGACCCCTGCGACGGGAATCTTTTACAGAACTATGGGAACAGGGGGAATGGGCAGAGTTGGACTGCACCCAAACCGAGTTATTTTTGGGTATTTGCTGGGGCAATCCAGTGGAGTATCAATATCAATGGGCCAAACCCAGTTCCGGTTGCCATCGCATTGTGGCCACTCCCGACCAACCCAGCGGCATCAAATTCTAGCAACTTTAATCCCTGGCGATCGCCCAACCATAATCCTCTGATATAGTGTTAGATCGGACTTTATCTGATCATAAGGAGATTTGCCATGGCCCGTCGCTGTCAACTGACTGGAAAAAAAGCCAATAACGGTTTTGCTGTATCCCACTCCCACCGCCGCACCAAAAAATTACAACAGGCGAATTTACAATGGAAACGGGTTTGGTGGCCCGAAGGTAACCGGTTTGTGCGTCTACGCCTTTCCACCACCGCCATTAAAACTCTAGAATCCAAAGGCATTAACGCCATGGCCAAAGAAGCCGGCATCAACCTCAATAAATTCTAGGCATAGGGGTTGTAGTTTTTATCGGTATCCCAGATCACTGCCCATGGACAAATCCAGAGAGGGGCGGAATCTTCGATTATGGTTCCCGCTCCTTGCCATTGGGGGGTAAGGACATAGGGGCACAGAGTAGGGGAAGACGATAATTTAACAGGAAGGTCAAGATAACGCAGAATGGAAAGGTGAACTTCTCGATGGAGTAACTTCCGATGTTGGCGTTGATGCTATCCGGTGCAGTGGCTTTGGCCAGTCTAGCTTTTTTCTTTTCGGCATTTTTTGCCCCCAAACTGCATCGCAAGGACGATTTTCTTTGGAGTGGCGTAGGCTTTTTCTATGGCCTAGTGCTCTGGAACTGTGCTCAACGTTTCACTGGAGCGATTCTCCTCGGCCAGGCAGCCGTGGTGGTGTTGGTGTTGGCCTTTGCCTGGCAAACTCTCCGACTCCGGGCGGCGATCGCCAGACAATCCATTGTGGAAGTTCCGAGTTTTTCCCTGTTGGATTGGTTGGCCGGGGGCTTGCAACGTAAACCCAAAGCCAAAACTCCAGCAAAGGATAAAGATGCTGACGGAAAACAGACTGAAACCGAAATTGAACCGGGGACGGCAGCGGTTAAACAAGACTTACCGGCAACCGTTGAACCATCAGAGTTAGGAGAAGATTCTATCCCGGTGAATGTCCCGTCTCCCATCACCGAAGAAGTTGCCGAAGCTATAGCTCAAGGGAGTACAGATATTTCCGAAGAAGTGGAAGGTGTCATAGAAACGGCGGAAACCGTAGTGGAGGAATTGAATGAAACTGCTGAGACTGTGGCGGAAGATGTGGTAGAAAAAGCCGAGGAAGCAGTGGAAAAAATTGTCGAAATAACGGATCAGGCGGAAGAAAAAACGGTTAAATCTTCCGCCGATCAGTCAGAGGAAGTTTTGCTGAAAAAACCGAAATCAAAACTCTTCCAGCGTTTGTTTGGTCGTAAAAAGCCCGCTAGCCCCCCTGCTAAAGCGGAGCAATCAACCCCAACGGTGGTGGAACAGACCCTAAACCCTGAATCTGAGAGCGCCAATGTTGAAAGCGATGACTGGGATGATGGGGAAGATTGGGGAGAAGATTTATCGTCAGTTAATTCCGATGGCGTGCTGGAAAATTCCGACGGGATTGCCGATGACAAGGAAGAAAATAATGAAACTGATGAAACTCAGGTAATTGCCGTGGTGGAAACGGTACAAATTGAACAACAAATCACCCTAGTGGAGGTGCCAGACTCAGGAAATGTCGCTGAACAAGAACAGCCCCTAGATGTGGTGGAGCAAGATGACCACATAATCCAGGAGGAAGCAGAGGAAGAGACGGAAGATATTTTTCCCCCGACCTCTGAAGCAACGGCAGTGGTAATTGAGGAAACAGTGGGAGAATTTCCCGATCCCGAAACTGAAATTCAGCAGGGCCGGGAAGTGGGTGAATCTGAAATTCCATCAGAACAAGTCCCTGAGGCGATCGCCGGTGAACCAGAAGATTTGCCGAAGCAACCGACTGATTCTTTAAATCCAGAAGATGGAGAAACCGCTAACGACGGGGATGATTCCACAGAAGAAAAACAGAATTGGGCGGATGGCTAAACAGGGAAGTGTTCAACAACCGCACAGAAAGGATATCTCCTATGCTAGGATCTTAAGGCTGAATTGCGGGATGTAGCGCAGCTTGGTAGCGCACTTCGTTCGGGACGAAGGGGCCGCAGGTTCGAATCCTGTCATCCCGATTCTTCTAAAACCTAATGTGGAAGAGCCTTGTAGCCGACGCATCAACCTTTTGATGACCTTAGCATATCGTCAATAAGGGGGGTGAGGTTGGCCACCTTTGGGTGCTTTTGGACGTCTGAGTGGGAGGAAATTGGTAGGAAGATGACTTACTATGCAAATCCCCATAGCGGCACGCCCGACGCTGAGCCGCGACCTAGATAGAAGCCTTGTCAAGGTAGAAAGTGATAAAGGCAGGCTGAGATTACGCTTTACCTATGGAGGCACACGCCATTACATAGCCGTTGGCTTGCCTGATTCTCGAGTCAATCGCATCGGGGCCCAGCAGAAATCGACTCAGATCGAACTGGATATTGCCTCCGGCAACTTTGATGAGACCCTCAAGAAGCACAAGCCACCCAAGCTGCCGCTAAAAAACGCGAGGCAACCACCGTGACTGGGAGTGTCAAGAAATTTGTGTAAAGGGGAAATTAGAAAAGAAAAGAATTAGGGTGTTCAATAGCAAAACAAGCAAGAGCCGCCTTCCAATGCTGGATGGGCATAGTCCATTTACGGCAAATACGTTGCAAAGACAGGTATAAAAGTTTCAGTAGAGAATCTTGGGAAGGGAAAACTCCCTTGTTTTTAATGACCTTACGAAAAGAACGATTGAGAGACTCAATAGCGTTAGTGGTATAAATTACCCTCCTGATATCCGGTGGATAATCAAAAAACGTGATAATGTACTCCCAAGTATGGAACCAGAGCTGACTGATGGCAGGGTAACGCTGGTCCCATTTCTGGGCAAACTCCGTCAGGGCATGTTCTGCCTGGGCGACGGTGGCAGATTGGTAAATAGTCTTCAGGGAAGCTGCCACGGGACTGTAAAACTCATGGAACAATTGCAGTCACGCGGATTTCAATCCGCATCGTTGGCAGTCCAAGAGCCGCAACTCCTACCTGTGTCCAAATTGGGGCATGGTTGGGCATGTAATGGCGATATAGCCTGACCATCACATCGTTCATCTCTGGGGGCAAACCACCAACATGGTAAGAATTGACATGGACAACATGCTCCCAACCCGCACCAGCAATTGCTAGGGTTCGCTATAGCCGGGGGTGACAAAAAACTCGGGCTTATTCATAGTGTTCCTTTTTTTTGTGGTAATTAATTCTTTTGATCCAGGTGCTGAACGTTTAGCCTACGCCAGCCAGTCACCAGGATGGGAAACGTGGACAGGCTGAATTCACAATTTTTCACCAGTCAGAAATGCGGCAGATTACTGACTATTTCTGCTGAAGAAAGTCTAGCAACATGGGATTGACCTGATCAGCGTGAGTCCAGTTGATGGCGTGCGGCCCGCCAGGGATAATCTCAAGCTGACTGTTTTTAATCAGTTTTGGGAGTCTGGCGGCGGTGGATCCAAGTGGCAAAATGCGATCAGCATCGCCATGAATGATTAGGGTAGGTATACCAATCCGGGGCAGATCATCGCGGAAATCGGTGAGCCAGGAAGGGACACAATCCAAAGTTCCTTTAGCAGAAGCCCCGGCTGCTACATTCCAGCAGGCTTGAATGGCATAGTTGCTGATGCGTTCGCCAAGCAGCACATCCACATTAAAAAATTCTCTGAAAAATTCAGAAAAGTAAGCGGGACGGTCTTTAACGATCGCTTTCATAATGCCATCGAAAACGCTCTGGTCAACGCCTTCGGGATTATCAGCGGTCTTGAGCAGGAAGGGCGGCACTGGAGCCATCAGCACGGCTTTTTGCACCCGCTTTGAGCCATAGTTGCCAAGATAGCGCGTGACTTCGCCGGTTCCCATAGAGAACCCAACCAGCACAGCATTATGCAAGTCAAGTTTGGTCATCAGCGTGTTCAAATCGGCTGCAAAGGTATCGTAGTCGTAGCCCAGCGAGGGTTGGCTAGACGCACCAAATCCTCGGCGATCGTAGGTAATTACTCGATACCCCGCATTTAGCAGCATCAAGACCTGCTTTTCCCAGGAATGGCTGTTGAGGGGAAATCCATGAATGAGAACAATGGGTTGACCGGCCCCAAGGTCTTCGTAATAGATATCAATGGTTGCAGAGTTTTCCTGACCAACAGTCACATAAGGCATATTGACCTCCTAATGAACATCGCAAAATGTTCTTATCTGATTTAACCGAAGTATAGTGAGTTCTAATGCTCGACTTCTTTCAGATTCTTAGGGCAAATTTTCAGATTCTTAAGGTGTTAGCGAACCTGTTTTGGTGTTACTCCAGTGAGTCGCTTAAACTGTTGCGTCAGATGGCTTTGACTGGAGAAGCCGACCTGTAGAGCGATGTCGGCGATCGCCAAATCTGTTCCCTTCAACATTACTTCTGCCCGTTCCACTCGCTGTTTGATCACATACTGATGCGGCGAAATCCCCATTACTTTCTTAAACAAGCTTGCAAAGTAAGTCGGGCTGATATTAACGACGCTTGCCAGTTCAACCAAGGATAAATCTCGATTTAAATGAGCGTGGATGTAATCGATTGCCTGCTGCAACTGGGTATGAGTTAAGCGGTTGTTTGGTGATGCAATCGGTTTCGCTAGGGTCGAATAGCGTCGTAGTAAATGAATCACTAAAGCCTGAGTGAGTGATTCGATATATAGCTGCCCCATCATCCCGCCCGATTTCAACTCAGCGAACATTAGCATACCAAGCTGATGAAGCTGCAAATCTTGCTGCCCAAAACAGGGCACGAGTTCAAACCGTTTTGAATCAACTTCAAAGACTTCAGCAACGTGTTGAATCAATTCTGGTTTTAAGCAAATGTGCAGCGGAGCACAAATGACATCACTCATATCTGGTGCTTGACACCAATAGCTCGGTTGTCCAGCTGGAACCAAAAGACTATCCCCTCGGTGGAGGGTTGATTCATGCAGGCGATCATCGCGTTTTTGAAATAAAGGAGCCGGACCTCCCGTGTGAAAGTAGAGCCAGTGATCGGCTAAAGCAGGAAGTTCCATTTCAAACGCTGAAGCAGGGCTCTGACACTGCTCCACCAAAATGCCATTCCAGTTCATTTGGCGACTGGAGAATATCAGCGTTTTATTCCACTGGTGGCTGAGTTCGAGCGAGTTGAGCGGGTTGCTGGTCATAGGGCTTGCTCTCACTGATTTCTTGCAGTTACAAAAATCAAGATTTTTCCAAGTCAATCATGATACAGAAAAGCGCTTGTCAGTCAGGAAGCCAAAATAACAACAAAAGCGTTACATCATAAGCTGGCGATCAATATTTCTCTCCTTAGACAGACTATTTCAACTCAGTCAGGAGCCGATCATTCAGCAAAAATGTTCCCATCTATTACCTCTATGCCATCAATTTTATCAGCTTGTACTTGTAAATGAGGCTTCTAGCCACGTCCGCATCGCCCGAAAGCTAATGCACACCTTAGATACAATTTTCTTGCGCTTACTCTGGGATAGCTTTATTGTTCTCTGACATCTAACTCTCTCCTGAACAGCCCCGATGAAATACTTGGCCCTACCGGGGTTGATGACGCAACAGCCATTGCAGACAAATTCCGGTAACGATGCCGTAGCCTAGCCAGCCTGACCCATAGATTAATGCTGTCGGGAGTGGTGCTGGCAGTAGCCTTGGCTGCAAAATATACCCGACAGTTGAGCCACTTGCACCTTCTAGTGCACCTCCCAAAGCGCTGACCAAAATCCACCAATGCGCTTTACGGACAAATCGTCTCAAAATCGGAAATTGAGCCGCGCCAAAAATAGCCATTACAATCGGCTGTATGACCAAACTCATCCAAAAAACATACCATGCGCCCAGCGTATTTAGGAATTGAATAAGCGGATCAAAAAGGGATATGTAATAACTCACCAGAACTCGCCCAAAAGTCCATCCCAGTGTGCTAACCACTATCCACCAAAAGGCTTTAGGAATGTACTGGCGCAAAACGAGCCATTGGGCTGCGCCAATAAACAAACCTGTAAAAAATATGGTTGCTATAAACTGAAAACCTGACTCTTCCAGTGCTCCGACGATCGCCCCCGCAATTGTAGTAGCCAATGTCCACCAGAGCCACAGGCGAGGCGCAATCGCCAACCGTCGTGTTTCATCTTGTTTTTCATGCTGCATCATAATGCTCACCCTAGAGTTGCACTTCAACTCTATATCTGTACTATTTGGCCTAGGCTGATTGGGCTGCGTCTAGCCAAACATTGTTGCGTAGTCACAGGTGAATGTCTTAAAACTACGCGGCTCTTTACCAATTGCATCCTGTATATCAGAAGAAACCACTGCTGCCTCATTGCGTTGGTAGTGTGCGTAATCCTCAATCAGCCCGTCTACTTGCCAAGGTGGCATCCCAATTTTGAGCAGTTGATCGCGCATTGCTTCAGATGGAATATTGACGAATGTAATCTGACGATTGAGCGCAGCCGAGAGTTGTTCTGCCATCTCAGCATGAGTCAATGCCTGTGGTCCGGTGAGGTTGTAAATCTTTCCCTCATGCCCTGTTTCTGTTAGAGCAACTACTGCAACGTCTGCAATATCGCGCACGTCTACCACGCTAACCTTTGCATTGCCGATCGCTGCATAAAAGGCGTTTTGGCTTGTGATTGTCGATTTAAAGTTTAATAAGCCCTGCATAAAGAGATTGGGACGCAGAAACGTGTACGTCATTCCTGATGCTTGAATTGCCGCTTCGACTGAGGCATGGTAACGCAAAAAGCGCACGGGCGAATGGGCATCGGCTGCAAATTGCGATAGTTTGACGATATGCTTGACACCACTCTGACGAGCCGCATTGACAAACGAAAGTTGTTGGGCTTCTGCGTGTTCTGTAGAGTTCGTTAAGAGAAAGGCACGGTCTACTTCAGTCAGCGCTTCCAACAGCGTCTCAGGGTGATCAAAGTTTCCCTCCACCACTTCAACATTCGGGAGTGCAATCTCCTTTGCTCGATCATGGTTACGAACCATGGCGCGGACTGGCACGTTCTGTGCTGCGAGTCGTTTGACAATCTCTGTACCGTTGCTGCCAGTTGCGCCAGTGACTAAAATCTTCCGGTCCATTGAAAACCTCCTGATGAGTGTGTTGTAGTTAAGCTTTAAAGTTTTGTGGGCAGTGCTCACCCTATTGGTTGCGATCTTAAGCAGCTTCTGTCCATGTGCCTGTAGCAATACCAGAGCAAATTTGTCGCATCAGTTCTAAGCAGAAGGGCGGCACTTCATAACGCCTTCTTTTTGGGTGTTGGCATTGGGATTACTTCCCATCGCTCGAACGGCGATCGTAGGTTCATAACCGGGATAACAACGGATGAGAACCGTATCTTCGGCTCTGGTCATATACAGTACATAAACAGGTCTACCGCCTAAAATAGCCGGGACAAGGTCAGGGGGGAGAGCGGCTGTTGAAACCAGTGTTGACTGATTTGAGGAGCCTAAATCTGGTATCTCAGATAGGGCAGGATTTGCCCGAAGAGATTGTAAACAAACCATCACCAATGCTGTAGCTGTGACTAACAGGATAGAAACTTTAGAGAATCGCTTGAACATGGTTGATTTTACTCTTGATACTTTTGATGCTACGAAGGCTCGCCAACAACAAGCAAATGTGGAAGGTAGAAACCACTCAACAAGCGTTTGCAAACAGTTTCTAGTTTTCAAAATTCACTTGCCTTATAATCACAATGTTTTCAGCAAACAGTAAAACAATGATTAGCCGCGAAAACGATCCTAAAAAAGCCTCCATCGCCCAGTTCTGACTTTGAACCTCCCAAATCATCCCAATAATAGTGAATCCAATCACCAACGAGGATAGGATGACCGATGAATTGCGGCTGCGATAGAAGCGGATTGTCCTCTCCCGCAAAAATGGATTGAAAATACAAGCGATGTAGGACGCTCCTGCATTGATCAACAAGCTGGTTTGAAGGCCCGAAGGCAGGTTTGAGTATCCAAACGAGATCGCCGTCAGACAAACTCCCAGCGCAAGATACAGGAAAGTAAACAAGGTAGATCGTTTCATTGTTTCTTCTCCGGTGAAGCTTATTCTCTGTACCAAACACGCACACATTGAAAGTAATTGATTGCAAGCCCCTGACTGATCATCACTGGGTAGAAAGCATTGCTGGTCTTCACTCCGTAGTCACCATCGCCAGTGCCTTCGATTTGATCGGGTAAAACAACAGTTTCAATATCGCTTATCCGTATTTTTGTACTTTCAATTCAATGATTGACAGAACTCACAACCTCCGAGAAAGATTCATACTCGGAAGGTCCGCCTAGGGGTCCCCGTTCAGTAATTCGAGGCGCAAAATCTTTGTACTTAATCATTTGATTCACCATCTTAAAATTGCAGAGCTGACAATCGATTCAAGAAACCATCATGATTGGGTTTGTTTAGGGCTACAACAACCATTGGGTTAGCGGAGGAACCAGGTAGCGGAGCGAGAACGCCTCCCAGATCGCGCCGATGATGAACAGTGGGAGCGTGGCCAGGCTCAGCCAACCGAGCTGTTGCAGCCCACGGACGTAACCCTGACGATGGTTCCGAGCATCAATGGTGGCGGGGCGAACCCAAGACCGACCAAGGATGTATGCGCCAAACATCAAGAGGGCGTAGGCTTGGAATTCGATGAGTATCGTCAGCGAGTGCGGGATCAGTGCCACCGCCATAACCTTGGTAGACGGGGCCATGGCTAAACCTAAAGTGAATGCTTTATACGCAAATATGGCAATGCCAGTGAAGGGAACGAGCAGCGAAGGGAGCACGATCCGCAGCGCGCCGGTCATGACGTTGACTCCCAGGATAGTCAGCGCGAAAAGCCAGGGGTTATTGAATAGAGATCGAACAAGATCCGCCGTTCCGTTGTCTTCTAGGATGGCTACCCGAGTTGCGCTCAGGTTGGGGAAGAGCATCGCCGCTACCATCCCAGTGAAGACCAAGCCATACAAAATGGCGTTGATAATGAGATAGGCGCGAAAATTGGCGCGAATGATCTGGAAGGGTTTGCGAAGCAAGCGGATATGTCTTACTCCATGCTTCAGGTGAATAAGGCGCTTTTTGGCGATCGCTTTGCGTGACATGTTTTTAGTTCCAATGTTTGGTGATGGATGCAGTGATGCTCAAGAGTGATAACTGCCGCGTAGAGCAGCACTGTCGATGATGCAAATAAGGAATTTCTAAATCCTTGGTTTTGGCGATGGGGGCTAGAGGACGCAGCGATCGCCCTCTGCTGGGAGTTCAAGGTCGATCAGGTAGTTGGCGACGATCGCATTGACGCAGGGGCTGGTGCCATCCATAGCGATGGTGTGCTGCTCTCCCTCGACGGTGAGCAAGGTACCGCCGAGCGACTCGGCTAGACTGGCTCCAGCAGCGTAGGGGGTGGCCGGGTCACCAGTGATGGAGATAATCAGCGTGTCGGGTAAGCCCTCAACATTCTGAGCATGGGGAAAGCCAAGGGTCGGTTCACTGGGCCAGAACTCGCAGGCGTCGCGGGTGACACCTTCGACGGATCGTCCGGTATCAAGAAAAGGGTTAACGTCGAAGATCTGGCGGCGCAGTTCTGCCTCCTGCCCAGGGGTGCGGCGCTCCTCGTCGTTACAGTTGATGGCGAGCTGGGCATCGACCAAGTTGCTCTCCAACCCTTCAACGATAAAGTCGTCACTGAGAGCGAGGAGTTTGTCGCCTCGGCCCTCGTTTTTGAGCTGGGCGATGCCGTCAATAATTCGCGGCCACGCCTCGGCATTGTAGAGCGCCCCGAGGACGCTGCCAGTGCCATACAAAAAATCCAGGGTGCGCCCCTCGCCCGCTGGCACGGGGTTATCGATCAGCGGCTGGAACAGATCTTGGAACACAGCGGTGGCCTGCTCGGGGTCGGTGCCCAGCGGACAGTCTGAGCTCTGGGCACAGAACTCGGCCATCAGCTCGAACGAGCGCTGGAACGCGGCATGGAGCGCTAAACGGCGCTCCGCGCTGCCCTGCCGAGGGTCGAGCGCACCGTCGAGAACCATCGCCCGGACGTTCTGCGGGAACATCTCAGCGTAGACCGCGCCCAATCGGGTGCCGTAGCTTCGCCCCAGGAAGGTCAGCTTTTCGTCGCCGAGGGCGGCGCGGAGCACGTCCATGTCCCTGGCTACATTGCGGGTGCCAACGGCGGCAAGCACCTGCTCACCACCCGACCCATTGGCGCACTTCTCCATCAACTCGCGGGTGTCGTCGGCACTCCATTCTCCCGACGTACCCAACAACGTCGTCTGGTTCTCGCCCCGGTCGTTCTCTTCGTCGGTGAAGCAGTTGATGGCCGGGGTCGAGGCTCCAACCCCGCGAGGATCGAACCCAACCAAGTCGAACCTTTGAACCATGGGAGTCTCCTTCAGAGCCACTGCAGTGAAGGGGGTTTGAATCGTGCCCGAGCCTCCAGGCCCGCCAGGATTGAGCATCAGAGAGCCGAGCCAGCGGATCGGCTCACCTTGGACGGGCAGGCGCAAGACCGCGATTTGCATGGTCTCACCCTCAGGTTCGTCGTAATCTAGCGGTACCTCCAGGCGACCGCATTCAAATGGATCAACGTACACTTCTGTCTCGGTCGCATTAGTCGCAAAGCTTTCGCAGGAGCCGAACGTCAGCTCCTGGTTGTAGAATCGCTCCAGTCCCGCCGCTGGCTCTTGGGCAGACTGTGTCAATGCGGCAGGTGCCCCAGCGAGGACAAGCAACATCACTACTGTGCCTGTTAACAAGCGCCTGACGTAGGTCTTGGGAACGCGCATAATTCTCCTCCTAATGGAAGCTGTTGGTCTTGAGTCGTACGTGAGTCGGTCACGATTTCGTGAGCTGTTAGAAGAAATTTGAGACATAATGGTGAACGCTTTGCCATCCAGCCCATCTGGCAGGGTGCCTGGTGCCGGTCCCCCTATCCGGTCGCCAGAAGATGCCTCAGCCGACGAGGGCCAGCACGGCATGAACCGTCAGGTGGGCGATCATGGCGGTTTCTAACCCGTAACGCCAGAACAAATACCCCGCAACCCCTGCAAACAAAGAATTTTGGATCAGCAAGAACCCTAGTAGTGGTGGGGTTAACGGCAGTTCTAGGGCGATCGCAGCGGGCAAGTGGGCCATAGCAAACACTAGGGAGGAGACGGCAATGGCGACGACCACCCATCGGGTCTGGGGTTTACCCTGGCGCTGCTGCCCAAATCGCCAGCCCAGCCATAGCAGCAGCGTCATCAGTCCCCAGCGGATCAAAATTTCTTCGGTGATACCGCCGTAGAGAAACCGCACTAGCAGTGGCGTGGGCTCAGCCGTCTCGTAGGCTGGTGGCAGCAGCGGGCGAGACAGCAGGGCGATCGCCGTCAGTAGTCCGCCGCTGATCAACCCACCCACCACGCCGGGCAGCAGTTGAGGAACCATGGCTTGCCGCCACGATCGCCCCATAGCCAGCGCCTCTGCCCCCGGTGCCATCAGCCCTAGCCGGTGGGCCAAGAGCACGCCTATCAGCACCGCCACCGACAGCAAAACCGTGGGCTGTACCAGCACCAGCAGTCTGACCACGGCGGCAGGTGGGGCACCCTCTGGGAGCAAGGGCAAAGGCAGCAACCCCAGGGACATCACCCCAGCCATGCCTGCCAACCACAGCAGCCCAAACAGTCGCAGCCTAGCGTTCTTATGCTTAGCCATAACTCTATCCTCAACGTCATTCCAGAATTGTTTTCAAGCCTTTGCGATCGTGTGGTTATACGGTGCAGGTCGCCCCTTCATCGGGCAGTTCGAGGTCGATGATGTAGTCAGCGACGATGTCGTTTGCTGATGGTTTTACGAACTGACGAGATTACCAACGACCACTCCAATGGCTTTAGGAAACGAGTTCGGATGCCTTATCGCGTTTGAACACCTTGTAGGCGATCGCCAGAAATATGAGTACTGCAACCAGCACCGCTAGCGCCCCGTAGGTGGCGTGATATTCGCTGATGGTGAACAGAGCGGGTGAGGGCAAGGCACTTTCAGTGATGTTGAACAGGAGTGACCCGCCGATGTTGTTCGCGAAGTGTACGCCGATAGCGAGTAAAGATAACGGCTGACACGATCGCCAGAAAAACGCGGTTGCTCCAGATGGGGCTCGCGCCCTGCACGATGTATCCGCGAAAGAAAAGCTCCTCAGTTGTCGTCTGAATCGCGGTGAGAACGAGCGCCAGCGGCACAAAAAGCGCAAATGCTGTGAGGCCGGAGTTGAAGGAGAAGGTATCCGGGTAGAACAGATACTGTCCCAGCCCACCGATCTGGCAGTACGGCACAAACCACGCCACGAATCCATGACCGACCCGATGCCAGTCTATCCGCTGCCGCGCTGTGACGAGTGTCCGGGGGAGCGGCGGTGGACGAGGGAGACAGCGATAAGGACCCCCGCGAAGAAGCACAGGAAACTCGCCATGACAAACAGGTAGTATTCCACAAGCCCGAGCCCCGAGGTGTCTGCCTGGCCGCCGAGCGTGAACGCAGCTAGTACGTTAGCACCACTGCCGACTATCAGCCACGCAAAGAGGATGATCATCAGCCCCAGAACATACCGCCACCCCCGATGCTTACCCCACCGGGCAGCCTCCACGTAGGTAACTTTTTTCGCGTCTGCGATGATTCCCTGCGTTCTTTCGGTATTTTGTATCTTCATCTCCGTTCTTTTACTCTTGTTGCTGACTTCAATTGCTCATTGGTTTAGGGATCGACAGGATCGCCGACCGCCCCACCTGTAGCTGTATGCACGGCGCGGGCCATCTGCCTAAGCGTGTTGCCAAGCGAGGTGGGATCGGCTCCTGCCATCAGGGCCGCACTGACGTCTTCACTGATAACGCGCACGACTGCGGTGGCTGCTGCGGCGTGCAGTCGCACCTCGAGATCGTCAGGCGATCGCCGCAGCCGGTCTGCGATGATATCGACCAGAGCGCGCTCTATTTGGTCGTTGGTCATCAGCCAGGCCGTCCGCAGATCCGGCTCTTTTTCGGCTAGTACGGTCATCTTAATTACAGCCTCATCAAAGGACTGCTGATCGGAATCTTTAGTACGATTCTTGGCCCACTCGACGAGGTGATCTTCGAGGGAGACGTCGCGAGGCCAGCGGCGCAATAGCGCCACAAACTCCTCGCCATCCTGCGCCAAGACCGGCTCGACACAGCTCCCCTTATTGCGAAAGTACCGCCAGAGGGTGCGCACCGAGAGACCCACTGCAGCAGCGATTTGCTCGCCGGTCGTGGCAGCGACGCCTTGCTCCCAGAACAAACGCGCCGCCTCCCGCGAAATCTCCAGACGTATCCGCCGCTGCCGCTGCTCACTCATTCCTCCTGGCCTGTGCTCATTCTTTGTCATATCGTTGGTAGCGCCCCCACACAGCAGTCTTTCCCTTAGAAATCTGTCACTAAGTGACAATATAGCGCTTGGTGACACTTTCGACAAGGGGCTGTTTGCTAATCAGCACGTTGAATTTGAGCCAGTAGCTAATCAAACTCTGGAAATGCTGGCCAGGGAATGACATCTGAGAGACTCCGCCACAGTCGGCAGGGGTGAGGTCACCCCCGCAACAGACACTGTCAATGGGATTGTTAGGCGCTGTTTATATACTTTCCGTACAGGTCAGTCATCATTACGACAATGTCCTTTGTGTTGGTGATAACGCTCCTATGCTTTGGCCGATTCCCTTCAGAACGCACTGGCCGTCGGTCGGACTACGATTTCATTCACGTCAACGTCATCGGGTTGGGATACGGCGTACAGCACTGCTCTCGCGATCGCCTCTGAGGTAAGGGCAGTTTTGCGAAGTTCTTCTAACAAGCCTTTGGATGACTCATCGGTGATATCAGAGCCAAGCTCAGTATCAACGACACCCGGAGAAATAGTAGTAACGCGAATATTTTGTGATTCCTGCCGCAGTCCTTCAGAAATTGCCCAAACCGCATACTTGGTTGCACAGTAGACTGCCGCAGTGGGTACTACCACATGGGCACCAATGGACGCCGTATTGATGATTTGACCACCCCCTTGCGCCTCCATAATTGGCAGTCCCGCTGCAATACCATTCAATACGCCCCGAATATTCACATTAATCATGTTGTCCCATTCCTCGATTTTCAGGGCATTCATTGGCGATAGGGGCATTACGCCTGCATTGTTAAAGATGACATCAACGCGGTTAAATTTGTCTTTGGCAAACTCAACAAATGCTTTCACATTTTCGCGATCAGTGACATCGACTGCTTTAAATTCTGCTGTGCCACCGGAGGCATGAATTTGCTCGACTAGCTTCTCCAGCCTGTCTGTCCGCCGTGCCCCTAAAAGGACTTTTGCGCCATTTTGGGCGAGCAGTTTTGCGGTGGTTTCACCGATACCGCTACTGGCTCCAGTAATAGCAATTACTTTGTTTTCTACATTCAACATGGTGAGTTTTCCTTTTGTTTGAGTTTCCTTGGGTTTTAGTCAGTGTGAATTAAAGGAACATGTCGCCAGAGACTTCAATTCTCTGAGCATTTACCCAGCGTTTATCTTCGGAGAGTAAAGATGCGATCTCCCCGCCAATATCATCAGGAACACCCACTCGACCTAACGCGGTTTGCGAAGAGATAAGGGTGTAATTAACTTGAGTGTAATGAGTTCCAATTCTCAAATTCTTTCAGATTCTTCTCGTAATTTATCAGATTCTTATGATATTTTCAGAAGTCTTCGAAAACTTCCAAATACAGGCAGCCACTAATCAGGCGGGATTTTATTGAAGAGTATCTGTTGGCCCCTTTTACGGCTTCAACCGACTATTGGTAAAGACTTTCGAGACTGAACCAGAGATGGTAAATTTGCCCTCAAGAGTCTGCTGCAATGACTTTTCATACCAATCGTTCATAACGTTGTCGCGCCACCCCCAATGATAAAAACTTAGGGAAAGGGCTAGATAGGCCAAGGGACCCGGTTCCATAGCGATGATGTTAAAAGTCGGCTATCCCCATAGGAACCGAGTCCCTGAGCAGCGGTTTATCTTTAGAGCAATATTGTACTTCTCTCTCAAGGAATAAATAAGGAGTTGTGTCTTGAAATTCAAGGAAGAGTCAGAATTTCTACCCCTTCCTCAGTCACAGCAACGGTGTGTTCAAACTGAGCTGAAAGTTTCTTGTCTTTTGTAATCACAGTCCAACGATCTGCAAGAAACTTAAGAATACTCGTTCCTTCATTTAGCATCGGTTCAACCGTAAAAGCCATTCCTGGACGCAGCTTTAGCCCACTGCCCCGCTGACCATAGTGAGGAATTTGAAGCTCTGTATGCATTTGCCTGCCAATGCCATGCCCAACCATATCTCGAACAACTGAGAATCCCTTCGCCTCGGCATAGGCTTGAATTGCAGCGCCAATATCACCAATTCTTGCCCCGGGCTTGATTTCAGCAATTCCTCGCATCATCGATTCTTGAGTGGCTTCAACCAGCTTCCACGCTGTTGCGGATACATTACCAACCAAGAATGTTTTAGACGTGTCGCCATGGTAACCGTCTAAGCGTGGCGTCACATCGATATTGATAATATCTCCGTCTTTAAGGATTTGCTTTGGATTCGGAATTCCGTGACAAACCACCTCATTAACACTGGTGCAAATTGAACCTGTGAATGGAGGATGACCAGGAGGTGCGTAGCCAAGCGTGGCACTGATTGCCCTATGAGATTGCATCCAACTCGTCGCCTCGTCGTTTAGAGTTTGCGTACTCACTCCGGGTTGCACCATTGATTCAAGATGGTTGAGGAGATTCGCCGCAAGTTGCCCAACCCGCCGCATCTTGTCTAATTCTCTACTCGAAAGCAAGACGAGTCCGGGATTGACTTTTGGTTGGACAAGATCTCCGGCGATTGAGAGCAAATTTTGACGGTTCATAGATGAGGCCTTGATTAATCGCGCTATGCCATGCTAGCACAGCGCGGCATAGCACAACACAGGCTAGGCTATTACTGGTATCTTGGAAGCAAGAAAACCAGAAGTGAAACTCAAAATGGGTGGCAAAACAGACTTGGAGCGAGTGGTTGCTTACGTTCCTCCAGAGTTAAAGCAAGAACTGGAGGAGTGGGCACAGACAGATGAACGATCTGTCTCTTGGCTGGTTGCAAAACTAATTGATAAGTCTTTGCAAGAACGCCGAAAACAGCGAAGCGCTTCGGAAGTAGTCAATATGCGCTGAAACTAGAGTTCTTGTTGAGTATGCTGCTCTTATTGTATTTACATTGACTTAGCTCTCAAGCGGGGTATGCCTGCTGATTGACAAAAAAGGCCACTCGAGGGCTGACCTCCTTCTGCATCTGCCGTCGCACAGTGTGATCGAAGTTTTATGGGCTATCAAGCCCCTCTCGGTCGCTATGACCATGACATAGATGCGGTGACCCCGCACCCAACGCTTGCCCTAGAGGAAGCAATGCTCGCTCACTTCGGAATTAGTAAAGCCTCGTTTGTTTACCCGAGCGAGAGCTGATCCAGTGGCTGTGGCGGAGCCTGAGACGAAGGGGTGAGGCGGATCTCAATTCTCCCCGCTCCCAGCGAATCATCACTTGACCATTCTCCAGCCCCACCACCTCAAACTCCTGGCCATTGCGTCGCCCCAAGGGATCGTCATTGCGCATCCACCTCAGGCTATTTCGCCCACTGCAATCTCCATCTCCTCCACCTTATACACCGACTTCCGCCGAATCTGAGCTGGATCCGCATTCAACGCGGCCCTAAATTGCCCCCGCAGCATCAGCCCATTGCTGTGGCTATCCGTCTCCAGCGCCTCCTAGCGCTGCCCCTTTTCCAACCCCCGCCGCTTGTATCCCTCTTCCGTCAGACTGAGGGATATGAAAGCGCAAGGAAAAAATAACCGTGCTTTGGGTAAACGCGGCGGTGATTTCATGGGAAATAAATTTAGGTTAATTGTTTGACCTCAAAGGGTTTATAAGGGGACGTCATCATTATTGTGGTGATACCAACCAACTAGGCTTGATCCACCACTACAGTCTGATTGTGATCGTCTTCCGGATTTTGCCCTGACCGCTTGCGCCATTCCTGGGCCAAAATGCCATACTTAGGCGCACAAATCATGGTTATGACAAACAGCGTTGTCAGCAGGACGACAATCATGCCCCCCGTCGAGACGTCAAAGTGATAGCTCAAATAGGTGCCGAGCACACAGGATAGGACACTGCTGGCGACGGAGTACCACAGCATATGGTCAAAGCGATCACTGAGTAGATAGCCAATGGAACCTGGTGTGACCAGCATAGAAATTACTAAAATAATCCCCGCCGTTTGCAAGGCAGCCACAATGGTAAGGGCCAGAACCGACAACAGCGTGTAATACATCACCTGGGTGCGCAGACCGATCGCCTTGGCATGGTTCGGATCAAAACAAAACAACAGAAGATCCTTGCGGCGCAACAAAATCACTATCAGAGTGATGGATCCGGCGATCAGAGTTTGAATAATGTCTTGTTGAGAAATACCCAGCACATTGCCAAACAGAATATGGAACAGGTCAACATTGCTGGAAATTTTAGTCACCAACACTAGGCCAAGGGCAAAAAATCCCGTAAAGACAATGCCAATGACGGCATCCTCCTTTAACCGCGTTTTAGACTTGACGTAACCGATCGCCACCGTTGCCCCAAAGCCAAAGGTAAAAGCCCCAATGGCAAAGGGAATATTCAGGGCATAGGCCAGCACCACACCGGGGACCACCGCATGGGAAATGGCATCTCCCATTAGGGACCAACCTTTGAGGGTGATGTAACAGGAAAGCACCGCACACACCAGGCCGACAAAGGCACTCACCCAAATTGCCCGGATCAAAAACCCATATTGCAAAGGCTCCACCAACCAATTCCAAAAAGAAAAGGCCACCACTAACTGACTCACGCATCTACCTCTGTCGTTTCAAACATCTGATTCAGGCTCATCACTGGTAGCCCGCCAAAGGTCAATTCTAAATTTTCTTTGGTGAAGGTTTCCTCGGTTTTCCCCTGGGCCAAAATGGTGCGGTTGAGCAGAATAGTGTGGTCACAGAAGGTGGAAATGGAAGCTAAATCATGGGTAGAAATCAGAATGGTGTGGCCCTCATCCCGCAGTTGCATCAATAAGTCGATCATCCCCTTTTCCGTTTTCACGTCAACCCCGGTAAAGGGCTCATCTAGTAGAATTACCTTGCCTTCCTGGGCCAAGGCCCGGGCCAAAAATGCCCGTTTCTTTTGACCGCCGGAAAGTTCCCCAATTTGGCGATCGCGGTATTTCACCATGCCCACCCGCTCTAGACTTTCCATCACCAAGCGACGGTCTTTGGGGCTGGGAATACGTAGCACATTCATATGGCCATAGCGCCCCATCATCACCACATCAAACACACTGACCGGAAAGTTCCAATCCACTTCATCAGCCTGGGGAACGTAGGCCATCAACTGTTGTTTTTGGGCCTTTTGCACCGGAAAACCACCGATGCGAACCCGTCCCTGACTCGGTTGCAAAAACCCCATAATGGATTTGAACAGAGTCGATTTACCACTGCCATTGGGGCCCACTAGGGCAGTAATGGTACCAGGTTCAACGGTGCAGGTGGCATTGTAAAGGGCCAAACGAGCGTTGTTATAGGTAACGCTGACGCTATCAACGGATATATCGAGACGGGGGAGAGTGGTTGGCATCACAAAAGAGGGGTTCAGGTTTTAGGGAGCGGTCAATCGTCAACATTGAGTTGGGTTGATTAAGAAAAACTCAACACCGAATAGAAGGCAAAACTTTTGTCATTGTTTGGCATTGGCACCGGCCAAAAGACCGTTGGCAATCACCCGGGCATCATATTCCAACAAATCCAAAAAGGTGGGTACAGGGCCTTCCTCTGTGGAAAGGGAATCAACATAGAGATTGCCGCCAAAGCGAGCGCCGGTTGCCTGGGCTACCTGTTTTTGGCCCTTGTCACTGACGGTGCTTTCACAAAAGATTGTTGGTACGTCATTGGTTTTCACTTCCTCAATCACGGTTTGCACCTGTTTGGGGGTGAACTGTTGTTCGGCATTGATTGGCCACATGTAAATCTCTTCCATGCCATAGTCCCTGGCCAGGTAAGAAAACGCCCCTTCACAACTGACCAAAAATCTCTGCTTGGCGGGCACCTGTTCTAAATCGGATGCCAGTTGGGTATCGATCGCCTTTAACTGCTCGCTATAGGCCGCCGCATTGGCGTTGTAATATTCGGCATTGTCCGGGTCAAGTTCGACGAAGGCTTGGCGGATATTTTCCACATAGACCAGGGCATTACGGGGGGACATCCAGGCGTGGGGATTGGGTTTATCGGTATAGGGACCTTCGGCAATGGGAATCGGTTCAATACCTTCCGTTAGCACCACAGAGGGCACATCCTTGACATTGCCCAAAAATTGCTCGAACCAACGCTCCAGATTCATGCCGTTGTAAAGGATTAAGTCTGCGTCCTGAGCTTTGACAATGTCACTGGGAGTCGGCTCATAACCGTGGATTTCTGCACCAATGCGAGTGATGGATTCCACCACTAACTTATCTCCGGCAACATTCTGGGCCATGTCGGCCAGCACGGTGAAGGTGGTTAAAACTTTCTTTTTCCCTTCGTTTTCCGCTTGGACTTCGGTGGTTACTTCTGTCACCTCTTCCCTGGGAGCATTGGATGTAGTGACTTCCGCTGTCCCACAGCCGGTCAGCCAAAAAACGATCGCCAAACCAGATGCCAGCAGTCCTCCCCGGGAAGCAAATGATATTGCCATAGTGATAACGGTCATTTCATGATCATTTCATTTTTCATTATCGTCTCATAATTGACGCAAAAATGGGGAGTTAAAATTTCTTAACTTTTGGAAACTGGTGGACCAGTAGGTTTTTTATGATCACCAAAGTTCCATTCGGTAAATTTTATGTACTTGCTAAGCTGTTTTTTAGGCGATCGCCGACATGAAATAGAACAATTTTCTGAAGAACACAAATACTATGCACGTCCGAATCATTATCAATCTAGATATTTGTAACGGTAAACCCAAGCATTGTCGTTCAACACCTCTGATTTTTATCGCTCTTTCCTGAGTCTGGAAGACAATCGTTTGACTTTATTCCATAAAACCCTTACTAGAATAGAAATTCAGGATTCTTCCAACGTGAAATACAAGGGCAAGATTTTTTATTAAGTACACATCTTAAAAACCCTGCTATCAAAGACTTCTGGCGATTCATTTGAAAATTTGCTGACTAGACTGATCAATGAAAAAAGAGAGGTAACCTAATTAAAGACTAAAAAAAGTTTTTATTTTGTACTAGTGTCTGGGGAAATCTCACCTTAGTCTTAAGTCCCCATGAAAGTAATCAACAGCGAAAACGATCAGTATCAGTTACTGATCGCCAGGGAACAGATTTAATAGTTAAGCTTGGAAAGCCCTTGACGAGGATTGAACTCGTGACCTCACCCTTACCAAGGGTGTGCTCTACCACTGAGCTACAAGGGCAAAAGGGATGGGCCGAGCTGGATTTGAACCAGCGTAGGCATAGCCAGCGGATTTACAGTCCGCCCCCATTAACCACTCGGGCATCGACCCATTGCTTTCACGATTAGCCATCATAACACCTAATTGTTGATGGTCAAAATATTTTTTTCTGGGTTGGTCAGATTTTTGTCTGGTTTGCTGCGCATCGCTTCCCCAGCCGGGATTGGTTACCCTGGGAGTGGCTCGGTGCCGTGGTTTAATAGTGGCACCCACTGTCCCTCTATCTCTACTCCTTTGGGGTTTATGAACAAACGCCGCATTATTGAAGTTCTCCGCCATGGTCAGGCCGATGACCAAGTAATGGTTCAAGGGTGGTTACGCACTAAACGAACCCTCAAGGATTTTAGTTTTGTGGAAGTTAATGACGGCTCTAGCTTGGCTAACCTCCAAGTGGTGCTTGATGGGAATTTGACGGACTACGATCGCCTGTTATCCCAATTGCAGACAGGAGCAGCGGTGGTGGTGGAAGGAAAATTGGCCCCTTCACCAGGAAAAGGACAACGGGTGGAGTTAAAGGTAGCCAAACTGGAATTGTTGGGGGGAGCAGACCCTAGCAGTTATCCCCTCCAGAAAAAACGCCACAGCTTTGAATTTTTGCGGACCATTGGTCACCTGCGGCCCCGCACCAATACCATCGGCGCAGTTATGAGGGTGCGTAACGCCTGTGCCACCGCCATTCACCAATTTTTTCAGGAGAGGGGTTTTCTCTGGGTCCATACTCCGATCATTACCGCCAGTGACTGTGAGGGGGCAGGGGATTTATTCAATGTCACCACCTTAGATTTACAGAAGGTGCCCAAAAGTGATCATGGTATTGATTACAGCGAAGACTTTTTTGGTAAACAAGCTTATTTAACAGTGAGTGGACAATTGGAAGCGGAGGTGATGGCCCTGGCATTCCAGAATGTCTACACTTTTGGCCCCACCTTTCGGGCCGAAAATTCCAATACGTCCCGCCACCTAGCCGAATTTTGGATGGTGGAACCAGAAATGGCCTTTTGTGACCTAGAAGGCGATCGCCAATGGGCGGAGGAATTTCTGAAATACATTTTCAAATTTGTGCTGGAAAAATGCCCAGAGGATATGGAATTTTTTGACCAGCGCATTGACAACACAGTGCTGGCCACAGCGGACAATATCATTAACAACGAATTTGCTTGGCTGACCTACACCGAGGCAATTCAACTGCTGGAAAAAGCGGAGCAAAAGTTTGAATATCCCGTCGCTTGGGGAGTGGATTTACAGTCAGAACATGAGCGATATTTGGCAGAAATTGTGTTCAAAAGACCCACCATTGTGACCGATTATCCCAAGGATATTAAGGCGTTTTATATGCGCTTAAATGAGGATGGGAAAACCGTTGCCGCTATGGATATTTTAGCGCCCAAAATTGGTGAAATTATCGGTGGTTCCCAGCGGGAAGAACGACTAGACGTATTAACTCAAAGAATGCAGGAACAAGGGGTTCCCGAAAGCGATCTATGGTGGTATCTTGACCTACGCCGTTACGGTTCTGTGCCCCATGCAGGCTTTGGTTTAGGCTTTGAGCGCATTGTCCAGTTCATGACCGGCATGGCCAATATTCGGGATGTGATCCCTTTCCCCCGCACTCCCATGAACGCGGAATTTTAAAGACTTGAAGAATTTTAGCCATTGGGAAGCTTGAAAATCTGTGATGTTCTTGTCTAAAACCTTGACCAGCTTGGGGCAGTGGCCCCATCTTTTGCCCCGTATTTCCCTCATGGACCGCTATGTGGCCAGGCAACTGATTCCCCCATTTTTATTCAGCGTCGGGGTGGTGGCCAGTTTGGGGCTGGCGATCGGTAATTTGTCCGATTTAGGTAACAAAATTGTTGAGAAAAATCTCCCGGTAGCTAAAGCGGCAGAAGTACTACTTCTCAAAGTACCGGAATTTCTCGCCTATTCCCTGCCAGTGGCGGTGATGCTAGCCACAATGATGGCCTTTGGTCGTTTGAGTGGAGATAGCGAAATTATTGCTATTCGCAGTTGTGGAGTGAGTTTATACCGTCTGATTTTGCCGGCGGTGGTGCTGAGTTTGCTGGTAACAGGGTGGGCTTTTGTGCTGAGTGAATGGGTAGTGCCGGTGGCCAACTATCGAGCTACCAGTATCCTGATTGAATCCATCGATGAAGAGCATCCCTTTTGGCAAAATCGCGATGTTTTTTACCCTGAGTTTGAAGAAATTAAGCTCGAGAATGGCCAAACTGCACGGCGGTTAAAAAGTTTAGTTTATGCGGAAAAGTTTGACGGCAAGGAAATGCAAAATCTGACGGTGTTGCAGTGGACGGAAAATCATCTGAAACATATTGTACTTTCCGACAATGCCACCTGGAACAACGACAATAAACGCTGGGATTTCTTTCATGGTACTCTTTACCGCCTCACAGAAACAGAGGATTACCAAGAGGCGATTCCGTTTACGAATAAACAAATTGCCCTGCCCAAGTCCGCCTTTGATTTTGCCCGACAGGGACGGGATCCCTACGAAATGACCATTGCCGAAGCCCAGGACTATATCAAAATTTTAAAATTGATTGGCGATGAAAAGAAAATTCAGTTTTTTCAGGTCAGAACAGAACAAAAATTAGCGTTTCCTTTTGTTTGTATTGTTTTTGCCGTGGTAGGTTCGGCGATCGGAGCTAGGCCCCAAAGAATAAGTCGTGCTACGGGTTTTGGTTTAACCATTGTGATCATTTTTGCCTACTACATACTGGGATTTTTCAGTGGTAGCTTAGGCATTGTTGGGTTAATTTCCCCTACCTTGGCGGCCTGGCTGCCCAATTTTGTCGGTTTGGGGGTGGGAATTTGGTTGTTATATGAATTTAATCAGGGTTAGAGTTTGCTCAAAAAATATAACCAATTCAACTACACCTCTTCCATCAATCTAGCCAACTAAAATGCTCCTAAGACAATCTTTGTGGTAACCAACATTACTCTGATTTATCGCTCTTCTATTAGTCTAGTTAGGGAATTTTCAAATGAATCACCAGAAGTTTTTGACAACAAAACTTTATAAATTATCTACTTAGTAAAAAGTGGTAGTGTTATTCATGTAGTGAAGTCAAGATAAAGCCAACCTTAACTCCTCATTGTAGTGGTTGATAAAATGTAAAACAGCAGATTCATGATTGAAGAAGCTTTTAGAAAATGAAAGGCACTTCCTGACTAATCTTGAGCATCTTTGCCTTAGAGCCTGTTTGAAAAATGGACTGTATGCCTTACTAGATAAGGTTTTCAGTGTTTACCATAAACACATGCCCAAATGCTTGTTGAGCAAGGGATTGGGCAAAACTTTTCAAACACATTATTATTTCATTTAGCTATAAGCGTAATTTATTGCTCTGTTAAGCCTTTTGGTTGAAACGTAAATTTTTATCTCTTTTGCCTTTAGTCGATGCAATTTTTAACAAAGGTGAATCTATCATTGGTGCATTATCTACACCTCTAAAAATTTAATTTCTGCGGAGATTGTTAATATGACCCTCAATCTTGCTAACGGTCTTTCCGCTATTACCACTGACTTTGCTGGAATAACCCATGTGGTCTGGGCCCAGGGAGACAACCTTTGGCACGCTGTCTATGATCCCAATTCCGCTAGTTGGATCAATACCAGGGCGATCGCCAATATTACTGGCCAGTCCATCAAAAGCCTGAATTTAACCGTCGAACCTCATTTTATTTGTGGAGCCTGGCCTGAATGAGTATAAATTTATCTAATCGCCTTTCTGCCGTTGTTCAAGACAGTGCCGGAACGAGTCATATTGTTTGGCTGGAAGGAACGAATATTTGGCACGCTGTTTATGACCCAGTTTCTCAGACATGGAAAAACGCCCAGGCCATTGTCGATACCGCTGGTCAGCACATCCGTAGTCTTAACTTGGTTGCCGATTCAGGGTTAATTGTCGAATCTGGAACAAGCAATAATACGCTGATTCCAGGTCTGGCCGTGGTCTATCAAGAAGGCCGGGAAAACGACAGTAACTTTTTCTATACTGCGGCTCAGTACGACACTTCTGGCAAACTGCAATGGCTCGACACTCCCCAAGCCCTGACAGCAGATCAAGTTGGCGATTTAGAACCTCGGGTGGTAGTGGATAACGGTTTTGTGACGGTGGTAGGGCAAAAAGTTGATCTCATCAAAGCCCAAAACCAAGCCATCCGAGAAGATGCGGATTTATACTCGCAAACGTTTCAAATTTACAGTAACCAATTCCCGACAACGCCGCCGGCCCCAGTTACGCCCATTGCTGCTTACACGCCCCAGATTAGCAAAAATGGTGTCATTCAAGGCAACTATATTGTCGGTGGCACAACCACAACAGCGACGTTAGCCAATGCCAATTACCAGCCTTTTACCCAAGCGGAGGCTCAGAGTGCATTTCAAGGATTTGGGGCAAATTGGTCAGTCTCTCAAACCTTTGACACTAATTTATCGAACTTACAATTCTTGAAGGGAATGCCGGTTGTTCCCCAGTTTTTGCTTGAGCCTATTTTTAAGAAATTCAATCTATCAGGAACCCTGCTTGGCTCATCGGGCAATAACCCTAATCTTTCATTTTTTGGCGGCGGTGTCAGTACGGAAGGGCTGTTGCTCAATGCCTCAATGACCGTTCAGTTTAATGAAGATGATTCAGAAGACGGGGAGAATTCTAATGACGAGACAGGGAGTGCTGGCAGTAGTTTAAATCCGGAAGAAAACACCACAAACCTAACCTACAAACCGGAAACATCCATTTCTGTCATTGCCGCAACTCTTTATACCTTTGATACATCCCCCAAGCAGGGTTCTTCCTCCTATCCCTTAAGTGTTGAAACGGGTAGTCTTGGCTTAACGGCAGGTTTTACCTTTCCTTTACCCATTGAAGGCACACCATTTGTTTTTGATTTATTAGGCAGTGCTGGCCTGGGGATGCAGTGGCAATTATCTCCCAAAGATCCGCAAACCTATGTCTCTCCCGTTGGTGCGGTGTTATCGGGTGATAATTCGGTTCTTACAACCTTAATTAGCATTCCTCCTGTTGGGGCTTTAGCTGCTGTTGGCCTGGCGGTTGTCTCTGATATTGCTGAAATTGGAGAGTTGATTTTTAATGAGTTCGACCAGGACAACATTGAAGCTCTAGAACTGGAATCATTCTTGTTTTCTGTTCCTTTGTCGACTGGAATTGATGGTGGTGTTAAAATTCCTTTCATTCTTGAACTTGTCCTCGGCGGTCAGGTGAGTTTGGCTGGGACAGTTGGCACTACTCGAGCAACGGATGGCACCTTTCTGTTTGACCGGAATATTACCCTTGGTTTTCCTCTAAATTTAACCTTTAAAGTTCTGGGTTTTCTCGGCGGCACAGTGGGTATCTATCCGACTTGGACTTGGGGTGATGATCCCAGTAGCAGTGATGCAGCCACACTAAATCAAGCTACTTTAGAAACAACTCAGGCCAGCAATTCTCCCACTGCAATCGTCAAAGGGCCGCTATTAGAAATTCAAGGCTTACAAACTAACGGCACTCCCCAGGCCACAGACTTCCAAGTTAGCGTCAAAGACCCTCTAAGCAAGAAAATTACGACAATTCCGGTGTTTGGGGTTTTAACTCGGGACAATACCACTATTCTCAGGCTTGAATCGGCGATTCCGCAAACAGCCTTAAACGATCAGCCCTTTTCAAAAATTACAGTTAGCTATCAAAATAAGACGCCGATTCCTGTTGTTAATCAATCGGCCAATACGTTTACCTATAACTACAATCCCATCAGTGGCACAGGCAGTAATTACCAAGTCACGGATCAGCAAGTTATTGTCGCTTTTAATGCCACTCTAAATCCTAACATTACTCCCGATTTATCTCGATTTCAAGTTACCGATGCTAATGGTAATTTAATTTCAATTAACTCCGTTAGTGTAGCCCCTCGTAGCGTGGTCTTAACTCTATCTGGAAATTCGAGCAGCACCTATAGCGTTAATTATTCGAGCAGTAGCGGTTCTGGAAATGTATTAACCACAGAAGATAATGTTGCAATTAGTGATTTTAATATTGCCAGTAATACGCCACCAAACACCGCTGGACAAGTAAATCGTACCTATAGCAATGTATCAGGAACAACCGGAAATACAATTACAACTAACCCCCTTCTCGGTAGTACGGTTGCCCAAGATTATGCTGAGGATAGCCCCCCTGCTTTAGCTGTAACTAATGATAATGATGGTGTTTTACTGGCCTGGAGTAGTGATACCCCGCCGATTACTCCCATTTCTGCCTTATTATCGGGAACACAGATTTTCCTCACTTTTGCTGACACTCTCCAAAATCCAAGTAATACCAAGGCCACTAGTAATCCGTTTACAGTTCTAATTAATAATCAAAGTGCTGAAATTCAGGATTCATCCAGCTCAGATAATTATGTTAAAATTACGTTAAATTCAAGTACTGTTATTAATACTGATGATACAATTTCGGTCAGTTATAGCATTGATTCAACACCAGAAAATAGCCTCTATAATCTTTACCTTTCTGATGCCACAGATTTCGCCTTGTGGGTGCCTGACTTTACCACGCCTGTGACGCAAGCAGCTAGTTCAACCAATGCCCCAACGCTATTAGAAGCAGTGGCAATTTCTAATGTCATTACGCTCACCTTTGACCAACTCCTTTCATCTAGCAATTCTCCTGGCGGGAATCAATTTATCGTTACAGTCAACAATTCCAATAATTTTATTACTGTGAATGATAAAGTAGATATTGAGAATAATTCTGTTATTTTGCCCTTATTAGAACCCATTGGGCAAGGCGATATTGTTACAGTTAGCTATATTTCTGGTGATGGCATATTAGCTAATAGCAACAACATTCCCGTTGCTCCCTTTACTACGAGCGATATTCTGACCACATTTACCAATCCTGGGACGGTGATTAAGACACTTTTAGCCACCCCCAGCACCTCAAGCGTTAGTATTGCCTATCCAAGCTCAATTATTGGGACAAGTGGCTTAAATTACGATCCAGCAGTGTATTTTGACCAGGCCACAAATCAGGTATTTGCTGCTTGGGTAAATGTTGATAGTAGCCAAATTCAGAATCAACTCATCCCAGGCCAATATTATAGCAACTTAGAGATTATTACCCAGGCCCTGCAAAGCTCAACTATTTACTTTTCTGTTGCCTCTTTAGATGATCTTGGTGATCTTGGCCCCAACGCTCAAATCATTCCTTGGTCAGTGGCCGCCCCCATTCCCCAGCAAACAGGACAGAATACCAATGTCACGCTTGGCCTGGGGCCTGATGGTTCGATTATGGCGGCCTGGTTAAATACCATACTGAATAATAATGGTACGCCCGTTACCACGATTTACTACTCTAAGTTGAATTCAAGCTCTGGGTGGTCTGAACCTGCTCGCATACTTCCCGACATTAACCCCGATCCCTTTACGCCCCTAACCATTAGTACGATAAATCAACAACCAGCAATTTTCTGGACTGAATCTGCCCCAGCATCCTATCGCCAATTAGTCCGTAACGCTGATCCATCGGTTTACTTACGTCTGGGAGAACGAACTGGAACGGTGGCCCGCAATAGTGGTCAGTTTCAAGCCGCAGCTAATGGCACCTATAGCGGTACTTTTACTCTGGGGGAAATGGGGGCCTTAGAAACTACCAGTAATTCCGGTGATCCCAATCCTGCCGTGTTGTTTCAAGGTGGGGGAGTAACGCTGAATCAACCTGTTCCCCTGACCAACAACGCTTTTGCGATTGAATTTTGGTTTAAGTTGCCCAATTTACCTCAGGAATCTATCAATTTAGTTTCTGCACCTGGATTATTTGGCCTGGGCCTGGAGGTTGATCCCAATGATCCTAATGCGCCGCCGAAACTTACCTTTGGCCTGGGTAACGACGATGATACTCAAATTCAAGCTAGTGAAACCTTAGCCACTGATCTTTGGTATTACGTTGTTGGTACTTATGATGGCTCAAGTCAAAATCTTAGTTTGTATCTCAATGGTGTCTTAGCTGGGACAGTAGATGATGTTGAATTTGATTCGTTTCCGACATCTGCGGCCTTGACTTTAGCAGGGGCTTCTACGGAGAATAATCCGGTTTATTTAGATGAAGTGGCATTTTACCCCAAGGCGTTAACGGCTTCTGATGTCAATGCAGGGGATTTAACTAGCCCAAACTTCCAAAACCTGACGGGGAGCCAAATTCTCGAGATCATTGCGGGCACGAATCAAATTGGTAATCACTATGCCGCCCAATATAACAAACCGATTCCCCCAGGCCCGAATACTTACTATTCCGTTTTGGATGGTTCAAGTTGGCAACTCCCTAGTCAAATTAACCCCACACCCGCAATCGTTCCCACCCAGTTAGCCGGGGCCAATATCCCTGTTTTCGATTTAGTCTCTGCCACTGCCGCCCAGGCCAGCACCATGATTGCGCCCAATGGAATTGCTGATGCCGTTTATCAGATTTCGCTTTCTAATCCAAACTTAACTATCAGCGGAATTAAAGTTACTAGTGGCAACCAGGCCTGGGCGATTGGCACCGATAACACTGGCACAGCACTAACGGGTAATCAGCTTGGCCTACTTTTAGGAGATACCCTACTCAACAGTCTTAATCCCGAGACATCAACCTTTAGCTATCCAATTCAGGGATATACCGAAAATCTCTTTTTGTTCATTGATCCCGGCAGTTCCAATACTCCTCTTGGGGCAGTTGACTATACGGTTTATTTCGACGGTGGTAATACCATTGGACCAACTTCTGTTGCTCCCTATCAGATCAATTCGGCAACAATGGGGCCAGGTCAAACCGTCACGGGAACGGCAACGGTTACCGAAGCCAATGACTCCTCCCTAGCCCTGATTGATAGTGGTTTTATTATTGATTCCGATAATCCGGCGATCGGGTACGTTCTGGCCAGTGCATTTAATTCCGATGGTAGTTTGGCATATGTGGCAGTGGGGAATCGCGGCTATAGCGACAGTCAAGGCAACCTTGGCAACAATGGTACAGTGCAAATCCTTTTTGGTGGCAGCGATATTCTCTCGGGCAGCGGCTCACTAAGTACCAATGATCTTAATGGTAATCCCGATGGGGTGCTAATTACCAATATTCAAGATGCGGGGGATAATAACCGAAATCTGTCTCTTTCCTTAGCCACGGGGGATATTGACGGAGATGGCATTCCTGATTTGGTAATTGGTGCGCCCAATGTAGGTAAGTTTGCCGGGGCTGTATATGTCATCTATGGCAGTTATCTCAACAGTCAAAAGGGCCAAAAAATTGATGTCACAAGCCTAAGCACGACACCGAATAGTATGGGTTTTGCGATCAATGGCAGTAATGCGGATGATTTAGCGGGCTTTTCAGTAGTCGTGGGGAACTTTGATGGGGATGACTACGATGATATTGTTTTCGGTGCGCCCTATGGCAAAGATAGTGACGGAAATCGGGTTGGCCTGGTTTATCTAGTCCCTGGTTTTGCCCAGGATAATGCTCCTGATTCGATTAGCCCTACTGTTATTTATACAGGCCAAAGTTTTGAAATTCCCAATCCCCAACCGAATCCACCCAGTCCAACCCTAACAGTGGGGGAAGGGGCCGGCTTTGCCCTAGGAGTGTCACGACGATTGACTGGGACTAATTCCCCATCTACATTTACGGGTAGTACGACCACAGATGATCTTTTTATTGGTGCGCCGAACTATCAAATTCAAGTCGCGAATCAGTGGACAAATCAAAGCAATCTCCCAGGCCAAAACTCACAAAACAAACAAAATCAACAAATCACATCAGACCTTTTTCCTAGTTCCAGTTATGTTTCAGCCGGGGCCGTTTATGTCTATAACTCTAATCAAGGCTTAAGTCTTAACACAAATCCTTGGGCCATCTATACCGGGCCAGCCATTCCCAATGCTCAAGGCACTGCCACCAGTTATTTTGCCGGAAGTGTGATTGGCTCTGGTTTAAATATGGATTTGGATGGAGATGGTCGTCAAGATTTAGTCATTGCAGGGCCTGGGGCCAATACTAATACAGGGCAAGCCTTTGTGATTGCTGGATCTACTGCTACTCCATCTGTAACAACAACTATAACAACTACAACAACTCCATCTGGAACAACAACTACAACAACTACAATAACTCCAGCAAATCCAGCAACTCCAACAACTTCATCTGTAACAACAACCACAACAACTACAACTCCAACCCCAACAACTCCATCTGGAACAACAACTATAACTACAACAAATACACAAACCTTAAATACAGTCAGTAACCTCGTGATCAATGGTGGCCTGGCTGGGGGCAAAACAGGAGCAGTTATCACCTCACCGGGAGACTTAAATGATGATGGCTACCAAGACTTCTTAATTACTGCTCCCCAAGGGGCCAATGCCACAGGTCAAAGTTATGTTCTGTTTGGGCCGCTAGATTTAAGTCAATTCGGGACTATTTTTGATTTAAATGTCACCGCTAACGACAACAAAACCACATTTTTACTTAACGGTAATCAACCTTTCCAAGCCACGGGAACCGCTGGAGTAGGAGTGGGAGATATTAACAATGACGGCATAGATGACATAATGCTCACGGCTCCATTGGGTCAACAACTCTATGCCGTTTATGGACATCCCTGGTTAGCGGACGATGGCAGTATCAAACTAGCTGATGTTTCCTCCAACAATGGTTTTGTTATTGATGGTTACCAATACTCCCTGGCCACCAGCCCCTTTGGGTATGTACTCGCCTTTGCTTTAATTTATAACGACTCCAATGAGTTAGTCACTGCTGAGTTACAGATGATTGCTCCCAACGGGGAAATTGTCTGGCAAACAACCGATTCAAATGAAGAATCAGAAGTTACTCCCGAAGCCTACGCCATTATGCAAAGTGATGGCAATCTGGTTATTTATGGCCAGCCGGCGGGTGATATAATTTGGGCTTCTGGCACTAACGGCAACGATGGTGCTGTCCTCAAGTTAGCTTCAGATGGTGGTCTGTACATCGTTGATCCCCAGAATAATATTGTTACCAATGGCACTTTAAATTCAGCAAACCCCAGCCTGATCAGTACCGCCGTAACCCTCAACGAAAATCAAGAAATTACCACAAATTTAGCAACTTTTTTACTCAATGGAGAAATTGGTTATTCACTGGTTTTTGTCTTAGTTCAGAACGAGTTTAATCAGTTAGTCTCCGCTAAATTGCAGTTAATTTCCGCCACTGGTGAACTCGTTTGGCAATCAAATCCAGGGGAGGGAGTAAAGGTTACTTCAGAGGCCTATGCCATTATGCAAAGTGATGGCAATCTCGTTATTTACGGCCAACCAGGGGGAAATTCAGGTGATGTAATTTGGGCTTCTGGCACCAATGGCAATGATGGTGCAGTCCTTAAGTTAGCGTCAGATGGTGGCCTGTACATCGTCGATCCCCAGAATAATATTGTTCCTAATGGCACCCTAAATTCGGGGAATATAAGCCTAATTAGTACTGCTACTACATTGAACATTGGTGAAGTAATTACCACTGATGTAGATACTTTTTTGCTTAATTCAGAAACGGCAGGAAGTCTATTTGGCAATGGTCGCAATGTCGTCATGCTGGGAGATATTAATGGCGATGGCTTTGCGGATGTGTTATCTGGAGGCAGTTCTGCCGGTGGCGTGGTTGTCTTTGGTAATAGCACTAAAGATTTACTCGATGCGGCAGTGGGCACCGATGATTTGTTAATTTCTATTGATGGTGCGGAAGTAAAAGAATTTGTTGCTCTGGGAGACTTTAACGGCGATGGATTAGCGGATTTTGGGGCGATCGATAATCAGGGTAATTTTTACTTAGTGCTGGGCAGTAGTAGTTTAGGTAGTCTGGGCAACCTACAACTAGATAGTAATTCTTCTCAAATTGCCGGTGTTAGCAGAGCTTGGGGAGTGGGGGACGTTAATGGTGACGGTTACGACGATGTGGTTTTCCAAGATGGCGATCAAAGTTGGCTTTTGTTGGGTAGTGCCTCCGGCTCCCTTGGCGGGCAACCCATTAATCTGGTTTTTGATAGCGGTGATCCAATTCCTACTTCATTTACTGGCATTGATTTCAACGGCGATGGTTCAAATGAAATTGTGGCGGGCCAAGCTCAATTAAATTCTGTACCTAACATCGGTGGCTTTGGCGGTGGTTTGCAATACTTCACTTACGAATCTGGAAAGGCCGTTTTACAAACTACTATGGATCCTCCCAATGCTTCAATTGTTGGAACCTTCGATTCGTCTTCAACTAGTGGAATTACCGTTGGGATTGGGAATCAAAGCATTGAAAAAGCTACCTCTTTGGCAGTTTTAGATGGTTGGCTATACCAAGCCTATTACGAGAATAATAATTCGATTTTTATACAAAAAAGTCGAGATGGTATTCACTGGGGAGAGTCCACTCCAATAACCCTGATTGGAGCCGATGGCTCTACAATAATCACTCCTGGAAACTTCCCTCCGTCTATTGCTGCTTATAACGGTCAACTTTATCTCGGTTTCACTGATTCTAGTGGGCATGTATGGATAGCCGAAGGAAGTAATACCACAGAGAATAGTTTAGGATTGAATTTCTCGCCGGTTCAAATCAATCAAGCTTCAAATAATGGGCCAACTTTAGTCGCCTTTAATAATGAGCTTTATATTTTCTTTGTTAAAGATAGTTCTGATGACGAAATTTTATATGTTAGTTCCCAAAACCCTGGTAGCACTGGCTGGGGATCTGATAGTACAGCACTAACCTTTAATGGAAGTGCCCAAACTACCAACCAACCTCTAAGTGCAATTGTTGTTCCTAATCAAAATGGCGAAACCATAAATGGCGAAACCCTATCGGTAGCGTTTAAATCCAGTAAGTCTTCCGCTGCTTTTGTTGCAACATTGGACTCCACTAATTTAAGCAGTTGGAATCTTTCCCCAGAGTTGACCCAAGTCAGCACTAATTACCAACCATCATTAACGTTTGTAGATGAAACTTATTATTTATTCTTCGCCGACTCTAATAGTAATGAAGTGGAATTTATTACTTACGCAGATGGATCGAATTGGAGCAGTACTTCCACCTCTTTTTCCTCTGCTCTGAATGATCTTAATGGGGTAGCTTCAGCTTTCTTTAATCAAAGCTTAATTCTATCTTCAACCCCAAGCATTACCCAAAGCAATGATAATTTTCTTACCTTCATTTTCTCCAAACCATTCTTTGAACCCAATCAAGCAATTCGACTGGGAGAACAAGTTTACGATATTGGCGACTTTAACGGTGATGGCATTGCTGATATAGCTATTTTGGCTCCAGGCTACCGGAATTTACAACAAAATTTTATTAGCGCCTATGATGACATTAATAACTTGGGGGGAGTGTTTATCTACTATGGCAACAAGGATGGAATTTCCACCACTGCTGTCCCTGATGTGGTTCTAGCCGCACCGGATATGCCAGCGGCAACTAACTTTGAACTACTAGAAATTACGGCGATCGGAGATATGAATGGCGATGGCTTTGACGATGTACTTATTAGCTCTCCCCTTACCACCATTGTCGGTTCTCAAAACTCTTCTGCCAACGGAGCTCAGGGGGTAAATTGGGTGGTCTTTGGCGGTACCCACTGGGGTAGTCAATATAACGCAAATTCCCCCTTTGGATTAGGAAAATTAGCTGAAAATCAAAGTAATAGTAGCCAAAATTTTAATCCCTATGGCTTTGTGACAACAGGCCTACCCGGTTCTCAAGCGGGTATTTCTATCAGTGGTGGGGCCGATGTAAATGGGGATGGCTTTAGTGACTTCATCATGGGAGCGCCGGGGGCCCTGGATAACCTTAGTTACGTTCTCTTTGGTAGTGATTTCACTTCCCAAGTTAATCAGATGGGCACCATTGGCGATGATGTCATGCTGGGCACTCCCACTGGGGAAATTTTTATTGCCGGCCAAGGGGATGACATTATCTACACCAACGGCGGCGTTGACGTGGTTTATGCGGGCCCCGGCGATGACCTGGTTACAGTGAGTGATACCAATTTCCGCCGTTTGGATGGAGGGAGTGGCACTGATACCCTCAAGCTGACGGGTTACAACGGGCAAGCCTGGGATTTAACTACCCTCTCCCCAGGATTACGGTTGCGAAACTTTGAAATTATTGATATTCGCAATTACGGCGCTAACACCCTGACTCTGAACTCATTAACGGTGGTGAAGTTATCCGGCAATAACCAAGTTACGGTGTTAATGGATGCCAACGACACCCTTAATTTAAGTGCTGATTTTGAGGCAGATGGGACGGAGTATCGTAACAGTCAAAAATATTATAAATATACTTCCAACATTTCAGCGGCCATTGTTTTGGTTAATCAGCCACAAACAATAACGTTCAATGCAGATAGTGCTAATAAACCAGTTCTAAATACTATTCCCACTGCTCAGCCATTAGACGTCACATCGTCCAGTAACTCTCAAACAAATGCAACTCAGAATTTAGCTTCTGCATCGGGTCAAGCCACTCGTTTATTTGTTTCCAATCCCAAGGTATCAGAAGCTAGTGGTGAAGCTCAGTTTGTCGTTGAGCGCACTGGAGATTTAGACAAATACGTGTTGGTCAGTTACATCACCCAGGACATGAGTGGCAAAGCTGGCGATCGCTATTTACCCATAGCGGGACAGTTAATATTTAATCCTGGGGAGAACAAAAAAAACGTCACAGTAAAAATTCCTAATGACTTTGTTTATAACGGTGATCGCCAATTTGGTCTATTGGTTTCTTTGCTAAATGATGGTTTGGAGGCAGGAGATGGGGACTCTGCTTTTGCTTTAGCTGGTGATGCCAATGGTGCCCAGATCCGTCGTTGGAACTACCTGGCCGGGGACTGGGATAACAGTGTCATGAATGGCTTGATTGATTTCTCCACCACGGTTAATTCCGGCCAAGCTCAGATTAATTTGAGTGTTGAAGGGCTAGCCGAATTTAACGACTTTTTTAGTTACGATCCCCTCAGTCAAACCTATCAATCCCTGATGTTTAATAATGAAACAGGGGCCCGGTTCACCAATTTAGATAGCTCAAATGGTATTGGCGGAGTAGAACTCAAACTTTTGGACGGCGATCAGGGTGATGCCGATGGTATAGTTAATGGCTTAGTGGCAACCAACGGTCATTTAGGCCGTACCATTCCAGGTCTAATTAGCAATAATAACCGACTTTTTTGGGCTCCCACCAATGCCGATGGGCAAGTGCAACTCAGGTTAATCAATAGTCCCTCACAAAACTATGAAATTGGTTGGGTTCCAGTGGATAGTGCCGATGGTGCCATTGATGGTTTACTTCCTGATGATCCGGGCTATGAGGAGGCCGCTTTGGCCCGTAAACAAGTTGTTTTTAGTGATCAAGCCAATGCCTCAGCCCAGGCTTTAACCCGTAGTTTAGCCCGACAAAGTTTTACTGATATTGAAGCTTTTGCGAGGACAGAATCACAATTTTTTGGTAGCTTTAGTAACTCTAATTTAGAAGCTAATCGTTACTATATGCTCTATAGTCAACAGGGAGAAGAAATCGCTTTTTCCATTGATGCTCCACTAATGGTTGAAACAGATAGTCGAGGTTATCATCAGTTAGATTTTAATGGCATTACTACAGAAATCGCTTCCAAAACTTTGGTTGTACCAGGAATTTTAAACCAGACTGTGACGGCAAATGTTTCCATTAGTCGTGCGGGGGCTTACGAAAATCTTATTGTTCTCTACAAAGTGGATAGTCTGACCGGGGGCATTGATACCGATGGCGATCGCCAGATTAATTTAAACCCAGGGGATGGAGGCTATTTACAAGCGGCATTAACAAGGGCCCAGAATCCAGCAACGGGGCTAAGCTTAAACGCCCCTGACGAGTTTTTTAGCACTACTCAAAAGACCATCAGTTTGTCGGGCAACAATATGTATGGCATGGCGATTATTCCCAACTCATCCATTGAAGAAGTGTTAAGCAAAAATCCCACTAACAATCCGACCCTTGGCCCTGTGGCGCTTTTTTCCTTTGGAGCCGCTAACCCTGGCGGCATTAGTCATATGTCTCGTTTGGGCAGTAATCTCTTTGGTTTCGAGGATATAGTGGGAGGGGGAGACCTTGATTACAATGATGTAATCATAGAGTTTAGCTACAAAATTTGATGCGCCTTGATAGTAATTAATTTATTAAGAAACTGGATGAGGTGAAAGCCTCACGTTCAGTTTTGAATACAAGTACTTTTTGCGAGATAACCTCTTATTCCAGTAGCTATAAATTTTAAGAATACTCTCCTCACCCGCAAGGAGAAAATGTCGCCTGTTCGTTCACCGGTAGTGTCATTCAGGTAGTGAAGCTAAGATAAAGCTAACCTTAATTCCTCATTATTTATAGTGGTTGATAAAATATAAAATAGCAGATTAATGATTGAAGAAGTTTTTAGAAAATGAAAGGCGCTTCCTGACCAATCTTGAGCATCTTTGCTTGAGAATGTGTTTGAAAAGTTTTGCCCAATCCCTTACTCAGCAAGCATTTGGACATGTTTTTATGGTAGACGCTGAAAACTTTATCTAGTAAGGCTTACACCCTACTTTTCAAACAGGCTCTAAATTTTAGGGGAAAGTGACACAACTAGTTTGGACACATTACTCCTACCACGGTTGCTGTCTATTTTAGACTTTCACTACATAGATATAGCTAATTAGGATAATTGTGAGACGTTAGGCTATGCAGTAATCTTGAATAACCTTATCTATGCTAGTACCCGGAGGTGCGTGCATTCTCGCCCTCTTTAATGCACTAAAGTCATGCTCTATATCATTCAAATCTGGAGAATAAGTGGGCAAAAATAACACAATGTGTCCTGCAGACTCTACTATTTCCCTAATCCTTTTTTTTCGATGAATAGGGGCGTTATCCATAATCAACACCGACGTCATTGTCAATGCTGGTATTAAAAAGAATTCAAGCCATCCTTCAAAACCTGTTGCATTTAAGCTTCCGCTGAATAACATCGGCGCTATTAAGTCTTTTTGCATTTTTCTTCTACCTGCTACAAGATTCTCTTTTTTCCCTCTTTTCCCCTGCTTTTCTCCATATACTCTTTCTCCCTTTTTAGACCATCCATAGAGTGAGGATACAAATTCCTCAAAACCGGCTTCGTCTATGAATACTAGACTTTCAATACCGTATGTTAAAATTAACTGCCTCAAGATTTTCTGATATTCTGCTCGCTTTTGGGCATCTCTCTCTTGATAAAGTAACTGTTTTTTTTTCTAGTAATCTTCATTTTTTTGAATTGGTAACAGAGTGAGGCAGAAGTTACACCAAATTTTTTAGCTCTTTCTTTTAGAAGCATATCAGGATTATTTTTCACATCCTCTTCTAATTCTTTTATGTTTATCTTCCGCTGGCGGTTCTCAACTTTCGTTGCCGCAAGCTCTTCTCTCCCCAACCAGCGATAAATTGTTGCTCTGCCTACCTTAAATATTTTCGAAGCCTTTGTGATTCCACCTCCACTCTCGATGAAATCTATAACCTTAATACGTAAATCAAGATCGTAAGTCATGACTGATTTATAAATTCTTGTGTTATTCTTCCAATATGTTACCATACAACTCCAGCAAAACGTCTCAAAATTAAATAAATCAGCTATAACACCACCTATTTCTAAGCTAATAAATGGGCTCGGGTAAAAATTCAGTTTAATTTTGAGGTCTTTCTAGCGCTTTACGGGGGCGGTTAGAAGAACAAGATCAAGACTTTATTCGCAAAAAATTTTCAAACACCTTGGGCAACAGTTCGTAATTGTTCAATTTCCTCTGGGTTTAATTGCCACCCCAAAGCTCCGGCATTTTGTTTCGCCTGGGAAGCATTTTTTGCCCCTGGAATGGGAATCACGTTCCCTTGGGCAATGAGCCAATTGAGGGCAATTTGGGCCGGTGTTTTGTCGTGTTTGTCCGCCAATGTATCCAAGAGGGTAAGTAAGGGAGTTAATTTTTGCAATCCTTTGGTACTAAAGCGGGGATCAAGGCGGCGGGCTCCCTGGAGACTGGGGGAATTTTCGGGGCGATATTTGCCGGTGAGTAGCCCCTGAGCCAGGGGACTGTAGGCCAAAATGGTGACATTGAGCTGACGGGCCTGGGCTAAAATGCCGTTGCTTTCAATGTCACGGTTGAGCAGGGAGTAGGGCACTTGGTTGCTTGCGAGGGGAATGCCCTGGGCGGCTAAACACCCATGGGCGATCGCCATTTGCTGGGCGGAATAGTTGCTTACTCCCACAGCTTGGATGCGGCCTTTTTTGACCTCGGCGGCCAACACTGCCATGAAATCCGGTGTTTTGAGCCAAAATTCCAGGGGCCAATGGATTTGATAGAGGGCAATGCTATCTGTTAGTAGCCTTTCTAGACTGGCGGTTAAAGCTTTGGTGATATCAGAGCGCTGCCAACGCCATGGCAAGGGAAAGTATTTAGTGGCAATTTGTACTGTTTGGTCAGTTTCCTGGCAAAAGCGGCCAATGAGCCGTTCTGATTCCCCAAAACCGTAAATTTCAGCGGTGTCAATCAGGGTAACCCCGGCCTCCAGGGAAGCATGGAAAGCTCCCTCCACTTCTTCCGGGCCAAAGTCCTTACCGTAGGCCCAAAACAGGGTATCTCCCCAGGACCAAGTGCCCAATCCAAGGGGAGCAAAGGCGGGGCCGTTCGGGCCAAGGCTAATAGTCTGCATGGATATGTTGGGAAAAATCTAGATCTAAATGGCAAAACTAAGCCATACTTTTCCCGATGATAAACCAGTATTTCTGGAAAAGCTTGCCCACTGGGGAGGGGGGAGGGAGAAATGGGAGAATGGTTTTAATTGATTCTCCAAAAACATCAGAACTAAAAATTAGGGTCAAATAACCATGGCTAACTGGGAAAACTTTCTCAAAAATCTCGGCGAGTGGCAGGGCAGTTTTACTCGCATGTCTCCCCAGGGGGAGGTGTTGAGCCAAACCCCCTCCATACTGACTCTGGAAGGCTTGGAAGATAACAAGTTGGTCAAGTTCCGTCTGCGCCGCTACGATAACCCCGATTACCAAGACCCCCCGACCCAGGATTATAGCCAGGATTACCGTTCCCTAGGGCGACAAATTATCTTTTTTGGCACCGGTGCCTTTTCCAAAGGGCCATGGCAGTTGGCTCCCTTCAGTGAATTTGGGGCAGAATTTGGTTTTGTGGACGGCGATCGCCGGATGAGATTTGTCCAACTGTATGACAAGGAATTGAGCCTAGCCAGTTTGACGTTTATCCGGGAATTTCGTCGGGGGAGTAATGCCCAAGAAAGACCAACGTTAACGGTGGAGCAATTGTTGGGGACATGGCACTGCCAGGTTTATACAGGTTACCCCGATTGGCGGGAACCGGAAGTTAGTGGGATGGAAATTATCCTGGAGCAAACCGGAGACATGGTGGAACAACGGATAACTGTGGAAGGAAAAACCTCGGTGACCCAAGGGAAAGTGATCGGTAATCAGATCAATTTTCTGGGCTCCCACCCCAGCAACGTGCTCCTACTGCCGGATGGTGCTTCCTCTTGCACTCCCGATCGCCTGCAATTGGGACAACCCTTCTTTGGGGAAGTCGGCTGGTTGGTGCGCCCCAACAAACGACAAAGGCTGATCCGTTACTATGACAATAGGGGGGCTTGGACCCATTCCGCTTTTGTTGTCGAGTACCGTCAGTAGGTGCCGGTTTCCTTTGCACACCCGCTATGAAAAATCGCTTTGTTGCCCTAATTTTTGCCCTTTTCTTCGGCGGCTTTGGCTTACATAAATTTTACCTAGGCAATATTTTCGCCGGCATCGTCTATTTCATTTTTTCTTGGACGGGCATTCCTTTCATTCTTGGCTTTGTGGATGTGATTATCCTCGGCACCATGGACGAAAGAAAGTTCAACGCCATTTATAACCACAAACAGTACCTCACCTCCCCCGCTCCATCTCCCATGGTTACTGCCCCATCACCAGTCACCACAGAAAGGCTGGATGTGTTGATTATTAAAACCTGTGCCGCTAAGGCGATTGGTGCAACGGTGAGCGAGTGCATTGTGGCCACCGGGGAAGATCCCCAAAAGGTGAAGGAAACCATTGATGCTCTTTGTCGTAAGGGTTTCCTGCTGCCGGATAATCGGGAAGGGGACTATGCGGTGGTCTATCGTCCCATTTAGTTGATAAGGGCAATGTTCCAACTCTGGGTTAATTCAACGGATTAGCTTGTCTTCAAATCCAACTGGGAAACAGCATCCGCAGGGCAAAACCCTTGGGGGTCAGGGGCATGCCCAGAAAAACTGGCGACCAATACCAAAAGGCGATCGCCACTAGGGTTAAAACTGTCCAAGCAATGATGCGGTGGCTCCGTTGGGGGCTGTCCAGTAAAGTGGCCAAAATTAAAGCTAAGGCCAAGATACTAAAGCCATAGGCGGTTAGGTAATGATAAAAAAAGGTGCAACGACTAATACCCAACCAAGGTAAAAGATTGGCGGCGTAGTTAACCACGATATAAAGGGTTACCCCCCGCAAAGGTACATTGATGGAATTGGTCCGATTAAAGAAAAATTGACTGATTTTTTGCCAGGCAATAGTGCCCAGCAATAGCCCCATGGCCCCCGTGGAAAACCAGAGCAAAATTGGATTAGCCATGGCGTGGACATCGTAAATTAAGCCGAATTTACCGGATTTTTGGTAAAAATAGGCGATCGGTCTAGCCATCACCAGCCAGCTATACCAAGGAGAACAATAGGGGTGAATATCAGGGCTGTTGCCCACCCGGCGATGGTACTGCCAGGTTTGCCTTTGAATGCGCCAAAAACCTTCCAGGGAAGCGTATTCGCCATTCATTAACAAATGGGGAATCCAAATCACGCTGTAGGTAATTGCCGGGATCAACACCAACCAAAGGGCGAATTTAAAGGGAGAAATGGTCAACCAACGGGAAAAAAAGTCGTGATTATTCTGTCCATTGCCATCTAATGGTTCCAGTGAATTTACTTGTTGCTCGGCCCAGCCTTGCCTGAAGACCGTTCTGAACCAGGCGATCGCCCAGAGGAGGTAAATACCCAACAAGAAAGCAAAACCGTTCCATTTGACGCTGCCGGCACAGGCTAAACTAATGCCCCCCAAAATTAATTGCCACAGTTTGCCCTGACGCAAATGCCATAAAACCAGAGCTTGGCCAAGTAACCCAAAAAAAACCAGGTAAATATTATTCAGCGCATAGCGGGATTCCACCAAAAACAATCCATCTAAGGCCACTAGCCCCATGGTCAACAATGTCACCAAGCGTCGTTGGGTCAACAGATAGGCGATCGCCCCTAGGAGTAGGGGAATGGTGGCCCCGGTGAGGGCATTGAGCCAGCGGTAACTCCAGGTGGAACGCACCGCCCCCGTCAGATCGTTAACTTGCTCTGGATTGACAGGAAAAAACTGCCCCAACCCCATGGCCAAAGCAATCAGGTAATGACTCAGGGGGGGATGGGAAGGGAAAAAATCATTACCAAGCCAATAGTCACTGGCAAATTTGGCGTAGTAGACTTCGTCGAAAACTAACTCGTTGAACTGTCCCAGGTTCCAGAAACGTATAACCAGAGAAAAGACAAAAATAGCAACGATGCTTGCTTGGTAGGGAGTTGGGCGAAGCTTCGGGAACCGGTTAAGCATTGAAGTTCAATCAATTCAACTATTTTTCCCAAAACCTTTTTATCCTTGGCGATCGCCCCTCACCTTAATGCTAAATTCAGCTAACTGACAATTTATTTCTACTCTTCTTCCCCTTCTTCTTCTGCAGGGGGATAGAGGAAAGTAGAACGGCCAGATAAAATAGACTTGCCGAGGGATAAAGCCTTTTCCGCTTGGGAGGAAGCTTGTCTGCGCCAGTGGGCTCGGCGTTGATCGCGTTTAGCTTTGGAGGTTTTCTTCTTGGGAACTGCCATGACTTCTCTGGGATCTTAAAAATTGACAACCTTTCTATATTACGCTTTTAAGTGGGCCATTGCACAGCGGTGATTATGCAAGAGTTTTCCCACTACTACGAAATCCTGGGGCTAGAGGTGGGGGCTAGTCTGGAGGAAATCAACGAAGCCTATCGAGATTTGGCCTTTGTTTGGCATCCCGATCGCCTGCCCAGGGACAATCCCCGTCTGTTAGCCAAGGCGGCCGGCAAACTGAAGGAAATCAACCAAGCCCGCGATCGCCTCAAGGAAATGCTGGAGTTGGAGTTAAGCGCTAAAACTTCCCAGGTGCCTAAAAAGGATCAGCCCAGCAAGGCCCCCAAAGCTAAGCCCAAATCCAAGCCTAGGGCCAAAGATCCACCACCTTACCCACCTCCCGGCGATCGTCAATCCCGGGCCCATGATCAACAGCAGACCAACCATAACCATAGCTCTAATTCCCACCATCATCAGGAAAACCATAATCGACCCTACTATCGAGACTTAACCGGGGCGGACTTGCGTTGGGCCAATTTGAAAGAAAAGGATTTATCAGGGCGAAAAATGGTGTCCGCTAACCTGAGTAATGCGGATTTGAGTGATAGTTTTTTACACCAAGTTAATTTGGAAAATGCCAACCTGTTTCGGGCCAATCTTTTCCGGGCTAATTTGTTGGAAGCTAACCTGCGGGGAGCAAATTTACAAGAAGCTAATTTAGTCGGAGCGGATTTGAGTGGGGCGGATCTCAGCGGAGCAAATTTACAAGGGGCTAAAATTGGCGCGGGTAATCGGATTATGGTCAAGCTAACGGCGGCCAAGTTAACGGGAGCCATTCTCCCCGATGGCAGTAAACATAGTTAATTTTTGCTGGTGTTTTATTTCTCTTTAATCTAGGAATTTTTCTTGTCAAACTAGGTGAAAACGAGAGGATTTTTTAGGGGAGCATCCCAGTTTGTCAGCAAGCATAAATACTCATAGAGAAGGCGTGATTAAGATAGGCACAGCGCAGGCGTAGCATTCGGTTAACATTCTTGGGAGACCATTGAGCACCAGATAATTTGAGACGAGCACCAATTCGTTTCACAGTAGACTCGACTGATCCAGAGCCAATATCCAACCCCATCAACTGGTATAGATCATAGGGAACAATGCGATGGCGGTGCTTATTCAAATACGCCCGAAAAGTCTGACTAGCATAGGTGTCAATGGATTTTAACTGCTTCGATGCATCCTCGAAGCAACCCGACCACAAGAATGTTTTGATTTGCTTCAAGTCACTGGGAGGAGCATCGACTTTGTAGAGATTTTCCATCAAATGATACCAATCGAGGACTTCTCGTCGTTGGTGTTCGGAAGCAATTTGAGTAATGATATTCCAGATACCATCATGGCCATCTCCCACGCAGGTAACCAGAGGGGAGAGAGGATTCTGTTTTATCCATGCAACCAGGGCTTCATTGTCTCGAAAATAG
>NZ_JADEVV010000081.1 GCF_015207985.1 Synechocystis salina LEGE 00031 | reverse complement strand
CCCCGGTTTCGGTCAGGGCATCGGCTACACATTTTTCCCCATATTTCGTGGTGATGGCCTTGGGATTTTCGGTCAATGTGGCTGTTAATAATTGCATGGTTTTTCCTTTGATATGTGTCGAGGGTGGGGGGAAGACTCCCCCCCGGCGATCGGTGAACTAGAAGGCGTAAACGTCACAGCGGGCAGAAAGTTGATACCAATCCCAGTGACTTCCTAAGCCTTTGTTGATGGCTTGTCGGACATCCTGCATGGAGAGCAATTCAAAGCTGTGAATAAATAAAGTGCAGTGCTGGGCCGTTTTCTTATGCACTAACTCCATGGTGGTTTCGTAGCCAACACTTACCGGCTCTTCGGGTAAGTTGACCATCACGGCGATCGGTTCGGTTTGAGTTAACATTGCAGTACCTCTTAGTTGGGGTAGAGGGAAGGTGGTAGTTGGTAGCTGTGCCTTCCCTTTGGTATATCCCTATATTATCCCGATAATATCTACATAGTCAATAGTTTTATCGGGATATAGCCAAGTTTTATCTTGATACTCTATAGGGATAACTTAAGGTTATCTATCGGGAAAGAATGGGGATAATAGGCTATAGTGGTACTGCCCCCATAGAATCGGGATAATCACCATGGCAGATACCAAGATTGACTTAAAGATTTCAGAAGACTTGCTGGAAAAGGTGCGGGCGGTGGCTGTTAGCCGCTTTGATGCCAGAATTCACCACATCAGCAAAAAACCAGAGGTAACCTATACCATCAACAAACTTATCCAGATTGGGCTAGATGCTTTAGAGTCTGGCTATCAGGATAATAATCAGGTTACTATCCCCCCTAACCCGGATATTGAGTCCATGGTTAAGGAGCAACTTTCCCAGGCGATCGCCGAAATGGAAGCCAAGACAGCGGCTAAGTTTGGGGAACTGGAGGCTGAGTTAGATCAGGTAAAAAAGCTAGAATTAGCCGCCTAAAATCCCTGGCGGTGGCCGTGCCCATTGCCCCGGTGGTGGAAGTCCCCCAAAATGTGAGCGGGACTGAAACCAAGCCATCTATGGGAATCCCCCTGGATGCCAAAGGAAAGGAAGGGCTAACGGGGCCTGTACTGGCGGCTAAGTTGGGCATACCGCCTAATACGGTCAAATGTTGGGGTAATCGCCATGGGCAAACCAAACCAACACACCCAGAGATTGGGAATGTTCCACCGTGGCGCTATGACAAATCGTCTAGGCGTTGGCATCCAATCAATCCAGAGGAAAATTAAATGGCCATCATCGAAACAGACCTAGGCAGAATATTGGAACGGATAGAGGAAAAAATCGACTCCAACCAATCACGGACAGAGGAAAAGCTTAATGCCCTTGATAACCGCCTTAGCAAGCTAGAAGGAGCAATCCAAGCTCAACAGCCCTACATCCAAAAAATCCCTGATTTAGCTGAAAAGGTTGGGGAGTTGAAGAACTGGCGACAAATCAGCATTGGTGTGCTTCTTGCGACTGTTGGGGCCATCATTGGCTACCTTTCCCGAAATATTCAACCGTGACGGCGATCGACAAGCCCCAACGCTTCCACCAATTTGTCAGCCCCTAGGAGTCCACTACAGGGAAGAGAAGGGATTGCCTTTCTAGGTTCTTTCCGGCGATCGCCGTCCGTACAGCCATGTAGTTTTGGCTATCTGCTGGGCCAGAAATTTCCTAGAGGCTTGCGGTTGGGGAATTGCTGTTTTTGTCGCTAACTTTCACCACTTCAAAAAAACAGCTTGGTTCCATGGCGATCGCCTCTTTATCCCCTCCCCGTAAGGCTTCTAGCTAGATGTGAAGGTTTTTACACGTATCTCGGCACGGTAGGCGATCGGCTCCCTGTAAGCGTTTCAGCTAACCATGGTGATAATGAGCTTTTTTTTGAAAAGTTGCGGCTAGAGATAACCAGCGGTGCTGACCCTGCCATGGTGGTAGTAAAGAAAATTCCAACGGCGATCGGCTAGACAGTACCGGAGGGTTAGCCTCTGCCATTTTTATCGTTGTAATAATAAGGGTCATTTTGGAAAATTTGGTGGCTACCGGAACGGCGCTGCTGCCTACCCGCTTAGGGTTAATCCCCACGGAGTACCTTTTATGTACTAGACACCAAGGCAAAGCGATCGCCGTTCACTCCCCCGCCGATTGAAAGTCCTCGCTTAGTTTTTGTAACCGGGTATCAATGGCACTGGTCAGCATTGCCTGAATTGCCTTGGGGTTGGATTCGATGGCGATCGCCGCTTCCAGTTCATCAGGCAAGCTATGGAATGCTTCGGTAACCATCCTCAAAGCTTTCCTAAAATCGTCTCTTGCCTCATCCACAGAAATTAATTTGGCCCTTTCTTCCTCCAACTGCCATTCCAAAAGTTCACAGTCCGCCAAACATTTTCGGGTGCGGGCTTGGATAAGCTTATTCTCTGCTGACCGCCCTTCCTCAAGCTTCCTAATTTCTTCATCTAGCTTTTGCCGATGCAAGAATAAAACCTCGATAAGATCAACTTCCCCAAATTCATTCCTGGCGATCGCCCCGGAATAAGCCCAATTTTCAAGGGTTCTAATCGGTATCCCTGCCTTCCTTGCTACGGCGGCCTTGGATGCCCAAAGGCTGGGTCTTTTTTCTGTTGATTCCATATTTTTGTCTTGAAACATAGATAAACCTCTTTCCCACCACCACCAAGGGTCTATGGACTTCTATGGCTGGGGAATGGGAGCCACTGCCGCCCCGCTATACCAAAGCCCCAGGGAGTACCTTTTTGCGTACTAGACAACCAAGGCAAGGGCATCCTCCACCGTGCGGACAATGGCAATGGGCCAGCCCATGGCGATCGCCTTTTCTTGGGCACGGGTCAGCCTGTCCCTACCACTGGGGTTTTTGACTTCAATCAAGACAGTCTCTCCCTTGGGGGTCAGGGCAATTAGGTCAGGCACTCCCCCGCCTTGGCCTGATAGGTCAAAGATTAAGCAACCAACTTGCCGTAATGCCTGGACTATTTCAGCCTGGTTAGAGTCTGTCTTTTGTCGGTAATAGCGCATGGTATCAACGGATATAAGAGGGCAAGGGCGGCGGGGTCTGTTTGGTTTGGCCAGCTTCATCCTGTTCATGGAAGCGGGCAATGGCCCACGATGGCGATCGCCCAAGGAAGTTAGCCAATTCAAGCCAAACATCAATGGGCGGATAGGCATCACAAACCTGGTAGTAAATCCAACCTTGCTTATAGTTTTTGCTTTGCTGGGCTGAAACAATATCACCCCACCATTCCCCCCATGGTCCAGACAATTCCTTGACTTCCACCAATTGGGCGGGGGCTTCCTCGATCGCCGTTTCCTCTAATTCCTCAATTTCCCCGTTCCGTTTTTTCCTCAGTTTCACCGGGGCTTGCTCCACTCCCTCCAGAGTCCACCGCCGCTTACGGGTGGGTAATCCGTGGATCATGTGGTTTTTGGTGTGGTCTAACAGGATGGCAAAATCTTTCCCCGGTGCTGGCCTTAATGCACGGCCAACCATTTGAAGCCATAGCCCAAGGGATTTGGTTGGTCTGGCAATTTGCACAGCTTCCAGGGCTGGAATATCCAACCCTTCCCCGAATAGGGCACAGTTGCTAATTACTTTGATTTCCCCGGCGGCAAACTTAGCCAAGGCTTCCTTTCTAATCTCTGAAGGTGTTTCCCCATCCAAGTGGATTGCAGGGATTCCAGCGGCGTTATATCGGGCGGCGATCGCCTGAGAATAGGCAACGGAGATAGCAAACACCAAACAACGGCGATCGGGGCAATGTTGCTGATAGGCTTCCACCAAATCCCCGGACAATTCCACCACGTTGTTAGCCTTCTCCAGTCCAGAGGCGGAGTAATCCCCGGCAACGGTACGGACTCCCTTGGTTTCCATTGCCTTGGCGGCCAGCATTTTGAACCGGGAAAGGTGGCCCAGGTCGATTAATTCCTTCACCGTTGGCCCCGTTACCAAGGCATCGAACAGGTCAACAAATCCACTGCCATCAGTCCTGATCGGTGTGGCTGTTACTCCTAGCTGGTAGCTGTTGGGGTAAGCATCCAAAATCTTCCGGTAGGTCTTAGCTGTGCTGTGGTGGGCTTCATCAATCACCACTAAGCCAAAGTCTGGCCAATCCCTCAGCCGGTTAATGAGGGTCTGCACACTGGCAACCTGAATGGGGTAGAGGGGGCTAGGACTGTACCCGGCTTTGATAATCCCCACTGGCTTCCCCGTCACTGACTCCAATTTGGCGGCGGCTTGGGTAATCAATTCCTCACGATGGGCCAGGACTAGCACCCGATCGCCATGGTGGGCTACTTCATTGGCAAGGAAAGAAAAAATAACCGTCTTTCCCCCACCGGTGGGCAGTTGGGCCATTACCCGTCTGTGAACCTTCCAAGCTTCAAACAACCCCTGCAATAGGCTTTGCTGATAGTCCCTAAGTTGAATTTGTTGGGCGGTGGTTTGGTTGTCCATGGCAGTTAGGAAGTTTTCGATTGGTGGCGATCGCCGTTGGGCAAATACTCTGCAACCAAATCCGGTGGGGCGTGGTTCAGTTCGGACAATAGGCACAGCTCCCTCCCTCCCCAGTGGACATCAGCACAGCGACAATACTCGCCATCTGGGTCGATGCTCTCCAACCTCAGCAACGCTCTTGGTCGATGCACTTCCACAACCCAGTCCCCCGGCTTCACTCCGTTGGGGTTCGGGTCGGCGATCGGGGACACCGGACGGTTAACAATGCGTAGCGGTGGCTGTATCCTTTGCTGTGACTGACTTTGATGCTGATTCACAATGGCTAGTCTCCGTGATATTGGTACAGGTTCCCCTACTTCAAATCGGTTTATTTTCTGTATCCCTTGCTGTGTCTGGGTTTGAGTGGTTTTAGTTTTTTTGGCGCGCCGGGGGGGTAGTACATGCTGAGGATGTAAAGATTTCTTTGAATTCGGAGGGGAACCACAAGCTTTGTGAGAGACCCCAGACGATGGTGGGCTGGCGGAATAGCTACACAACGTTATTGTCCGGGGGTCTGGGGCTACTGCCTCAATCCCTTGCTGTGTCTGTGTTGCGGCTACTAGAACAGAGTCCATGTGGGCAGGGTGCCAAAGGGGACGATATGACGACTTCCACAGGGTTGATTTGGAGGTTCCGGTTAAACTCACCAACAGCCTTTCCCTAGCCTTAACTCCATCAGGAAGTTTCCCTCCGGCGATCAGATCAACAACCGCATCAGCAATCTTCCTCATCGCCGCGCGCGTCTTTTCTTCATTTGTTGGCCCAGTCGGTCGGCTCTGTTTTTTCGGCTCGTAGGGATAATATTTACGCTCAGCACAACGTCCCCAACGGCAAGCCCAGGCTGTTAGTTCATGCTGATGCTGGCAATACTTTTTGTAGTCCGGTGTGGCGATCGCCGTTTGGACAATGAAATTAACTAAGTCATCCCCGGTGAGACGTTCAAACACAACACCATACCGGGCAATGATGCCTAGCCGTTTCATGCTGATGCTAGGTTCCCAGGGCTGGGCAATGGTGGCTAGGTCTGCCTTCCTCCACTCGCTGCCCTTTTTGCTATGGGGGCCAAATCCGTTGGGCTTGGCAAAGGGGCTGTAGTTGGCTCTGGCTTCTGCACAGGCTTCCAACAGTAGGTCAATGTCACAGGCGGCCGCCGATTCGTCTAGGAGATCTAGGAACGTCTCTATGGAGGTTGAATAGGGAACTAAGTCATCATTCAACAGGGCACCGCCTGAACCGGGTTGAAGGGGCAACCGGGCACCGTTGTAATGGGTGATGTCTCCCTTTGTCCAACCCTTACGGTTGGGGAAGATTTCACAGTTGCCGGGGCTGATGTCAAAGCCAAACCGGGCTAATACTTCCTGCACAGCACAGGATAGGGCAAAGGTAGGGACATCCTGGGGGAAACCATAGTAGAGGTGCCAACCCCCAGAATTACTTGATTGCTTTAAAAACGGCTCATATATCCCAATGGTTTCCAATGCCTCACAAGCGGCCCGTAGGTCAGCCTCATTGTGATGATGGCCAGTGGTATCGAGGTCGATTAATCCGTACCGGGTCGTTTTTCCAAACCTCAAGCCGATCGCCGTGTTGGGGTCGTTCCAGTAGTTCCAAATTTTGGCAGGGCTGATTCTATCCTTTAGGGTCTTCCACCCTTCCCCGTCGTTCACAATGGCATAGCTCCCAAAGTTAAACCACTGGGTAAGCCTCACCGCCAATGGGTCTAACTTGATTGGTTGCTCCGTCTCAACGGCGATCGCCTTCCCTTTGTCTTTGATGGGCATGGCCACATACTCGCCATCTTTCAGGGTGAGTTTATATTTCGTTCCCTCCACCACTGGCCAGGTAATCGTTTCTGCACCCTTTTTGGGGTAGCCAATTTTGACGGTTTCCCGGCGGCCATTAATCTCTAGCCAAAGCACTTCCACTGAGGAAGGGGAGGCTTCTAGCTTGGCTGATGGTATCGCCTGATTCTTTAGCAGTCCCATTGGCTATTCCCTCCCCCCAATCCGTGGCCGGGATGATGGCCATAGGAGTGGATTTGTCAGAGAAATTGAAAATATTTTTTGCCCACTCGGTAGCACTCGGTAGGGCATTACAACCCGTATAGATCGCCGGGCCTGGGCTGGGGTTACAATGGGGGAAGCTGAATTTTTGCCTGTGCAATTCTGCACATTCTGCACACATTTTTTGTTATAAATGCCCATAACAAAGGCCCCTCCCCGCCGGGTGGCCAAGCCTTTTGTGAAGTCGTACCCGTTTGCTGTTGCACCGACCAAAGTTAGGCAGCAAGCGGGTATTCAATTTTTGGTTAGTCATTTTAGATACCTTGTCGCTCTAATTTTTCCCGGATAGCGTGGCGAATCCACTGAGAACGGTTGAGGTCGGCTTGCTGGGCCGCTCGTTCAACCCTTAGCCTTAATTCCCCAGTCCGGTCGTAAATAGCAAAGTCCCGTCGGGGGGTTTTTTGTTGAGTCATAAGGCAAAATCCCTTACTAGCTGTTCCGATTATTGATTTATACAACCTAAATGCAGTCTCGGTCTGTGGGAGTAAAGTACTTTGGTCGGCCCAAAAAAAGCAACAGTTTGGGCACGAATTTTTGCAGTTTTGCGGGATTTTGTCACAAAAGCTCACCAAAATCGTGTGGCTGTACGGGGTGCGATCGCCGGTTGGGCAAGAAAAACAGCCTGCTTTGCAAGCAGGATGTCAAAGAATCAGGTTTTTTATGGAGTTGGGCGGTGATCGCCTCTAAGCAATGTCCCTTTGTTTGTTGGTGCGTTGAATAATCCGGTGAACCTGCATAGCATTCCATTCCTTCCCCCGTTTGGTAGGGATGCCTTGACCATTGAGATAGTCTGCAATTTTGGCGTAGGACTTGCCAGAGCGACGGTGACGGCGGATAAGAGCAATGGTTTGCTGTTCATCTTCCACCGGTACTAACTCTTTTTCCTGAGCGGCAAATCCAAAGGCTGGGGTTCCATAGGCATACCCACCGGCATCGGCTTTGGCCTTCCTTCCTCCTTGGCAACGTTCATTAATTTGTGCCCTCTCCAATTCAGCCACCGCCGCCATCATGGTCAAAATCATTTTCCCAGTGGGGGTGGAGGTGTCCACATTTAGGTCAAGCAACACCAGGGCCTTACTGCTGGGCTGTAGAACATCTTCCACCAAGGTCAGAACATCCCGGCAACTGCGGGCAATGCGATCTAACTTCAGGGCAACAATGCCATCAGCTTTGGTGGCTACCATTTCCATGGCTGATTGGAACTGCGGGCGGTTAACGGTGTCTTTTCCGCTTCCTACTTCCACAAATATTTCCATCAGCTCATGGTCAAAGGCTTGGCAATAAGCCTCAATCCGCCGCCGCTGGTTTTCCAGCGAGGTGTTATCCTCTTGTCCCTCCGTGCTAACTCGACAATATCCTACTAATTTCATACTCTATGCCTTTTCCCGTATGTATTTAGCCTGATTGTAACATAACTCTTTTTGAAATTATAGTTATAAATAATGGGGGTAGTTGGGTTTATTCGGCTCCATGGCGATCGCCTATGGGCAAACAGATAGTAGAATTTCCCTTTCTTCCTTGGACAATCCAGCTCCTAGCAGAGCTTCCCCCATGGTCATCGGGGGCAATCCATGATGGGCACGGAGGGAGTTGAGGATTTTGAGTTTTTCCGTAGTGGACAGAGTTTCTAGTTGGCCCATGATGTCTTCAGAGTTGGGCGGTGTGGTTTCCATTGGTTGCAGTGGGTAAATGTGGACAAAAATATATGGACTTTTCCAGAAGTGGGGGCGATCACCGGTTAACAATATTCAGGGAGATAGGCTTGGACTTCACGAATAAGGGTTATTCCATCCATAAAAGAAGCTCCATGATCTTCTAGTTGCTCCCTTTCTTCCACCGGCATAGGGGGAAGGGATTCTAGGAAAAGATAATAGCGACTGTAAAAAACTCCCTTGATCCTCTCAGTAGCAATTTCCCCCGAATATTTAGTTAGGACAAAATCGGGGCGGTGTTCAGTGACACCCAACGTGGCATGGTCATATTTGTCGCAAAAATCCCTTACATAATCGGGGCTAGCCAACTCATAGGCATCGGTCATAAACAGACCATGCCTTGCCTGAAATGACAGAAATTTTTCGATGGTTTTAGACTTCTGGCGTTGGAGTATCCCGTGGTCTTGAGGCATAAACAATAGCTCAGAAGAATAATTAGGAAAGCAAATTTTTTCATCTAGGAAGGTTACTTCCTCCCAATACACAGAAGAAATATTATTTTCCTTTTGATAGCTCCATAGCTGACTTCTGTAGTTCCGATAGTTGCTATCTTTCCAAAATTCTGGGCCGGTTTGACTGGCAAGGTAGGCTAACTCATTAGCCAACCCTTTAGAGTTTTTCATTTTTGTTAGGGGGTGAGGCGGTTAATATCTTGGACTGTCCAGAAGCGGGGCGATCGCCTAGTTTGGTGGGAGCATTCTGGGGTGTGAAGAATCTTCCCCAAAGTAAAGGTGGCTGATTATCTTGCAGAATGATTTATCTTTAGCTTTCCGCATGGTGAATGTGCCATCAGGTTCCAGGCAAACATAGCGGCCAAAATGGGGGCCGTGTTCTATAGGGGGCATCCCTGCCAATCCAGCAAAAGACCAATGCTCAAAAATGGCAGAGTCGTACCATTGTTGTTTTTCGTGGTGCCAGAACTTGCAAGACATTGCTTTATCTGGATAGGTCGGGGCTGGGTCAAATAATGAAAGCTGTTCCATGGTCATTCCTCAAAAGGTAAATGCCCCCTTATCTGGGGGCTGGATATTGGTGGGGGGCTACAGACGATGGGCAAAGTTTTTGACTTTTTCAGCTTCCTCGGCCACCAAATCAGAGACCAGGCGGACAGACTCAATCGCCTCTACAACCCCGTTATCCTCGGTCAGATACTCAATGGAGTTGACGGCGCAGGTGAGGGCTGACCCCAAGGCATATAGGCGGATATAAATCGGATCCAACGCCCTTTTCTTGTCTTCCTTGGTCATGGCGATCGCCGTCCCGTCCAATAGCAATTCAGCAAGTTTGTTTTTTTCGGATTGGGGTAGATTTCTGATCCAATCGTGGGAGGCCAATTCAGAGGCTAGGAAGTCGGCCGGGGGGTTAAGAGTCGTGGTCATTGATAAAATCCTCGTAAGTATTAGTGGTGGGGAGCAAGTCAGGCTCCCTATTTTGTTGGGACTTTTTAGGACATTCCCCAGGTCACGGAGATTAGGCTAGGGCTTGGACTAACTGAGGTTTAGTTAGCTTTTTATAACCCTTGATGCCTGCTTTACTAGCCAGCTTGTACAGGTCACGGACTCCCAAACGGCTTAGGTCATTGGCAACGGTGAAGGATTGAACGGGGTCAGGCTGGGCGGTGGCCATGGTGGGAACGGTGGTTAATGCAGTGGCGGCGATCGCCGGTTGAACAGGCATTGCAACGGGTTCGGGTTCGGTGGTGGCTTCCACTTCGGGGAAGTAGTCAATGGGAGCGGCGGGGTCTGTAGCGGCGGTTTTGGGACGGTAGGCGATCGCCACGATGGCGACATAGAGAAGGATGGCAACGATTAGATTTTCCATTTCAGCTTTCCTTTGATGAATGTGGCGGTGGTGGCTTGGGGGCGGTGTGTAGCGGTTCGCTCTCCCTTAACCATATCCCTATATTATCCTGTTACTATCTCTATAGTCAAGTATTTTATCCTGCTTCTATCCCTATAGTTTCTTATCATTTATCCTTATCCCTATAACTATCGGTTATCTATCAGGATAGGGGGAAGTTATCCCCCCATTCTGGCAGTGGCGACTATAGCCCAAAGTGCTTAATTGTCTGGATATAAAGGGTGGTAGCCGTTGCCCTGACATCTTCTGGTTGAATGCCTTGGATAGTGGAGGCCTGGCTTAGGCAGAATCCAAGCAGCTTAGTTTGTTCTTCCACATAGGCGGCGATCGCCCGCTTAGTATCAGGATTAATCCCAGTGGTTTGGGTGGGGGCAGGGGCAATGGTGGAAGTTGTGGGGGCGTTATCAATCAGGCTTATTTTGCCTTTGCTATCCCGGGCCAAACTCACCCGATCGCCTTGTCGAAATTTCATCAAAATGGGGTCATTGGCAGGCCGCCATACGGCTACGGTTTCCCCGGTTTCGGTCAGGGCATCGGCTACACATTTTTCCCCATATTTCGTGGTGATGGCCTTGGGATTTTCGGTCAATGTGGCTGTTAATAATTGCATGGTTTTTCCTTTGATATGTGTCGAGGGTGG
>NZ_JADEVV010000080.1 GCF_015207985.1 Synechocystis salina LEGE 00031 | reverse complement strand
AGAAATGCTTGAAGCAGCAGGAGCTAAGGTCATTTATTTACCCCGCTACTCTCCAGATTTTAACCCTATTGAACATCTTTGGTGGGAACTCAAAGCTTTCATTCGGCGATTTAGACCTAAAGATAAAGAATCTGTTGAAAAGTTAGCAGAAATTGGTGTTATGCTGAATTCTGCTACAACTAGACAGAACTATTTTACTCATTGTTGTCACTGTGCCAGTTAGATGCGGAATCCGCCGTATCTAAATACAAATAGGCGAGTCGCATCTGAGGATTTTATTGGACGGGGTTGGAGTAACAGTTTGTTAAGTCCGATCGCCGTTGGACTTTTGTTGAGTAAGCTAATGGGTATCGGTTCTCGATTGAAATTTCTATGTCGGACTTGATGATCTGGGTGGCAAATTTGGGCAGAAAGTACATAGTCACTCACCAGTCAGGGGGGATTAGTCATGTGGCATTGCGGGATGTGTCGTTCGAGATGAAGCGGGGGGAATTAGTTGGCATTATTGGCCGCAATGGGGCGGGGAAATCGACGTTTTTGAAAATCCTGAGCTGGATTACGGAGCCGACGAGGAGACAGATGGTGGGTTAAAATGAATTTGCAATTTGAATGGGATTTTCAGAAGGCTGAACTTAACATTCGTAAACATGACGTTAGTTTTGAGGACGCAAAGACGATATTTTATGATCCCCTAGCTTATATTTTTAACGACGAATGGCATTCTACCGACGAGCAGCGGGAGATTATTATTGGCCACAATAGCCGGGGCTATCTTCTCGTAGTTAGTTTTACAGAACGTAACCGGATAATCCGAATTATCAGTGCCCGTCTTGCTACCAATAAGGAGAGAAAAAATTATGAGCAGTATCAACGATCCTAAAACAGTATTAGAACAAGATGAACTACTTTCTGAGTATAATTTCAACTACAGTAAAGCACATCCTAATCGCTTCGTAACTGAAAAACCACAGGAGTTAATAACTGTAGTTTTAGAGCCTGACATTGCCAAGGTTTTTAAAACTTCTGATGCAGTAAATAAAGCACTAAGGGCTATATTATCTGCGATTCCTCAGTAACGGTTTGTTAAGGCCGATCGCCGTTGGAGTTTTGTTGAGTAAGCTAATGGGTATCGGTTCTCGATTGAGATTTCTATGTCGGACTTGATGATCCGGGTGGAAAATTTGGGTAAGAAGTACATGATTGGCCACCAGCCAAAGGGGATTAGTCATGTGGCGTTGCGGGATGTGTCGTTTGAGGTGAAGCGGGGGAATTAGTTGGCATTATTGGCCGCAATGGGGCAGGGAAGCCCACTTTATTAAAGATTTTGAGTCGGATTACGGAGCCGATAACGGGGTTTCATCCTGAGTTGACGGGGCTAGGCTATATTGATCGGATAATTAGCGTATAGTTAGGGTGTCGGATTAGGGGAAGAATTATGAAAAATACCATTGTTATTGAGGTAACTCAGGAAGAAGACGGTGGCTTTATTGCTGAAGGCTTAACGGAGAATATTTTCACGCAAGCAGATACTTGGGATGAACTCAAAGAGAATGTCATAGAAGCGGTTAAAGGTTACTATTTTGATCAGCCATCAATACCAAATATAAAACTGCACTTAATTAAAGATGAGTTGTTGGTAATTAGATGAAAATCCCTCGTAATCTTAGGGGTAAAACTTTGGCTGAAGTTCTTTGTCGTCATTGGGGCTACGAAGTTGTTCATCAACAGGGGAGTCATATTATTTTAGATACTCAAAGTCCATCTCATCAAAGAATTCAGTATTCTGAACCACAGTCCTCTCCAAATAGGAACGCTTAATAATATTTTGAGATCGGTTTCTGGGCATAAGCAAGTGAGTAAGCAGGATATTTTGGACACTCTTTGACGTTTTTTTCGATTAAATGTGAAGAATCTAGTAGGAGCTGTTAACCCTTGGGGGAGGATTGGGTAAGCTGGGGGAGTGTTGATTTTCGGTTAGGGCTTCTATGTCGGACGTGATGATCCGGGTGGAAAATTTGGGTAAGAAGTACATGATTGGCCACCAAGCAGAAGGGCGGTCTAATTATGTGGCGTTGCGGGATGTGCTGGCGGATGGGGCTAAGTCTCTGGTGAAGCAGTTTACGGGGCGGGGCAAAGGCGATCGCCAGACAAAGGAAGAGTTTTGGGCGTTGAAGGATGTGTCGTTTGAGGTGAAGCGGGGGGAATGCGTTGGCATTATTGGCCGCAATGGGGCGGGGAAATCGACGTTGTTGAAAATTCTCAGTCGGATTACGGAACCTACCACGGGAAGGGTTGAACTCCATGGGCGGGTGGCGAGTTTACTGGAGGTGGGAACGGGGTTCCATCCTGAACTGACGGGGCGGGAAAATATTTATCTGAATGGGGCAATCCTGGGGATGACACGGGCGGAAATTAAGAAGAAGTTTGATGAGATTGTGGATTTTGCGGAGGTGGAGAGATTCCTTGATACGCCAGTAAAACGCTATTCGTCGGGGATGTATGTGCGGTTGGCGTTTGCGGTGGCGGCCCATTTGGAGCCAGAGATTTTGGTGGTGGATGAGGTGTTGGCGGTGGGGGATGCGGCGTTTCAGAAGAAGTGTTTGGGAAAGATGGGGGATGTGGCAACAAAGGAGGGGAGGACGGTTTTATTTGTGAGTCATAATATAGATTCAATAAATAGAATATGTCCAAAAACTATATTTATGAAAAACGGAAGTATTTATTGTTATGAAAACACGAGAGAATCTATAAGTAAATATATTGGATTGAGTTTTGTTAACAAAAATACGAAAGCATGGACTTTATCTCATGTACACGAAAATAAAGCAGTATACTTCCTAAGAGCGATAGTACACAACAAAGATCAATTAATCAAATCAGATTTCACTGTATCAGAAAAAATAGGCATTACTTTCGAATATCAAGTTATGCAAGAGGGAATGATCTTGACTCATGGTTGTAATTTATTTAATGAACAAGGTATTAATATACTTAATTCTCACGATGTCGTTTCAGATATTCGATTAAAGAAACGAATTCCTGGAAATTACACTGCTACAGTATGGATACCCGAAAATTTTTTAGCAGAAGGCATTGTTACTGTTGGATTGGCAGTATTAACTCAAGAGCCTTTTATTGTGCATGCACATGAGCAAGAAGTTTTATTATTTAAGGTTACGGATCCAATCACAGGAGAATCAGCACGAGGAAATTATGTCGGTGACTTTCCAGGCGTAGTTCGACCAATACTAAAGTGGGAAACTTTATTATGCACAAAAGCTCTATAGACAAAATGAGATATTTTATGGAAAAATATCTTCAAAATAAATGCGCCAAAAAATTATATATAGTAGATTTAGGCAGCCAAAATATTGGCGGTTCATACAAATCTATATTTAATAAGCCTGAATGGAAATATATAGGCATAGATTTAGAGGAAGGAGACAATGTAGATATTGTTCTTGAAAATGCTTATAATTGGAGTGAAATTGAATCAAACTCAGTTGATGTTTTAGTGTCAGGACAAACATTTGAACATATTGAATTTTTTTGGATCACCATTTTGGAAATTCAAAGAATACTAAAGCAGAATGGACTATGTTGTCTTATAGCTCCTTCAAGTGGTTATGAACATAGATATCCTGTGGATTGCTGGAGATTTTATCCAGATGGAATGAAAGCATTAGCTAAATTTGCAAACTTAGAAGTTCTTGAAGCATTAACACAATGGAATGATGAGAACTACGATGATGGTAGCAATGTATGGCATGATACAATGCTTATTGCACAAAAAACAGCTCCCCTCGAAAATGAAAGCATTGAATTTAGTGTCAGTAAACTACGATGTCATGAAATACTGACTCCTAAAGGGCAAGTTAAATTTTATAAAAAAGAACTTTTTGACTGTAGGAGTCAACTTCAAGAGGTATTAAACAAACTAAATCTATTAGAAGTACAACACGCAAACATGCTAGAAACAATAGAAAAAAGCTTTTTTTGGAAGCTAAGAAATCAATGGTTCAAGATCAAGAATTATTTTGTAAGCTCAAAATAATTCTTATTGCCCTATATAGAGTTATTTAACAAATTCAAACAAAAACATTTATAACTTATAAAAATTATCAGATATACAAAAATGCAAAAAACAATTCAGGAAATCTATTTTGACTCAACCCGCATTGAAATGCTTAATTATATCCAGAATAATGCCAAGACAGTCTTAGATGTAGGATGTGCTAATGGATGCTTTTCAGCCTTAGTAAAGGAGAGATTGGGAATAGAAGTTTGGGGTATTGAAATTAATAAAGATGCCGCTAAAATTGCAGAAAAAAAAATAGATAAAGTTATAGTACAAGATATTGCGACTGCAGTTAATCAAATTCCTAAAAAATATTTTGACTGTATAGTTTTCAATGATGTTTTAGAACACCTCGTAGATCCTTATTCTATATTAAAAAAAGTGAAAGACAATCTTACTGATCAAGGAGTTGTAGTTTCTTCTTTACCAAACATAAGACACGCTCCCATTCTTTATGACCTTATAATCAATGGAAACTGGGACTATCAAGAATGGGGCGTACTAGATAAAACACATTTAAGATTTTTTACCAAGAAAAGTATCAAAAAAATGTTTGAAGAGCAAGGTTACACTATTCTTAAAATGGATGGTATTAATCGTTCTGAATCTTTCAAGGGAAAATTTATATCAAAACTATTGATAGGCCCTGTAAGTGACATGCAATATATTCAATTTGCTTGCCTTGCAAAACCTAATTAGAGTAAATTGAACAGAAACTTATGGTTAGATTAGTTGCCTTATATTTTCCTCAGTTACATCCTATTCCAGAAAATGATCAATGGTGGGGTAAAGGATTTACCGATTGGGTTAACGTAAAAAAAGCACAGCCCTTATTCCCTGAACACTATCAACCTCGTGTACCAAAAAATAGCAACTACTATGATCAGTCTCAGGAAGAGACGATAAGACAACAAGTTAAACTTGCTCAAGAATATGGAATTTATGGATTTTGTCATTATCATTATTGGTTTGATGGCAAACAGCTTTTAGAAACACCAACCAATATCTTTCTCAAAAATAAAGACCTGGATATTAAATTTTGCTTAGCCTGGGCAAACGAAACCTGGTCTAGAAGATGGGATGGACAAGATCATGACATTTTACAACTACAAACTCACCCACCAGAAGTAGAAAGATGGGCATTACATTTTGATTATTTGATTCAAGCTTGGACAGATGAGAGAGCAATTAAAATAGACGGTAAGCCCGTATTTTTGATTTATCGCCCTCAAAAAATTTATGAAATTGGCAAAATGTTTGACTATTGGCAAACTAAAGCCAAAGAATATGGACTAAAAGGTATATTCTTTATCGCTATTAATCAATATCAACTACCCGAAAAAAATATACTTCGGCATTTTGACGGTGTAATGCTTTTTCAGCCATTTTTTACAGCGTTTAATCTTAAGAATAAAAACTTGTCTATTTTTAAAAGAGCATTTTTAAAACTCTATAAATATCTACCATTAAAATTTAAAGATTTATTGATTTTATTACAACTAAAGACAAGTGACAAGCCTATAAGTACTACATTTTATGACTACGACGAGATTTGGAAAAACATCATAGCAAGCAAAATCACCTCAAAATTACCCGTATTTGAAGGAGCTTTTGTTGATTGGGACAATACAGCAAGATATGGTAACAGGGCAACAATTTTTGAAGGAGCTACACCTGAAAAATTTGAATATTGGCTAAAAAACCTGGTATCTAAAGTTAGCAAAAAAAATGACAATGAACAGCTAATTTTTATTAATGCTTGGAATGAATGGGCTGAATCAGCTTATTTAGAACCTGACGAAAGGTATGGACTTAAGTATTTAGAATCACTAAAAAAAAGTCTTGAAAATAGCGAGAATTAAGATGCTAAGTGAAATTATTCTTCCTATTTTTAATCCCCAAAAATATATTATTGAGCAAATGCAATCAATATACTCCCAAACACATCAATGTTATAATTTAACGATTAGTGACGATTTATCTACTAATAATATTCAGGATTTATTAAAGTTAACAAAAACCGAAAAATTTAAATTAAATTTATTTAGGCAAAACACTAGACTAGGGATTATTAATAATATAAATTTTCTTCTTAAAAAATCTCAGCATAACTATCTTTTTTTTTGCGATCAAGATGACGTTTGGCTTCCTCATAAAATTGAGATAAGTCTCAAAAAAATGCAATACATGGAAGCCGAATATGGTAAAACTACGCCGATTCTTATTCATAGTGATCTCATCGTTGTTGACCAAAAGCTAAACCTGATTCATCCATCCTTTCGACAGTATCAAAATCTAGACCCTAATCCCCCCAAACTTCTGCCCAGACTTTTGCTACAAAATTTTGTTACAGGCTGTACCATGCTTATCAACAAGCCCCTCAAAGACCTGGTAACCCCAATTCCATCAGAAGCTATCATGCATGATTGGTGGATCGCTCTCACCGCCGCCGCCTTAGGAAAAATAGCCTATATCCCCGAACCCACTGTTCTTTATCGCCAACATCAACAAAACAGTATTGGTGCAAGAAAATGGAACCTTAGCTATATCCTTTCCCGCCTTAACAATATCGAAAAAATCAGAAGTGATATTCAAAAAACTATTATACAAGCCCAAAAATTTCGACAAACCTTTCAAGAACAACTATCCACCGAGCAACTAGATGTTATTGATACCTATATCAATCTTCCCAATCAACCTTGGTTAACCCGTAAATATTTAATGATTAAAAAAGGTCATTACCAACTCGGTAAACTCAAAAATTTAGGATTTTTCTGTTGTACTTAACAATAAATTTAGGCATCCTGCCTCAGCTTTTACCATGGTCTCATCGGTAAACTCGGTAAAACCTGGTTACCCTAGCCCCAATTAACTCTGCCTAACCCAGAGCTAAAATGGAGTTGTCCCCTTCTCTGCCTAGTCATGGATATTGAACAAAACTCATGAGCTAGATGTCTTGCTGGATCTGTGTTGCCAATGTGAACCAAGCTTCCAAGCCTTAGACAACTTAGCTGATGTCTTAACGCCCTATGCAACAGAATTTCGATACCCAGGAGATTTGATGGAGCCGGAAAAAGAGGACGCAGAAGAAGCAATTAAAATGGCAATACAGATTTATGATTTTATTGTCAGCCGGATTGAAAATAAAGAAAAATAATCGTGGCTCTCAATCAACTACCCGGAGTTGATTCCATTATCAGTCTGGCTCACCGCATCAAAAGCCTAATCAAAAAGATCAGCAAAATTATCATCTACGAAGCTGGCCAGAAACTCGGTAAAACCTGACTATCTTAGCTCCAAGACATCCCTGAAAGAAACTCTATAATCGAGCCAAGCCCTAAGCCATCCCGAAATATGTCACCAGCACTTTCCTCCCTCACTCTAAAGGATTTCCTGGAACTACCCAACATTGAAGAATCCCCCGCCTGGGAACTCATTAACCAAGTGCCCAGCCAAAAACCGATGCCGACTTTGTATCATAGCCGACTACAAAAACGCCTCGTTGCCAAAATTGATAACGCTAGCACCATCTATGAAGCTCTCCCCGAATTTCGCTGTGTCCTGGGTAATAACTCTATCGTTCCTGACATTGCCATTACCCGTATCAATCGACTACCCACTACTAATCAGCCCTTAGCAGGCCCCCCCGATTGGCTGATCGAAATCCTGTCCCCCGACCAAAGAAGCACCAGAATTATTACTAAAATTCAAACCTGCCTAGAAGAGGGAGCCGAATTAGCCTGGTTAATCGATCCCCTCGAAGAAATTATTTTAGTTTTTCAGCCCCATCAACCCCTCATCATTAGCCGAGATGATAGCATTCTCCCTGTTCTTAATGATATTCCCCTAACCTTAAGTGCCCAAGAAATCTTTAACTGGCTCCAGGGCTAATGAGAATCTTCCAACTTGACGGCGATCGCCATTAACATCTTTTAGAATAAGAATAACGAAAACTCAGTGGCAATCCAATGGGGCTAACGAAATGGTAATCTCCCTAGATCGTGAAATTATCTACCCTGACAGTGATGGACAGCCCATGGCTGATAACACCAAGCAATTTCGTTGGATTGTTTTACTGAAAGAAAACTTAGAATGTTTGTTTGCCAACAACCCCCAGGTATTTGTTGCAGGGGATTTACTCTGGTATCCCGTTGAAGGAAGCCCCAATATCCGCGTTGCCCCCGATGTCTTTGTTGTGTTCGGAAGACCCAAGGGAGATAGGGGTTCCTATCGTCAGTGGCAGGAAGATAATATTCCCCCCCAGGTTGTCTTTGAAATATTGTCCCCAGGGAATACCATCAAAGAAATGACGAAAAAGCTCCAATTCTATAGCCGTTATGGCGTAGAAGAATATTATATTTACGATCCAGACTGCCAAGAATTAGTGGGTTTACAACGATCAGCGGATGAACTTACCGTTATTGAAGACATCAACAATTGGCAAAGTCCACTGTTGAGGATTAGCTTCGTGTTAACTCCAGAAGGATTGAATGTCTATTACCCCAATGGACAACCATTTTTAACAACGGTGGAGCTATCCCAACAGGTCGAATCTGAAAAAGAAAGGGCTGAGTTTGAGAAACAACGGGCTGAATCTGAAAAACAAAGAGCCGATCGCCTGGCGGAACAGTTGCGTTTACTGAAGGTTGACCCCATTGACCATTAAGGGTAGGGCAAGCGGGCTAGGGCTGTGAACAAGGATCGAAAAAAACACCATTTCGGTGTCCAAAGCATCCCCCCAAGCTCTGGCAATTGCCATAAACCCATCACCGCTTTAAATGTATCCCATTGCCCCCGTCGCAACTGCCGCCACGCCCCTGCCAAAATGTATTGATGAAAAAATAATTGTTTACATTGCTCCAATTCCGACCCGCTTAAAAGGTTGAACTTGGCCAGTTCCTCAAATAACCTGAGTAAAATTTCCACCGTCTTTTCATGGAAAGAGGCCATGGTTAAGGCTTGGGCATGTACTCGGTAGGCTACGGTGGCTTCCCGGCAGCAATACACCCCATAGTTGGCAAATAACCGCATCCACATTTCCAGGTCACAGGGTTCCCGCCAGTCTGGGTTAAAGTAACCCACCTCCACAAATAGGTCCCGTCGGATCACCACAGCAGGAAAACGCACCAAGGAAGAATTGGAAAAAAGCCTAATTAATGCATTATGGGGCGGCAAAAATTCATCCTGTCTAAACTTTTGCCGCTTCATCACCCGTTCTTGGGCATCCACTACCCAGACCCCAAATAATAAAACTGGGTATTGGTTCCCTAACCCCTGCAACTTATTGACCAGCCGACCCAATCCCTGGGGCAAAAAAAAATCATCGTCGTGGAGAACCATCACATACTGCCCCGTGGCCCATTGGATAGCACGGTTCCAATTTTGGGCCATGCCCAACGGCTGTTGATGGTGTTCATAACGCCAGACTCCTGACCAATTCTCCAACACGTCAGCGGCGATCGCCTGGCCCTGGTCAGTGTCGGAATCATCGGTAATGATCACCTCTATGTCAGTGCCATCCCCAACGGCGATCGACTCCAAACCCCGCCTTAGCCAAGCAGGGCGGTTATAGGCAGGAATACAAACACTTAATAGGGGCGCTTTAGGCATTATTTTCCTTTCTCCCAACCCACCCTATCCATCGCCAAGCCGTTTGAAATTAGGATCGACTAATTATGGGGATTATCCCTTTAGCCCTGGAGCCAGCGGGCCGCATCCTTAGCGTGGTAAGTCAAAATCAAATCCGCCCCGGCCCGTTTAAAGCTGGTCAGGGTTTCCAAGGTAACTTTTTGCTCATCAATCCAACCGTTGAGGGCGGCGGCCTTCACCATGGAATATTCCCCGGAAACGTTATAGGCCGCTACCGGCAGATTGGTCATTTCCTTAATGCGCCAAATAATATCCATATAGGACAAAGCTGGTTTGACCATTACCATATCCGCTCCCTCCAGCAAATCCAATTCCACCTCTTTTAAGGCTTCCCGACTGTTGCCTGGGTCCATTTGGTAAGTGCGGCGATCGCCAAATTGGGGGGAGGAGTCCGCCGCATCCCGGAAGGGGCCGTAATAGGCCGAAGCATACTTAGCTGCGTAGGAAAGAATGGGAATATTTTGGAAATCATGGTCATCCAATGCTTCCCGAATGGCCTGGACAAAACCATCCATCATCCCCGAGGGAGCAATGATATCCGCCCCGGCATTGGCCTGGGAAACAGCGGTTTTCTTCAACAATTTCAGGGTGGGATCGTTCAACACCCGGCCGGTTAAATCCCCCGTCTCCAGGTAGCCGCAGTGGCCATGGTTGGTGTATTCACACAAACAGGTATCAACAATGACCACCAAATCCGGCACCGCTTTTTTCACCGCTTCCGTCGCTTTTTGGACAATGCCACAATCATGCCAAGCCCCCGTGGCGTCAGTATCCTTATCTTCAGGAATACCAAAGAGAATAATGGCAGGAATACCCAAATCCCGTACTTCCTTTGCTTCATCGACAATTTTGTCCACCGATAACTGGTACACCCCTGGCATGGACACCACTTCCTTGGCCACGGCATTACCAGGAACGGCAAACAGGGGATAAATCAGATCATTGACGGTGAGGGTATTTTCCCTGACCATGCGGCGGAGAACATCAGTTTGGCGCAGACGGCGGGGACGGGTGGTGGGAAACATAGTGGTGCCTAAATAATTTTGCTTAATGTAGTTTTTTAAAATTTTTAAAGTAAAATCCTGGCCCTAGCGATTAATTGACGTTGCCAGTTGACCAATTTTTGCCCCCTAAACTCACCCACTAACGCGACCGCAATTCCGGGGGACTTTTCTCTAGTTTCCCCCCACTAGGGGAGACAGGGGGACTTGTAAAACCCTCTCTCAGTTAACTTGAAGATGGGTTAAATTAGCTTGACAAACCGTAGACCGTAGAGGAGACCAAGGGCGACCCCGGTAAAAACAGCAATATAACCAATGAAAATGCCAACACCAGCGGCCATAATTTTGTTCCTCGCTTTGATAAAAACGTTGTAATTGTTTGCTATTGTACGATCCAGCGCCACCGATTGAACCAGCAACTTATGGCC
>NZ_JADEVV010000106.1 GCF_015207985.1 Synechocystis salina LEGE 00031 | reverse complement strand
GCGATAAATTGTTGCTCTGCCTACCTTAAATATTTTCGAAGCCTTTGTGATTCCACCACCACTCTCGATGAAATCTATAACCTTAATACGTAAATCAAGATCGTAAGTCATGACTGATTTATTTATGAATTCTTGTGTTATTCTTCCAACATGTTACCATACAACTCCAGCAAAACGTCTCAAAACTAAATAAATCAGCTATAACTATTAATCATTCTCTTTTTGACCAAGATACTTTTGAAGAAACTCTTTCAATTTGCAAAGAGGCTCTTGATAATATAGATAGAAATACGCATTATAAAGATGCTGATTATTGGGGGCTATATGAAGCTATCGAGATTTTTTTGTATGGGGGATTAAACCCAAACTTAGATGATGGCGATTTTTGGGGAATACAAGGAGAACAAGGTTTTGATTATGTTTGGGAAGATATGTGTCAAACTTACTTCTTTAAGAAGAACTTTAACCCTATTCAGAATGATTTTAATAAAATTTGCTTCGCAGATACTGATATTCCGATAGTAGGCTATAAAAATAATAGAATTAGAAGTTCTAGACATCATAGACAAGAAAGCGAACAAAATAGAGTGGGTTGTTGGGAAAATAAACATGGTGATCAGTGGTTATATCAAAAAAGAAATCCTGAAATTAGCCATCCTAATAATGGTAAGCCATTGTATTGGCGAGAGCTATTCTGTATTGAATGGGATTTAAAAGCTAGGATATTTCCTGATACACAATATTGAAGTAGTAAGTTAGATTCCATGAATTTGTTGCATCGCTATCCGCAGCCTGATCTAGTTATGACATCAGAGAATTCAGATTATGATGTTGTAGTTATTGACTTTAAGAATATTTCTTTGAAAAAATATGAATATTATGAAAATAAATCTTTAGAAGAAACAGATCAAGGCTACAGAGTAGCTTTAGAAAAACAACTTGGTTATGAATTAGCTTTGCAACAAGCTTTCCCTAAAGCCAATATTGGAAACTTTTTTTTCGTTCCTTTTTATTATACTGATAAACTCGAATCTGAGAAAAATTTTCTAGGAATAATGGAATCCAAATTTAACATTAGAGGTATTGAAATATTTAAGGGAGATTTCAACGTAATACAAACTGTTTATCTGGGCGTTAATGAAGCATCAGATTTTGTCGCACCTAGTTATTCTCACCCATTAAAAAAACATACTCATTCTTCAGTTAAACAAAAAGAACTTATCTTACTAGAAAATGAAGTTTTAAAAAGCAATTATGTTCCTTTAATTTCTTTTCAAAATGAGGCACAAAGAAAAAATGCTACAAATTATATTCTTGAACAAGTAGAAATTTTTTTCAAAGATATTCAAGTAGATATTCCAAATCTTATAGAGTCTTACTTTCCATATTCACAAAGTATTATTCATAAAGAATTTAGCAAAGTAGGCATAGAATATTTTTATGATAATTTATTTTACGATTTAGGAGAAAAAAAAGAAGACAGAGAGGACAATGGAAGATTAAAAGTTAAAGTTAAATGGTGTATAACTTTTCATATTGATTCTACTCCGATTCAAGTTCCTCAACTTAAAATACCCAACTCTGATTTATGCCGTAGTTTTGGGACAATAGACATTCTTGGCACGCCGATTCTTTATTATGTTTATTTTACTCTTCCAGAGATCTTGAACATAATTATTAAGGACAAAAAGCTCTGACTGAGAGGGTGTTTAGAAGTCGGCTGAAGTGGAGAAAAGTAAAAACTTTCACGAGAGTGATCTAAATTTTGTGTAATGAGGAAAATTAAAGGGGAGCATCCCACTTTTGCAAAAGTCTTACTGGGCAAACTGTCAAGCAATTCTCAAAGCCTTATTCTGAAACGCATCCAAGTATAAGTATTTATACTTAAAATCATTGAGCTGGAAAAAATGGGATG
>NZ_JADEVV010000017.1 GCF_015207985.1 Synechocystis salina LEGE 00031 | reverse complement strand
GGGCGGGGAATGGGATTACCCAGACGATCCAAGATTAAGAGGGCGGTTAAGTGCACTGCCACCATATAAATCAGACTGTTGAGGAAAACCATAGCCACTGCCAAAAGTTGTACCAAGAGCACGTCCGGCTGGGCCAAAATATTGAATTGTAAAAATAGCCAATCAACCAAGTTGGTGATCTGTCCCATTACGTACTGCCAAAGATTTTCCCCCAGTAGAAAGGAAAATAGCCAAAAGCGGAAGAAGAAGCCAAAGGTGCCAATGAGTGCACCGGTAAAAATGGAAAAGCCCCAGGAGGCATTCCTCACCCAGCAGAATCCCAATTGCAAACTCATCAGCCCATAGGGAATGACAAAAACCACACTCCGGGTTGGGCCCATCAAGACCGACAGCAATAATCCCGCCGCAATCATGCCCTTAATAGCCGCTGGCGATCGCCAACGCAGATAAACCAGTGCCAGGGGGATGGGAAACAGAATCCGCAATAGGGGGCCAATGGGAAAATAATAATTAATCAGCCAAATAATGCTGACCATGCTAGCCAGAAAAGCACTTTCCACCATGGCTAGGGTTTGGGGGGATTTCAACACTGGCTGTTGGCGGCTCAAGGGTAATTCCTGGGTGGAAGCTACCGCCTCCGTCTCCCCGTCCTCCGCATCAACCCAGTTATCGTCGTCTGCGGTTTCCGCCACTTCTCCGGAGTCACTCACAACATTGTTAATCTCAGTATCTGGCGATCGGTCAGCAGGAAAAGCCATGGAAAAAGTTTTTCGGATATAACTTTGGGCCCACTCAATACGGGGTTCTACAGCAACAAGCCCAACCCACCTAGTGTGACATAATCTGTTTCGGCGATCAGTGATGCCACCGGAGCTAAATTTCCTTTGCTCAAGAAATTAGATCCTCCAAATCCTTGAGATTGGCCACACTAATAAAATCCGACTCTCGATGGATTAAGCCCCGTTTTTCCAGCTTGGTTAGGCAACGGGTCACCGTTTCCCTCGCTAACCCACTAATACTACTCAATTCCCGGTGGGGCAAATTGGGAATAATTACCCCTTTGCCCGTATCCCGCCCCCGACCTTCCGCCAAAAACAGGAGGGTATCCGCCACCCTGGTTAAACTTTCTGCCTCCCTCAGCCGCAAACGACGGTTAAGTTGCCGCAAACGACGGGCGATAATCTGGGCTAAACGAATGCCCGCCATTGATTCAGTTTTGAGAAAATTGTAAAACTCCATCGCCGGCACGCTGCAGACTTCCGCCGGAGTAAGGGTAATGACATCAGTGGAACGGGGAGCTTCTTCGATCGCCGCCATTTCCCCCACAATCTCTCCTCGACCGACAATGTTGAGGGTTACCTCCCGACCATCCACATTGTGGGTACGGATTTTAACCCAGCCATCCATGACAAAATAGACTGAACCGCCCCAGTCATGCTCGAGGAGAATAACTTGGTTTGCTGGATGGCTGCGAATGGAAACATGGACAATGGTTTCTTGCAATACTTCCAGCCCAAATCCTTCAAAAAAGGGTACTTCTTGCCTTAAACGTTCAGTAAATTCTGAATTTTGGGGACTATTGCCCATAAACATCTTTCCCTAATATTGATGACCTTGAACAGGTCGGCTGCGTCCTTCAATTCTGCCAAACAATGGCTGAAGTCACCGCATTTCTTCATTTCAAAATACATAAGGCCGACAACAGTATCAAGTTGACCAGAGTCAAACACACAAAGAAATGGTTGGCGATCGCCGATGGGACCGGATGGGGACAAACAATGCAAAAATATTCCCCCAAAGTTTTGAGACCATTGTCAACGGTGGGGGAAAGGGGGAGTTAAAAATTGATTTTGCTGTGGCCAGACAGGACTAATAGGCGTCCTGGAGCTCGTAGAAATCAGGGGAAATATAATCCTTGCGCAGGGGCCAGCCTACCCAATCCTCCGGCATTAAAATCCGTTTCAAATTGGGGTGACCTTCATAGACAATGCCGAACATGTCGTAGCATTCCCGCTCTTGCCAGTCCGCCGCTTTCCAAATCCAGTACACCGAAGGCACCATGGGATTTTCCCTCGGTAAAAATACCTTCAGACGCACCTCTTCCGGGTTACGGGTATCCTCGGCCAACTTCACCAGATGGTAAAAACTCACCAAGGATTTACCGGGCCCTTCGTCGTAGGCTCCCTGGCATTGTAAATAGTTAAACCCATAGGCATACAGAGCCGTACAGAGGGGCAGAAGCAAATCCGCTTCCACTTGCACCATCTCTACCCCCAGGTGATCCGCCGTTAAGCTCTGGTGCTCAAAGCCATTGGTGGTCAGCCAGGTGGATACGGGGCCCACAGGTGCGATCGCCGTCTCCTCTTGGGGATCAACAGCTTCATTGGGGGTATTTACTTCCTCAGCCACGGTCTAATTGCTCCTTTTGTTGAGAGGTGGTCAAAGCGGGAGGCACAGGCATTCCCATGGCCTCCTGCAACTCCCGAGGGGGAGCGGAACGGGTACCCTGTTGTAAATACTTGCCATCCAAAATCGGTGCTACCACTTTCATTTGGTGGGAAGTGCTGTAGTAGCGATGGGTTTGTTGGGTAATGGCCCGTTCTTGGATAGATTCGTTGGCCAACTTTTTACGCAGTTTAATAATGGCATCAAAAATGGCTTCTGGGCGGGGAGGGCAACCGGGAATATACACATCCACCGGAATTAACTTATCCACCCCCCTTACTGCTGTGGTGGAATCACTGCTGAACATACCACCGGTAATGGTGCAGGCCCCCATGGCAATGACATATTTCGGTTCTGGCATTTCTTCATAGAGACGCACCAAGGCGGGGGCCATTTTCATGGTGATGGTTCCGGCGGTGATAATCAAGTCCGCTTGCCGGGGGCTAGAACGGGGCACCAAACCAAAGCGGTCAAAATCGAAGCGGGAGCCGATCAGGGCGGCAAATTCAATGAAGCAACAGGCGGTGCCATATAACAGGGGCCAGAGACTAGAAAGTTTGGCCCAATTGTACAGATCATCCACCGTGGTCAAGATGACATTTTCTGAAAGGTCTTGGGTGACCTGACTACGGCTGGCGGGGTTGAGAATTTTGGCTGTGGCGACCCGTTCCAGGTCAGTGGGGTTAGCAGGGTTGGGACTCATAGGAAATGGGAGAAGACAATAGAAAGGTCAGGCAAGGCAAGGACAATGGATTGGTGGCAACTACTAATACTTCTAGGACCACTCCAGAGCCCCTTTGCGCCAAGCGTAGACCAGGGCAACCACCAAAATGGCAATGAAGATCAATGCTTCTACAAAGGCTAACAGGCCCAACTGATTAAAGGCAACGGCCCAGGGATAAAGAAACACCGTCTCCACATCGAAGACCACAAACACCAGGGCGAACATGTAGTAGCGGATATTGAATTGAATCCAGGCTCCCCCAATGGGCTCCATACCGGATTCGTAGGTGGTTTGCCGTTCCGGGCCACCACTCCTGGGGCGGAGGAGTTTAGATGCAGTCAGGGCCAACACTGGCACCAGGGAGCAAATAAAGAGAAAGCCAAGAAAATATTCGTAACCGGTTAAAACAAACACAGGGCCAATGGTCTCCTCACGGCTAATGGTGGTCAGGGGGGTGTTCCAGCGGTGTTGCCCCACAAAGGGTTATACCTGGGTCAAGCTTACCGGACTTGTGGGCGATCGCCTGGGGGCATTTTGCCAATTTTCCTGATTATAGGACTCCAACCAGGACAGACCAAGGCCTGAACTATATGTTTAACCTATGTTTATTAATCGTTTGGGCAATAATCCAATTCTGAGGCGATCGACATTTCGGTGCCCGCTGTTTTGTAGAATGGAACCCTGGGCCATGGCCCGCCATGATTTTTTGTCATTCTTTCACTATGCCTCCATCCGCCCCAAATTCGACAGTGTTGCCCAGTGCTACCCCCGTCTGTCCCCAGAGTTCGGCCTGTCGTTGGCGTGGATTGATTGAAACCTATCGTCCCTATTTGCCGGTGTCCGACCAAACTCCGGTGGTGACTCTGTTGGAGGGTAATACTCCCCTCATTCCCGCCCCGGCGATCGCCAAGCGTATTGGCAAGGACGTAAGAGTGTTTGTCAAGTACGACGGTCTGAACCCCACTGGCAGTTTCAAAGACCGGGGCATGACTATGGCCATTTCCAAGGCCAAGGAAGCAGGGGCCAAGGCGGTAATTTGTGCTAGCACGGGTAACACTTCAGCGGCGGCGGCGGCCTATGCCAGGCGGGCCGGTTTGCGGGCTTTTGTGATCATTCCCGATGGCTATGTTGCCCTAGGAAAACTAGGTCAGGCTTTAATTTACGGGGCGGAGGTAATTGCCATTGACGGCAACTTTGATGATGCTTTGACTACGGTGCGCCAGTTATCGGAACATTACCCCGTCACCCTGGTTAATTCTGTTAATCCCTACCGCTTGGAAGGGCAAAAAACCGCTGCTTTTGAAATTGTCGATGTCCTCGGCCAAGCTCCCGATTGGCTCTGCATCCCCGTGGGCAATGCCGGTAACATCACCGCCTACTGGATGGGTTTTTGTCAATACAAAGAGCTGGGCAAAGGCGATCGCCTCCCCCGCATGATGGGCTTCCAAGCCGCCGGATCGGCCCCGTTCATTCAAGGCCAACCCATTAGCCACCCCGAAACCCTAGCCACCGCCATTCGCATTGGTAATCCTGCCAACTGGGACAAAGCCTGGGCCGCTTCCAAAGCCAGCAATGGGGAATTTCACCCCGTCACCGATGGGGAAATTTTGGAAGCCTATCGCATCCTAGCCGCCGAGGAAGGGGTTTTCTGTGAGCCCGCCAGTGCCGCTTCCGTAGCTGGTTTGTTGAAACGTAAGGATCAAGTCCCCGCTGGCGCCACGGTGGTTTGTGTGCTGACGGGTAATGGTTTAAAAGATCCAGATTGTGCGGTCAATAACAGTGGCAATGAGGTTAAGGCTGGACTGAAGCCAGATTTAGATGTGGTTGCTAAGGCCATGGGCTTTTGAAAGGGAAACCTTGGGGAATTAATGCCCTTTTTAAGGGGGGCTAAGGGGGATTAGTCAACAGTTAAATACCTTAAAAAATTCCCTTCCACCCTCACTATTCCCTGCTTTGGTAGAGAGGAAGTTTGGGAACGGTTGGGGGCATTAATTAAATTCACCACCTGTTCGATCTGGGCAAAATTGGCAGTCTTAGATTGGCAATTTTGTAAAAACTGGCGAATAATGCGTCGTTGCAAAGCTAACGGTTGTTGACTGAGCCGACGGCGATCTAGGCTTTTTTGATCCGATTGGACTAAAGTTTGATAAAATTCCTCACTAATTTGCTCCAAATAGGCTACTTCTGCCGTTAACAATTCCACCGTTTGGGCTAAGTTTTGTTCCACTTGGGGATTAAAGTGTTTCTGGAGGTAGGGAATAAGTTCTCCCCGGATGCGATTACGGCGATAGGTTAATTTTTCATTCAGCACATCTTCCCACACCGATAATTTTTCTTGCTGGCAAAAATCCCCCGTTTCTTGACGGCTAATTTCCAATAGGGGACGAATTAACTTGATCGGAGTTTTTCCTGAGTGGGACTCGGCCAAATCCCTCACCCAGTTCATTGCCTGCAAACCGTCACTGCCACTACCCCGCACTAAGTTGAATAGCAGCGTTTCTGCCCGATCACTCTGGGTATGTCCCGTCGCCACCACTGGAAAATGTTCTTCAATGGCGATCGCCGTGAGGGCCTGGTAACGCCAATGGCGGGCCGCTGCTTCAGTCTGAGGTAAATTTTGGGCATCCCGTTGGAAATAGGGTAATTTATAACCTTGGGCAAGGCGCTGTACGTGATCCGCAATACCTTCATCAGTGGGCCAACGGTGGTCACAGTGGGCTACGGCCAAATGCCACTGCCATTGTTTGGTTAAATCGTTAAGGAGATGCAGTAAACAGAGGGAGTCTTGTCCCCCCGATACCGCTACGAGGATGCGACTTGCTCTTAATTGAGGAAATCGCTGTTGCAAGCATTGATGGAGCCGACTATGCAGTAATGTCCAAACCATCTATTCTGTTCTGTCTTTTATTTCAACTTTCCCAGGGTAATGCCAAATAATAACCCCAGAGCCAATACGCTACTGAGTAGCCCCTTTTTTCGTCGTTGTAGTGATAATTTTTTTAATTTTGTGGGCAATTTACTGACCCCTAGTTGGGACAGTCGCCTGCTGGGAGTCACACAGTTAGATATCCAAACCATTATCGACATTGGGGCCAACAAGGGACAATTTGCTGCAAAAATGCGCCGTTACTTCCCCCAAGCCCAAATTTTTGCTTTTGAGCCTCTGCCCCTGCCCTATCAACAACTCCGACAATGGGGCGATCGCCAGCAAAACCGGGTTCGTACTTTCAACTTGGCCCTCGGCGATCGGGTGGATCAATTGGAAATTAATAGCCATGTGCTTTTTACCGCTTCTTCGTCCCTCTTGCCAACTACGGAGCTTTGCGAAAGTTTGTATCCCATGGTGCGGGAGCAGGAAAAAATTATCGTCCGCCAATCAACCCTTGATGGGGAAATGGCACAATTTGAAAGAAAATTACTGCCGGAATTATTGATAAAAATCGACGTGCAAGGTTACGAAGACCGAGTAATTCGGGGCGGAGAAAAAATATTGGGCCAAGCTAAGGCTTGTATCTTAGAAATTTCCCTGGATGGTCTCTATGAGGGGCAATGTCAATTTCGAGATATTTTCCCACTGTTAGACAATCTCGGACTACGGTATGCTGGCAATCTGGATCAAGTGGTCGCTGCGGATGGCCATGTGCGCTATCTCAATGCCCTCTTTTTACGTCCCGATTAATGCTTTTAAACCCCACTTATGCGTGTTGAACCCTGTTGCCAAGCCCTATTAGCCCAACTTTTACCGGAAGTTGATCCCCAGCGCCAGGGAGTATGCATTGATGTGGGGGTAGGAACCTTTGCCTTTTATTGTCAAATTTTTGCTGAGTTGAATTTTAAGAGTTTGGCGATCGAGCCTTTACCAGTGAAAGCATTAAAAAAATTAGCGGAGCATCCCAAATTAACTCTTTTACCTGTTTGTTTGTCTAATCAAAATGGAGAACAAACTCTTTATGTTGGTAAATTTGCGGGCATCTTCAACAGCAATTTTAGTTCCCTTTCCCCTCAATGGTTCGGTGCTTCTGGGCAGGCTCGCCAGGTAAAAACCATCAGCCTGCAAACTTTAGTAAATCAACAACAAATTGAGCAAATAACTTGTCTAAAACTCGACATTGAAGGTTGGGAATGGACAATTATTCAACAGTTAGAAAACTTAGACGAAAAGCTTATACCCGCTGTGGTGATGTTTGAGTATGGCGGGGGAGTAAATCGTGGACAAAATCAAAAAGGCTGGGCCCCAGAATTTTTCCAAAATACATTAAACATTCTGAAATTATTAAAAACCCTCGGTTACGGCCAGGGAATTTTGTTGGATTTCGCCCCGGACTGCAAGGAAATAGTTTTTGATCTTCATCAACTAGAAGTAACCGAGCTAGAAAAGCTTTTTCCTTCCGAAAGTGTTTACGGCAACGTGATTGTTTTCAAAGATTATCAAGCCAAAGAAAACCAGCTATCCCAGATCTGTCAACCCTTTTATCGAGTTAATTTGCTGGAACGGCTGGTAAATATCTTAGTTTCCCGATAGTAATTAGGGCTGAGCCTGAACAGGGAATCCTTTTTGTCTGAGGAATTCCGCCGTTGCCGCATCAGGATTGTAACGGAAGCCAAACTGAGCCTCCGTACTATCGGGGATGATCTTAGGAGTTAACAATATAATTACTTCAGATCGGTCAGTTTGATCGGAGGAAGAACGGAAAAGAGCCCCAATTACCGGCAGGTCTCCTAAAATAGGCACTTTACTCGTGGTTGCTCTCTGTATTTCTGAAATAATTCCTGAGAGAATAAATGTTTGGTCGTCCCTGAGTCGTACCTGACCGGAAGTGAGTTCACGTTTATTGATCAGAGTGATCTCGTTAATAGCTCCGGCGCCACTATCAAAAGTTTCCTGCCCAGCAGGGGAAGCAACAATAGGATTAACCCGTAAAGTAATAAAACCATTATCATCAATCCGGTCAATGATAACATTTAATGTCAAGCCCACATCTTCTAGTACGGGAGTGATAGTCCTTACCGCCGTGTTACCTTGGGTATCAACTTCGGTATTAACACTGGCAATGACAGATTCCGTTAGTTTGACCTGGGCTGATTCTCCTTCTTGAACAATTAGGGTCGGATCCGTCAAAATCTTAGCGTTACCACTTTGAATTTGGGATATGATCTCTGCCTGAAAACTCCTGGGCGGTTCATAAAAAGAAGGAAGATCTATGGTAATTGTCCCGTCTTCAGCATCAAACTCAGTAATTCCTGGCAAGAATGGATTAGCTGCATTCGCGGGGAGACCGGGATAAAAAAACTGGGGACCAAAGAATCTTTCGGGGCCGCCAGGTTCTGATAACGGACGGAGGTTACTGCCAAATGGTGGATTCGGTACGATGAAATTTATGGGGTTGCTAGGATCGAAAAATATGTTTGGGTCATCGATTGCAAACGGATTGGGCAGTACAGGAGGATTGCTGGCTCTACCTATGGGAGTAATTAAATCAGGTACTTGTGGCGGTGCTCCATCGCCAAATCGCATTAGTGCCGTGCCTCGATCCTGCACAAAATAACTGTTGCCAATACCAAAAGCAAAACTACTGTTGAAGTCTTGAATATTATTTAGGTTAATGTCAATAATTTTGACGTTCACTGCCACTTGGCGACGGCGAGCATCCATTTGCGTGATCATGGAGCTAGCCAATTCCACATTACGGGGTTCGCCCACCAAAGTTACAGTGTTCAAGCGTGGATCAGTACTAACTACCAACCCTTCCAGGATTAAAACTGAAGAGTCGTTGGCTGGTTTTTGAACAGTTAAGGGAACTAGGGTAGGAGGCTGCTTAATTACCCTTGGCGGAGCGTTCTCGGCGAGTTGGACATCTTCTTGGCCCTCGAAGAGAATATTCACTTCAGCCCCTTGGGAAGCCAATGTACTGGCTACAGACTCAGCGCTGGCTTGGTTCAACCGGATGGTGCGGGTAATAATATTTCGTGCTGAAGGCAACAGACTAGCCCCTGCAAAAATGGTGTTACCCCGACGACTAGCTTTGAGCCCTGACGCCATCAGAACGTAGTTAAAGACATCCTGAACACTTTCATTTTGAATATCCAGAGTGATAGTGGATTGAGCTTGGGGAGGAGCATCTTGTCCACCTGGAGGAGTACCAGGGGTGGGGGTACCTTCATTGTTCTGATTGTCTGTGAAAATCAGGTTCATACCGGCATAACGAGTCAACACCGCCAAAACTTCCCGGGCTGGGGCTTCTCGTAATACTAAACTCGGTACGTTAACCTGACCCCTTTGCCCAAGATCAATCATGTCGAAGGACGCATTGATATTGGAAATAGCCAAATCTCCCACCGGTGGGGGCACTGCCCTAGAACGGACAGGAGCCACGGGCACAGCGGGGGACAAAATACTGGGATTACCTACTCTCGCTCCTCCCTGGGGAGCACCACCCTGTTGTTGAATAATAATTTCCGGATTGGGAAACATGACTTGTCCACTGCCCGCTGGGGGAGGAGGCATAGGACGGCTGGGGGGAGCCATTTGAGCAACACTGGTCTGGTTCGGTTCTGGAAAGTTTAAAGCTAAGGGATCGGATAGGGCTTCCAACTCCTGCACTAGCAACTCAATATTCGTTAACTTTTGCCTTGGCTTGATAAGAGATTTGGTCTGAGTCAACTCCAATGATGGTGACCAAGAATCAATATCTCCTTTTTGCTTGAGGGACTGCTCCAAATTTTTTTCAAACTTTAGCCAATCTCGACTCGAGTCACTGGCGATCGCCGTTTCTAGATTTGCGCCAAATGTATCCGACTGGGGCAGGGTTTCCGCCTGGGCGGGGGCCATAGTCAGTAAACAGCAGGCTACCATTTCCGTCGTTAACCAAAACCGAAAATTTTTCACAGAATTGCTCCTCACACACCAATTAAAATCAATTATTGAATAATTATTCAAAAACCGTAAGACCGTTAGCGATAATTTATCAGTAAAATTGCCCACTAGGGAGCCGGAGGCGTTTCTCCTTCCGCTGGGGGTTGTCCCTCCTGGCCAGGTGGCGGCGGTGGGGGAGTCAGGGCCGCAATCTCCTCAGGGGTTAATGGCATAAACACCTCCAAAGTTAAATCTGTAGTCAGAGTATCCGACGCATCGGTCTGTACTTGCACGGTGTCCCCATCCCTGACCACATTGACTGGAAATTCTGGGTTGACCAAACTAGTCCGCAAATTTTTCATTAAAATCAGCGGCTGTAGCCGTTCAATGTCCCTGATTAAGGCCAAGGTTTGGCTAAAGCCACCGGCCATGGAAATGGTATAGGTTTGCCGCTTCAGCCGATTATTGACGTTGGCCCCCAGACTATCATCAGCAATCACCACCGGCTCTCCCTGGGGCAAAAAACTCAATAACTTCATGTCCCTATCGACGAACAAAGTGTTGAAGTTATAGAGGATTGTGTTCAAATCCTCGCTATTGGCATAGAGTTCTAGTACCGTTGCTTTTCTCTGCTGCGCTTCCTGTAACTGCACCTCCGCATTAGCCAAACGACGCATCAAAATTTCCGGGGATTGCTGATCAACCTCGGCCTGCTTTGCCTGTTCATCTTGCTTAAGTTGTTGATACTCCCCCAAAGCTGGCATGAAAAAATTGAGCAACACATAGCCCATGGCCAGCAAGCCAAGAATCCCTAGGCTGATGCCACTTACCTGGGGAGTAAAAGTTATCCCAAATGCCGTCGGATAATTGCCCCCGGCGTCAAATTCCTCATCAATAATTGTCGTTGTTGACGAATACTCTTCACTGTAGCTAGTCATGACACCCCTCTAAAAACAAATTCAGTCGCAATTGTTGGTAATAAATTAAGGTTGCTAGTTTGACGGCTCCGGTGGAGGAGCATCCCCTGTCGGTTCCACAATCGGGGGAGGGGGGACATCCGGCACATCTGCTGGCCGATCCAATACCCCCTTGAGCTCTAAAAACTTAAACCGGGCCACTAAACCCGCCGCCCCATTTTTAATTAATGCTGTTATCAGATCTTTGTCTGGGGTGTTAGTGATTTCCGTTTGGATGGTGTAGCTCACCCCCGCTGGAATCAAAACCGTAGAAGTGCCCTGGTCAGCTTCTGGTTCCTCTGTGCCGCCCGTTTGGGCTGTTGTGCCTTCCCCGGTAATGGGTAAAGCTGCTGCATTGGCCGTCATTAACTGAGTTTTATTAGCCTGTAAAAACTTTGAACTCTGTAAAGTGAGGAGAAAATCATTTAGGGCGCCGTAGTTCCCGGCAAACCCAGACAGAGTCAACACGTTTCCTTCCTGTTGGATACTTTGTAACTGTACTTCCTGGGGTAACTGATTAGTAATCTCCTGCAACAAAGCCGACCAAGGCTTAATTTGATTAAACACAGCGATTAAGCCGTCCGCATCCTGGTGGGCCGCCGCTGTTTTTGCTTGCACTTCCTGGATTTTCTGCTGTTCCCCCTGTAGTTGGGTCAACTCTGTTTCTAACTGTTGAATATTGGTCTGGGCGACACCCTTTTGCCAATTTATCAGCAGCACTCCCAACCCAGCTAAAGCAGGTAGTAGTACCATCACCCCTGCCCCAATGTAAAGCGGCATTTGTTTCTGTAGATCGTCCCCCGCTAGGGTAATGCTGGTGGTTTGGGTGGACCGAACAACGTCAGAGTTGCGGTCCTTGAGAAAGTTGACGTCTAGGCTATACATGGGAGGGTTTCAGTGGAGTATGGCATCGAATAAAGAAGAGGAGTGAAGTAACTAACAAGTATGGGCAAGGCGAACAAGTCTAAGGAGCTAGGCTTCCCGGATACCCAATCCCAAAACCGTGGCCAGACTGGGACGTTCTACGTCAGAAAAGTTCTGATCAGTATCGATCGCCAGGGCTTCAAAGGGGTCTACCTTGACAGTGGGAATACTTAAGCGTTGGGTGAAATACTCGTCCAATTGGATCAGACCACCACCGGGACCGGCCAAGAGCAACTGCACCAGTTCCAATTCCTCACTCTGGTTGAGGTAGAAGTTGATGGACCGCCGCAGCTCATCAGTTAGTTCCCCCATGACCCGCATTAGGGCGTTCATACCGGGATTAACCGCTGTGCCTTGGGTGCTCATAGTGTCGAACTGGGTGACGGGAATGGTCATACCCTGCAAAATTTCTGGGTTGCGGGAAGGGGGCAAATTCATCGCCCGGGAAAGGGCATTCTGCATCTGGTAGGTGCCAATGGGAACTGTGCGGGAAAATTGGGGCACTCCATCCACAATGATGGCAATTTCCGTGCTGTCGAATTCAATATCCACCAGCACCGCCGCCTCCCGGGAACCAAACTGCCGCAACTGTTCCCGAATGGTTCTAATCAGGGCAAAACTATTAATTTCCAGCACATCTACCTGGAGCCCCGCCTGCTGAAAAGTATCTAGATAGGAATCGGTTACCTCCCGACGGGTGGCAACCAACAACACCTGCACCTTTTCAATGCCGTCTTCATCCTCGAACAAGCCTAGTTTTTGGTAATCCAAATCCACTTCTTCCCTGGGATAGGGCAAATACAGGGCCGCTTCGTGGTTCAGCACCATGTCGCGCAATTCATTTTCGTCCAACTCCGCCGGCACCGGCAGCATACGAATAATGGCCTCCCGCATGGGCACCGCCGTCGCCACCTGCTTGGTGTTAATGCTATGCTCGCCCAGCAGTTCCTGAATAATTTCCGCCAGGGCCGGAGAATCAACGATCTTCCCCTCCTCAAAAATTCCCTCCGGAATGGAAGCGTGGCCAAATTTCCTCAGTTTATAATTCTGACCCTGGGAAGTAAGTTGGGCAACATTAACCCTTTCGGGGGTAATTTCTAGCCCTACCCCGGAGGATTTACGGCTAAATAAGCTAGTGAGACGGCTAAACATGGGGGTTGCGGTAACCGCTGGCGATGATAAAACAAAATTATTAAGGAGTAAGGGTGGGAGGTGGAAAAAATCTATCAGTCTATGGTACTGTCCTGGCCAACACTGTCAATAACAAGTAACAAAGTGTTAACTCAGTCTCAATCAAAACTCCGCTGAGATCTGACCGGAGGCCAGTCAACAAAGTTTACAGTGCCTGGCCGCGGATTTTAGCGGAAAAACCCGAGGCTTTGAACTGTTCTAACTGCAAAGGTAGGGGTTGTTGGGCGGGCACGTTGATACGCACCTCAAAGTTGCTTTTTCCTGGGGGAATTTCGGCAATGTTACCCAAGCGGGTGCGATTTTGCATGGCCGGTTCGTGGTTGGCATCGTAGATACGGCCAAAAACGTCGGCATCATACACTGTTTTCCCCGTCCGATTATTGGCAATGCCGGTTACTAAAAAGCAGTTGGCCGGATTGCTCGAACCACTGCCCACATTGCCTTCCGCTAGGTCTGCCGGACAGGGTTTGTAGTCAATTTCCGTCAGGGGTACTTCAGTCAAGGCCCAAGCGGGCATGGCGATCGCCAAGGAGAGACCGGCTATGGCCAGGATGACAAGAAAAGACCGCAGAGCAGTTAGAAACATAGATTCAGAGGAAAACGAGCGTTAATGCCTTAAAAACCGGGGGCGGTGGGGGGCAGAGGAGGATTCCCAAAGCGGGTGTATTGAGACCAATCTTCCAACAGGGACTGGTTAAAGGGGTCTGGTAAGTCCCTGGTATGGATCACGGTGCCCCTGGTTTGTTGCTCCAACGCATCTTGGTAAACAGCTTCCACCACTGCCGCGTCTTCAGCAATCATGTTGTCAAAGTAGGAGCCAGGCCAACTGCGCCAACCGAAAATTTTGTTAGCTTGTCCAGAAATACTGGTGAGGTCGTAAAAACGCCCTGTGGAATTGTAGGAAGCTCGGGTGAAAACATTCTCCAGGGTGTCCCCAGCGGCGATGGATGTTTCTTTTTCTTCCATAAACTGCCCCAATTGTTGCCGGGAGGCCAACATTCTTGCCTCCAACTGAGTTAGGCAGGCGCTCAAACCGGCGGCAAACTCGTTGCGGGTCAAAGCCCGATCGCCACGGAAAGTTCTATCAGGGTAACCAACAATACAACCGTAGTTATCGACTAAATTCCGCAGTGCTTCGTAGGCCCAATTGTTGGGGGACACGTCCCGAAACTGGTTAATGCTGGTGACCTGCCCCAAAAGCTCTGTATAGGCTTGGTAACTCTGGTCATAGTTGGCTTGGGCCGTTTCTTTGTCCGGGGCTGGGGCCGCCATACCAGGGACAATACTAACGGGGTTGGCGATCGCCGGAGCGGCCATTCCCCCCAGTAGCAATCCCCCTAGGGCCGCTAATAAACAAGATTTCATCGATCGGTTAATCATCACAGAACACTCCTCAACCAAAATGACCAACGGACTGGAAAATAAGCCGCAAAAGTTAATAAAATTTAATATTTCGTCAGCGTAACCGGAGGTGTGGGCGATCGCCTGCCAGTCAACACCAATCTAGACGGCGATACCTAATAAATGTAACCCAATTTCCCCCAGGCGTAACCTTTATCCACAATTTCTCCCCCTTTTCGTCCCCGGAGCAAAATTTATGGTTAAAACATCACCGATGGATGAGGGTGCGGAAGAAAAATTTAGGCAGGGCCAACATCCGCCGCCAGCGCCAGGGTTCTTGGTAGAGCCGATAAAACCACTCCAGGTTATAGCGACAGAAAAATTCCGGTGCCCTTTCCTTAGTACCAGACCACACATCAAAACTTCCCCCTACCCCAATCCAAATCCCTTGGGGACAAAGGTGGCGGTGGTCCCGAATCCAATACTCCTGCCGAGGAACGCCCAAACCGACCAAAATTAGACAGGGCTGCTCCTGGGCCAGGGTTTGTTGCCAAGCTTTCTGCTCCGCTTCAGTTAAAAAGCCATGGTTTGCCAAAATTTTCAACCCTGGATATTCCCCTTGCCAACGTTGGGCCGCCAGCTCAGCAATGCCCGGTGCCCCTCCATAAAAGGCGATCGCCTGATTCCTCTTACTCCGGCCAATGTGACGCACCATCGCTTCCGCCAGTTCAATGCCAGGGCAACGGTTTTGCTCGATGCCTTCCAGTTTCAAATAAATGGTTACCCCAGCCCCGTCGGGAATAACCAGTTCCGCCCGCTGGATAACTCGCTGCACCGCCGCTTCTTTTTCGGCCAGCATCACCATTTCCGAGTTGAGGGTAACCACGTGGGCCCCTTGACCAAGGGCAAGACAATTTTCCAGCCAATGGCCATAGTCATTGCACAGATGTACCGGTACGCCAAAAACAAACGCTTGTTGCAGTGTTAGCTCAGCAAAGTCGGTGGCCATAGGGAAAATTAGGTTGGGAAAAAGGGCCGGTTTAGATGATGCCCCTGGACTGTCACATGGGAAAAATCTGCCACCATTGGGGGGTTTGGCTGTGCAGAATTAAGAGGCAAATTGGGATTTCGCAGATACCCTCTAGGGTTGAATATCAAAGAGATGGTTGTTGGGCAAATTACTAATGGAACGCTGGAGTTGGTTCAAGGACTGGTTATAGCCAATAATTGCCTGCAGGAACCGTCCCCGGGCGTTGGCCAGATCACGTTGGGCATTAATAACATCGGTTTGGGTCCCCACCCCAGCCTGGAAACGCAATCGGGCTAAACGGAGAGCTTCTTCAAAACGAATGACGTTGGTGCGGGTACTACCAATATTTTCTTTATTGGAGATTAGGGTGTAGTAGGATTCCTCTACCTCCAAGCGAATTTGATTTCTCTGTTCAGCAAAGGTGGTTTTGGCAATGTCCATTTGGCGATCGGCCCGGCGGGCTTCAGCCAATGCTCTTCCCCCGTCAAAAAAGTTCCAGCGTACCCGGGCGGCAAAGGAATAACCATCCACTAACCCGGCACTGCTATCGAAATTGTTTTGGTAGGTGTAATTAGCCAGAAAATCCACCCTGGGTTTCATTGCCGCCAGGGCAATGTAGCGGTCCTGTTCACTCACCTCAATTTGCACTAATTGCTGTTCTAATTCAGCTCGATTTTTGTAAGCTTGCACAATGCTTTCATCGAGGGGTAAGTTCCAATCCCCCGCTTCCACAATTTCATCAGCAGCGGTTAATTCCACCCGTTGCCCCACACTCAGCAGTTGGGCCAGGCGGCGGCGGGCATTGCGTTGATCAGCGATCGATCTGGTTAAAGCTTCATTAGCAGTGGCCAAATCCCCTTCCGCCCGTAACACATCAAAACGAGTCCCTAAACCAGCCTGTTCCAGAAGGCGGGCATCCCGTAAACTCTGGGAAGCATCCTCCACGGAAGCCTGGGCGATCGCCACCTGAGCATCGGCCCCTTGGAGAGCATAGTAACGATCCGTAGCTTCAAAGCGGGTTTGTTCCGCCACCACTTCCACTTGAAGGCGACTGTTTTGCACCAACTGCTCCGCCTTAGCAATTTGGGCACTCCTTTCCCCACCGGCATAGATACTGTAGGTCAAGTTAATATTACCCACCGCATTGGTGCTGGTTTCCGGGCGTAATTCTGGGGTGATGGTGGTGGTTTGATCCTGGTTGGCAATGAGGGCATTGTTGGCTTCGGCCGCCGCACTACTATCCCGACTAAAGGTGAAATCTGTATCTAAATTGGGGTAGAGGGCCGCCCGGGCAGCCATTAAACCAGCCTCTTGTTGCTCCAGGGATAGCTTGGCCTCCTGTAGCTGTTCATTGTTCCTAAGGGCCAAAGCAATAGCTTCGTCCAAGGTAATGGCCTGCCGTACCGTGGTATCCACCTCGTCGGGTTTGGTGGGAAACATGAGGGGATTACCAGAAGGATTCAAACGCTCATCGGGCATGGCGGGGGGTAACTCAGGCAAAGCGAACCCATTGGCGCTACTCTCCGTTCCTGTCTCCACAGATGGGAGGGGGGTCTCAGCGGGAGTAATAGTAGGACTTTGGGCCACGACGATCGTCCCCTGGCCGCCACTGAAGCCGGGCAAAAAGACACCGACGCTGGTGCTGAGTAGCAACAACAGAGTGGAAGAAGACCAAAATTTGAGCGGATGGATTGATTTCATTGGGAATGTGACCAGACAACTCAGCCGTAATCGCAAAAGGGGGAAACGCTGTTCGCTAAATAACTTACCGCATTGCCCTAAGAATTGTAACCAATGTTATTCGACACTGTAGGCTACGGCCCCCGATCGCCGGGGATCCCCAACCCCTTCCAGGGTCCCAGCGCTAGTGATGGCAACCCCATGGACTCCCCCAAAAAACATATTTTGTTCTGTCCAGAGGGTACTCTCGGTATCATCGTCAAATTGCAGTTGGGCCAGAATGTCAGCCACAGGGGTTGGCTCCAAATCCAATTTGTGGGCTTCCCAATGGATACGTCCCTGCCCCACCGCTTTAGTTAACGGTAATTGGTAATCCAGGTGATGGCAGACCACCTGCAAAATGGCACTGCGAATACGATTTGATCCCCCTGACCCCAAAACTAACTGGGGTTGTTCCTGATCCAAAAGGATAGTGGGGGCCATCATCGATGATAAACGTTGCCCCGGTTGCCATTGGTAAAATCCCTGGGGATTGAGGTCTTCTTCCCCCAACATATTGTTCAGCATAATGCCTGTGCCGGGAATAAAATGCCCCGACCCCTCCCCATTGGAACTGGTTAAACTAGCGGCATTGCCCTCCCCGTCCAAAACACTAATGTGGGTGGTGCTACCCAATTTGTTGGCCAGGTAAGATGGTTGCAGCTTAGAGAGGCGATCGCCGTCGAGAAATTTGGCCTCAATATCCTGGCAGTGGAGATTGCCATCCAGGTATTGCCGGCGAGCCCTGTTGCTCAGGGCCATTACCTGGCTAAAAAGTTGGATTTGTGCCGCACTACCCAACGGATATTGGCTTAGGTCGTACTTTTCGAGCAACTGCAAGGCAAAGGCAATCAGAATGCCCCCAGCACTGGGGGGAGGATTTGTTAACAATTGCCGTTGGCGATATTGGGTCCGCAGGGGGGGACGAATTGTCACTTGATAGTCAGCCCAGTCCTTGGCAGTTAAGGCACTGGCTTTCCCCAAAGATGCCAACACCCACTCGGTTAATTCTCCCCGATAAAACCAATCAGGGCCGTAGCGGGCCAATTGTTCTAGCACGTCCGCAAACTGGGGCAGATAGGCTTTTTCCCCTTGGCGGAGAATTTTTCCTTGGGGGGCGTAAAATTGTCTGCCTTCCTCCTGTTGGGTCAGAATCGGCTCCAACAGGCGATTGGTAAAATCATTGAAACGGTTGAGGGTAAACCCCTGGCGAGCATATTGCACCGCTGGTTCAATCAAGGCCTTGAAAGGTAAGCGCCCCAGTTTCCTGTGTACCGTAAACAGCCCCGCCACCATCCCCGGCACGGCGATCGCCCCTTTGCCAATGTGGAAAGTTTGCCAAGCTCCCCCAAAGTTGAGGGCCACGGGGTAGAAGTCCACTGCTTTTTCCCCGGGATTGACTAGGGGTGTTTGGCAAAAGAAGTCGAACAGGTAACTTTTCTTAGCCGCGGTCTGGGCCAACAAAAAACCCCCTCCTCCCAGGGAAGTTAAACCCGATTCCACCACACAGGCCGCCAACACCGAGGCGATCGCCGCATCGAAGGCATTGCCCCCCTCTTCCAGCATGCGTTTGCCCGCTTCCGCTGTTTGGGCATGGCCCGCCGCCACCACCCCAATGGTTTTATCCGCCATAGCAGTTTGAATAAAAATCGAAAATTAAACCTAAACCGCCGGGGCAGTTTTGGTTGTCAGGGGAATCACTTCCGCTTCATTACTTTCCCTCGCCACTCGCACCAGCAACCCCGCCAGCACCAAGCTTGATAGACAGGAGCTGCCACCATAGCTAAAAAAGGGCAGAGGCAAACCGGTGGTGGGTAGAGCGCCGCTGGCCACGCCAATATTGAGCAAAGATTGGCCCACTAGAAAAATTACCACCCCTAGCCCAATTAACCGCTTGACCCGATGGCGACAACGCATGGCTACCCGCAGTCCCATGGTGGCAAATAAGCCGAGAAAAAGCAGAAAAGCAACGCAACCCACCAGCCCAAATTCCTCCGCAAAGACCGCAAAAATGAAATCTGTGGTTTGTATGGGCAAATAAAATAATTTTTGCTGGGACATGCCAAATCCTCGACCTAAAATCCCCCCAGAGGCGATCGCGTATAAACTTTGTACCAATTGATAGCCATCGCCCCTTGGATCGGCAAAGGGGTCCAGAAAAGAAGTCACCCTAGCCCTTTGATAGTCCCGAATGGAGATACTGGTGACAGCGGTGATTATCCCCAATAGGGCAGTGGAAATTAGATAACCCCAGGGAAGACCTGAGGCCAGGGCAATCAGCCATAAACCCATGCCACAAAGGGCGGTGGTGCTCAAGTTGGGCTGGAGCAAAATACTGCCCAGGGTCAGCCCGAAAATGCCCAACCAGATGAGGCGAGATCGCCAGGGAAAACGATGCCAATTACCAAACAAATTAGCCGCCTGGAGCACTAAACAGGGCTTCATAAACTCCGACGGTTGGATCAAGATTGGCCCTAAACTAATCCAGCGACGGGCCCCATTCACTTCCACCCCTAAGCCGCTTTTAGTTAGAAAAATCAACAGTAAAACTACAACTAGAAACCAGGGCACTAGCTTGAGACAGACCTGTAGGGGCAGACGCACCAGAAAATTAAAAATATTTAGCCCCAGCCAGAGGTAGGCAATTTGCTTGAGGATAATGCTCAGACCCGTGCCACTGGTATCCAGACTTTCCGCATAGGAAGCAGAGAATAGCACCACCACCCCGATCGCTATCCAGGCGAAAAACAAAGTCCGCATCAAACGGGCTTCCCCCGACCATCGCAGTACTTCAGGGTCATAGAAGGGAAAAATGATTCGGATTAGATTGGCGGCGGTGATCATTGGGCTAGCGATTTTCGTAAAATTGTAACCGCCCCACCCCTAAATCCAAACCAACGGGGGCCGGCCCTGGGGGAAAAGCTTGCACCCGAAATTGATAAACCCCCTCCACCTGTGGGTTTTGCTCCGCCAGCAAAGCGATAGTGACGGTATTGCCGGGGGCAATGGGAGGATCAAATTGCACCACAATGGTTTGGGAGTCGCCACTGGTGGAAACGGCAGAACTGGACAAGTCGTTGCCCCGCTGGGAGGGCATGCCCAAAAATACTTCCGTTTGGCTTAAATCCAGGCTAATGGGAGAAGGATTGGGTTGTTGATGCAGCACCACTTTGCCGAGGGGCTCAATTTCCCCCGCAGGTAGACTAATACTAAAGAAATACCTGCTGTTGGGAATATTAACGCCGTTGAAGCTGGCATCCACATCGGCCAAACTGGGGGGAGTACCGGTGAAAAAGGTGGCATTGGCGGGGAACGGATCCGTTTGTGCTTGGACAACGATCGCCGGGGAAAGAACTAACCCCATCCCCACTAGGGTGCCCAACAGCGAGTAGAAATTTTTCAGCATGGCCTATGGTCCTGACTCCTGATCAAAGATAAACGAATTGGCGATCGGTCTAGTTCCCAACCCAAGTTATTATACGAGGCAACGAATTGACAGTGACATTAGTGTTCCCTTTGGTCAGGATAGTTTAACGTGACTCACATTCTTGGCATTTCTGCTTATTACCACGACAGTGCGGCAGCTTTAGTAAAAGATGGCGTTATTGTGGCGGCGGTGCAGGAAGAACGATTTACCCGCAAAAAACACGATGCTGCTTTTCCCTCCCAGGGTATCAACTACTGCCTTGCCGAAGGAGGAATTAGCCTCCAGGAAGTGGATTACATTGTTTTTTACGAAAAACCCTTGGTGACCTTTGAACGGTTATTGGAAACTTACTTAGCTTTTGCTCCTAGGGGACTGCGGTCTTTCATTGCGGCCATGTCCGCTTGGTTGCAGGAAAAACTTTATCTCAAGACTGTGTTGAAAAAAGCTCTGGCGGAACTGGGCGACTGTCAGACTAAAGAGCTGCCCCCCTTGCTTTTTAACGAGCATCACCAATCCCACGCCGCCTCTGCCTTTTTCCCCAGCCCTTTCACCGAAGCCGCCGTGTTGTGTATGGATGGGGTAGGGGAATGGGCCACCACTTCCCTTTGGTCTGGCCACGGTAACCAGTTAACACCCCATTGGGAGATTCACTTTCCCCATTCCCTCGGTCTGCTTTACTCTGCTTTTACCTACTACACGGGTTTTAAGGTTAATTCCGGCGAGTATAAGCTCATGGGTTTGGCTCCCTACGGTGAACCCAAATATGTGGACCTAATTTTAGACAACTTATTGGATCTCAAGGCAGACGGAACCTTTCGTCTCAACATGGCCTATTTCAACTATGCCACCGGTCTAACCATGACCAATAAAAAGTTTGCCGACCTGTTTGGTGCGCCCCGGCGATCGCCAGAGAGTCCTTTAACCCAGCGGGAAATGGACATTGCCGCCTCCATTCAGGTGGTGACAGAGGAAGTGGTGCTGCGCCTCGGTAATACGGTGTATGAAGAACTCGGTTTAGAAAATCTTTGTTTAGCTGGGGGGGTCGCCCTCAACTGTGTGGCCAATGGTCGTTTACTGCGGGAAGGCAAATTTAAAAATATTTGGATTCAACCCGCCGCTGGGGATGCAGGGGGGGCGATCGGTTCTGCCCTTTCGGTGTGGTACCAGTATTTACAAAACGACAGGACGGCGCACCAGCCCGATGCCATGGCCGGTTCCTACCTAGGACCCCGTTTCAGTAACGAAGACATTGAAGCCTATCTCAAAGACCCTGCCGTGGAAGCTGTGTACGACTATTATCCTGATGGGGATTTATTCGACAAAGTGGCCCATATCCTCGCCGGAGGCAATGTGGTGGGGTGGTTCCAAGGGCGCATGGAATTTGGTCCCAGGGCTTTGGGGGGAAGGTCGATCCTGGGGGATCCACGCAATACCACCATGCAATCGGTGATGAATTTGAAAATTAAATACCGGGAATCTTTTCGACCCTTTGCTCCCTCGGTGTTGGCGGAAAAAGTAGGGGATTATTTTGTCTTGGACCAGCCCAGTCCCTACATGTTGATTGTGGCCGATGTGCAGGAAGAACTGCGTTTGCCGCTGACCCCAGAGCAGGAGCAATTATTTGGCATCGAAAAGTTAAACATTCCCCGCTCCCAGCTCCCCGCCATTACCCACGTGGATAATTCTGCCCGTATTCAAACCGTCCACCCGGACACTAATCCCCGCTATTATCAGTTGCTGCAGGCATTTGAAGCGTTAACTGGCTGTGGGGTTCTGGTCAACACTTCTTTCAACGTGCGGGGAGAACCCATTGTTTGCACCCCAGAGGATGCCTACCGTTGCTTTATGCGGACGGAAATGGATTACTTAGTGTTGGAAAATTTCGTTTTAGCTAAAACGCCCCAGCCCCAACGGCCCCAAGACCAACAGTGGCAAGATGAATTTGAGTTGGATTAATCCTTGAGCCTTGCCATTGCAAAAAAACAGCCGTAACTCCGAAAAGTTAAACGGCTGGATAAACTAACTAATGGCTTTGGCCAACTTTAAAAGACCAACGCTTCGGCGATCGTTTTGTTGTAGATGATTCGCCCTGGAGTCGTTTGAATGTACTGGGTGATGATTTCCCCGTCCGCTGCTTCCCGCACCTTCCGTTCCCGATAATATTTCATTACCGTGCCATCTCCCAATTCCTCGGTTTTGAGAACTTCCGTATCTGGTTTTTCCGTCACTACCTCCTCATCCAGGTGACGAATCCAAATTTGGGCGTGGAGGTCCACCTGGCCATGGTCGTAGGCCCGCAGAGCGTCTTCAATACCGGCAAAGTAACGTCCGGCTCCCTTCTGGGCGTTGGGATTTTCCGCTGTGAGGTAATAACAGCCCAGTACCATATCTTGGGAGGGCGCCACAATGGGCTTCCCGGTGGCAGGGGAAAGAACGTTGTGGCAGGCTAGCATTAATAGCCGGGCTTCACACTGGGCTTCCAGAGACAGGGGCACGTGTACCGCCATTTGGTCACCGTCGAAGTCAGCGTTAAAAGCGGGACACACTAGGGGATGGAGTTGGATTGCCCGTCCCTCCACCAAAATTGGTTCAAAGGCCTGAATACCCAAACGGTGTAGGGTGGGGGCCCGGTTGAGCATGACAGGGTGGCCGGTAATCACTTCTTCCAGCACGCTCCAGATTTGGGGGTCTCCCTTGAGAATTAACTTCTTGGCTGCTTTGATATTGTTGACAATGCCCAGTTTGATCAAGCGGTGAATCACAAAGGGCTGGAAGAGCTCGATCGCCATTTCCCGGGGCAGCCCACATTGATAAATTTTGAGGTTGGGCCCCACCACAATGACGGAACGACCGGAGTAGTCGACCCGTTTACCCAAGAGGTTCTGACGGAAACGACCCTGCTTACCTTCAATGATGTCGGAGAGGGATTTAAGGGCTCGATTGTTGGCCCCTACCACCGTGCGACCCCGGCGGCCGTTATCAATGAGGGCATCCACCGCTTCCTGGAGCATCCGTTTTTCGTTACGGACAATAATTTCCGGGGCGAGGATTTCCTGCAAACGGGCCAGACGGTTATTACGGTTGATTACCCGCCGATAAAGATCGTTTAGGTCAGAGGTGGCAAACCGCCCCCCATCTAACTGCACCATAGGGCGGAGATCCGGTGGAATAACAGGAATCACATCCAGGGTCATCCATTCCGCTTGGGAGTGGGTAGCGATGAAATTATCAATTACCCGCAGACGTTTAATGAGCTTGGCCCGCTTTTGCCCTTTACTGGCCAGAATTTCTTCCCGTAGCTTTTCCGCCACTTCCTCCAGTTGCAATTCCGCCAATAGCCGTTGCACTGCTTCGGCACCAATGCCCACTTCGATGCCTTCTAGTTCCGAGTCTTCGGCATAAATTTGGTCTTCGATTTCCACCCACTGGTCTTCCGTCAACAGTTGTTTATACTGCAAATTGCTGGCGTTGCCGGGGTCAAGTACCACGTAGGCGTTAAAGTAGACGATCTGCTCCACATCCCGCAGGGCCATGTCCAAAAGGATGCTGAGGTAGCTAGGAATGCCTTTGAGGTACCACACGTGGGTGACGGGGGCGGCCAATTTGATATAGCCCATGCGGTGACGCCGGACGCGGGATTCCGTTACTTCTACGCCACAGCGTTCACAGACAATGCCCCGGTGCCGTACCCGTTTGTATTTGCCGCACCAGCATTCCCAATCCTTGGAAGGGCCGAAGATTTTTTCACAGAACAGACCGTCCATTTCCGGCTTTAAGGTCCGGTAGTTAATGGTTTCGGGTTTGGTCACTTCCCCCACTACGGTGCCGTTCGGTAGGGTGCGTTCTCCCCACTGGCGGATCCTTTCGGGGGAGGCGATCGCAATTTTGACGTAATCAAACCGAGGTTCTGATTGGGCTTTCATGCTGGGCAAGGAACAAAAAATTTCAGACCCTTCATTGTACGATATTTATTGCCCCCTGGAAGGCGAACAGGATCAATCAATGGGGCTAATTTCCTAACTTGGAATAATTTTTCGGTTGGAGGACAGCGTTTTTGCCAAACTTTCTTGGGGGTAAACTAGGAACTCGGTCTGGTGAAAAAAGTCCGATCTGTTGTAATGTCTGGGGGAAGTGGAGGCCTCTAGGGGCACTGCCTGGCTTTTCGTCGGCCCAAGCCTTGGTTGAAAGGTGAAGATGTTTCAATATATCTAAAGCCGTCGCCAATTGTCGCTCAGCTATTTGCCAAACCAAATTTCTCCGTCCTTTTATTTGTTGCTATGAGTCTGACCATTGCCGATTATCAATCCTTTTTGCAGGAAATTGAACCCTTTGCTCAACTCCCTGCTCCGGCGATCGCCGAGATAGCGGCAAAATTGAGGCCGTTAAGGTTTCGCATGGGACAGATAATCCTGGCCCGGGGAAAGTTGGCCAATAATGTCTATTTTTTAGTCAGTGGCCAAGCAAGGTTGCTGGGTTATGACCCCGGCACTGGTTACCCTGCCACCATGGCTTTGCTCCAGAATGGGGCAGTGATCGGCGATAACAATGCCATCAGAAATGTCCCCTGTGAAACGGCGATCGCCTCAACGGAAACTATTTGTGCCAGCCTAACTAGGGACGAATTTTTGGCTTTGGTGGATAAATATCCAGAACTGGCCAGGGTTTATCGCCACCAGTGCGGTCGGGTGGAACTGTTCGATTTATTGGGAGAACAACTGCAGCGCACCGCCCAAGGCAATGTGGATTTGCGCCAGCTGACCCTAGAAATGTTGCCCCACAGCCAGGTGCATCAGTTGGAACCAGGCAGCCATAATCTGCCCAGCAACTTGCCCGATCCGGAGAAGCTCTGGTTGGTGAGTAGTGGGGAGTTGGAACAATGTCCCCGGGGTAGTGCCCTGCCGGCCTCAGATTCTCCCCTTGTGCTCAAGGCTCAAACACCCGTACGTCTAATTGGTATCCCTCCCTTGCCCCGGTTTTACCCTGGGGGTTCTGGACAGAAACACAATGGTGGTGGCAACGGCCATGGAGAAGTGCCCCTAGCGACAGTGACCCCCCTGGCCCCGGAGGATTCCCCCTGGGATGACATTCCCTATGCCGATCCTAACCAGTTGGGGGAGCCATTACCAGAGCCCACCGTGGTCAAATCTGGGCGCAAAAACTATCCCATTGTGCGGGGGCAGAATCCCACCGATGCCGGGGTAGCCTGCTTCCAGATGATTAGTCAATATTTCGGTATGCCTTTCCGCCGGGATATTATCCAACGGATTGTCACCGAAGAAATTAAGCGCAGTGAGGCCCTTTCCTTACCTATTTGTGGGGCAATTATTGAATTGATGGGCTTGACTAGTCAGTTGGTGCGGATTCCCACCGGTGTTTTTGGGCAAATGCAGGTTCCTTTTCTGATCCGTTGGCAGGATAGCCTCGCCTTAGTGTACGAAGTTGGCGATCGGGAAGTGAAAATTGCCGTGCCGGAGCTGGGGAGAAGAGGGACAAGGGGAGGTGCTGATGATGCATCCTTCCAAAGACACCCCGCAACAGAGATTTGGCCTGAGTTGGTTTTGGCCAGCGTTGGTGAAATATCGCCATATTCTCCTGTTGGTGTTTGTGGCCTCCTTTTTTGTCCAACTATTTGGCCTGGCCAATCCCTTGATGATCCAAATCATCATCGACAAAGTGATTGTGCAAAACAGCAAAGATACTCTGCAGGTGTTGGGTATTGCGTTGGTGTCGATCGCCATTTTTGAGGCGCTTTTGAGCACCCTACGAACCTATTTGTTTGTAGACACCACCAATCGCATCGATATGAGTTTGGGGTCGGAAATCATTGACCACCTATTGCGCTTACCCCTGCGTTACTTTGAGAACCGCCCAGTGGGGGAAATTTCCACCAGGGTCAACGAACTGGAAAATATCCGCCAATTTTTAACCGGCACTGCCCTGACGGTGGTACTGGACTCAGTGTTTTCTGTGGTCTATATCGTCGTCATGATTATCTATAGCCCCCTGCTGACGGCGGTAGCCCTGGGTATTGTGCCTATTTTTGTTGTTTTGACCCTGGTATTTTCTCCCCTGATCCGGAGGCAATTGCGGCTCAAGGCAGAAAGAAATGCCCAAACCCAGTCCTATCTGGTGGAGGTGATGTCCGGTATTCAGACCGTTAAAGCTCAAAACATTGAGTTGCGTTCCCGCTGGCAATGGCAGGACAAATATTCCCGTTACGTGGGGGCCGGCTTCAACACCGTTATTACCTCCACCTTAGCCAGCTCCTCCAGTCATTTTCTTAACCAGCTATCCGGTTTATTGGTGCTCTGGGTGGGGGCATCCCTAGTGCTGGACGGGGATTTAACCCTGGGTCAATTAATTGCTTTTCGGATCATTGCCGGCTACGTGACCTCCCCCATTCTGCGTTTGACCCAACTGTGGCAAAACTTCCAGGAAACTGCCCTGTCCTTGGAACGGTTGGCGGACATTGTTGATACGCCCCAAGAATCGGAGCGCGATCGCCAAAACATCCCCATGCCAGAAATTGCCGGCGAAGTGAAGTTTGAAAACGTCAGTTTCCGGTTTAAAAAACAGGGACCCCTGCAATTGAGTAATATCAATCTTTCCTTCGCCCCTGGAACCTTTGTGGCCCTAGTGGGGCAGAGTGGTGCTGGCAAAAGTACCCTGACCAAACTGCTCTCCCGACTGTACGAACCGGAAGGGGGGAGGATTTTGGTGGATGGCCTTGATATTGGCAAAGTAGAACTCTATTCCCTCCGTCGCCAGGTGGGGGTAGTGCCCCAGGAAACCTTGCTCTTTGAGGGTACGGTGCAGGAGAATATTGCCCTCACCAACCCCGATGCCAGCACAGAACAAATTATTGCCGCCGCCAAAGTGGCCTCTGCCCACGAGTTCATCATGACCTTACCCAACGGCTATAACACCAGGGTGGGGGAACGGGGCGCTACCCTGTCCGGGGGACAAAGGCAACGGATTGCCATCGCCAGATCGGTATTACAACGCCCTCGTATTTTGGTGTTGGACGAAGCCACCAGTGCCCTGGACTACATCACCGAACAACAGGTTTGCATTAACTTGGGTGATGCTTTTAGGGAACACACGGTTTTCTTCATTACCCACCGCCTTAGTTCCGTCCGGAGTGCCGATGTAATCGTTATGATGGACCAAGGTTCCGTTGTGGAACAAGGTAGCCATGAAGAATTAATGGCCCTCAAGGGACGTTACTATTACCTCTACCAACAGCAGGGAGCCGGCAGTGACGATGTTTAATTCCCTGGTCTAAACCGTATGAATTTTTATTAACTAGCCAGACGGCCTGTCCCCATCGGTTTTAAAACTTTGTCTATACAATTAGCGTAAATAATTTCCTCGCCTAATCACTTCTTTGTCCATCATCTTTGGCGATCGCCTCTAGAACTATGAATAGCCCTATCCAAAAAAACGTCCCCCAACGGAACGGCCACAGCCCCAAAACCATGGATGCAGGCACCTTGGCCGACGTCAAGGAGAAAGAACAGGAGAAGGCCGCCAAAACCCCCGTCGCCCTTACGTCCAACTCATCCCTATTCCAACCGGAACAGGCCATCGTCATGCGTCAGTCCCCCATGTGGGCCCGAGGCATTGCCATTGCCATTATGGGAGTGACTGTTGTGGCTGTGACCTGGGCTTCCATTGCCACCATTGAACAGGTGGTGCCCGCCACGGGGCAATTAAAACCTATTGATAAGGTGAAAGATATCAATGCACCACTGAACGGGGTGGTGAAAGAAGTGTTGGTGGAAAATAACCGCAAGGTCAAAAAAGGTGAAGTGCTGGTGATTATGGATTCCAGCAGTACCCAGGCAGAATTGACCGCCGCCCAAAATGTGCGTGCCAAAATCCTCCAGGAAAACGCTTTCTACCGTACCCTCCTGCAAAACGGCTTGGAAGGCAGTGCCCTCCAGAGGGCCGTCACCCAACTTAACCTACCCTGGGAAGTTGTGGCCCTAGCTAATAATCGGGCGGAATTGATTAATGAAAATGAACTTTATCGCCAACAATTGGGGCTAAGAACCGCCAGTGGGGAAGGAAAACTCACTTCTGAACAGCTTTCCCGTCTGGAAATGGCCCGCTTTGAACTGGGCAGTCGCATGACCGCCGCCGAGTTAGAAATTCGCCAAATTCAGAAACAGTTGGAACAAGCCGGTTTGCAGTTGAGGGCAGAAAGAAGCCAATTGCGGGAAGACCAAAAAATCCTAGCTGGTTTATTGGGGCGCAACGAAGCGGCCCTCGCAGAAGCCGAGAAAAGCCTGGCCATTGAGGCGGGCATTGTGGACAGCATGACTCCTTTGCTGGAAGAGGGAGCCCTGGCACGGTTACAGGTGGAAAAACAACAACAGTCCCTCAACGACAGAACCCAACAGTTAATCGAGCAAAAGGTTAACACCGTGGTGGAAGTGGACCGCCAAAAACAACAAATTGAGTCCCGCCAAGCGGAAATTCAGCGGCTGGAAACGGAGCAATTGCGCCTCCAGTCCTTAATTTCCCAGGCCCAAGCCCGCCTAGCCAACACCAGTGCCGTCACTGACAAGGATATTTACGATCGCCTGGCGGATAATGATAAGCGGCTGGCGGAAATTAATACCCAGATCACCAAAATTATTGTTGATAACGACAAACGGCTCACCGAGTTAAACGGGCAGATTGAAAGGAACAAGGTCAACCTGGGCTATCAGGAAATTACCTCCCCGGTGGATGGGATAGTTTTCGATCTCAAAGCAACCCCTGGTTACGTTACCCCCCCCAACCAAACCGAACCTCTGCTGAAAATTATCCCCGCCGATAGTTTGATTGCCGAAGTAGACGTCACCAACAAGGACATTGGCTTCGTTCGCACTGGTATGCCCGCCGACGTGCGCATTGACTCCTTCCCCTACAGCGAATTTGGGGGGGTCGATGGGGTGGTGGAGTCTGTCGGTTCCGATGCTCTGCCCCCAGATCAAACTTATCAATATTATCGTTTCCCCGTCAGAATTAAACTGGATAGCCAGGAATTGGTTAGCCAAGGGCGAGAGATTCCCCTCCAATCGGGGATGTCCGTGACGGCCAACATTAAAGTCAGGGAAAAACGCACGGTGATGAGTATCTTCACCGAATTATTCACCAAGAAAATTGAAAGCCTGGAAACTGTCCGTTAATTTTCCTAACTTTGTGCTCACCCATGGTCGCTGCCACAGTACCAATAATTTGGCTACACTGATGGCAGTTCTTTTTCTCTAGCCACTATGGTCAAGCGACGCAAGCTAATTTCTTACACTGCCTTCAGTACGGCGATCGCCGTCATCACGGGTTGCTTTGGCGGTAACAGCAGTAACGGCCAGGGACAAACGGTCAATGTCGGTACCATGGCGGATCTCAAGGCCAAGGGGGAATTAAAAGGGAACACTCCTAAGGGACCGGTGACGGTGGTGCCCAATGGTAGTGGCGGCCAGATCAGTGCGGTCAATCCCACCTGCACCCACAATGGTTGTCAGGTGGAATGGAAGAAAGCTAACGGTAAATTTGTTTGCCCTTGCCACGGGGCGGAATTTGCTGCTACGGGTAAGGTGCTCAAGGGGCCCGCCACCAGGAATCTGCCTACCTACGCTACCCAGGTGAGCGGCAACAACGTTTTGGTCAAAGCTTAGGGTCTAGCCATGGTTTTCAAAGGCTAGGTTGGACAATTGGTGAGAGGAGAAAATTAATTATGGTGAAAATCCTGGGGGCGACGGTATTAGCCCTACTCAGTTGGGGCAACCCTGGGGAACCATTAGTTGGGCAGGAAGTGGCCTGGCAAGAAGCAAAGGTTTTTGCCGTACCAACCCAAGCGGACCCCGCCATCGACAGAATTGTTGATAATTACCTCGATCGCCTGGAATCCTTGGGTTATGACCGCCAGCGCCAGGGTATCTGGTTGCAGTCGGAGTGGGCCTATTTGGGCTATAACCAAGCCAATAATGCTTTTCCCGCCGCTTCTCTAACCAAAATTGCCACCAGCGTCGCCGCTTTAGCCACATGGCCACCGGATCATCGCTTTACCACCCGTTTTTATGCCGATGGCCCCATTACCGCTGGGGTTTTACAGGGTAATTTACTGATCGCCGGGGACCATGATCCTCTCTTCGTCTGGGAAGAGGCGATCGCCGTTGGCAATGCCCTCAACCGAGCAGGGATCCGAGAGGTGACTGGAGATTTGGTAGTGGTGGGCAATTTCGCCATGAACTTTGAAGCTGACCCTGCCGTAGCGGGAGCTTTATTCAAACAGGCAGTGGATGAAAGCCAATGGTCGGCCATAGTCAATAAAGCCTTTGGGGATCTGCCCTCGAATACTCCCCGGCCCCAGGTAAAAATTGCTGGCACCATCCAGACCCAGGCCGTTTTACCTCCCAACCTAGAACCATTACTAGAGCACCAATCCCTTCCCCTGGCGGCCCTGCTCAAACAGATGAACATCTACAGCAATAACGACATGGCTGAGATGTTGGCCCAGGCCATGGGGGGAGCGGCGATCGTGGCCCAAACTACCTCCCGTTTGGGGGCAATTCCAGCGGCGGAAATTCAGTTGCAAAACGGCTCTGGCCTCGGAGTGGACAATCGGCTTTCCCCCAGGGCAGTGACAAAGATGTACCAAGTTTTAGCAGAGCAGCTCCAACCCCACGGCCTAGGCATTGACGATATTTTTCCTGTTATGGGGCGCGATCGCCAGGGAACATTGGAATGGCGCAGTATGCCCCAGGGATTAACGGTAAAAACCGGTACATTAAATACGGTCAGTGCCCTTGCCGGCATCATTCCCACCCAGGAGCGAGGCACTGTTTGGTTTGCCATTATCAATAATGGCCCCAACTTTGACCGTTTGCGGGTAGAGCAGGACCGACTGTTGCAACAAATCGCTGAGCATTGGCAGATATTGCCAGAGAACTTGAATCCCGGCCCCATGGATAAGGTTTTGCTGGGGGACCCGGCCCGTAACCTAACGCCCCAACCCTCTGAATCTTAGCCGTTGCAACCTAAGGGCATTGCCGCCGTTGTATCCTAGGCGTTGAAAATGCCCGGCTAGCTAATTTTGCTCCCTATGACCCCATCATCCTCCGTTTTCATTCCCGTAATTCTTGCCGGTGGCAAAGGAGAAAGGTTTTGGCCCCTCAGCCGTAAGCAACGGCCTAAACAATTTTTGTCCCTGGATGGTTCCGGGGTCAGTTTGCTACAGGCCACAGCCCAACGATTACTACCCTTGGCCGGGGGCTGGGAAAATTTATGGGTAATTACGGCGGCCCCCATTGCGGAGGGGGTTTTGGCCCAATTGCCTTCATTGCCCAAGGAAAATTGTCTGGTGGAGCCGGAAGGAAAAGACACGGCCCCCGCTGTGGCCTGGGCTAGCTTGGCAATTGCCCAACGCTATGGGGAGGATGCCATCATTGGTTTTTTCCCCGCTGACCACTGGATTAAAGACCAAGCCGCCTATGAGCAAACCTTGGCTGCGGCGATCGCCTACGCCCAGGAAGAGGACGCCATTGTCACCCTCGGTATTAAGCCCCATGGCCCGGCCACTGGTTATGGATATATTGAACAAGGCGTATTGCAACGGGAAATGGGCAACCTGCCGGTGTATCAAGTGAACCGTTTTACCGAAAAGCCCGACCGAGCCACAGCCCAGGCCTTTGTGGACAGCGGTAAGTTTAGTTGGAATAGTGGCATGTTCATTTTCCGCGCCGGGGTGGTACTAGGGGAGTTCGCTAACCATGCCCCTCAATTACTCACTGCGTTAAAAGCCCACGGAGCGGCTGCTTATCCAACATTAGAAAAGAAAAGTATTGACTATGTCTTGATGGAAAAAACCCAATTAGCCTCGGTTCTGCCGGCCAATTTTGGTTGGGACGATTTGGGGGATTGGAATGCGTTGGAGCGACTGTTTCCCGAAGCCGAGGCCAATGTGGACTTGGGCAACCATGTCAACTTGCATAGCCAGGGCTGTATTGTTTACGCCAGTGATGAGGACCAGGTAATTGCCACCATCGGTTTAAAAGATGTGGTGATTGTGCGAGAAGGCAATGTCACCCTGGTGGTTCCCAAAGACCAGACCCAGGACATTAAGGGTTTACTCAAACAATTACAATCCCAACCGCAGTACGAAAATTTGTTGTAGGGGAAGAAAGTAATGGCAAGATACAATGGCTGTAATTAAGGCCGTGCAAGTATTGGAACCAATTTTCGATGATCCAGAGTAATAATTTCTCCACTAGTCCTCTTTGGCAACAGGGGGCCGTAGTGGAATTGACCATTACCGGCCTCAATCACCAGGGAGAAGGTATCGGCCGCTTCGATGACAGGGTGGTATTTGTGCCCGACACGGCCCCCGGCGATCGCCTGGAAGTCAGACTGATGCGGGTCAAGAAAAATTATGCCCTGGCCCAACTGCTCAAAATTTTAGAGCCTTCCCCCCAGCGCACCCGACCGTCTTGCATTGTGGCGGACAAATGTGGCGGCTGCCAATGGCAACATCTGGATTATCAATTCCAAGTAGAAAGTAAACAGCAACAGATTATTGATGCCCTGGAGCGCATTGGTGGTTTCACCGCTTTACCTCTGGAACCCATGTTACAGTCCCCCGCTAGTTTGGGTTACCGCAACAAAGCCACCTATCCCCTGGCTCGCTCCAAAACCGGCCAGGTGCAAGCTGGTTATTACCGCAAAGGCAGCCATCGTTTGGTAAATATTAACCAATGTCCCGTCCAGGACGATCGCCTGAATTTATTGTTGACGGAGGTGAAGAAAGATATTGAAAATCGCGGTTGGTCTATCTACGATGAAGAGAAAAAACAGGGCAAACTACGCCATTTAAGCCTACGCATTGGCCACCGTACCGGGGAAATGTTGCTGACCCTAATTTCCGCCCATAAAGGTTTACCGGATTTGGAAGAGCAAGCCGGGGAATGGTTGGAGCGTTATCCTGATTTAGGCGGCATTTGTTTAAACATTCAGCCAGAACCTAACAACCGCATTTTTGGCGAAGAAACCATAGTGATTGCGGGGCGGGGCACCTGCCGAGAAAAGTTTGCCGATTTAAGCTTTAGCCTGGGGGCGAATACATTCTTTCAGGTCAATAGTGAGGCGGCGGAGCTATTGTTAACTCGGCTGCAGCAAGCATTAAATTTACAAGGCACAGAATTGTTGGTGGATGCCTATGCCGGTGTGGGCACTTTCACCCTCCCCCTAGCCCGCCAAGTTCGTCAGGCGATCGCCATTGAGGTCAATCAAGACTCGGTGCAGCAAGGACAACGCAATGCTGAGATGAACCAGATTACCAACGTGGACTTTTTAGCTGGTACGGTGGAAACTGTTTTACCCACCCTGTCAAATATTCCAGATATTTTGCTCCTCGACCCTCCCCGTAAGGGGTGTAACCCAGAGGTGCTCAGGGAAATTGTCCAACAGCGCCCAGGGAAAATTGCCTATATCAGTTGTCAGCCCCCTACCCTAGCAAGGGATTTGAAACTCCTCTGTGCTGAGGGCTCCTATGAAATTACCTGGGTTCAAGGTTGCGACTTTTTCCCCCAAACGGCCCATGTGGAGTGTGCAGTGATTCTCCAAGCAGTCAATGGTTAACCAAAGATTTTCTAGGGGTTATGGTAGCGGCAGGCACATTCAGACCACCCAGGCGATCGAGTATAATGGTCAAAGTCAGTACTGTTAGATTGCTACTAGTCCAGTGTGAGGTGGAGCGTTTGCTAAACATTAATTTTCCCCACAGGCAATCCCATTGGCAAAAAATCAGTTTTTCCTCAACCCTCTATCTTTATCCCATCCTTGATTTATTGCTCAATTCTGTGCCCAAGCCTCTGCACAACGAGGTCAGGCTGGGGTTACAGGAGGCTTTAGTCAATGCTGCCACCCATGGCAACGCCCTCAACCCAAGCAAGTCCATCACAGTGGAATACCGCCAATCCGCCCGGGGTTATTGTTGGATCATCACCGACCAGGGCATGGGGTTTGATCGTCCCTGTCCTTGCCCCCAGGTAGTGCTTGATTGCCCCAATTGTGTGAGCCCCTGGTTTCCCCCCGATGAGTCGGAGAATGGCCGGGGGTTAGGCATTTTGATGCAAATTTTTGACCAAGTCCATTGGAATGAAGATGGCACCCGTTTGCGCCTGAGCAAGAAAATTAAACGGCGGCCCCAGGGAACTAGTCAAAATGCAATTAAACGCTTCTTCAGCGAAAGCTACCGTTTTCTGAGTTTGTAGAACCTAGTGGTAGCAGAAGTCCCAGACCGTCATCCCGTTGTTTTAGTCCATGGCATTTACGACACTAGGGCCAAGTTTGCAACGATGGCGGACTTTTTGACCCAGGGAGGTTGGTCGGTCCATTGCCTAGATTTAGAGCCCAACGATGGCAGTGCTTCCCTTGCCGTGCTAGCAACCCAAGTACAGCAATATATCGATCAAAAATTTGCGCCCCAGCAACCAGTGGATTTAATTGGCTTTAGCATGGGGGGATTAGTAACTCGTTATTACTTACAGCGTCTCGGGGGCGTAGAACGGGTCAGGCGCTACATCACTATTTCCGCCCCCAACCAAGGCACCCTCCTGGGCTATAGTTTGCCCTACCAAGGAGTGAGGGAAATGGCCTGGCAGAGTGATTTTTTGCGGGATTTAAACCGAGATTGTTGCGAGTTACTGGCGGGACTCCAGGTGACGGTGATTTGGACTCCCTTTGACCTGATGATTTTGCCCCCCAGCAGTTCCCATTTAGAAATTGGCCGAGAAATTATTTTGCCCGTGCTAGTCCATGCCTGGATGGTATCGGATGCCCGTTGTTTAGCAGAGGTGGCCCTGGCTTTGGCTAAACCTTTGACCTGAGTGAAGCGGGAATTATTGGAATTTCCCCTAGGCCCCCCTATTCGTACAAGCATTCTTCCCCTACTTCCGCCAATTGTCTGGCGATCGCCTTATTGGTTTCGGACTGTTGCACAAGCTTGGTAAATTCCGTTATGGAGTACTTTTGCTTGAACTTATTAATTGTGCAATTACACATTTCCTGGGCCGCCGCCCCCTTGATACCGGCTTGTTCCACCCGACGGAGACATTGCTGGCGGTAATTTTCAAAACTATTTTGTCCCTGGGCTTCCACTGGAACGGCGATCGCCAAGGAGGTAAATAGGCCAAACAGAGCAGTTAAGCCCAAAGGTGTAGCATAACCACGGACAAGTAACTTGAACATTTTGGTAAACACTCCCATCAATTAACAGAAAACTTCTTTCCCATTACCCATAGAAAGCGATAAATCCGAAGAAAAGTATCCCCATAAGCCACAAATTGGCCCTGTACACTCTCCATATTAACCAGAGAAAATTTATGCATTGACCGCGGTCTAAAAGTCTATCTCCAGCCCCTAGCTGGCCCTCAACACCGGATAGTGATCATGGCGAGTAAATTGGGTCATATCACTGAAATAACGCAGTTCAATGCTATGAATATCCAGAATTTGAGGGTCACGGCCAATCCAGCGGTCATTAACGGCGGCCAGCTGCTCACTAACCCCAATTGGGTCTGCTAACTTCTCGATCGCCGGGTCGAAGTAACCAAGGGTGATGTGGGCGGTGTAACGGTATTGCTGCTCAATACCCAAACCGATCAGGGTGGGATTTTGGAAAATGGCTCTTCTTACTTTGAGCATCGGTTCATAATCCGCCTCCCGTTGGGGCACCAAAACCACCCCCAGGGAACGGGGCAACACTAACAATCCCAGCACCTGCCAATGACAGCCGGTGTATTGCCCTGACTGATGTTGATGATCAGCAAAGGAATGTTGTAAACAGCTACAGAGTTGTTTTTCAAAATCTGGGTTATGGCGACGGAGGGCCTGGTAGGGGCCGTCCCAAATTAAATCCGCCACTGTGAGATGCAAACTAGGCGGGGGCACTGCCACCAAACTCTCCCCCAAAATTTCCCCCACCTGGCCCTGCACAGTGGTTAGATGGCCATAAAAGCTTTGATTGATTTGATCATCGGCGGCGATCGGCGTTACCACACTGAAGCCAGGAAAAGGTACCGGTTGCCCTTGGTCAAACTTAGGTGAACCCTGGGCATTGACCAATTGTTGCTCGTAGGCGATCGCCAAGGTTTGGGGCGCCACCCGATTAATATAGCCTTGGTAAGTATCGTCCACACTCGCCTCCCTGACACAGATTGAAAAAGTTCCTATGGCAAGTTTACTGGCTGGGTGGAATCTCTGGACATTTAGTGTCGATCTTTCCAGGTTTTCAGCGGTTAGGCAGGAGCTAAAAAGCCCATTGCAGTGGCCAAAATCCATGATTTCATTATCCCTAGGGGAAAATTCGGCAGTATGACCACGCCAAGATTGCGCATAATGTTTTAGAGTGCCCACGACACCAATGGCCCCGATCGCCGTCTTCCCCTCCATGCACTCACAAAAATTGGTCACAGCCATGAAAATTCTGGTGCTAGCTTGGGAATTCCCCCCCCGCATTGTCGGTGGCATTGCTCGCCATGTGGCAGAACTCTACCCGGAATTGGTTCAGCAGGGCTATGAAATCCACCTAATCACGGTGGCCACAGAGGAAAGCTTACCCCAGGAAATGGTAGATGGCATTCACGTCTATCGGGTACCAGTGCCCCCCAGCAACGACTTTTTCCATTGGGTGGATAACATGAACCATGCCATGGAACACCAAGGGCAAGAACTACTCCGGCAAAAGGAAAAATTTGACGTCGTCCACGCCCATGATTGGTTGGTGGGAGATGCGGCCATCAACCTCAAGCACTATGGCAAAATTCCCCTAGTGGTAACTATCCATGCCACCGAATACGGGCGCTATAACGGACTGTACAACGACACCCAACGCTACATTGCCGGCAAAGAAGGGATTCTGATTTACAACGGTTGGCGAGTAATCGTTTGCAGTAACTACATGCGCCACGAGCTAGAAAGGGCCTTTGGTACCCCCTGGGACAAAATTGACGTAATTTACAATGGCATCCGCCCCGAAAAAAAGCACCGCCGCCCAGGCTTTGATTACCCAAACTTTCGCCGTAAATTTGCCAGAGACGGGGAAAAAATTGTTTACTACGTCGGCCGCATGACCTATGAGAAAGGCATTTCTGTTCTATTAACCGCCGCTCCCCAAGTCTTAGAATCCCTAAACAATCAGGTAAAATTCGTCATCATCGGTGGGGGCAACACCGATCGCCTCAAGCAGTTAGCCTGGAACTTAGGCATTTGGGAACATTGCTTTTTCACCGGCTTCATGTCCGACGAAGATTTAGATAAATTCCAAACCATTGCCGACTGTGCCGTTTTTCCCAGTTTGTACGAGCCCTTTGGCATTGTCGCCCTGGAAAGCTTTGCCGCCCGGGTGCCAGTGGTGGTATCCAATACCGGCGGGTTGGCAGAAGTGGTGCGTCACCATAGCACGGGCATAGTTACCCAAACCAACAATCCCGACTCCCTCGCCTATGGCATCCTGGAAATTCTCTCCAATCCTTCCCTAGCCAAACAATTGGTGGAAGCGGCCTATGAGGATTTGGGCATACGATTCAATTGGTCTAAGCTAGCCGGAGAAACCGCCGCTATTTACGAACGGGTGGTGCAGGAGAGGCAAACAGTCCATTGGTAAGCACCAGACCCTAAATTCCCAACAAAGAGCGGGCAATGAGCAGGTAAATAGCCACCCCCAACACATCCACCGCCGTAGTGATAAAAGGAGCCGACATCAAAGCCGGATCTAGCTTCATTGACTTAAACAAAAAGGGTAAGCCGCCCCCCGCAAAGGCCGCCAACAGAGAAATAATGAATAAACTACTGCCCACCGTAATGGCCACCAACCAATCCCCTTGGAGAAAATAGGCCCACACCGTTACCACAATACCCAGCATCAAGCCTAATAAAGCGCCGGCTCCCCCTTCCCTGACAATTACCGGTAAAACTTGGGTCAGTCGTACATCCTCCGTATTTAAGCCCCGGATGACCACCGTGGAAGATTGAGCCCCCACATTGCCCCCCGCATCAATGAGCAAGGGAATAAAGGCCGCCAACGTAATAGTTTTTTGCAACACATCCTCTTGGGAGTGAATCACCTGACTGGTGAGGGTATTGGTGATTAAAAGAATAAATAACCACACCACCCGCTTCCGGGCCACAGTCATTAAACTGCTTTTAAAATAGTCATCCCCCTGGGATTGCACTCCCCCAGCGGTATAGATATCCTCCGTTGCTTCTTCCTCCAAAATATCAATCACATCGTCCACAGTGACAATGCCCACTAGTCTTTGCTCCGAGTCCACCACGGGCACCGCCAAAAAGTCGTAGTGCTGGATGGTGCGGGCCACCTCCTCCTGGTCCGTGTTGGTGTGGACGGAAACCACATCAGGTACCATAATTTGGGCAATATACTCCTCCGGCCTAGCCATGACCAAATTACGCAGGGAAAGGGTGCCGGTGAGACGACGGGAATCATCGGTGACGTAGAGAACGTAAATAGTTTCAAAGCTGGTGGCAATGTGGCGGATGCGGTCTAGGGCTTGGCTGGCGGTGTAATCTTCCTTGAGGGAAACATATTCCGTGGTCATAATCCGACCAGCGGTTTCCGGTTTATAGCCTAACAGCAGGGAGGTGGCTTTGCGTTCTTCGTTGCTGAGGTGCTTAAACAGTTGCCTTACCACTTTGGCCGGAAGCTCATCCAATAATCTCACCCGGTCGTCGGGGGACATTTGGTTAAAAATTTCCAGTACTTCAGGATGTTTAAAATCCTCCAGGAGGGATTCCTGCACCGGGGGGGCTAAATGTTCATAAACATCGATCGCCTCATTTTTGGAGAGTAAGCGAAAGGCAAGTACCTGGAGCCGACTGGGGAGAGACTCAATGACATCGGCAATATCCGCCGGTTGCACAGGGGTAAGAATGGTTTTAGCCGCATCGAATTGGGAAGTTTCGAGGAGAGTTTCAATCTGGGCCCGCACTAATCCTTGTAATTCTTCTCGGTCAGGATTGAGTCGAACAGTCGTAGTGACCTCTGTCATGGCAACTCCCGGGGCGAAACGACACCCCCCAATATACGTTATCCCCATGCGGTTCCAACCATTTTGGACTGGCAAAAAATCGCTGGTCAATGGTTAAGATTGGCTAAAAACTGATGGATCTCTGTCCGAAAAAATTGTGTTAGGCTGTTCCCATGGGCTAAAAATAAATTTCCCTGGCCCCCTCATACATTCTGAGCCTTGGCCAAATATGGTCTGACCCGGGATCACTGCCTAGGGTTTTGCCCCAGGGTTGTGGCTAGCACCTTAAGCTGTGACTTTATTAAACAGATCTGGTGGTGCTTATTCCGTCGGGGTTCAGTTAGACATCATCACAGGAGTCGTCCTTGGTAATGGACTATTTAGAAAGACTGCTCGATAAACTTAGAGAACTGGCCCAGAAGTTGATCGAAGGCTTGCTCGGCCCCCAGGGGGAACCGGAGCCGGAACTAATTCCCATTCCCGTCAACGATCGCCGTTCCCGCCGTTAAAGGGAAGTTAACTGGCTAGTAAAAATATGTCGACTGTTTGGAAAGTATTGGTGCTCCATGGCCCCAATTTGAATTTGTTGGGCCAACGGGAACCGGGGATTTATGGCTCCCTCACCTTAGGGGAAATTAATCATTATCTCCAAAAAGATGGGGTGGATTTAGGGGTAGAAGTGGCCACTTTTCAGTCTAATGGGGAAGGGGAATTAGTTAGTGCCATCCATAGTACCCTGGGTAATTACCACGGCATTGTTTTTAATGCGGCGGCCTATACCCACACCAGCATTGCTCTCCGGGATGCTTTAGCGGCGGTACAACTCCCCTGTGTGGAAGTGCATCTGAGTAATATCCATCAGCGGGAATCGTTTCGCCATATTTCCCACATTGCCCCAGTGGCGATCGGGCAAATTTGTGGCTTTGGGTTAAATAGTTATCGTTTAGGGTTGAGGGCTTTGGTGGACTATCTCAACGAAAAGGCCGATGGTTAAGGATTTTACTCTGTGACGTTGTGGTCTCGGCGGATACTCAGGTAGGCTAAAGCACCAAACAAGGGCACCATGGCCATAGGAGTTAACAGTGAGGAACGCATCCCTTGCCCATGGTGCAGATTTTGGGCCAGCAATAGGGGAAAGGCCAGGGTTAAACAGAGAAAATCACTACTCATCACGGCGATGAATTGATTGGTTTGTAGTTGTTGCCAATAATCGCCCCAATCCCCCAGAAGCACTGCCCCAAGCGCACAGGCGATCGCCAACAGGAATAAAATTCGCCCCAACCAGGGAGAGCGCCAGAATTTAGCTACTTTTGATGATGCCGAGTTCGATGTCTGGGAATCGGTTTGTGTCGGGGGCGGCCAGATAACTAAATAGGGCAGTAGGGCAAAAGCCCCCAAAAAGAATGACCCTGCCACAAAGGGCCAAGCTGGAAATTTTCTCCCCTGGCGATCGCCGATTAACATGGCAGCATAGGCCATGGGCCAGATTCCCATCAGATTGAACAGAGCAATAATAACCGGATTGATGTCCTGCCACTGACCAAGAGAAAGGGCCTTGATTAAAGCTAAGGTTTGGGGATCACTGGGGGGAGCAAAACCAAAGGCAAAAATCACCAATGCCAACCATAGGCCAGCCAACGCTAAACGGTTTAAAACCACAGCAACAAACCCCAGACAAATTGGAAATCACTCCATAATAGGGAAATGTATCACAAACTCAGAAACTTTTCCTAGGGGCAAAGAGCTGGGGCAGAATCCAAATAGTCTTTCCTAACCTGCAGCAACTCTTGGGATAAAAACTGTTTATTGATCTGTCCAGAAGCCTTAGCTATACGTCCTTGAATTTGCTCCATTACCCCATCATTTTGATTGAGTAGAATAATGGGAGTTTCCTTCACCGCGGAAGATTTTCGCAGCAAACGACAGAGTTCATAGCCACTGATCCCCGGCATGTCCGCATCAATTAGAATTAACTGGGGATTATGACTAATGGCGGCCGCTAAAGCGTGGCAGGGGTCGTCAATGCAAACGACTTTAAAACCCCGCTGGCCCAATGTTTCTCGCACAACTTGCTGCACAGAGGGTCGATTATTAACGGAAATTACCACCGGTAGGTTGGTATCATCAACTGAAATTTCTTGATAGGGCAACATTTTGATTTCCCCTGACTTAATCCGCGGATAAAATAACAAGGCTAACTCTAAAACACTGCTGTTTGTTTTGCGGGCTAGCTCATATAAACAAGAGAGATTTTTAAATCCCTCCAAGAGATGCTCACACCACTGTTCACTGCGGCGATAGCTCAAATTCAGCATGGTTTTTACTTCTTGCCAATTTTCCACCAAGGGGCGCTGAAAAGGCGAATTGATCTGAGGATATAGTTCTCCCCAGTATCTAATCTTATGTTCCACAGATTGGGTGGTTTTTGCCAATTCTAAATTAAGAAATAGGTCCTTAATGCTATCGTCTTGATCAAAATAACATTGGGTAACGGGAATGGCCAAAAAATGAACCAATGCTTCCTGGGCAAACTGAGTTAGAATCGAGCGGGTTTGCTGAAAGGAAATTACTTCCTGTTTCCAAAGGTCACAGATATATTTATAGTCGTCTGTAATTTTGGGAGGTAGGCTAATTTTATTCTCATTCAGATAATTACCCAGAAGATACCTGACCCTTTGCATCCCCCCCACGCCACTGTTAGCAAAATTAATTTTCCCTTTGCCAAGATAAACCTGCCAGGTGACCAACTCATCAAGGGGATTCTGCACCGTCAGTCTCCCGGTGGCCTTTTCCTTAATTAAGGTTTGCAGGAATTCGCTAGGAATTTGGCGGGTGATTACGGCGGTCATGGGAAACTCCTTTGCAAGCTTTGGAGGATAAACGATAACAGTGTTCAGTCGATACCTTTGCCATGGGAAGAACTAAGGGCGAGAAGTTCCCCCATTTCAACTGTTACGGGGGTTGACATAGGAGAAAATTCTCGGCTCCCTAGGTGTTGCACCAAATGGTGACTATTAGGACTGACCACAGAAGGATTCAAGGAAAACGGCTGGTGTTCGTTGCTAGTCAAGGCACCAAAACATGGATCTCGCTCGCCAAGGCCCTGGGGTCGAAGGAAACCGCTATCTAAGACCCAGACCTAAAAATGTAAATTAGGATTCAAACTTGCAAGAGCTTGCCTAAAAAATAAGCGGGTAGGAATGGGTCTAATCCTTGGCAACGCGGGGAGTTGAGCCGATGGCATCTACAGCCCGCCTATCACCAGCACAAATCTATCCTAGGAAAATTCCCAGATCTGTCTTGGTCAATTTTTGACAAACTAGTTGATTTTTGACATCAATTTTATTTTTTTGCGTGGGTTTTACCTAGGAAACGCTAACGACTGCGATATTCCTTCGGGGTAATGCCCAAGAGGTTACGAAAATGGTAGTTAAGCTGACTGTGGGAGCTGAAGCCACATCTCAACGCGACTTCGCTAATGGGCAATTCCCTTTCCAGTAATATTATTTTGGCTCGCTCAACCCGTTGTTGAATAATGAATTGGTAGGGTGAACACCCCATTTCCTTTTGGAAAAAGCGACAAAAGTAGGCTGTGCTCATGCCGATCGCCCCGGCCAGAAACTCAACGGTAATGCCTTGGTCGAGGTGTTCTTGGATATAGTCCAAGGTCGGTTGCAGGCGATAATGCCCCGTTGATCCGGAGAGATTGTCTTCCTCTGGTTTTTCTTGCTGTTGATGGTTAGCCATGGCGATCGCCAGTGTAGAGATCAGTTGTTGTCGCCTAAAGGGCTTGATCACATAGCCCTGGGGATTGGTTTTCTGGGCCCGCTCCAGGGTTTCGCCATCGGAAAAAGCTGTGAGATAAACAATGGGAATGGAATAGAGAGATTTAATCCGCTCAGCCACCTCTACTCCGTCAATCTCCCCTTTAATGCGAATATCTAGCAAAATTAAATCTGGGTAAAATTCAGCAATTTTTTTCAGCGCCGTTGCTCCATCACTGGCGATCGCACAAACTTCATAACCATCGCTCTTTAACAACTGAGCAATGTGCTGGGCCACCAGTCGTTCATCCTCCACAATTAACACCTTACTTCTCATAATACCAACCAAATAATTTTGATTTCTGGTAGCTTTTTTGGTGATTAAGCAAGCCAACTAAATTGAAAATTGCAGGGCAAATTTAGCGCCGTCGGCATATTGATAATGCAATTCTCCCTGCAGTTGCTCGGTAAGACTGTAAATAAGTTGCATACCCAAGCTATCAGTATTTTCCAAGTCAATCTCCTTGGATACCCCCACTCCGTTGTCTTGTACTTGGAGGCTATAATGATTTTCCACTGAGGTAAACTGAATTGAAATTTCCCCAACTGCGGTGGGAAAAGCATGTTTTAAAGCATTAGACACTAATTCTTGAATAATCAACCCCAAAGGAATAGATTGTTCCAGGGGCACTTTAACTTGCTCAACCAAAAGTTTTATACTAATATCTCCCTGGTGAAAACCATAGCTTTGGCAAATGTTATGGGTTAAATTTTTGAGATATTCATTGAAATCAATATTGGCCAAGTCTTCACTGCGATATAGTTGCTCATGGATAAGGGCCATGGACTGAATACGATTTTGATATTCTTCACTTAACTTCTGCACCATTGGAGATGCTTTACTAAATTGCAGATAAAGCAAACTAGACATGATTTGTAAATTATTCTTAACCCGATGATGAATTTCTTTGAGTAGAACTTTTTTCTGTTGCAACTCATTGGTTAACTGAACAAAAAGATGATTTTTTGAAGCTAGTTCCTGTTGGGCCTGCTCATATAAAATGGCCTGCTGAATTGCGATTTCAAACTGATTAGTTATCTGCTTAAGCAAGTCGATTTCCGTTGGTTCCCAAAGTCGAGTCTGATCACATTGATGGATGCAGAGTAAGCCCCATAAAACTGCGTCATTGACCAATGGTAAAACCAAGTTAGCCCTCACTTGTAAACCGGCCAAGAAATCAATATGGCATGGACGTAAAGTAGATTGATAAATATCCTCAATGGCTTGGATTCTACCCTGTTGATATTTGTGGGCGTAATTGCTACTAAAGCAAGTTTCTTCAATAGTTTGATTGAGGAGAGATTGAAAAGAGGGTAATACTGATTCTGCCACAATGTCGCCAATGGCAAAATTTGTAGCTGATGCAAACTGAAAAATTACCACTCGATCCGCCCCTAAAAATTGACGAATTTCCTGCACCACCGTTTCAAAAATAGTTGGTAGATCTAAAGATTGGCGAATGCGTTGGGTAATCTGCCTTAGTAGTAACTCCCGGCGCCCCTGTTCATAGAGCTTTTGCTCTTGTTTTTTACTATCACTAATATCTTGGGCTGTACCCAAAACCTTGGTAACTTGGCCATAGTCATCTCGAGCAAAAACCACTTCCCTGGAACGTAACCATCGCCAAGACCCATTTTTGTGCCGCATACGATATTCGGTGGTTAAAATCTGACCTTCCTGGGCAGTTTGCCAAAAGTTTTGATTTTCATAGAGGGTGGATAAATCATCGCCATGGATAATATCTAATAACAACTCGGTGCCACCATTTTTAAATTCCTCTGGGGTGTAGCCTAGGATTTCTAAAGACTGATAATTAACATAAATATTTTTCCAGGCAATGGGATCTAAAATGTATAGAATTTGGGGAGAATAATTGGCTAATTTTTCAATGAAATGTTGACTTTCCCGTAGGGCATTTTCCACCTCCAATCTAGCGGTAATATCCCGCGCGATTTTAGACGCTCCCACCACATTTCTGTGCTCATCTCGAATGGGAGAAATGGTCAGGGCAACATCAATTTTACTGCCATCCTTACGCTGTCTTTGAGTTTCGTAGGTATTAATCCTCTGACCCTGGCGAATACATTCGGAAATAAGATCCTCTTCTATGATTAAACCTTCAGGAATCAGCTTGGTGATATGGGTGCCAATCATTTCTTCAGCCGTATAGCCAAATAATCTTTCGGCGGACTCGTTCCAGCTAGTGATTATCCCATCTAGAGTTTTGCTAATAATGGCATCCTGGGAAGATTCCACAATGGCGGCTAATTGCGCTAGTTGGTCTTTGTTTTTTTCTAGGGCTTCTTTTGCTTGGGTTTTATCCTGAATTTCCCGTTCTAACTGTTGATTGATTTTTGCTAATTGAGTAGTCCGGTCCTCTACCCTTTTTTCAAGATGATTGTTTAATTCTTGTAGCGCTATTTCGGCTGTTTGTCTTTCTTTAATTTCTTGATTAAGGGCAAGATTAAGGCTGGCCAATTCTGTGGGAGATTTTAAGTTCAGAGCATTGGGTACAATTTTAATTAATTCAGAGACGGTGATGACGGAAGCGATCGCCATGGAAGCTTTAATTGCACCGGATACCCAATAGATGGGATACCAGAGGGTAACAATGTCAAAAAAATGACTGGTACCACAACATAGAATAAAGGCCCCAAATAGAAAAATAATGTTGGGAAAGGGAATATCCTGTCGCTTACGCAGGAAGTACAGCAGAATGACGGGGATGGAATAGTAGGCGATCGCCGTGAAGAAATCGGCGGTGACATGGAGCCAGACCAGGGGAGTTTGCCAAAGGTAGCAATGGCCATGGGGCATATAGCCATTGGCTTGCAAAAAGTCTCCCAGGGTAAATGCGGTGATTGCCATGGACATACCTTTGGTTAAAGTGTTTGAACAGGCTAGGCTAATCGAATACTAAACAATGGTGACTATTTACACCATTCAATATCTACCTAATTTATTTCAGCTTTTCTTGCCTAGGGTAGATTTGACTATTTTCCAAAATTTCTTCCGCATCATGGGCGATCGCCCGTAGTTGATCTAGTAATTCGCTGTCAACATTGTTCCAAAGTTGTCGTTGGTGGGCTTCCAATAACCTTTCCGCCATATCCCTTAACGCCCAAGGATTATGCTGTTGGATAAATTGCTGGACCTTGTCATCGAGTAGATATGCCTGGGCCACCCCCGCATACATAAAATCCTCTACACAATGGGTAGTGGCATCGTAGGCAAAGAGATAATCTAACGTAGCCGCCATTTCAAACGCTCCCTTATAGCCATGGCGCATCACCCCAGTGATCCATTTGGGATTGACTACTCGGGAACGGTAAACCTTGGTAATTTCTTGGCTTAATAACTTAATTTTGGGCTGGGCAGGGTTGGCATTATCCCCAAAATAAACGGTGGGATTTTGCCCCGTCAATGACCGCACTGCCGCCGTTAATCCCCCTTGAAATTGATAATAATCATCGGAGTCTAGTAAGTCGTGTTCTCGATTGTCTTGGTTATGCAAAACAATTTGGAGATTTTTTAGCCGCTGCTCAAATACTTCCGGTTGATTGTGGCCAACGCCCTGGCGATCGTAGGCATAGCAACTCCAATTGAGATAGGCCCTGGCTAAATCACTATCGTCTTGCCAATTTTGCGCCTCAATTAATCCTTGTAAACCCGCTCCGTAGGCCCCTGGCTTAGAGCCAAAAATACGATAGGTTGCTTTAGTGACAGCTTCCTCCATCGGTAAACCCAATTGTTGCCATTGCTTTGTTTCTTGCTTAACTTTTGCTGCTAAAGGATTCATCGCTTCCGGTTCATCCAGTTGACTCACAGCGGCGATCGCCTGGTGGAGAAACTCCACTAAGTTGGGGAAACTATCCCGAAAAAATCCAGAAATTCTGACAGTCACATCCACCCGGGGGCGTTTTAGTACGGTAAGGGGCAAAATTTCAAAATCAATAATGCGACGGGAAGGGCCGTCCCACACTGGCTGTACTCCTAACAGGGCAAGAACCTGGGCAATGTCATCCCCGCCTGTGCGCATGGTGGAAGTGCCCCAAATGGAAATGGCTAGGGTTTGGGGATATTCTCCCTGGTCTTGGGTGTACTTTTCAATTAAGGTTTCGGCGGCCCGACGGCCAATGTCCCAGGCCGTTTCCGTGGGAATGGCTCGAATGTCCACTGAATAAAAATTCCGTCCCGTCGGTAATACATCAGGTCGACCCCGACTAGGTGCTCCCGCTGGACCACTGGCAATATATCCACCATTTAAACCCCGGATTAAATTGGTGATTTCTTGGGGAGTTTGTAGTAGTAGTGGCAGAAGAATTTTTTCAATGTAATCAAGACTAGGTTTAGTTTTACCATCGGGCTTTTGGAAAGATAAATTAACTGTTTGATCCGTAGTTATTCCTTCAAGTAAACTTCCCACTAATTCCTTCGCAATTTCTTCTAAAATTTCAATCACCTGTCCCGCTATGCGACAGGATTGAAGCGGTTCAATAAATTTAACCAATCCCCATTGTTGCAAATTCATCACCATAATGGAAGACAATTGCCATGGCTCTTTGGGGTCATCTAAAACTGGATCAAATTCTAGTTCTAAATCAAGGGCGATCGCCTGGGTTAAACCAAGTCTTTGATAGGACGGCGATCGGGCAATGCTAATTACTAAATCCCGCAACTGTTCCCCCTGGGGAGTTTGACCAAGAATATGTAGACCATCCCGGATTTGGGCTTCCTTTAGTTCACATAGGTAACTATCCGCTGAAGTTAATAGGGGATTTAAATCCTTTAGCTCTGGTGGTTGTAATCCTAAATCTTTCTGGAGGTGACTTTCCTCAAATAGTTTCCTGAGGCGATCGCCAATGGTCTTAACGCGAGTTGGATCCAAAGCCTGGGCTTCATAATATTCATCAATTAAAGCCTCTAATTTCTCCAAATCACCATATAATTCTGCCCTAGTTAAAGGAGGAGTTAAATGGTCAATAATACAGGCCTGGCTCCGGCGTTTAGCTTGGGTTCCTTCCCCTGGATCGTTGACAATAAAGGGATAAAAATTAGGCAAGGTTCCTAGGGCAATTTCTGGGTAGCAATGGTCAGATAAAACAACACTTTTGCCCGGTAACCATTCCAAATTACCGTGTTTACCCAAATGAATTACCGCCTGGGCAGAAAATTCCTGACGTAACCAAAGATAAAAAGCCAGGTAATGGAGAGTAGGTTCTAAATCCGGAGCATGGTAGTTCAAACTAGGATCAAAGTCATAGCCCCGGGCTGGTTGAATACCGACAAAAACATTACCCAATTGGATGCCACTAATGACAAATTGATCCGGTAAATTATCCCAACTTTCCCTGGTCTGCCACCGCTCTGTCATGGCCTGTTGTACAGGCTGGGGTAGGCTATAAAAAAAATCCCATACTTTTTCTGTGGCAATAGTTTGATGAACAGCTCGATATGAGGCTAATTCCTGGTCATTAGTTACCCCTTGGGTTAATTGTTTAATTAAAGTCTTAGTATCCTGGGGAATTGGGTCAAGAGTATAACCAGCATTTTTTAAAGCTTCTAAAATCTGCAAACAACTAGCAGGAGTATCTAGCCCTACCCCATTAGCTAAACGACCATCTTTATTGGGATAATTCGCTAAAATTAGGGCGACTTTCCGTTGGGGAATTTTAGTTTGAGCACAATTAATAATATTTTTAGTTAGTTCTGCTACCCACTCAACCCGATCTGGCACAGGCTCATAAATTACCACTTCCGTTTCCAGTTGGGGATGACGAGTTGCCATTGCTTTAAAGGAAATGGCCCTGGTGATAATTCTGCCGTCCACTTCTGGTAAAGCCACATTCATGGCTAGATCCCTCGGATTTAAACCCCTTAGGCTCTCCTGCCATTGTTGGCGATCGCCACCGCTAAGAATTACCTGGAGCACCGGGACATTCAGTTTTTGCCAGAGAGGAATAGTTTCGAGATTACCGACCTGTCTTTGTAACTTAGCCAGGGAAAAACTAGTGGTATTTAAAATAGCTCCTAAAGGTTGATCCAAATTCTCGAAAATAGCTAAAACTTCTGCTTGGACGTCCGGCTCCCGTAGGGAAGAAACATAGATAGCAAGGGGATTTAAATTATATTTTTCTAAAGCTTGGCAAATAGCATCAATGGGAGTAGTGTTACCTGATAAGTAGTGGGAACGGTAAAAAATAATCGCAACAGTTGTAGTGGGCATTTAAATAACTCGATCATTGCCGCCATCTAAAGGTAACTGAGCACCAGTGATTTTACTAAATAAGGGACTAGCCATGGCTGTGACTAATGCCGCCACATCTTCACTGGTAATTTCCACTTTTAACAAATTATTAGCTTTGTATTCTTCCACTGTTAAACCGTAATGTTGTGCCCTGGCTTCTAGCACTTCCTCTGTCCAAAAACCTGTATCAAATACCCCATTAGGATGAATAGTATTCAAACGAATATTGTCCTTAGCCCATTCCAAACTGGCCACCCGCATTAACTGATTTAATGCCGCTTTTGACGCTGAATAAGCCGCTAAACCTGGCCCCGGTGCAGCCACATTTTTAGAACCAATTACCACCACCCGGCCTCCCCTGGGAGCTAACTTTAACAGGGGATAACATTCCCGCAACAGAGTTAAATTGGCATCTAAATTAATGTTTAAAACCTTTTGCCATTCCAGCGTAGATAATTCGGCGATCGCCCGGGCCACGGGAAAAATACCCGCATTCAGCACCAGCATATCCAGACCACCAAATTGGGCTATGCCCTGCTCCAGAGCTTGTTTAAAAGCATTGGTATCCGTGAGGTCGCATTCAATGCCAATAAAGTCGGGACGATGATAAAGATCTTTGATACTGGGTTGAATATCTAACGCAATCACCGCCGCCCCTTGTTTCAGTAATTGGGCAACGGAAGCTTTACCAATGCCGGAGGCTCCCCCCGTCACTAGGGCCACTTCCCCGGCAAACATGGGGGGATTGCCAGCTTGTTTTAATTTGGCCTGCTCCAAATCCCAGTATTCCACCGCAAAAATGTCCGACTCTGGCAAAGCTTGGTAACCACCTAATCCTGTGGCCCGCTGAATAATTGCCATGGTGTGCTGATAAATATCCCCGGCGATCGCCGCACTTTTAGCGGAAGTTCCTAGGGTGAGTAGTCCCAGTTCTGGATCAAGGATGATGCGAGGGGCTGGGTCGAGCATGGTTTTAGTTTCCCCACCTTTGCCGTCGTTGCGCTGAAAATACTGTCGATATTGCTGGGCATAATCCCCTACGTCCCGACCTAACTGGGGTAGGCGTTTGGTGCGAATAACGTGATCTGGGGTAGCGGGGCCTTGCTGGCTAATGGTAACTAAATCAGGTCTTTGTACAAAGCTTAAACTAGCTTCGTCTTGATATTGCCGCATTACCAGGGGAAATCCAGCTATTTTGCTGGCGTCACAGCGTAATTGGGCCAGAACCTGTCGTTTTTCCTGGGCAGATTTTTGGGGTTGACCATAGTCAATCTGCCAGACTCCTTGATTTTTGAGATATTCTTCCGCTTCATTCACTAAACTGATCATGCCTTCATAGGCTTCCCTAGCGGTGGCCCCAAAGGAAAAAATGCCATGGTTCATTAACACCATGCCCACTGTTCCCCCATGGGCTTCGGCGGCAAATCTTTGGGCGCACACCCGAGCTAAATCAAACCCCGGCATCACATAGGGAATAATTACCAGGCGATCGCCGTAGATTTCCCGAATTCTTTCTTCTCCATTGGCCGTATTGGTAATGGTCACCACCGCATCGGCGTGGGTATGGTCCACATATTTGAACGGTAAAATGGCGTGGAGAATGGTTTCCACCGAAGGGCTGGGGGCACTGGCCAGGGTCATTTGGGTCTTTAATTCATTGACCATCTGGCGATCGGATAATGCCGTCAACTTAGATAGTTTGAGCAAATGGGGCATTCTCACCGGGGCAAACCCGGCTTCCTCAATGGTGGCCAAATCCCAACCACTACCCTTGACATAGAGAATGTCTTCCTTTTCCCCCACCAAATTAGTTACTTGACATTTCACCGAGGTATTGCCGCCGCCATGGAGCACCAGGGACGACTCCCGACCCAGCAAACGGGATGTATAAACCCGTTGGGGTAAATCCCCCTGATATTGGTTTGCTTCTTGGTCATCCCATAAACTCTTCATAACGCCTCCGGTCAATTGCTGAGGTTGCCACCAAGGGTATTATCCCTGCTTTCGGCCTGGGACGATTGTGACTGTTTTCTCAGCAAGACACAGGTGTTCCATATCCAGACAAAGCAATCCCCCCATGGACGTAGAGAGTTAGGGAGGATTTCTAGGAAAGTTATAGGGGAGAGCCGGATCAGTGAATGTCAATCTCAAAAGACCTGGACCGACTCAGTTTGGTAAGAACGGTCAGCAATAAAGAATTAGGCCAATAAACCCAGGGTTTTGCCGTTGGATTTAGCCAAACGGATTAAATTTTGGCGCTGTTTGGCATCGATGCCCACCCGGTTACAAAAGTTGGTGATGGTCTGGCAATGGAGGGCGATCGCCTTGCCACGGATCTGATTGAACTTAGCTTTGCCCAACTGTTGACGAACCAAAATAACGATGGGGGCGAACATGGCAGTGACTCCTAAATTCCTACAAACAATCAAGAAAAATAATTATTCCTGGGGCATTGGCTTGCTCCCGGAGGAGACTTCCTTTGCCTTATGTAAATAAATGTAACAGCTTTGTAAATTTTTGTAAACTAAAGTTGACAAGAAGTTTTTTTGTCGTTGAGTGTCGCCATGAAAAAAGGAGCCGACTTGGGGCTCCCTTGACGTTTGATGGTGTTTGGCTTGGTTAATTGCCGGATTCGTTGGAGTCTTCCGGCGGTTTGAGGGCATCCTCGCTCCCCTCTGGCAAATCAATAAATACCCGTTCCCTGGGTCCTAGTCCTCTGAGAATTTGAGTTTTGTCGTCCAACACGAGGCCAATGGTGACAGGCTTAAACTGGGGCTTATCCTCTGCATCGGGCACCATGACCCCGGTTCTACCCCCCACAGTCACAATGGCCACGGTGGGCACAGTTAAAGCATCGGTCAACCTATCCCCCTTGAAGACCACGTCCACGTTCATCTTGGAGCGCAATTGTCCCTGGCCAGTGGTTAAACCAATGGTGACCTCAAAGGAAGTGACGTTATTTTCCACAATGGCTTCGGGGGCAACCCGGATTACCCGGCCCGTAAAAACTTCGTTGGGAAAGGCGTCGGCCACAATGTCCACCATTTGCCCCGGACGGAGAGCGGAAATGTCAACTTCAGGTACCCTGGCCACCACTTCTAAACCCTGGGCTAAAGCCACAATGGAAGTGGAGGTAGCGGAAGCTGTACTGGAAGCGGAGGTGGTGGGAGTAACAAAGGAACCCACTGTGGCAAATTTTTGGGTGATGATGCCGTCAAAGGGGGCCAGGATGAAGGTATCTTCATAGGCAATTTTGCTCCGCAGTAGTTGGGCTTCTGCTTGGGAAGCGGCGGCTTGGAGAGTGGCTAATTCCGTTTCGGCGGTGGCCTGTCGTTGTTGCAGTTGGGACATTTGGTCCACTAGCCCCTGTTCTGCTTCGGCGATCGCCCCTTGGAGTTGGATAATTTCTTGCTCAATCTGCCCCACTTCCGGGGAGGCGGTGGTTTTGGCATTATTGAGGCGACTTTGGGCTTCAAATAGACTGGCCTGGGCATTTAAAAACTCGTTGGAAAGTTCATCATACTGATCCTGGGTAATGGCCCCTTCCTGGAGGAGGCTTTGATTACGGTTGCGACGATTTTCCGCCAGCTTGAGGCGAGATTCCGCTGAAGCCACCTGGGCCCGCAGTTGGTCAATGTTGCTGGGAATACGGGATTGGGCTTGTTCCAAACGAGCCTGGGCACTGGCCAATTGGGAGCGGGCCTGGGCAATGCGGGTACGACCTTGATTCACTTGGGCCCGCAGTTGGTCAATTTCAGCCGGAATTCTGATGCGAGCTTGTTCATACCTGGCGATCGCCTCCTGTAAACGGGCTTCTGATTGCTTACCGTCGGCAAAAAACTCTTGATTTTCCATCACCGCAATGCGATCGCCTTTTTTAACGACATCCCCCTGTTCCACAAAAAGTCGCAGTAAACGGCCGGGGGCTTTGGGGCTAATGTTGACGGTTTGTTGGGGTTGAACGGTGCCACTGGCCTTAATTTCCACCTCCAGGGGAGACTCCGTCGCCATGACCGTATATTTATCCAATTCTGACTGGCGGGAAGGGCCATAGGCCGAACGGTAGGCAAAAATTCCCACCACCAAGATCCCTAACCCCAACAAACCGAGCAGAATAGGTAGGGGTTTTTTCATTGATTGGACAAGGGGCATGGCCATGGGCACTAAAAAATTGGTCTGTTGATCTTTAAGGTAATTCAGTAATCCCCCCTAACCGTTTGGTCAGGACAGATTAAGATTCGACTTCCGTTTCCAAATCCGGCTCCAATTGATCTTCCCCCGCTCGCTTGACCCGCTGGAAATAACGGCCGCTTTTGGGCGGTAGGGGCAAACTCTTTTCCTGGTGAAAATCCTGCTGTACTTTGTAGGTTAAACGGGGGGAAACTTGACGGATAATTTCCGTTAAGAGGCGATCGCCAGTGGATTGGATTAACTTCATAGGCAGCTTGTAGATATAGCCAGGGAACTGCACCGCCACATCCATTTTCAAGTCCCATTCCACCTGGGTAATGGTTTCCGGCCAGGGAATTTCCGCTTGGGCAAATTGTTTTAAACTTTTCTCCGTCAGGCGATCGCCATTGACCTGATGCAGAGTCATATTGGACAGAAAGTCTACCTCGTAACCCAGATCGGGGCCGTCAGGTAAAGGAACCGTATGCATCAGATAATTGCCATCCTGGGGAGGTTCCAGCATCACAGCAATTTTGGGCTCCACATCAAAACCCAAAGCGCCAAATTTACCAATGGTTAATACATAGCCATGATCCCCCAAAGGATCTGCTTGCATAGGTTGAGCACAGCGACGGAACCAACCTTGGTGGGCTTGTAGATAATCTTCTACCTCTTGCCCGGAGGCAAACATTTCCATTCTGCCTTGGAAATGGGTTTGGAAACGGACTGGGGGAAAGCCATTGTCCTGGGGGTCAACGGGTAGGGGTTGGGAATTATGGGTCAAGGCAATGTGAATTCAATAAAAACTATTGTGAACCAGGATTTCAGGTGAGATTGTCCCAGAACCTAGCTATTTGATTCTAGACACTAGACAGATTAATCAAAATCCCCCAAAGTTTGAGGGATTAAGAAAAATCATTTAGATCAAAAATATAGTCTTGTCTGCTTTGCAAAGGGTTCAACTGAGCGATCAGGCACCCAAATCGACCTGTACTTCTCCGTTTTCCACCCGCACAGGGAACACCGGCAGGGGCTTTTCCGCAGACATTTTGCCCATCAAGCTCCCCACCACGGGAGGAAAGGGGCTCCATTCCTTCACAGCGCCGGAACAAAGGTCGAAGGCACTGCGGTGGAAAGGACAAACAATGGCTCCGTCCTTAATTTTGCCGCTTTTCATCGGTAATTTGAGATGGGGGCACTGGTTACTAACTGCGTGGATAGTGCCCGCTTCATTCAGCAACAGAATGGCCTGTTGGTTTACCTTAACCACTTGACGACTACCGGGGGGAAGCTCACTTTGGGCGAGGGCTTTGGTCCAAACCATAATTTTAGTTAAATCTAAAAAATCAAAGTTAAAAGGGATTGGGAACCGGTTTAAACCTGCAAACTCCTCAGGTTGGCCAGAGCTTCCTTGGGGAGGGTGAGGGGCAACTTAAATTTTTGCCGACGGGCCTTGATCCAACATCCTAAAAGTTTAGGAGAAAAGCCCCCGTTTGTCCTAGCAATAGTCATTTAGTTGGGCGGGGTAATCGGCAAAGCACCAATGGTAACCTTCAAGTTCTCTTTTTGGCCGTTGCGGAGAATGCCTAGTTCCACTTCGTCTCCCACCGCTAGTTTGCCCACTAGAGATTGTACCTGTTCAGCATTTTCTACCGGTTGTCCTTGGAGCGATTGGAGCACGTCTCCCTGTTGCAGTTTGGCGATCGCCGCCGGAGAGTTGGGCATAACCTGCATAATCACAACGCCCTTATCCACAGGAATGTCCATATTCGTTTCTTGGCGAATTTGACTTTGCAGTTCCGGGGTCATGGTCACCATTTGAATGCCGAGGTAGGCGTGTTCCACTTTGCCAGTGGCAATTAACTGTTCAGCAATTTCCTGGGCTTTATTAATGGGGATGGCAAAACCAATGCCCTGGGCGTTTTGAATAATGGCGGTGTTCATCCCAATCACTTGGCCATCGGCATTGAGGAGGGGGCCGCCAGAGTTACCAGGGTTGATGGCCGCATCGGTTTGGATAAATTCCACCCGTTTGTCGGGCACACCAATGTCTGCACTGCGCCGGCCCGTAGCACTCAAAATCCCCGTGGTGACAGTATTATCTAAGCCCAACGGGTTCCCAATGGCGATCGCCCATTCCCCCACCTGCAGGCGATCGGAATCCCCCAGGGCCACGGTAGGCAGATCACCAGCGTCAATTTTGACCACCGCCACATCCGTAGAAGGGTCAGAGCCCATCACCCGACCGGGGAAGGAACGACCATCTTTGAGGGTTACTGTCACTTCATCGGCCCCATCCACCACATGGGCATTGGTGAAAATCTTGCCATCATTGCTAACGATGAAACCGGAGCCCGTTCCCCGTTGCACCCGCTCATTGGGCATGGGGGGCATCTGGGAGCCAAAAAATCTTTGGAAGAAGGGATCGTTAAACGCCTGGGGTACCTGGGATTTAACCGTTTTTTGGGCATTGATGCGCACCACAGCAGGGCCGGTGGATTCCACCACATCCACCACAAAATTACTAGGCTCCCTAGGGGTTAAACGACTTTGTAAGTTAGTTGCTAAGTTCTCCTTAGCGGGAGCGCTGGATTGGTTAGTAACCAAAGGGGAAATAACGGAGTGATCTGCTAAGTGTTCTGCCCATTGGGGATTAGTTAGAACGAAGGTCCCCCCAGCACCAATGCCCATACCCACCAGGACTAGCCCCAGGTAGGCCAAGGAAATTTTAGAAGGGGTCTGTTTGGCAGAATGGAGGGAAACGTCTTTCATGGCTTGGTGGCACTTATTTGCTGGATTATTGCTTAAAACAAATCTAGAGAAAAAAAGTCAGCCCGGTGAGGAGCAATTGGGAAAACGGCTTGGGCTGACATTTATTAATGTAGGGGAGGGGTATGGCAGGGCTGTGACGACCATATGAAATTTTTGTGTCAGTTTTTCAGGACAAGGTCATTGTTTTAGAGGGCTTTTTTGTATTTATTCTGATTTTGGGAAAAAGTCGGGGTCTAGGATCTGAGCTTGGGTGTAGGGGGATTCTTTGGGGAAGTTGTCGGGGGTTAGTTTGGTTTCCTGGGCTGCATCCTTTCGGGCATCTTGGTAACAATCGTCTAAAACCTGTTGCAAAAAGGGCTTCAGGCTAGGGCTGTCTTGCAGAATTAGCTTGAGTTGTAAGCGTTGCTCTTTGATGGTGTAGATCCAGCTATTGCTCTGTTTTTCGGGTTGGTATTGCCATTTCAGTAGGTGAGCCATGAGGACGATTAACCGGCTTCGTACTTCCCTTTTGTTATTCCGTCCCATGGATTCTATTTCTTCAATGAGGTTGTCCAGGTCTAACCCCTTGATGTCACCGCTTTTGAGTTGGTTGACGGTCTGCTCTATCCACAGGTTGAAGTCGGTTTCATACAGTGTTTTCATACTTTTTGCACTTCCTTTTCTTCCACTACGACATCGGGGAATTCCATCATACTGTCCTCCTGGATTTGTCCATTTTTTTCAGTCAGGGTCAATTATGTCTCCTAAGAGCTTTAACGGGACGGCAGGTTACCGCCGGAAAGTTTGAGATTAATCACCGAAAAAATGAAGATGACCAAAAACAGGACTAGCCCGATCGCCGAAGCGTAATTCATTTCCAAGTCCTGAAAAGCCCGTTCGTAAACGTAGTAAACCACCGTTTTGGAAGCGTTGAGGGGGCCCCCCTGGGTCATGATATACACTTCTTCAAAAACTTTGAGGGCGGAAATGGAAGATAGCACTCCCACCAATAAACAATAGGGCCGCATGAGGGGAATGGTGATGTCCCAATGTTGCCGCCAACCGTCAGCCCCGTCGATCGCCCCTGCTTCATAGAGTTCCTGGGGAATGGCCTGCAGTCCTGCCAAATAGATAACCATGTAATATCCCAAACCTTTCCACACCGTCACCACCATCACACTCCAGAGGGCTAAATGGGGACTGGTGAGCCAGGGGATGCCATCACTAAATCCTAGTAGGGCAAGAATTTGATTGAGGATGCCGTTGGAAGCGTAGAGAGCTTTCCACGCAATGCCTGCCACCACAATGGAAATAATCACCGGGGTGTAATAGGCCATGCGGAACCAAGTAATGCCCCGCAGTTTTTGGTTAACCAAAATGGCTAGCCCCAGGGGCAACATGATTAATAGCGGCACTACCCCCACTAGGTAAAGAAGAGTGTGGCGAAAGGTCAGCCAAAAAACTTTATCCCGCCAAAGCCGTTCAAAGTTAGCTAACCCTACCCAGGTAGGGGCTTTGGTCAAGTCCAGTTCGTATTGGGTAAAACTGAGGGAAAAAGCCTGTAATGCTGGATAGAAAACCGTTGCAGCCAGCATAATCAAAGCGGGCAACAAAAACAAATAGGGAGTCACCCCCCTAGGCCAACGGCGATCGGACCCAGAGACTGTCATAGGAAAATGCCATAAAACTAGACCAGGTTAACATACCCATTGCTATCTCTTGACCCATTCTGTACAGGGGAAATTGCAGTGGTAATGGTGGCGGAGTAGTGATGCTTTTCGGCAGGAGAAAATTTTCCTTGGTTAAGGTCGGCCCAACCTTAAAAAGCTTACGGTTCTTCCGGTTCCCCTTCGAATTGTTGACGCTCTTCCTGCACCAGGGGATCTTCTTCCAAGCTGGGAAAGGTGGCCAACTGGGGTTTACCCCGGAATAAATTGCGCAGTTGGACAATGCCCTGTTCTTGCCACCAGCCCACAATACCGTTGGGGAGCACCGTCACCACAATCAGGAACAAAGCCCCTTGGAAAAAGAGCCAAACTTCGGGAAATTGTTCACTCAAACTACTCTGGGCGAGGCGTACCAAAAGGGTTCCCAACACTGCCCCCACTAAGGTAGCCCGGCCTCCCACCGCGACCCAAATGACCATTTCAATGGAAAAGGCCACGTCCATAATGCTGGGGGTAATAATACCCGTTTGCACCGTGTATAACCCCCCCGATAAACCGGCGATCGCCCCGGAGATGCCAAACACCAACACCTTAAAACCGGTGGGGTCGTAGCCCGTAAACCTGACCCTAGTTTCATCGTCCCGGATGGCTACTAAAATGCGCCCAAAGCGTCCGCTGGTAAGCCAACGACAAAGAATATAAACCAACAACAAAGCCACCACGGTCAGCTCATAAAATACCAGTTGGGCTCCGTCAGAACTGGCCAGGTAACCAAAAATTCTTTCCGTATCGGTTTTTAAACCATTGGTTCCGTTAATTAATTTCTGTTGCCCGTTGAAAAAGTTGTAGAACACCAACAGGGCCGCCTGGGTCAGAATTGAAAAATATACCCCCTTAATCCGGTTACGAAAAATCAGATAACCCAACAGCGCGGCGATCGCCCCCGGCACCAATACCATGGCCAGCAGCGTGATCGGTAGGGAATGGAAAGGTTGCCAAATCAACGGCAGTTTGTCCACCCCGTAGAGACCAAAAAATTCCGGTAATTGACCATCCGGCAACTGGAGATTGAGGTACATAGCAAAGGCGTAGCCCCCCAAGGCAAAAAAGATGCCATGACCCAGGCTCAGCAAGCCTGTGTAGCCCCAAATTAAGTCGATGCCCAGGGCAATAATGGCCAAGGAAAGGAAACGCCCCATTAACCTGAGCCGTAGGAAGGGAAAATTCTTCAGCAACCATTGACCCACCACCCAATCCGACAGGGATAAAACGGCAATAATCAAGGGAATACAGGCAAAAACCAGCACCGCTCCAAATAGGGCATAGTCACTCCAACCTAGCTTCTTTAGGAGTTTGCCTAGGGGAGAACCAGGGTTTTGGGGAGGATTTTGCATAGGAAAAATGACCAGGGATAAACAAACAAGTTAGCTAAATGAGTTACCCCCTTGGGCCAGAGCAACAGAACTGACCTGCCAGAGGGGAATGGATGGGTCACTGCTATAGCTCTGCGGTACGCCCCTTGGGGGGGAAAATGCCCGCTGGCTTAATTTGCAAAAAGAGAATAATCAAAGCAAATACCAACACCCGGGCCATACTGGTGGTGGCGAAAAAGGTGAAAAATTCGTACAGGGGTTGCAAGGCTCCCTCTGCGGGAAATAGGCGAATTAGGGTGCCACTACCGATGAGGTCACTGGATACCCCGATCGCCAGGGAAGCAATGATGGTTCCCAATAGGTTACCGACGCCCCCCACCACCACCACCATGAAGGTGTTGATAATGTAGTTTTGGCCAATGTTAGGCCCCACTGCCCCGAGAAAACTAATGGCACAGCCTGCAATGCCCGCTAGCCCAGAGCCTAGGGCAAAGGTCAAAGCATCCACCTGCCCAGTGGGAATGCCCAAACAGGCACTCATACCACGGTTTTGGGTAACGGCTCGAATCCTCAGTCCCCAGTTGGAGCGGTAGAAAATCAAATATACCGCCAGCAAACAGAGCAGAGTCAGGAAAATGATAAAAATCCGGGTGGAGGGTACTTGGAAAGTGCCAATGGCAAATCCTCCCCGCAACCAAGTGGGGGCACTGACGTTAACGTTCCTGGCCCCAAACCAAGCCCGATTCCATAGGGGCGAATTGCCCTGGGCCACAGCGAAGCCACTAATGCTGGCGATCGCCACTGAGAGGAAGAAAAGAATTACCTGGGCTTTCCCTAACCAAGGTTTGCCACCGGCCTGGCGTTTGATTAACCAGGTGCCGCCAAAATAAAGCAGTAAAAATATGCCCACCACCAGCACCATAATCCAGTTCACACTGCGGACAAACTGCTGCAAAATCAGGCTTACTCCCCAGGTTGCTAGCAACGTTTCCAGTGGTCGGCCATACAAGTAGCGGATGACCTGTCTTTCCAAAACTAGACCGGCGATCGCCGCCACCAGGAAAGCAACGGGCAAAGCCGCAAAAATGTAGAGGTCAAACCAAGGTTCACCAAAGCCCTGGAAGAGGTTTTGCACCACAAAGGTGCTGTAGGCACCCAACATCATCAATTCCCCATGGGCCAGATTAATCACCCCCATGAGGCCAAAGACGATCGCCAATCCCAGGGCGGCAATCAGTAATACTGAACTTGTGCTTAAACCGTTAAAAATACCTTCTAGGAGTACTGACACAATGTTTTCTAGAATTGGAGGAAAGGGGGGCAAATCCAGCTTAAACCCTTCGTTTCCGATGGTTTGGACGGAAATGCCTTGGGGGAAAACCGAGTTAGCCTTTATAGTTAACCCTGCCCTGTCCGATAAATTTGTTACCCGTGATACCAAGAGTGGGTTGAGCCAGCATCGGTTCACAGTAATTTAAGGGGAAGAAGTTTTCGGGTTAACAAGCCAATTCCGGCGGAAAAAACGGGCCAGGGATGATTCTTCCAGGGCCAAATAGATGGGGCGACCGTGGGGACAGGTGTGGGGATTTTCACATTTTTGCCATTGCTCAATCAATGTTTTCCAAGCACTGCGATCCAATTCCGTACCATTTTTAATTGCACTACGACAGGCGATCGCCGCTTGGGTGTTGGAGAGGGAAGACAGTCGACTGAGTTCCTGGAGAATTGCCACAATTTCCAGGTGCCCATGCAATAGAGCCGGTAAACTCCGCACAGCCCAGATGTCCTCCCCGAAAGGATCTATTTCTAGCCCTAAACTTTGTAATTTTTCCACCTGTTCCAAGCTAAATCCTTGCAATATCAGCGGTTGCTCGAGGGAAACACATTGCCAATGTCGTTGCAACTCCTCGAACAAAACCCGTTCATGGGCCACGTGCTGTTCCACCAACCACATACCCCGGTCATGTTCCACCACAATGTAGGTCTGGCAAATTTGGGAGATCGCCTTGAGGGTAGTGGGCTGGCCCAACACACTTTCCGTGAGGGACGTTGGGGACTGCAACTGGTAAACTCCACCAGGTTCTGCGGCCTTGAGCAATTGGTTCAAGCGGGGAGTGGCACTGCCTTCTACTAGGGCTAACTCCTTTTGCAACAAGGCTTGCAGTTGTCCCTGCCAGTGGGGCATATCCTGCAAATAAATTTCCGTTTTCGCAGGGTGACGGTGCCAATCGATGCACTGGGGGGGCAGTTGCCAATGGGCAAAGCACAGGGGATAGCGTTGCCGGGGCAAGGTGCGGTGAAAGGCAGCCGTAATTGTCTGGGTTAGCTCCGGCACATTCACCGGGCGACCATTAATGGCAATGATTAACCAATCTGGACGGGGACGATGGCAGCGGTCGGGGTAGCCAAAGGTCAAACTTAAATGGGCTGATGCTAATGAATCCTCCACGGTAGTGGGTAGGGGCGAAGATTGTTCCCCATGGCCAAGCTGGCTAGCCTGGAGGGATTTCAGGCATTGCAACAAGATAGCTTCAGCATTGGGGCCAGGGCTAAGGCTTAACCGTAACCGTTCGTCCTGCCACAGTTGCCAAGTTACCTGGGGATGGCAGAGGGCTAATTGTTGCAAATAGGTCACCATCGGCCGCCAAAACTGTTGACTTTTGCTAAAGGCTTGCCGACGTTGGGGAAAATCAGCAAACAGTTGCCGCACTTCTACCCTCGTCCCCATGGCGATCGCCACCGGTTCAATCTGCTCTGGTTGACCCTGGGGGTTGTAGGTAATGCGCCAACCACAATCCGCACTGGCCACACTGCGACTGCTAATGGTCAACTGGGCCACCTGGGCCAAACTATGGAGAGCTTCCCCTCGAAAACCTAAAGTTTTAATTCGCTGTAAATCTGCTTGGCTACTAATTTTACTGGTGGCATGGGGCAACACGCTAGTTTTCAGTTCCGTCAAATCCATGCCCTGGCCATTGTCCAGCACTTCCAAGCGCCACTCTTCCCACCAAAGACGAACCAAAATTCGATCAGCGTCAGCATCCAAGGCATTTTCCACCAATTCCCGCACCACCGCCAAGGGAGAATCAATCACTTCCCCCGCCGCAATTAAATCCACCAACTGGCGATCAAGAACTTGGATCATCGGAGTAGGTTGAGGAAATTTTTGCAAAAGGCCACAAAAAAGAGGGTAGATGATTATTCTCCCCCTTTGCTCAAAAGCTTGTTGAATTTAATTGATCAAATTGATCTCAGAAGCCAATCGGTCAGCCCCCATGGCTAACGGCCAAGGAGGCGGATCAGAAAGTGTTTCAAATATCTGTCAATCGCGGCCAAAGGATTTATGCAGATCAAAACTACTTGTTGGGTTGGGGGGTCATGCGCAGGTAAGGTTTGATCTCTTCCACACCTTTGGGGAATTTGACCTTGGCCTCTTCAGTGGAAATGGAGGGCACCACCACACACTTGTCGCCATCTTGCCAGTTAGCCGGGGTGGCCACTTGGTGATAATCAGTCAACTGGAGGGAGTCAATGACCCGGAGGATTTCAGCAAAGTTACGGCCAGTGCTAGCGGGATAGGTGAGGGTCAACCGTAGTTTTTTAGCGGGATCAATGATGAAGACAGAACGCACCGTCAAATTATTGAGGGCATTGGGGTGGATCATGCCATAGAGATCGGACACCTTTTTATCGCCATCGGCCAAGATGGGATAGTTAACGCTGGTATTCTGGGTTTCATTAATGTCACAGATCCAGCCTTGATGGGATTCCACGTCGTCCACACTGAGGGCAATCACCTTAACGTTGCGCTTATCAAATTCCGGCTTCAGTTTGGCAACAGTGCCCAATTCGGTGGTACAAACCGGAGTGTAATCCGCAGGGTGAGAAAATAAGACAACCCAGCTATCGCCGGCCCACTCATGGAAAGAAATGGGGCCTTGGCTGGATTCTTGGGTAAAGTCGGGGACAACATCACCGAGTTGTAACGCCATAACAAATAGTTCCTAATACAATGCAAAATGGGGATCTTCTTCGATCATACTGCCATATCAGATACAGAATTTGGACGAATTGTTAGAAAACGCAAAATTGTCAGGAAAAGAGTGGCATTGGTGCAGAAATCACTGATCTGATCGACAATACTCGACCAGTTAGTCTGGGGTAGGGCGATCGCCTTAGGTCAAAGGCAACTGAAAATGGCCGGCCACTACTCCAGGGACAGTAATATCTTCATCTAGCTCTTCCCAGCGGAGGGCATAACCATTCACTTCAACTTTGACCTTTGCCAATTGTTCATTGGTAGCTTTTTTAAGGATACGGAAGCGATCGCCAGGAAAGCCAAAGATCCGTCCATCACTGAGTTCAATGTATATCATTCGTTTCTCCGCCCATGCTCTAACAGCAGTGGGTTCAATAACAATTTTGGAATCAACGGTGATGGAATTCATAGTAAGCGTTCCTCAAAAATAGTAAGCGTTCCTCAAAAAATGATGATTTTCATAAACTAAGTTTCTCTACTTTACGCAACTCACGCACAGGAATGTCATGGTTAGAAGATAGCAGTATTGCTGGTTCAAGCCAGAATTTACATTCACCATCAGGAGAGCGAACATGAATGTGTGCCGGTTCTAATCCCTCGTCTGAGTAAAAATGAAAACGAAATTTTCCAATCCTAATTACTGTGGGCATTTCTTGGATTTTTAGGGGTGGTAGCATTAATAAACCTTGAGGTTAAAAATTATTAAAACAGAATCTTAAAACTATGCTGACTTCCACAACGGATATTGTTCAAGGCCGGACTATTGCTCGCTACCATGGCATTGTCACAGCCGAAGTGGTATACGGCACCAATGCTCTGCGGGACTTTTTTGCCGGTATTCGAGATTTAATTGGCGGCAGAACCGGCAGCTACGAACAAATTTTTGAAAAAGGCCACCGAGAGGCGATCGCCGAATTGGGTCAACGGGCCCAAAAACTAGGGGCCAATGGAGTAATCGGAGTGTCAGTAAATACTGGAACCATTAATGTAGATGACCGGGGAGCATTGCTATTAATTACGGCGACGGGAACGGCGGTAACAGTGGATTAGTTTGCTCGGTGGTGATACCTGATACCCCATATTCAACGTCTTTGGTAGCGCATGCCCGGTTCCTGGCTGACTAAACCAAGAATTTCCAACTGTAATAATCCAGCGGAAACATCTCCAATGGCCAGGGCTGTGACAGCGACAATTTGATCTAGGGTTGTGGGCTCTTCCTCTACTGCGGCCAGGATTTTTCCTAAAGTTGGCTCCAAGTTCTCCGGTGGTTCAGTCAAAGGTTTTTTACCCCTTGTCCCAGTGCTTGAAGTAGGAACATTGGTTGGGACTGGATAGCGAGCTTGGTGATCGCCTTGAACATTTTTTTGCTCTTGTCCTTGATCCAGTAGGGGCATAGCTCCTAGGCTGGCCAACAATTGATTTTCCGAGAGAATTACCTCCGCTCCGTTATGGATGAGATTTAAACAGCCGTGGGCTTCGGGAATATCGGGGGAATTAGGTAGGCTAAACACGTCCCGGTTGAATTCGTTGGCATACTTGGCGGTGATTAATGCCCCGGATTTGGGGGGAGCTTCCATGACCAACACAGCCCTGCTCAGACCGGCAATGATGCGATTACGGGCGGGAAAATTGCCCCTTTCCGGTTTACTACCCACGGGATATTCACTCAAAATTAGTCCTTCTGCGGCGATTTGCTCAAATAATTGCCGATTCTGGGGAGGATAAACCAAATCTAACCCAGTGCCTAAAACGGCGATCGTCCTTCCGTTCACCCGTAAACAACTGTTATGGGCATCAGCATCAATGCCAGCGGCTAAGCCAGAAACGATGGTGAAACCAGATTTGACCAGAGCTTGGCTAATTTTCCTGGTCCAACGGCTCCCATGCTCCGTGGGGTAACGGGTGCCCACCATGCCTACTCCGGGAATTTGTCCTTGACTTTCTCGGTGGTCAAGACGTCCCAGATAATACAACACCGGCGGCGGACTCGGGATTTCCCACAGTAAACGGGGATAGTCTGGGTCATTGGGGGTAAGAAACTGAGGATTTTTTTGTTGATGTTCCTCTAAAAATTGAAAGGGATTGAGAGTATTTCTTTGTCCGACAATTTTCTCAATTAATTTTTGGCCAAAACCCTCCACTTCCCCCAAGGCGATCGGTCTAGCCTTCCAGGCATTTTCCAAGAGCTCAAAATGTTGAGCCAGCCGCTTGAGCAACACTGGCCCTACCCCCTTAACCTGACTCCAGGCTAACCAATAGGCCTGTTCAGAATTCGCCATGGCTAATCAAAAATTTGTGAATAAAATCTATGACCCAGTGCCCCCAGAAATAGTTTGTATTTGATTAAGAATATTGTTTTCCTTTGTGCTGTATTTAAGGGAACGGGCTAGAGATAACGCTTGTTGATAGGCGGTTAACGCTGCACTGGGCTGTTGGGCATTGATGTAGAGTTGGGCAATTTTTTCGTAGGTAATCATCATGCCGTAATAGTTATAGGATTGCTGCTGTACCTGCAAAAGTTGTTTATAAATTTCCAAGGCATAGTTGGCCTGTTCACTGAACAGGTACAAATCCCCCAGCTTATCCAAGGCGATCGCCGCTGTGCTCAATTGTTTAATGGACCAAGCCAGGGTGTAGGCCTTTTGATAGGCTTGGCTGGCATTTTCCGCCTGTTCTAGTTCTAAATAATGATCGCCAATGGCAATCTGGATGTCGGGCACCAATTCTGGCTTACCGTCCTGCAATCTTCTTTGCACCAGTTGCTCTTTGATGCGAATGGCATTGTCGGGCTGGGCAGACTGTTTGTAGATTTCCCCCAATTTTTGTAAATAAATGCCTTCGTAATAGCTGTTGCGGGCGTTGGTGGCCCTGGCTAAAAGGATTTCATACACTTCAGCGGCGGCGGGATAGTTAAATTTGGCCAGATACAATTCACCCAACATCGAGAGGGCCTGGTTTTCCCGGCGGTAATCCCCCTGTTGTTGAGCTTCCCGACGCATTTGCTGATAAACGGCGATCGCCGCATCTAGACTGTGGAGTTGCCCATAGGCTTTGGCAAAGGCCGTCAACAGTTCCGGGCTCATAGCCTTTTCCCTAGTCAGGGAAAGTTGTAAATCTTCCAACCGTTGACCGATGGCCATGACGTCCTGATTGCGCCCCTGCTCCCAGGCGATCGCCCCAATACGACCCAGGGCTTCAACCTCGGCCAAATCCCCCAACCTTTGTCGTCCCCGTAAACTGCGGTAACGGAGTTGAAAAGCCTGGTCTCCCTGCCCTGCTTGATCCAACACCAGGGCCTCAGCTTCCAATGCATCTAGGGCTTCGATTAACCGTCGCCGTTGCAAAGGGGTGAGGGTTTCCCCAGAAGGAATCAAGGGATCCGTGGGAAAAAGGCTGGGGTCAAAGGGATTTTCGCTGGGGCTGAGGGGGGGCGGTGTAATGGG
>NZ_JADEVV010000079.1 GCF_015207985.1 Synechocystis salina LEGE 00031 | reverse complement strand
GTCTCAAATTATCTGGTGCTCAATGGTCTCCCAAGAATGTTAACCGAATGCTACGCCTGCGCTGTGCCTATCTTAATCACGCCTTCTCTATGAGTATTTATGCTTGCTGACAAACTGGGATGCTCCCATGCGCTCCGCCGAAAAAGGGAAATTGTACAGCAGAATTTTCAATGGGAAATTGAGCAACTGAAATTATTTGCGGTTCTACTCACCACTGTTGAACCTTTAGCTTTTAAGATCCAGGAGCTACAACCCCAAGCAACAGTTTATTCACTCACAACCATTGATCAGGACATTGATTATAGACAACTAAACCAAGCTACGACCTATATGCTTGGGGAGAAAGTTCAGGTTCTCAATACAGGTAAAAGTGCTATCAAAAACGTTGTCATGCTTTACCCCTGGGGAGACATGGAAGAGCGGCGTAGTGGGGCTAGCCAGCGGTCAGGTAAGGTAGCAGATTTTCTCGCTAGTCAAGGTTTAGATGTAACTGTTTTTACCATCGGCGATCGCCAGAGTAATTGGCAAGGACAAATTCATTACCGTTATTTCAGGTCAACCTTTGCCCAAGGGGCATTGGTGCAAAAAATTTACCAAGAAGCTTTTGTCAGTTGGCAGAAAATGCTGGATATTGCCATGGCTGACAGCGTTCATTTTTCCCCATTGTCTTATCAGGAACTAACAGAAAATTGGCTACCTTGGATTTACTATGGCAGCCGCTTTGACCATAAATTTCAACAAACGTTGGAGCGAATCATTGATGGAGCCGATGCGGTGCTGCTGGAATATCCTTTTTGGGCGGCGATCGCCGGGCCGATATGTCGTCGTCGGGGGGTTAAATTAATTCTTACAGCCCATGACGTGTTAGCCAAACAGTTACCCACTGATACTTGGTTAGCCCAGGTTGCCCTGGCGGAGGAATTACAAGCATTGCGGGAAGCCGATGCAGTGGTGACCCTTGCCCCCGATGATCAAGCATTTTTCCAAAGTCATAACATTGCCAGCCATTGCATCCCCATTGGTCTAGATACCCAAGCCGCTGTAAATTTACCCGCCCCGGAAAAAGCCCTGGCGGAGTTACAAGCCTTCGACCCCTCCATAGATTGGCGCAAACCCTTCTGTTTATTTGTGGGCAGTCAACATCTCCCCAACCTCAAAGCAGTGGAGCAAATTCAAGCCCTGGTCCAAGCTAGTGACGGCCATTGGCAGGCGATCGCCGTGGGTAGTTGTTGTCCGCCGACCCAGCAACGAAACTTTTTTGCCCTGGGTAAAGTCTCCGATTCCGTCCTCCAAGCCCTTTATCAACGTTCAGCGCTGGTGCTGATTCCCCTCGAAGCGGGCACTGGTATGTCTGTCAAAACCCTGGAGGCAATGGCCTGTGGTAAGGTAATCCTCGGCACGGCGATCGCCTTTCGGGGTTATCCGGTGGAGTCGGGGGTGAATTGTTTAATTAACAATAATTTAGCCACTTATGTTGGGGTAATTGAAGATATTATCCAGCACCCCCACCAATATGAGCAGTTGGGTAATTCTGCCCGCAATTTTGCCCAAAACTATGACTATCGTCAGCTTTATCAAACCTACCTAGATTTGCTTTCATGAAGGTATTAATCACAGATTTTGACCTATTTGCCAAAGTAGGTGGCGGGCAAACTTTTTACCGCAGTTTAATTCGTAAAAACCCCGATATTGATTTTTATTACCTGATTGACAAAGAAGAGCGTGCCACTAAACGACCCGATAACGCCCACGGAGTCCCCTTTCAGGAAAAATATTTCCTCGCCGATTTAAATAACTTTTTTGACGTCAATCCCCCCAAATGGATTTACCGTTCCTTCGTCAGAGCCAGCAACATTGCCGCATCGGTAGCTGGCATGGAATTTGACTTGGTTGATTCCCCTGATTATGAACAGTGGGCTATTTTTCTGCGTCCAGCCCTAGATTACCACCGGGTAAAATTTGCGAAGATTGCCCTTTCTCTCCATGGCAAAATTTCCACCACTTTAAAGTTAGATTGGTTCAATAAAGGTAAGGAAAATATCCCCCTAGAACTAGAAGAATGGAAGCAATATGCCACCGTTGATCTCCGCTACGGCATTAGTAAAAGCTACATTGATGAATGGCAATTCCTAAGCCCATTTTCTGCCCACTATTACCATCCCCTTCATTTCTTTGCATTACCCCAGCCCCTAGAAGCAATTGCCAGTGGCGATCGCCCTGATTTGAACTTTATTGGTCGCACCGAAAGACGGAAAGGTCCAGATATTTTTATTGATATTGCTTGGTGGTTGGACAAAGATCTCTATAACGAAGCTAATATTATTGGCCCCCATAGCTTTAATGATACCGGCACCATTTCCTCGGAAAGTTATCTCCGGAGTATGCTTGGCGATCGCCAGAGTCCCGTTAAATTTTTGCCTCCCAAACCCCAACAGGAATTGATGGGCTTATTCGCCCGTAAAACAGTCACCTTTGTGCCTTCGCGCTACGATACCCTCAATTTAGTAGCCTTGGAATCCTTATTTTCCGGTTGTCCCACCGTCATTGGTGGGGGGGCTGGGGTATGTCGTTTACTGAAAGAAGACTTTCCCGATGTTCCTTTTGTAGAAATTGATTTAGAAAATATTTACAGTTGTTTGCCAGCCATTGAGCATATTTTACGCAACTATGCTGGTTACCGTCGTCAATTAGTGGATTGTGTTAAAAATTCAGCAGCCATAGCTGATAGCCTTGTTTTAGCTGATATTTATCAACAAAATAGTCAGTATGAGCAGGAAATCAGAGATGAACTACAAAATTGGTATGCCCAGTTAATGGGTTATTGGGTAAGTACCCAGGAAAATGTCTCCTTTTTACAACCCCTGAAAGCCCAATTAAAACCAACTCTCAAGCAAATTAAAAATAATTTAAAAAGTACGGCGGGACAATTAAAAGGCAGAGTTTTGCAACCCCTGGGGGATGACCGCAATGCCCAGCTAGTTAAGGCCCCTAATTTACTCAAAAAATACAAAGAAACCTTCAATGCCACAGAGCAAACAGCGAAGGATTTGGCGGAAAAAATCCAAATGGGATGGCGTTTGGGGTCCGGCTATGAATCAGAATTCCAGGGAGTGCGGGGTAAATTAGCTACCAATTACCGCATCGACCGGGTACGGCTCTGGCGAGAACTAGCTCGCATTGAAGAATTACGAGACAATACCCTGGTTTCTGCCACCTACAAACTCCGGGCCATGCGGGCCTTGGGGGCGGATCAGTTTGGCGATTTACCCTTTGTGTTGCGGACCCTGACAGAATATGGCTTTCCCAAGGAAATGGCGGCGGTATCTGCTCTCTACGGCCAACCTGCGGAACGGGAGGAACGTTGCCTTAGCTTGATTGAACAAGCCCGTTTGGACAATTTGACTAATCCGGCGGGGGATGAGTACGAAATTTGGGACGATCGCCGGGGGGATGGGCCATACCGGGTCACCATTATTGTTTCCCTCTACAATGCAGCAGCCAAATTACCCCTATTTTTAAAGACCCTACAGCATCAAACCCTGATTAAGCGTGGAGAAGCGGAAGTGGTGCTAGTGGACAGCGGTTCACCGGGAAATGAGTATGAAGTCTTCAAAGATTTAGCCCCCACCTTGGGTTATCCCCTGCTCTATGCCCGATCGCCGCAACGGGAAACCATCCAAAGTGCCTGGAACCGGGGCATTAAATTGGCTAAATCTCCCTACCTGGCCTTTCTAGGGGTGGATGAAACCATTTTGCCCGATTGTTTAGAAATTCTGGCGGGGGAATTAGACCAAGATCCAGAGCTGGATTGGGCCATTGGCCACAGTTTAGTCACCAATGTGGATATGCAGGGGGGCTGGGTCAGTGACATTATGCCCTACGACCGCACTGGCTATGAACAGGATTTAGTTTATCTAGAAACCTGTTATTTATCCTGGGTGGGGGCGCTATATCGCAAATCAATTCACGAACGTTTTGGTTACTATGACCAAAGCTTCCGGGGGGCGGGGGATACGGAATTTAAAAACCGGGTCATCCCCTTCATCAAGAGTAAAGTAGTGGATAAAATGCTGGGTCTGTTTTGGAATTACCCCGACGAACGCACCACCCAAAGCCCCGCTACAGAAATTGAAGATATGCGGGCTTGGTATTTACATCGCACCCTGGCCGGTGTTAAATATGCTTTCCAACGGCGATCGCCAGAGGAAGTGGAAAATTTACTCTACCATTGCCTGGGCTATCGCAAATCTTACTGTAAGCATACTAGTACGGATTTTGACCATGCCTATAATTTGGCCCTTTATCTAGAAAAAGTTAATTCCCATGCTGAAGCTTTGCAGTACGCTCCGGGCATTAAAGCTTTGCTAGGAACCTATCGCTCCCTGGATTGGTTGCCCAAATTATCTAAATTTTCTCCCCTTAACTCCATGCTGACGGCCCGCAAACTTACTAAACAATGGCAGCAGGAACACCAACAGCATTGGCCAAAAGATAGACTTTTTGCTCCCCATTACTCAATTTTTAACGATAATCGCCACGAACAACATTCTTTCCTTTGGTTTACGGATATCACCGCTTCTAAAAAATAATTATGTTTAACAAAATCAAAGATAAGCTCAAATTCAAACTGGCAAAAGTTCTTGCCCCAGAAATTGATAAAAAGCTGGCAGTGGACGAAAAACTAGCTTCTGTGCAGTTATTTGGCATTGCCCCTTGGTATCAGGAGAACCTTTGGGAACCACCAGTACAAATAGTTTTGCGGGACCTCTGTAAACCGGGGGATATTGTCTTTGATGTGGGGGCAAATTTTGCTGGTTTAACCACAGTAATGTCCAGGATGGTGGGCCCCAGGGGCGTGGTTTGTGCCTTTGAAGCTAGCCCCCGCATTATTGATAAAACCCAACGAAATTTAGTGTTGAGCGGCTGTAATAACGTCCAGCTTTTTCACCATGCAGTTTACTCCACCTCCCATGAAACGGTAAAAATTTACCTGGGTAGCCATCTCAATGACAGCATTTACAGTGAAAACGGGGTGGGTTCCGCCTATGAAGTCAAGACCATTGCCCTAGATGACTTTGTTGAGCACACTAAACTAGTGCCTAATTTGCTCAAAATGGACATTGAAGGGGCAGAATTTGATGCCATTAAAGGCATGGAAAAAACCCTAGTTGCCGCCAAGCCCCATTTAGTCCTAGAAACCCAACGGGATGATACCCGCTGTTTAGATTTTCTGCGCAATTTGGGCTACATTGCCATCGACGTTAATACCTATCGGGAAGTTAAAACCGCTGACGATTATCCGGTGGGGGCGGACATTCGTAATAATCTCTATATCCATGGCGATCGCCTGGGGGAAACTTCCTATCAAGCCCCATTCCAATTTGAGAGCCATAGCCTGTTAGATGCCGATCATTTTAAGCGGACTAAGGATGGTTCTGCTTGCCTAAAAAATAATCTAATTTTACCGAAAGGCCGCTATTTAATCGATTGGGACTTCACTGCTGAAGGAACCCAAAATGATTTAATGTGTGGAGTAAAAGTTAACGATAAAGTAATATTTCGTTACCATGCCTTCAGTCAGCTATTAGCCTCTAGCTATCGGGATTGGGTGATTAATTTGCCCGAAACTAGTGAAATCCAACTTTATTTTGAATTCCAGCATGGCACCCAGGATCCAACCCTAACCATCAACAGTGCCAAAATCACTAAAATCGCCAACTTTGACCATCTTCCTGCCGCCCTTTATTTCTAGTGTTTAACCCCCAATGTTAGTTCCCCTCCTTGGTTTGGCGATCGGGCTTCTTTTATTAATTTTCAGTCTTTTTGTTTATAAAGGAGTTCCCGTTGTCCACCGCTATGCTTTCCTAAGCAAATTTGAAAATAACGTACTTTTTATTTGGGGCAACATTTCCATTTCCCTAGCGGCCATCTTAGGTATTGCTGGCTATTGGAACGTATTTCAAGGGGACGATCTACGGCTAGGGAGAATTGTTTTGTTGATTGTTGGCATAACAGCCACCATTTGGTCGATGCTGGAAACCTTGGGCGTTGACCATCCTCTAAAAAAATTTGCTGTTGGTGAAAAAATAAACCAAATTGGCGTTTTAAATATTATTGGTTACATCCTCAGTGGAGCGGCAGTTTTAACTTTAATTTCCATTTTTGGTATTGCTTTTTTTGACTATAACTATGGCGGTGATGCTTTTATGTATCATATTCCCTTCGCCGCCAGAATTTGGGGCATTATCCCCCCGGAACAATATACTTTTGAATATTTTACAGAAAATCGCTTTCTTGGTTTTCCCCTGCTGGCAAATTGGCTCCAGGGATTATTTTGGGTAGCTTTTAGTCGCATTGAAGCCACAAACCTAGTCGCCTATTTTAGCTTAATAATTCTGATCTTTTACCTGGTTAAGGTTCCAAAAATCCCTTTCTACTTAGCTAGCCTTTCTCTCCTCGCGGTGCCCATGGTCCACATGCATGCCGCCAGGAGCTACATTGATCTGCCCGGCAATGTGGGAGTCAGCATCTGCATTTTAACGCTATATTTGCTTTACATAGATAGGGTAAAACTGGATTTTAAAACTCTCCTAATCCTGTTTTTGTCGGCATTTGTGGCGGCTAATATCAAACTGCAACTAATTCCGGTTGTTTTCCTCTTAATACTTTCTTCACTGCCCCTTTTTGTCACTAACTATTGGCGATCGGATAAAACCCGTCAAGATAATCTACTCAAATTAGCTCAGGTATTTGCCCTGGGAACCTTAGCCAGTTTGATTATTTTCTACAACCCGCTCAAAAATATTATTGTCTACCAAAATCCTGCCTACCCCGTCAAAATTACCATCGCAGGCCAGGTGCTTAATCACACAGAAGAATCTCCCAACTTCATGCACGAAAATATTCGTCGCTTGCCGCCACCAGTGCGTTGGGGAAGGTCTTTGCTGGAAATTAATGCCTTTGACGATCGCCGACCCTGGCGTTGGACCTTGGCCATGGATTTCATTTCCTGGAATGAAGAGCGCTTTGGCATGGGGGGATATTTTGGTGGCTATGTAATTTTCAATGTCGTACTTTTGGCATTTCTTTGTTGGAAAAACTGGCAAAAATCAACCAAAGTGGCCTTGGCATTCATGCTAGTTATGTCGGCGGTAACCATGTGGCTACCCCAGTCCTATGAGCTGCGTTATTACATGTATTGGATGATTGTTTTTGTCAGCCTCAATGCTTACCTAGTCACTCGTTTAGCTGAGCAGGACCCCCGCCCAAAGAATGTTATTAAGCCCCAATACTTTGGCTTAGTTGCTTTTATGTTTATGATCATCTTCATCCATAAAACCAACAAATTCTTCACTTATCCAGCATTTCAGCCCCTGACACAACAGCTAGAGACCGCGGATTGGATGGTAAAAAAGGAAATTTTTAATCAAATTGAAGACGGCGATCAGGTTTGCATTGTGGAAAAAGCACCCTTTAGTTTCTTTTACAATTCCTATTTTCATCCCGGGCGGGATTATTCAGTTCGAGCAGAATTTAATCTCGAGGATGAAAGGATGAAGGATAAATGTGAAGGGTTAAAAATTCTTCGTTAATAGGCCATCGGCGATCGCCTAATATCCTACTAATCTCCGGCACGGCTTCTTTGAAAGTGTGTAAAATCAGCGCTTCAGGGCCCGGGCCATATCCCGGTCATCCTGACGACGCTTTAAAGTCTCCCGCTTATCGTGGAGTTTTTTGCCTTTACCTAAGCCCAGGGCAATTTTCACCCAACTACCCTTGAAATACATTTTCAGCGGCACTAGAGTTAGACCTTTTTGTTCAACTTGACCAATTAATTTGCGGATTTCCCAGTTATGCATTAGCAAGCGCCGGGTACGACGGGGGTCATGGTTGAAAAACTGACTACTTTTATCATAGGGAGAAATATGTACGTTCATCAGCCAAACTTCCCCATCCCGCAGCAGGGCAAAGCCATCCCGTAAATTAACCTTCCCCGCCCGTATTGACTTGACCTCGGTACCCTGTAGTTCGATGCCCGCTTCATAGGTCTCTAAGATTTCGTACAGAAAACGAGCCTGGCGATTATCGCTGACAACTTTTATCCTTTTTTTTTCCTTAGCCATGAACCGTCAATAATGTATCCGTAATATATCTGTTGAATGTTGCTCTTGTGGATTGAAAAGCTTAGCCCATTGACATGGCCAGGAACTCACTGTCACCCATGGCTCCTGGCAATCCGTGCTGTAATTTTCTAAAGGCAATCCGAGCCGGAAAAGGAAGACTCAAGATTTTTCCGCTGTTCCATACGGCTGAGAAAATAGCCCGTCATCATGGCCGAAGCCAACAGATTAGCGAAATCTTCCCGGTCGGTAGTGATTTGCACATCAAAGTCATCCATGGGCAACATACCCACTAAGCCCTGGACATTCTGGTAAATAATCTCTTTGATTTCAGGGCTGGCGGACTGGGCAATCCAGGCCAAGGTTTCAGGGTGTTGTTTTTGCAGATACTGGAGCAGAGTGTTGACCCGTTGTTCTTCCTGTTCAGACGTATGAAAGTCAAAGTTAAATTCCATTATTACTCCCTAACTCCGGACTGACCGTTTAATCACTGGCATTACCCTCCACTATAGCGGCTCAGGCAAAGTTTTGTAAAAAGCTATCAAACTGGCTGGGGTAAACAATTACCCAAAAATCTGGGGCAATAACTCCTACCTAAGTGGACACTTAAGGAACTGAAAATTTTGCACTGCCCAACTCCCCTGATGTGACTAGTTTCAAGCATGGTTACCAAAGAAAGTACTGGCTGTGGCCGAGCATAATTCATTCAATCTATTATTAGATATACTAAAGATTCATGCCACAAATGTTTAAATTTTCCTATGGGTATGGAGTGCGGAGCATTGGCTCGGGCATCCAGGCCAAGGTCTGTAAACGCACAACAAACTTTTCTGATCTCTGACAAGATTTAGAAGGGCGAACGATGGGATTCGAACCCACGCATGGAGGTACCACAAACCTCTGCCTTAACCCCTTGGCTACGCTCGCCGTTTTGCTTTAGGCATTAATGATGATAACACAGGGATTGGATCTTTTCGGCACTATTTTTGCTGTATGTGAATTCGGGGAGCCAATTTTTCTGGTTCCACATCCCGCAACCATTGGGGTAAATGATCTGGGGTAATGGTTTGTAGCTCTGCTAACAGAGCCGCACTAGTTTGCAACAGGTTTTCTGTCTCTATTCCTTGGTGGGCCGGACGAAAAGCCTTTAAGCGACGGATACCTTCTCCCAAAAGAATCACAGCCCCCTGCCAATTGTGATTGGAAAGATGATAGTGGGCTACGGCGATTTGCAAAATGCCTTGGTAAAAGTTTTTTTCTGTTGGGTTAGCTTCTAACCACACTGCTTCGAGGGTATCATGGCAGGCATAAAAATCTTGCTGGTTAAATTGTTCGATGCCTAGGCCTAGGCCGATGTTTGCGTCCATAGTTAATGTATGTGCCGTCATTAGGGCAAAGGGTCAATCTAGGTCGGTCGGGCTGGAGGTGGGGTAATTTTCCGCTAGACTGGGAAGCGTGTTCCGCGAATTTTTCTTTCACCCGGTTTCTGCTTTTTTCGTTTTTGAATGGCGATCGCCATATTGTCCCCCTTACCCTGTTTACCATGACCAAGCGTAGCAATTTGGATTCCAACCACATTATTTATCGTTCCGAAGAACTGCTGGGGGCCGCATCAAACCGTTACAACATTACCGTCAGGGTAGCTAAGCGGGCCAAGGAAAATCGCTCCGAGGATTTCGACAGCATTGATGATCCCAACATGAAGCCTGCTATCCGGGCCATCATTGAAATGTCCGACGAACTTACCCGTCCAGAAATTATTAGCGATAACTAAACCCCCAATTCCATGTTTAAGCCCCTTTTCCCCCTGTCATTGCTATTGGGTTGTCTGAGCTTTTTGCTCACCATGCTACTCCATAGTCCCGGACAGTGGGGAGCGGTGTCCCAGGCCCAGCCAGCCCAGGGGGTGCCCGCCGGGGGCTATACAGTAGTAGTGGAAATAATTGCTCAGCAAGTTTACGCCCGTTTTCCCGATCTGCCCAAGGGCAACGACTACCGCCGTCAGAGTGATGGCAGCCCAGATCCGGAAAATACCTTAATCAGTCGCATGATTCGTTACCATCGGGACATAAAAAAAAGGCCAACCCGCTATCGTTTCGATTGGCGTTTGACCCTGGCGGATTATCTTGATGCCAATGAGCAGATGGAACCAGAGCGTTACCCTGGTTTTTCTACTCTCCAGGAAAGTCCCCTCGATGGCGATAGCCAGTTGATTGCACAGTTAAACCGAGAACAAAGACAAGCATTGGTGGATTTCCTGGCGGAAATTTATCGGCCTCAAACCTCAGTCAATGGGGGAGAGTCTGGTGCGGGAAACCAGGAAGAAGACAGTCAAAGCCCAATACCGGCAGTGACAACGCCTAATCAACCGGGACTATCCCAACCAGGGGATGCCCAGTTGTTAATGCCTTGATTAAGAAGCCTAAGCCCCAAAATAATAAACCCCCGACTTAGGCGTAGGAGCTTTAGACGGGGGCATTGAGAACAGGCAGATATGGAATGAAACCATTGCGGCTTCAGAAAAGCTAAAAATGAAATTAAACAAAAATTAATTACTGAATAAGACTGCAGGTCAATGGGCAAGACGCAAACATCGGTTTATGAATTAGATTAGTCTCCCCATGGAGCCAACTCAGCCAACGTACTTCCTGGGGATGAATCCCTTTCGCAGTTAGGGTTGCCGCTCCGGAGAGCACCAATAAAACTGTTCCTCCCAGCAAGCTGCTAGCCACCAAGAGCACTGCACTCATGGGCAAAACTGACTGCAATACCACCGTCGCTAAAACCCCCACTGTGGCGACAAGAAAGACCAGCGGGAAACCAACCACCAACAAGCACACCAATAGGGTGAAAGTCCAGACGGAAAAACTCTTCATGAGGACGAGCATATAGCTCATTCCTGCTCCTTCCCTTGACGAAAGCTCCATAACTATTAACTCCAACAACAACAATCTGGTGAGGCAGACCCAAACTAGCGGTGCCCAAATCTCAGGCTCCCACCGGGGGGCTGTTGAATCTAGTATAGGCAATGACTCCAAGAAACTGAGATTTCTTTATAATTATTTACATTCAATCGTTGACATTTACTGATTATTTTTATAGATGACTATCTTGGACTCAAGAGCTGGTATTTATCCTAGTTCCATTTATCTAGACTTTAGCTGTAATTCCATGGGCAATTTGTCGTTTAACTCTGATCCCTACATTTGATTTGCCAGTGGTGTCCAAGGGACAAAAAAGTTAGTTATTAGGAGACTCAGCTTATTTTACATTTGTTAACAATTGTCCTTGGAAATCTCATCAATGGGAAAGGAACGAAATGGGCCGACGGTGGCGACAATTAAGTCGATTTGTTAAAGGACTAACGAAAAATAGAAAAAATTCTTTAATCTATTAGGAGTATCCCCACTGAGTCCGACCGGTCATATTCGTTGTTGCTACCCCCATCTGCACCAACGTTTTACCAGGGGCCGCTGTGCAAAAGTGCAAAATCCGGTGAAAAAACGTCATGAACCAACCTCCCCGCC
>NZ_JADEVV010000078.1 GCF_015207985.1 Synechocystis salina LEGE 00031 | reverse complement strand
GCCCCTGGCCCCCCTAACCCCGGAACAGAGTTTATTGGCGGTGATTCAGCGAGAATTGGTGGATTTAGAGGGGCTTTATCCGCCCCAGTTGATGGAACGCATCGAACCGAACTTTTTAGCCAGTCGTTTGACTTTGACGGTGGGGGATTCGTGGCAAGAATTGTCCCCCAAACAGCAACAAACCCTCCTCGATGCCCTATGGCAGAGGGCCCAAAAGCTTTCCTTCCAACGGCTACGGATTTACGATCTAAGGGGAGAACTCATTGCCCGATCGCCGGTGGTGGGACAGGATATGGTGATCTTTAGCACTCCCTAGGGCTTTTCGGTTCATTGGTTCCCAGATTATGACCCCAAAGGGCTTGGCGTCTAGGAACAGAGGAAACTATGACGGGGGTCCCCCTCTTCGCCACAATTGTCAAAAAATTTAGAACCAACTTCGGAGAAAAAATTATGATCAAACTATACGGTGCTCCCCAAAGTCGAGCCTCCATCATCCAGTGGTACCTGGAAGAATTATCCCTGCCCTACGAATTTGTTAACGTTAACCTCAAGGAAGGGGAACATCGCCAAGCTCCCTACCTGGCCATTAATCCCTTTGGCAAAGTGCCGGCGATCGCCGATGGGGACTTTTACCTTTGGGAGTCCGGTGCAATTCTGTTCTACCTAGCGGAAAAAGCCAGTACCATTCCCGCCGATGTACAAGCCAGGGCGCTGGTTAACCAATGGATCCTGTTCGCCAATTCCACCCTGGCCAATGGTTTATTTATTGAAGCGGTGCGGGAAAAGGAAATGCCCCGACTGTTGCAATCTTTGGAGGAAATTTTAGGGCGATCGCCATTTATCCTCGGAGAAAAATTTTCGGTGGTGGATGTGGCGGTGGGGTCAATTTTGGCCTATGTCCCCATCATGCTCAAACTTAACTTTGATGGCTACCCTGCGGTGGCAGCATACGTCCAAAACTTGGTGCAAAGGCCAGCCTTCCAAGCTTCCATTGGTGCCCGCTGACCACTGGCCAGCCAAGCTAAAAAAACTCAAAGCCCATGGCGGCAACTATAGTCTGTTTCTATAGTTAAACTAAACTATATGATTGGCAGAAATCCAAATTTGCCGGTAATTTGCCCCAGTCAACGGTTGGGGGGTAGGTAGATTTGGTACAGTGAATGCCAGAGGGGATTTTTTTGCTTTTAACTTTAACCTAAATCCCTGGCGATCGCCCCTAATCCTTGCTTCCTTCCCACCTTGTTGGCAACTACCATGGTCCACTCCTCCAGCCTTTCAGGGACAGCGAACAATCACCACGGTCAAGGAAATAACCAGGAAATTTCCCCGACGATCCCCGACTGGCCTGCGGTATGTCAACAGTTGCTCTACCGTGCCTTACCCTGCACTTCAGTGCAAACCCAGCCGGAATTCGTTGTGAAAAAGCCCGGTCGCATTCCTCGTTCCCTTAAGGTGATTGCCAGCGAAGCCACCAGCGAGCACAACGTCCAGACTAGCTATGGCCCCCTGGAATTTTTGGACAGTCTATTGGCTCCAATTGCCGAAGGAGGGGAAAAAAGCCGTTACTTAGCCATTATGGGGGAAGCGGGATCTGGGAAAACAATTTTTTTACAACATTTTGCCCAGGGTCTATGGCAACGCTACCAAGAGGGCCGAGCCCATTGCTTACCCATCTGGCTTAACCCCTCCCGCTTTAAACACCGGAGCATTAAAGATTATTTGTTTGGCCCTTGGTTACAGGAAGCCATGACCCTCAATGGGGAAATTCCCCCGACGACCTGGCGGGATAGTTTACAACTGGGGCTCCAGGCGGGGCAGTTTTGGTTGGTGCTAGACGGAGTTGATTACACCTTTACCGACCCGGGGCAAATGTCTGCGGCCCAGGGAAGCCTAACTTGGCTCAAGGATAGCTTGGCGGAAGTGCCCGCTACACCAGTGCTGTTGAGTTGTCGTCCAGACACCAGGCGCAATGATCCCCGGGGACTGGCCGGTTTTACCCGTTATCAGTTGGAGCCATTACTCTATCCTGGGGAGGTGGAAATTGCCATTGAAGATTATTTCACCCCCGATCGCCCAGCTCAATCGGAAAACCAAAGCCAACCCAATGCCCTAGCTACTGCTCTCAAGGAAGCGTTGGCCAATCCGTTGGTGAGCCATTTACGGCCCTATTTGCTCCGGCCCCGGCGCCTAATGTTGTGCTGTCGCTTTTGGCGGGATCAACCGAGGGATTTTCCTGTCAGCAGTGGAGCTTTGTACCGCCAATTAACTAAGGCTTTTTACCTGTGGCAAAGCGAATGGGCCTCCAGTAAACCAGGCCAGCAAGAGGAGTTGGCCCAATTGTTGGGTCAATTGGCCAAGCAAATGCTGGGGGAAAATCCAGTTGACCATCGCCCCCTATCTCCGGCGGAAGTGGAAAAAATATTTGGCAAAGATTCCCCCCTGTTGCGCTCGGCGTTGCAATTGGGCTGGTTAATGCCCAAGACCGCTGTGCGTAAAGGCGTTTGGGAAAGGGGTTATGGCTTTACCGACGATACTTTTCGGGATTATTTTGCTGCCCAGGCGATCGCCGATTGGCACTTTTTCCTCGATATTTATCGGCATCAGTATCGTATTTTTGCTCCGGAGTGGCAGGGAGTATTGACCTTTTGGTGGGGACGGGAGGATATCGGCCTAGTCAATAAACAGGCTTTTCTCCAGGTGATGTTGGAGTTTGACGACCGTTGTAGCCCGGAAAATTTCTATGGACTCAGGGCTTTAGAGAGTGCGGCCTTGGCCCTGCGGGAATGCCCAGACCTCACCCAGGCCGATGAGATTGTGGCCAGATTGTTAGCCCAAGGTTTAACCCCAGTGGGAGGTAATGGCAGCCAACAAAAATGGGCCATGGAGATTTTAGCGACAACCCACCGTCCGCCGGTGATCCAAGCCCTCCTCAAAACTCTGCAAACCACCGAGGATGACCGAGTATATGGCCAATGTTGCCAATGGCTGGGGCAGTGGGGCCAGGGATTTCCCCAGGTGATCGGGGCTTTAGAGCAACAGCTAGCCCTCCATCAACAATCCAGTTTACGCTTTGCCATTGCTTCGGCGCTGATCTTAATTGATCCCGCCAGTTCCTCTGGAGTAGCTACTTTCTTGGCAGCCCTGCACCCTGACCAAAAAGATTACAGCTTAGCTTTCCAAACCCTGGCTCATTGCGGCGTGGGTAATTTGTTAGTGATTAAAGCTCTGCTGGATTTGCTTTCTCCGAAATTATCGGTGCTGCACCATCGTCAGGTATTGCAATGTTTGGAAGCGGTGGGCAAAAACCAGAACCTAGTCATTGCCAGTGTGCTGCAAAAACTCAGGCTTTATCCTCCTGGGGCATTTCTCTGTCAGATGGCCGAAAGTCTTGAAAGGATCGACCCCGGAAATCCTACGGCCCTGGTGGTTTTGCAACGGCATATCCAAGCGGATCAACCCCTACCCTTGCGAAAACAGGCCATCTATAGTTTGGGGGAAGTGGGGGTGCCATCGCCCGCAGTGGTGGCCAGCCTAGCAGATCTACTAATGGCGGAGGAGGATGTTTTTGTCCGTTGGTTGATTGTCAGTAGCCTTGCCAAAATTGCCCAGGGAGACCCCACGGCGATCGCCACCTTAACTACCCTAGTGGAAAAGGCCGTGGCCCAACCCCGCAGTGAAGAAGGGGACTGGCTGCTCAATGAAACTATCCAAGCTCTGTTGAAGGTCGATCCCCACAACGTCGGTATTTTGCCTTCCCTAGTGTATCTGTTGGAAAACACGGCAACCAGCGAGCATCTACAAATTTGGGCCGAAATTTTGGGGCGCCTTGACCCGGGCAATCCCATTGCCATTAATACCCTCCTCCGTCTGTTGCGTAACAAGGAGGATCCCTATAGCCAACGGCAAGCGGCCACCAGTTTAGCCACCATTGATCCAGGCAATCTCTCTGCCCTCATGGCCCTGATTAATCTCCTGCAAAATAGCGATAACGAAAGTATCCGTCTAACTGCCGCCCAAGATTTAGCCCTAGTGGGAAAAAATAATCCCGCCGTGTTGGCTGCCCTGATCCGCGTTGTTGGCACCAATGCCGAGGGGGAAATTCTCCGGGCGGTGGTCAAAACCCTGGCCCAAATCGGTCCCAACAATCGAGAGGTAGCCCAGGCTCTGTTGGGGTTATTGCTAGAAAAACCTGAAGATCGGGTCCGTCAGGATGCGGCCCAGGCTTTGATCAAGATTGTGCCCCGTAAGTTGCTCCCCACGGTGGTTCATCAGTTGCAGGAGCTATGTGCCCAGGCCCAGGGGGAAAACTCGGGAGACCATTGGCAAATTTTTTGGTACTGCGCCCAACAAATGACCTATGCTGATTTTTATCAAGCATGGCATCAAACTCCCCTAGCGGTTTCTGGCACCAGTATTCCTGGGAAAAGTTCTAAACAAAGATCCTTTTTCCGTTACTCCCTGGCACAAACTTTACAGGGGGAAAATGCTCCCCTGAATGGTTGTCAGGTAATTTGGATTGATACTAGTCAATTTTTGAGTTTGGATAATCCCAGTGTAGATATCTACGACCAAATGCTTGACCAAAATTGTCCCGAATTTGATGGGGCTATCCCAGATAATTTGTCCAAGCTACGGTTCTACTGGCATCAATTGCAACGCAAGCAAGGCCATCCCCTGCTGTTGTTATTTGAACAGTTGAGTCCCTCCCCCCTAGGTCTCGAACAACTTTGGCAGCAGTTGGCCACCTTCCATGGCCCGATCGCCATTTTGGGAGTGACACCGGCCCCGAAAACTGTGGTGTTGCCCTATTTTCAGTTGCGGGAATCCCAAACTACGGCGGGGGAAATTGTCGCTTGGTTGCAAAATTGTCTCACCTCCACTTGAAATCTTGAAATCATTACACTTTGGCTATGACCTATTGTTTGGGTTTAATTAATCGTTTTGGCATGGTCATGGGGGCAGATTCCCGCACCAATGCTGGAGTGGATTACACTTCCGCCTACAGGAAATTATTTGATTATTCCCTCCCCGGCGATCGGATTTTAATTCTTTGCACCTCCGGCAACTTAGCCATTACCCAGGCCGTACTCCATCAGATTGACCGGGATATTCAGCGGGACGACGGTGAACATCTCCATAACATTGCCACTATGCACGAAGTTGCCACCTACATCGGTGGTAAAGTGCGGGAAATGCAGGAAAAAGACCGACCCTGGCTGGAAAAAGACGGCATTGATTTTCAGTGTAATTTTCTCTTGGGTGGACAAATTAAGGGAGAACCCCACCAGGAATTGTACTTAATTTATCCCCAGGGCAATTTCATCCAAGCCACCAAGGAAACCCCCTTCCTACAAATTGGCGAAACTAAGTACGGCAAGCCGTTGCTGGACCGCACCATCACCTATGACACTCCTCTGGAAGCCATGGCCAAATGTGCCTTGCTTTCCATTGACTCCACTATGAAGTCGAATATTTCCGTTGGCCCTCCCATTAATCTGACCATGGTGGAAGCCAATCATTTCTCTGTGCGCCACACTCTGCAACTGCGCTTAGGAGATCCCTACTTGGCTAAAATGCGTAGCCTCTGGGAATCCTATGTGCGTCAGGCTTTTGAATCAATGCCCAATGTGGAATGGGAAGCCAACCAAATCGATTCCGGCGAGGATGTCTTGATTGATTGAATAATTAAATTAACTACAGCGGCTTTACAACATTGGACTACAGACCGTAGTGAGCGATGACTATTGGTGAGCTACCCATAATTGGTGGACAGATCCCCAGGGGGCAGTAAGTGAGAAAATGACAGGGTGAACTATCGTCTCACTTTCCTAGGGCTGTATTCCGTTGTCTTTAAATGCAAAATCTCACTGCAACACTGCTTGTTTCCTGTCCTGACCAACCGGGTATTGTGGCCCAAATTGCCCAATTTATTTACCAAAACCAGGGCAATATTATCCACGCCGACCAGCATACGGACTTCTCCAGTGGGCTTTTTTTGAATCGGGTGGAGTGGCAGTTGGACAATTTTCGGCTATCCCGTCCGGAGTTGTTATGCGCTTGGGCTCGATTGGCTGAGCAACTCCAGGCCACTTGGCAAATTCATTTTTCTGACCAGTTGCCCCGTTTAGCCCTCTGGGTCTCCAAGCAAGACCATTGTCTGCTCGATATTCTCTGGCGCTGGCGATCGGGGGAGTTGCGTTGTGAAATTCCCCTCATTATTAGTAATCATCCTGACTTGAAACCCATTGCCGACCAATTTGGCATTGATTTCCATTGTTTACCTATTACGAAAGAGAATAAATTAGCCCAGGAAACGGCAGAATTGGCCCTGTTGAAACAGTATCAAATTGATCTGGTGGTGTTGGCAAAATATCTACAGATTTTAACCACCGATTTTGTGGGTAAATTTCCCAATATTATTAATATTCACCACTCTTTTTTACCTGCCTTCCCTGGGGCAAATCCCTACCATCGAGCCCATGAACGGGGAGTAAAAATCATTGGAGCCACCGCCCATTATGCAACTGCCCAATTGGATGAAGGCCCGATTATTGAACAGGACGTGGTAAGGGTTAGTCATCGGGATAATGTGGAGGATTTAATCCGTAAGGGTCGAGATTTGGAAAGGGTGGTATTGGCTAGGGCCGTGCGCTTACATTTGCAACACCGAATTCTTGTTTACGATAATCGCACTGTGGTATTTGCTTAAATTAACATCCCTTCAGAGTGACAATTGCAATTAAATCAAGTAACACCACTCCATTAACTTATACAAATTTTTATATTTTTAATTTAAATTTCAATGCGTAAACTTTACTTTTTATTACCAGGATTAGGTGGTAAATTTGCCTGTGGTGGTCTGTGGGCAGAATTAAAAACCATCAAGCTGGTGCAAGAAATTTGTCCAGCAACTATTGTTACTTATAAACAGCGAGAACCAAACACACTTTTTTTAGATGATATCCTAGCTCAAGGAAATCTAGGCCAAGTCATTTTTGTGATTAGTTGGGGCTTTGACATTCCAAAATTGGCAAAAAAATTGCAGGGTTATCGGGTAATTTACCACGCCCACAGCACTGGCTATGGTTTTAATTTACCCACCGCTTTGCCCATTGTTTGCATTAGTCGTAACACCATGGGTTATTGGGGGCAACGATCGCCTCATTCCTTGTTGTATTATTTGCCCAACCATATTTCTGAAGACTTTAGTGATTTGGGACTAACTCGAGACATTGATGTATTAGTGCAAGCCCGTAAATCGTCCCACTATTTATTAAAACAATTAATTCCTGCTTTACAAAGTCAATGTAATGTAAAAGTAATCGACAGTTACGTCGAAGATTTAACAGGAATGTTTAACCGAGCAAAAGTGTATCTTTACGATTCGGCAGAATATTGGGCCCAACAGGGAGTAAGTGAAGGTTTTGGCCTACAACCAATGGAAGCCATGGCCTGTGGCTGTCATGTTTTTTCCAGCGTTAATGGGGGACTATCCGACTATCTAGACCCTGGGTTTAATTGTGAAAAAATTGCTGGCTATGCCCTAAATTATGATTGCCAAAGAATTTTAGGTGTGGTGAACGGTTCTAGGCAATGGCGTAGGGTAGATCCTGGTTTGTTGGTGGAGTACCGTCGGGAAAATATTTTGGAACGGTTAAGAATAATTTTATTGGATATTAACGAATTTTTTGACTATCATCCTAGTTTTAATCAAACCATCGAGCCTTTAACTCGCAGGAGAATTATGACTTTAAAGTTCCAAACTTTGATCAAAAAAATCAGTAAAAAGCTTGGTAAATCGTAAAAACAACTAATTTTTAAAATTATGAAATTAACGATTAGCACAAATGAATTTTATCGAATCATTGAATCCAATATTGTTGACCCCAAAAACAATGAAGAATTGAGTTTACTAATTAATGCAGATTTGAGTAAGATTCAATTTAAAGAACATGGACATATTTATAATTTAAATTTATCAAGATCATGTTTTGATAATGTAGATTTATACAATGTAGAAATTCACAAATGTAACTTGTCTGGAGCATCCCTAAGACAGGTTAATCTAAGTCGCTCAAAGATTAGCCATGTAAACTTCACTGATACGGATTTGTCTGGAGCAAATTTAGCTTATGTGAAGTTTAGTCAATGTATTTTTAAAAACACAAATTTTGAAAATGCTAATATGGAAGGAGTTGATTTTGATAGCATTGGATTTCAATCAAGAGATAAGTTTATTAAAATAGAAAATGCTAAGTTTGACGGTGCTATTCTTAAAAAAGCTAATTTAAGGGGATATAATCCCAAGTATTCAAAATCTTGTCTAGACCTTACAACATCATCTCTAAAAAACGTAGATTTAGTCGGAGCACTGTACGATTTACACACAATTTTCCCCAGCGACATTAATCCCCAAAAGCAAGGAGCACTGTTAATTACACCTGGAGTTTCACTAGAAAATATGGATCTGAGTTTTACAAATCTTTATAGAGCCAATCTTAGTGGGGCCAATCTTAAAAAGGCAAATTTGACGGGGGCAATGATATGTTCAGCAAATATGAGTGGCACCAATTTATCTGAAGCAATTATTTGTTATGAAAAAAGTAGGTTTGATAAAGATTTGTATGCAAACCTTAAGTTAAGCCACTCCAATTTACAAAATGCCACGATTGTAGGTATCAAACCGGACAATACTTTAATGTATATGGATGGTGCTGATTTTAGAAAAGCTAAGTTAATTGATTGTGGTTTTACCTACATGGAGCTTAACGGAGCCTTGTTTGCAAACTCAGTTTTAAATGGTTTTGATTTTAACAACAGTAAACTCAGGGGAGCAGACTTTTGTAATGCAAGTTTAAGGGGATGTGATTTTTCATCAGCAGATTTGCGAGGGGCTAATTTTGATGGTGCTGATCTCAGTGGTGCAAATCTAAAATTTAGTCAACTAAACAGCACTGATTTATCTAAAGCAAACATAAATGGCGTAAATTTCCAAGGTGCTCAGTTGGAAGGAGCAAAAATGCCACCTTCTGAATAAAAGACAACTTATTTAAATTTTTTTTATCTGTTGCAATACTTCCCTATGGCTAATATTCCTTACCGAGAAAATTTACGGCAACTTTATCAGCAAGCGGGTTATCCTTCCCTTCCTAAACTGGCAGAAGCGGCAGAGATTTCGAGCTGGTATCTTTCCCGTTTAGAGTGGGGTCTGATAGCCCAAATTCCCCTGGGCATTATGGTCAAATTGGCGATCGCCTTGGGTTTGACCCTAGAAGAACTGTGGCAACAGTTGGGGGGAACCATGCCCTTACCGGAACCTCAAACCAATCAGCCCTCGGCAGATGAAATTTTGTCTTTACAGCGAACCATTGAAGCTTTAGAAACTGAATATGCCAGACTACAACAGCAATTGAATAACCAATCCCAGCAACTAGAAAGTCAATGGCAACAGCAAGCCCTGGAAATTCTTGAACCCTGGTTACTGCAATGGCCTACCGCCGCCGCCGCCGCCCAACAAAATCCCCAATGGCCAGCCCAAAAGCTTTTGCACCTCACTAAACCCATCGCTACCCTACTCCAACAATGGCAAGTAGAGGCGATCGCCGCTGTGGGGGAAATGGTACCCTACGATCCCCAGTGCCATGAATTTATCGGTCCGGGGCCAGGTCCCGAAATCGGGACAATGGTGGTGGTGCGTTACGTGGGTTATCGTCGCAACGACGCTTTACTATATCGAGCCAAAGTTGGTTATGCAGGGGATGGCTGAGGGACTGACATTGCCGTGACGGACTCGGCTTTTCGACGGGGAATTTCCAGCGTTAAAAAATCCCTGGCCAAACGGGTATTGGGAAAAATGGCTTGGGCTTCCGCTAGTAAATTTTCCAATTGCAAGGGATTGCCGGGGGCATAGCGGGGACTAAAGTGGGTCATGATCAACTGCTTGACATTGGCCAATAAGGCCACCTGGGCCGCCATGGTGGAAGTGGAATGGAGCCGGTCAAAGGCCAATTGGGCGTCTTGATGGGCAAAAGTGGCCTCATGCACCAACAAATCTGCATCCTGGGCCAAGGCGATCGCCCCTTCACAGAAGACCGTATCGGTGCAGTAAACAAATTTCCGACCCGGTTCCGGCGGTTCACAAAGCTCCTGACCCCGAATGCGGCGGCCGTCCTCCAGGGTGACGGTTTTTCCTTGTTTTAACTGACCGTAAATCGGGCCAAAGGGAATGCCCAAAGCCTCTGCTTGCTCCACATTAAATCTTCCCGGCCGTTGTTTTTCCTCCACCCGGTAACCATAGGCAGGAATGCGATGTTTTAATAGGCCGCAGTGGACTTGGAAGTCCTTATCTTCGTAAATTAGCCCATTTTTCCGGATAGTATGGACCTTGAGGCGTTTGCCTAGATGGGTGCTAGAAAAACGGCAACAGGCTTCTAAATAATCCCCTAATCCCTCCGGCCCGTAAAGTTCAATCCCTTGCCCCGAACCTGCTAAACCGGAGCTAGCCAATAGGCCCATGAGCCCAAAAATATGGTCCCCGTGGAGATGGGTAATGAAAATGCGGGTTAATTGGGAAATTTTGACTTCACTGCGCAAAAACTGGTGTTGGGTACCTTCTCCGCAATCAAATAACCACAATTCCGCCCTTTGGGGTAAACGGAGGGCAATGCTGGAAACATTACGGTTGCGGGTGGGAACGCCAGAGCTAGTACCAAGAAAAGTAATTTCCACAAAAAAAGTGCTTACAAAGAAAGTTTGGGGCTAAGAACCATTCTAGGCGGTGCCATACCCCTACCAATTAAAAGCTAGCCTCCCCCCACAATGGTAATCACTTCTAGGCGATCATCCTACAGAAGATTGATAAATTCATCCACACTTAAATGAATAACCCAATCGCAGCAAGCTGCGGGGTATCTAGATGGGAAAAAGGTTCATCTGTTGCATACGAGCCTTCTCTTTTTCATCTCCTTGCTCTTGAATATAGCGCCTGACAATTTCGATACTTACACCATCCCCTACTGTCCCAATATAATCACCATCACTCCAAAACTCTCCTCCCCATAATTGTCGTTTCAGTTCTGGAAAGCGTTTAAACATTTCTCTGGCACTAATACTTTTCAGAATTTGCATGACTCTAGAGGGAGCATATTTAGGTGCTGCCCCCACAAATAAGTGCACATGGTCGCCATCAGTCCCCATTTCTTCCATGTCAAACCAATAACGTTGTCCAATTTCATGGAAAATTTGTCTGAGGTAATTGGAACGTTCTTCCAGTCCCAAAAGTCCTCGACGGTATTTGATGCAGAAAACCATATGGTAGCGAATTTGATACACGCAATGACTAGCCCGTTTTACTTCCATGACGGGATTTTAATACTTTGGGGTTGCTTATCCCAATCGCAGCAAGCTGCGGGGTATGCGCAACCCTTTTTTAGATCAATTTACCGCAAAATCCCTCGCAAGGTTCCTTTGGCCAAGGCAGGATGATCGGGCACGACAATTTGGGCAAAGGGGTCATCCCTTCTCAGAATTATGTGGCTACTTTCTCGTCGTTTTAGATAAAATCCGATTTTCTCCAAAGCTTTTACACAGGCTTTACCCGAGACGTTGGGAAGCTTACTCATAGAACAACAAGAAAGGTCTCAAAGGGAGCATCCCAGTTTGTCAGCAAGCATAAATACTCATAGAGAAGGCGTGATTAAGATAGGCACAGCGCAGGCGTAGCATTCGGTTAACATTCTTGGGAGACCATTGAGCACCAGATAATTTGAGAC
>NZ_JADEVV010000105.1 GCF_015207985.1 Synechocystis salina LEGE 00031 | reverse complement strand
TAGAGGGGGGAGTGATTATGCATCGCGTTCCAGGTTTTGAGTGGTATCTAATCCTAGAACGTGACCTCCCCTCTTTTCTACAATCCCCACCTAGACTGCTTTTCACTTCTTTTGTCAGTCAATCAGGATGCTCACCTAAGTCCTCCTAATCTTTGCTGTGATAGCCTTATACCTCATACCCCATTAGCTAACCAGTGCCCATTGGGTAAACTGCTCATCTACAACACTCAATTTTTACCACTCCACCATAAAAACTAAATTTCTTCTCTTCTTCATATTTTCTTTAGGAATGACCTCTTAAACCTCACCGCTGACGTGGACAATTACTTCCCGTTGATGGGGCCGTTGCCGATGCTCCCAAAGAAAAACTCCTTGCCAAGTGCCCAAGCCTAAACGACCATTGACAATGGGAATTTGTTCACTGGTTTTGGTTAACGCAGACCGGATATGGGCCGGCATATCGTCCAAACCTTCCGTGCTATGGCGGTAACGACGGCCATCCTCTGGCACCAATTGGGAAAAGAAGATAGCCAGATCCGTCAACACATCGGGGTCAGCATTTTCTTGAATAATTAACGAGGCGGAAGTATGGCGTACAAATACGGTGCAAAGTCCTGTTTTAACGCCGGAATGTTGCACCACCGCCTGAATTTTACTAGTGAAATTGTGGAGACTTTTGCCCTGGGTGGCAATGGCTAAAATTTCTTGGTGTTGGCGGAAAGTAGAGGTGGAAGAAATCATTTTATTGACTGGTTATTGACTGAAAAATGTGGAATAAACTCAAGGTTATAGTTAGATAAGTTGCCATTATTTTAAGCAAATTGAGTAAATAGCCACAAGCGTGGGTAGTTCACCCTAAGGCAATAAAGTGCGTGCAAAACTTGGCTAAAAATCAATTTTTCCCTAATTGGTTGTCCCATTAGTAAGCTAAACTGCCCTATCAAACAAGACCCGGGTTGACGGGTATCAGTTAGAGCGCTTTTGTTGATTGCGGCTCTCCTGCCAGGTGTTGCCAATGCCCTGGATAATGCCTTTCCCCACCAGACCGATCGCCCGGCCGACTACCTGGGTGAGTAGGAACACCACACCGTTGCCCAAGAACTCAATTACCGACCTGACCCGGGGAGAAAGGGCATCGCGACATTCTAAGACAATGGTGACAAACCAAGGCACTGCCCGTAGTTGAGCCAATTCCTGTTGCCGGGGAGCATAAACCTGGGTGGCCACAATCCCGGCGGGGGTGAGATACAACAGGGTATGTTGACTTTCAAAAATTTGTTTGGGGTTGAGCCAGTAACGACTAAATTGATAGTACCAAGCTAGATCATTACGGAACCGAGCCACCTGCCGAGAGGAAAGCATGGAATGTTCATAAAGGGCAAGTTTAATGGCTTCGTGGTCAGCAAAATAGTTCAAAATAAAAACCATGGTGCTGTTAGCCAATTGAATAACTAGATTCTGGGCATATAGATCGCTATACTGCTTTGCTTCGGGAGATCCTAAAGGGTATGCTTTTTGATTTACCACCAAGGGATCAGCAAACAGAAGGTGGTGAAAAAGGGGCACGACAAAGGGAATTTTAATTAATTTTTCCCGACAAATAATGGGCTGATAAACTTCTAATAAAGATTGAATTTGCTCGAGACTAAACTCGCTTTTGGGTTGACAGTATTTACCAAAAAAAATCAGGCTTAAAGACCGCCACATTTCACCCACAATGGATAGACAATTTTCCGGTAACTGGGCTGGGGTAATCCTTAGGGCTTGGAGTTCGTTGATGGTGGTTTCCAGTTGTTGTTGCCCCAGGGAAAGGAGTTCCTGACGTTTGAGGGGCTGGAGAATGTCTAACTCCAGGGGGATAGAGGTGAGATTTTCCACCTGCAGGGGCATTTGTTGGAGAATTTGCCCCAGGGCACTGAGGTTACCAGGGGGACGGAGGGTAATGGCCCTAACTCCAGAGCGGCGGGGAGTTGGGGCTGTCT
>NZ_JADEVV010000077.1 GCF_015207985.1 Synechocystis salina LEGE 00031 | reverse complement strand
TATCAATCCAGCCACTATCCCTAGATGATCTAGATTCTCTACTTTCATTGCAGGCTCCATACACCCTCTTCATTATTAATACATCCCAATTATATCAGTCCCCGCTTTTAATAGCGGAATGTAAGTTAAAATATAAAATGAATAGCAATCATTGCGAAGGGGGTTTATCTGAGCTACTTTTACCGTTATCCTCTAAAATTTAGCTATCGTAGAAATTATATCAACTTGCACCACTGAATTGACTGATTGAGCCATGAGTAATAATGACAAAGATAAACGTCTCCCCTGTCCATCGTGCGGTTCATTGCATATTTTAAAGAACGACAGCATTCGCAACAAGAACAAAGGTATTTGTGCGAAGGATGCGGCAGGCAGTTTGTGGAAAACCCTAGCAAACATTATATAAGCGAGTAAGAAATTGAATACATTAAACGAGGTCTTCTAGAGCGAATCTCTCTAAGATAATGTCTGTCATAAATGCTGGGAATATCAATTAATTGGTTGCAGAATTATGTTAATAAGTTTTATCGCTCAATCTCTTTTGAAACAAGTAGTCTAGCTTCTTGCATTAATAGTTTGATTCTCGAATGTGATGAGTTATGGTCATTTGTTTGCTCAAAAGACAACCCTGTTTATCTTTGGTTATCATTAAACAGAAATACGAAGGAAATTTTAGGCTTTCATTTGGGTGATAGGACAAAAAAAGATGCTCAAGATTAGTCAGGAAGCGCCTTTCATTTTCTAAAAACTTTTTCAATCATGAATCCGCTATTTTATATTTTATCAACCACCATAGGGACTGAACAGAATTTTGTGTAAGGGGAGTAAAATCCAATCAAAAGGAGGAAACCCCTGATGGTACGCAAAAAACAAGAACCAAATCGTGTCGATAGCCTACTAGAAGAGTTGCTGGAAGAGCATCAAACCCCAGAAGAAATACTGGGAGAGTCAGGACTACTAAAACAACTGACCAAACGTTTGATAGAAGGTGCATTGGCCGGGATACTAAACCATAACTTAAACAAGCAGGCAGAGGAAGGAAAGGGCAACAGCCGCAACGGCTACTCAAGGAAAACAGTGCAGTGCGGGCAAGGGAAAATGGAATTGTCAATCCCTCGAGACCGGGGGAGGGGAACTTTGAGCCGGTGTTAGTGCCCAAACATGAACGTCGCATCATGGGATTGGACGAAAAAATTCATGCCCTCTATGCCAGGGGTATGGGGACTCGGTATATCAGTGCTCAACTAGAGGAACTCTATGGAGCCAAGGTGTCAGCGAGCTTGATTAGCGAAGTAACCGGCACAGTAATGGAGGAAGTCAAGGCTTGGCAAGTCTATCCATTGGCAGAAATCTACCCCATCGTTTACCTGGATGCCTTGTACGTGAACATCAAGGTCTCAGGTTGAATCAGCAAACGAGCGGTCTATCTGGCCCTAGGGATTAACCGGGAGGGAGACAAACAACCACTGGGTCTTTAGCTTGGGGCGGTCAAAGCCGATGGTGCTAAATTCTGGGAGTGATCTAAATCTTCCTCTTTACACAAAATTTATAGCATTTTTAGCGGAAGTGAGGTCAGTCCAAACCTTTGCAAGGCTTGATTTAAAAGGCTTTACACATAACTTATATATCTGAAAATCGCTATAGATCGCCAGATAACCCATAAGACGCCCAACAACACTACTGAATAGAATAAATACAAAGAAAACATTAAGATTTGTGACTTTTTTGAGCGATTGAGTGATCTTGATGTAGCTTTGTGAAATATTTCCGAGTATTTCCGAGTATTTCCGAGTATTTCCGAGTATTTCCGAGTATTTCCACTTTGTGCTGATCTGAGACTGGGGTCTTGCCCCAGAAGAATGCCTAGGACTCATTTGTTTCGTTTCCTCTTACTCCCTCACCCCACATGAATATGGTGAATTTAGATTTGTCGGCAATTTATCAGCAGTTGATGGATTTTGCGAGGCTTGACTCTTTCTGGCAAAGCTTTGACTCCGTCTACAGCACAAACTATGATTTTGCCTCTGCCGAGACCTTGCGCCTGCAGTGGGCCAATGGCGATTTTAGTGGATTGCCACAAGTCGATATATTGCAAACTGAAGGGTTGGGGTCGGCGGTAGCGTCTTACAATCCAAGCAAAAATACAATTGACTTGTCAGAAGATTTTTTTTTAACGGCATCCTCAGCCCAGCTAAACGACCTAATTCTGTCTGAGATTGGCTATTTTGTCGCAAATTTAGTCCAGGCAGGGAATGCGCCGGAGCAGGGTAGAAACTTGGGGGATTTTATAACTCCACTCTCCACGATGCAGGGGGCTGGGGAGTTTAAGACGCTTGCGTTTTCTGACTCAGCTGATCTAGTACTAAACTCGGGCAATATACAGGGAATTAGACAGGGTTTGACTAGCTTATTATTTAATCTTAATAGTAGTTTTTCACAAAAGCTGGGCAGCAATGGCTTGTTTGGGCAGTTGTCCAGTGCGCTTCTAGAAAATTTAAAGCAAAATTCAGGATTCTCACTCCTACAAACTTTGAGTACTGATATTGATCAGTTATTTGGTTTCGATACCACGTTAACCCCTGAGGAAATTGCGAAACGCATCACTCAAAAACTGTTGGATCGGGGGTTAATGGGAGCAAAGGCTACAGTCACTCAGTCTACGGCAGATCAATTACGTTATCAACTGGCATTTAATTCTAAAAATACAAATAATTTTAATCTGAGTACTGACCTAGGAATTTCCAATCTGGACTTATCCTTCACCGGTGCAGTCGGTTTGGATCTAGATTTATCGCTGGTTCTAGATTTTGGCATTGATCTAAGAACAAATGTCTTTTTTGTCGATACGGTTCGTGAGAATGAGTTAAGTGCAAATGTAACCCTACAAAATACTCAAGACCTAGTAGGAGAACTAGGATTTTTATCTTTAACAGCTTCTGACAGAAGCCCGACAGAAAAAACCTTTCGTTCGTCCCTCGGTTTTAGTCTTAATTTGCTTGATGAGCCAGATGATGCTGATGATTTACTCAACTTTTCGCAATTAAGTACAATTACTAGACTTAATCCTCTGTTGACGGGGTTTTTGAGCTTAAATCCTAATCTCAAGTTGGGTAGTGAATCCTTAACTTATTTGCCTAAATTGACCACTGAACTGGCATTTAATACTAAGTATGATTTTGATACTAACGACTTTGTTGATGCCAACAACCCTGAGATATCACCCACTGTTAATTTTAACAATGTCCAGCTAGATCTAAGTTCTGTTTTTGGCGAAAATTCGCTAATTTTTGGGCTTTTGTCTAAGGTTTATGAGGTTATCAAGCCTGTAGCAGAAGTTCTAGATGCTTTGACTAAAAATATAGATTTTATTACCGGTGATTTTCCTGCTTTAGGGCTAAATTCAGATGATTTCAAAGAAATTGTCAATAAATTTCTGGGTACAAGAGGTGGTGGTTTAAACGATGATATATTTCCAATTTTCAAAGAAGACAAAAGAATAACAATCTTAGATTTACTCATTGTTGGTGGTTCAATTTATGAACGGATAACAGGGAAAGATGTTGAAGTTTCCGAACTAATCAAGAGTATTCCTTTGATTAAGATTGTAACCGAATTTACTACAACGCTAGAAAAATCCAAAGAATTAGGGAGTGGTAAATTAGGTTTTGGCAACTTTTCTTTTACCCTTGATAATGCTGAAGCAAGTGCTTTAGCTAATGTTGGAGCAAATGGCATCAGTCAACCAATTTTTTCAGGAACAGTTGATTCAAACTCTATTTCCAATGTCAAAAATAAACTCTCAGGATTTGGGGAAGGATTTGCTTTTCCACTAATTGATGATCCTAAAATAGTATTCAAATATCTTACTGGCCAAGAAGATGTTGATCTCTTTACCTATGATTTACCAACCTTTGACTTTAAGCTTAACTTTGATGATTTAGTTAATATTCCAATTTTTGGCCCCCTCGGTTTTACCATTGGTGCAGGAATTGAGATGCAAGCCTTTGCTGGTTCCCCAGACTTTGGTTTTGATATTCAGGGTCTTACCAGCGGCTCTAATAATCTTGGGGATATAATTTCCTCTGGTTTTTACTTAGTCGATAAAGTTGGTGGAGTAGAAAAACCAGAAGTAATCATTGGCGGAAATATTTCTGCTGGTGTTTCTATTGCACCTCCTGGCGTCGGTTCTAGTTTAATTAAACTCGGTGGCAAAATCAGTGCCCAGGCTGATTTTGATTTAATTAATGGAGATGACCCAAACAAAGTCTTCTTAAAGGAGTTGTGGTTTCCATTTTTTGTTATAGACGGTAAAATCTTTGCTCAATTAAATGCAACGGTTAATATAAAATTATCCACAGTTCTTAGGATTCTCGAAGCTCTTCGAACAACTCAGGATGCTAGTGATTTACTCCTCAAAAAATACTTGGAAGGTGCCGTAAAAAAAGCTGGCTTTTCTCCAGAATTTGTTGGTGGTGCGCTCCAAATCGTCAATGTTGTTACTAAACCTCTTGAAGTGATTGAGGAGATAGTTGATAGAATTCCAATTGGAGGTAGGGTTGGTCGCTTCTTTAAACAAGCCTTTAAAACAGTCACAAGAACGGTCAAAAAGGTTGTTGGTACTGTTACTGAAACAGTTATTGCGGGATCAGAATTACTTGACTCTGTTTCGGTTGGTTTGGATCTCAATAGTCCGGAATTAATTCTTTGGCAAGCTTCATTTAGTAATGGTAGCAACGGAGGAGGGCGTAATAATGGTACGACTGGGTATGATTATCTATACGGCAGTATAGGAGGAGCAGAAGATACCTTAACTGTAAATATAGGAGATCGTGTCACAAGGGATATTATAACTCCCCCTAATGCTTTGCCGGTCTTAATCACTGTCAATAAATACGGCATAGAAGATCGTGTTTTTGTTTTTGTTGCTGATAACTTTATCAATGCTTTTAGTGACGCTAATGGGGATAGTCTCACTAAGATCAAAATCATTTCTCTGTCAGCCAATGGTTCCTTAAAATTAGGCAATAATGCTGTTACGATCAATCAAGAAATTGCCGTTGCCAACCTAGGCTCATTGACCTTTGTTCCCAATGCTAACTTCAACGGCAATACCAGTTTTAGTTGGAACGGTTTTGATGGAACTAACTATGCCAATGCCGCCGCCACAGTGGCCATAGCAATTACGGCTGTTAATGATTTGCCAGTTATTAGCAATATTAATAAGTCTGGTAATACTAATAGTTCAGTTGCTTTTTCTGCTCCAGACTTTACCAGTAAGTTTACCGATGCGGATGGTAATAGTCTCAGCAAAATCAAAATCGTTTCCTTGCCCAACGGTGGTGTTCTAAAACTGGGCAATGTTAACGTTAGCCTCAACCAAGAAATTCCTACCTCAAGCCTGAGTAGTTTGAGTTTTGTTCCAAATTCAGGATTTGGTGGCAATACCAGTTTTGCCTGGAATGGTTTTGATGGCACAGATTATGCTAGCAACTGGGCCTGGGTAAATCTTACTTATCCTGTCATTCCCGCCATTACCCTAGCGGTGAACCCTAGCAGTGTGACGGAAGATGGAGTTACCAACTTGGTCTATACCTTCACTCGCAGCGGGCCAACAACCAATGCCCTGACGGTGAACTATGGCATTACAGGGACGGCGGATAGCGCCGACTACAGCGGTGCAACTCCTGGAAGTAACAAGACAATAACCTTTGCTGCTGGTTTTAGTACTGTTAGTCTCACCATTAACCCCACTGCAGATACTACGGTTGAACCCGACCAGACAGTTATTCTGACCTTGGCTAGTGGTACGGGGTACTCCGTTGGAACAACTAACGGCGTAACCGGCACGATTACCAACGATGATGACCCTCTTCCCGCCATTACCCTAGCGGTGAACCCTAGCAGTGTGACGGAAGATGGAATTTCTAACTTGGTTTATACCTTCACCCGCAGCGGGCCAACAACCAATGCCCTGACGGTGAACTATGGCATTACAGGGACGGCGGATAGCGCCGACTACAGCGGTGCAACTCCCGGAAGTAACAAGACAATAACTTTTGCTGCTGGTTCAAGCACGGTGAGTCTCACCATTAACCCCACTGCAGATACTACGGTTGAACCCGACCAGACAGTTATTCTGACCCTGGCTAGTGGTACGGGCTACACCGTTGGAACAACTAACGGCGTAATCGGCACGATTACCAATGATGATTCCAACAATGATAACTTCGCCAATCGCATTTCCGTCTCTGGTACAGTTGTCTCAACAAGTGGCACTAACGTAGGATTTACGGGAGAAACCGGAGAACCAAACCAGTCCGGTTCCCTGAACTCAGCTTGGTGGAGTTGGACGGCTCCAGTATCAGGAAATGTGACCATTGATACTATTGGCAGTAATTTTGATACAGTTCTTTCTGTGTACACAGGAAACGCACTTAATGCTTTGGCTCTAGTGCCTAATGGACAAAACGATGATATCGGCGGCGGTGTTGTTCAAAGTCGAGTCAGCTTTGGTGCCACATCTGGAACCACTTATCAAATAGCAGTAGATGGCTATGATAGTACTACTGGTAACATCAATTTAAATATACTGCCATCAAAATCCACATCTGTTACTATTGCTGTATCCCCTAGCAGTGTGACGGAAGATGGGCCAAACTCGTTGATTTTTACCCTAACTCGGACTGGCAATCTCAATAGTGCTTTAACTGTTAACTACGCACTTAGTGGAAGTGCATCATTACCCTTTACAAGTGGAGAAGATTACCGCATCATTGGTTCCGCCGCAAACATTGCTAATTTTGCCGTTGGTTCAGATACAACGACAATTATCGTAGACCCAATTGCTGATTTTAATAATGAAGATAATGAGACTGTAACGGTAACAATTAACTCTAGTTCGGGATATACGATTGGCACCCAAGCCAGTGTAACGGGCACAATTCAAAATGATGATTTCAAGAACAATGATAACTTCGCCAATCGCACCAAAGTATCAGGTCAAAATCTATTCGTAACTGGCACTAATGTAGGATTTACGGGAGAAACTGGAGAACCAAACCAATCTGGTGCCATTAACTCGGCTTGGTGGAGTTGGACGGCTCCAGTATCAGGGGTTGTGCTCATATCCACCTTTGGTAGTAATTTTGATACATTTCTTTCTATTTATACAGGCAATACACTTAATACCTTGACTTTAGAGGATTTCAATGATGATGAGAGTCCTGGCATAACTGTGAGTGAGGTCTTTTTAGAAGTTTCATCTAATACTACCTATCAAATAGCAGTGGATGGATTTGATAATCTGACTGGTGAAATTGGATTAAGTATTGGATACGAAGAAGTGTTTTTCAATTCGCCCCTTTCACTCAACAATGCCACCACCTTTGCCCTTTCAACAGAAGAAATTGCCACGATTCCCGTCAATGCAGATTTTGAAAAATCCACAATCCAAAACAGCATCATTGCTTTCACTAATACAGATTTTGAAAAATCTACAACAGAAGACAGTGTTATTACTTTTACGGCTACTGACTTCAGTACCGCCTTCAGCCAAAACCTGACCAAAATCAAGATTACAGAACTTCCCAATGCCAGTGCTGGAAGTTTGCAACTTATTACCCCCGAGATTATCTTTAATATCGACCTCAATGAAGAGATCGCCCTAGCAGACCTGGACAAACTGGTCTTCATTCCCAACGAAAACTTTAACGGTAATGCTAGCTTTAGTTGGACAGGCTTCAACGGTACAGCCTTTGTGCCCACCCCCGCGAAGGTTAACCTCACCATCACCCCCGTTGCCGACCGCCCCACCCTAGCTGACGTCAATAAATACGGTCCGGCTTCGGTTGTTACTTTTACCCAGAATGACTTTATTCAAAAATTTAGTGATGCTGACGGTGATGCCCTCACCAAGATCAAAATCACCTCTTTGCCTACCAATGGCATCCTCAAACTAGGTAACACTAATGTTGACTTCGACCAAGAAATTCCTGTCGCCAGCCTCAATAATTTAACATTTACCCCCAATGCTGGTTTTAGCGAAAGTACCAGCTTTGGTTGGAATGGCTTTGATGGCACAAACTATGCGTTCTTTGACGCCAGCGTTAACCTAACCCTGAATAACCCTGGGAATAGTCTTAATACTGCCTTTAATATTGGCCAGCTTCTTGAAACCAAACGCTATACCAACTCCATTGGACAGGCAGGCAGTAGCGACTACTATCGCCTAGAAATGCTTGACTTTGGCCTGCTCACGGTTCTGTTGGAAGACCTCAGCAGTAATGTTGACCTACAACTCCTCAGCGTTAGTGGTGAAGTCCTGCAAAGCTCAACCCAAAGCGAAACCCAATCTGAACGCGTTGACTTTGCTGTAGATCCCGGCATTTATTTTATCCGAGTTCTACAGGTTGATGCAGCAAGTACGGATTATACTCTCCGCTTAACGCCCAATATCGATGAAGTGGTACGAATTGTTCATTTAGGTGATGGGATTGATGGAGAGGTTATAGCAGTTCTTAAACCAGCTTTTCCAGGAGCAATTACTGAGTTCAGCCAAGAATTTTCAGGCATAAAAAAAATCTCCGCTGGTGGTGGCAAAGGTAATGACATCATCGAACTACAGCCTGGGGTGAAATCTGCCGCAGAACTAATGGGTGGTGAAGGGAATGATCAATTACAGGGCGGTGATGGCCGAGATAGCTTAAGTGGTGGTGTTGGGGACGATACCCTCATCGGTGGACTAGGAGCTGACACCCTCAACGGTGATGATGGCATTGATACGGTCGATTACAGTGCTTCTAATGCCGCAGTTACTGCGAATCTGACGACCCAAATAGCCAGCGGAGGCCATGCCCAAGGCGATCGCTTAATTGGTATCGAAAATATTGAAGGGTCAGACTTTAACGATAACTTAACCGGTAGTGATGCGGACAATTTATTGCTGGGAGGGACTGGCAACGATACCCTCAATGGAGGAGCAGGAAACGATATCCTCGTGGGTGGCCTGGGCAATGACTCCATGTCCGGAGGAACAGGGAATGATACTTATCTGGTGGACTCTCTAGGGGATGTTGTAAGAGAAACCTCTACTTTGAGTACAGAAATTGATGATGTTGAATCTATAGTTGACTATACGCTACCCGCTAATGTGGAAAATCTGTTACTCAACGGGAGTGTGGCTGTTCGAGGAACAGGAAATGCTCTCAACAACACAATCATCGGCAATAACCTCAACAATATTCTGGATGGAGGAGCTGGGGATGACTTACTCATAGGTGGCTTGGGTAATGACACTATGACCGGAGGGAGCGGTAATGATACTTATTTGGTGGACTCTCTAGGGGATGTTGTAATAGAAACCTCTACCCTAGCCACCGAAATAGATACAGTTGAGTCCTCAGTGAACTTTACCTTGGGGGCAAATCTGGAAGATTTGATTCTTACGGATGGTGCAATTATCGGGATAGGAAACAATTTAAACAACTTTATTTCTGGCAATGAAGCAAATAACACATTAATCGGTAACGCAGGTAATGACACCTTATTCGGAGATCTGGGTAATGATATTCTGATTGCGGTAAACTCAACGAATTCTTCACCAGGAAAAGGTGAAATTGACCTTTTTGCTGGAGATTTAGGGGCAGATCGTTTCATCTTAGGTGATGCCAATTGGCTCGGATACGATGATGGTATCTCTAGCCCTGGCAGCAATGATTATGCTGACATTATCGATTTTGAATCTAATGAAGGCGATACCATCCAATTAAAAGGGAGGAGTAGTGATTACATTCTAAATGTTCTTGGACAAGACACACAACTACTGTTAAATAAACCTGGAAATGAACCTGATGAACTAATTGGTATCATCAGAGGAAAAACCAACTTGAATTTGAATGGTAGCTACTTTACCTACATTTTGGGACAAGATGAAGACCCTCCAAGCATCACCCTAGCGGTAAATCCCAGCAGTGTGACGGAAGATGGAGTTACCAACTTGGTCTATACCTTCACCCGCAGCGGGCCAACAACCAATGCCCTAACAGTGAACTATGGCATTACAGGGACAGCGGATAGCGCCGACTACAGCGGTGCAACCCCTGGAAGTAACAAGACAATAACCTTTGCTGCTGGTTCAAGCACGGTGAGTCTCACCATTAACCCCACTGCAGATACTACGGTTGAACCCGACCAGACAGTTATTCTGACCCTGGCTAGTGGTACGGGCTACACCGTTGGAACAACTAACGGCGTAATCGGCACGATTACCAATGATGATTCCAACAATGATAACTTCGCCAATCGCATTTCCGTCTCTGGTACAGTTGTCTCAACAAGTGGCACCAACGTAGGATTTACGGGAGAAACCGGAGAACCAAACCAGTTCGGTGCCCTGAACTCAGCTTGGTGGAGTTGGACGGCTCCAGTATCAGGAAATGTGACCATTGATACTATTGGCAGTAATTTTGATACAGTTCTTTCTGTGTACACAGGAAACGCACTTAATGCTTTGGCTCTAGTGCCTAATGGACTAAACGATGATATTGGCGGCGATGTTGTTCAAAGTCGAGTCAGCTTTAGTGCTATATCTGGAACTACCTATCAAATAGCAGTGGATGGCTATGATAATTTTACTGGCAACATCAATTTAAATATACTGCTATCAACATCCCCATCTGTTACTATTGCCGTATCCCCCGGCAGTGTGACGGAAGATGGAGTTACCAACTTGATCTATACCTTCACCCGCAGCGGGCCAACAACCAATGCCCTGACGGTGAACTATGGCATTACAGGGACGGCGGATAGCGCCGACTACAGCGGTGCAACTCCCGGAAGTAACAAGACAATAACCTTTGCTGCTGGTTCAAGCACGGTTAGCCTCACCATTAACCCCACTGCAGATACTACGGTTGAACCCGACCAGACAGTTATTCTGACCCTGGCTAGTGGTACGGGGTACACCATTGGAACAACTAACGGCGTAACCGGCACGATTACCAATGACGACATTTTCCCACCGACCCTTTTTGCCATTGCCCACAACACTTTTAGTAATATAAATAACGGTTGGTTTGTTAAGGAGGGAACCTTAGAAAATACCTTTAGCATAACTAGTTGGGCTGGCTGGAAACCCACCGCCCTTGGAGATTTTAACTTTGATGGTCAGAGCGATGTTATTGTTACCCAACCTAGCACTGGTTACAATGCCCTCTGGATAATGAATCAAGGTCAAGTATCGTGGGTTGCAGGACTACCCTCCTGGGGGACTGAGTGGCAAGTCGTTGATACCGGCGATTTCAACAGCGATGGCAATACTGACATTCTAGTTACCAACCCCTCCACTGGCTGGAACGCTGTTTGGAATATGTATGGCACAACCTATGGGAGCTATACTTCAGCTTCTTTTTGGGGAGGCTGGCAAGCCGTGGCCGCAGGAGATATGAACAACGATGGCAATATGGATATTTTGGTCAACTATCCTTCTCAAGGTTGGAACGCAGTACATCTCATGAATGGCCAGGGGGGATTAATTTCCACCGAAATTTTGCCCAGTTGGGGCAAGGACTGGAAAATCACTGGTACCGCCGACATTAATGGTGACGGAAAAACCGATATCCTCGCCAATTATCCCAGCCAAGGTTGGAACGTTGCTTGGATTATGAATGATACCCAGTTCGGCTATCAACAGGGATTCCCCGGAGGCTTTGGCACAGAAGTTGTGTTGTAACTTAATCAACATTAACTAGAGGTGGCCATCTGATATTGATGTCATTTTAAATGTGATTTTCAACAATACAGCGGAAGGGAACGAAAACGGACTCACCCTTTCCTTCTGGGACATTGACAACAAAATGTACTATGTTTTTGATGAAGACAAGAGTTCCTACAGCAATTACAGTGGTTTGATGGTTCGGTGGTTCGGCAACAGTATCAAAGTTAATCACCTTATTGTCGGGGCCTAATTCTCGATTCCCCATTGGGTTTCAGAAATGCACGTAGATGTTTGCCGTTTTGATCTGGCTTCGATGTTAGTGCGGGATACCAAAAGGATTTCCTTCCATGCTGATTGACTGACAAAAGTTTAAGAGGACTCGTAGGAATAGACCTGGAGAGTAAACTCAAGGGCATAAAGGCGGCGGTGATGCTGACGAAGGGAAGCCATAGCCGGTTCAGGGTCTTGATGGGAGAA
>NZ_JADEVV010000016.1 GCF_015207985.1 Synechocystis salina LEGE 00031 | reverse complement strand
CCCCACTTCCTGGAGGTAATCCATCAACATCAGGGGGGCTTGGTAGTGCAACACCCAACGGGTATCGGGCTTGTCGATGCCGAGGCCAAAGGCGTTTGTACAAACCACCGAAGAAATTTTGCCCGTTAACCATTTTTGCTCCAACTGTCGTCGTTGGTGAGCCCCCAAGCCGCCGTGGTAAGCTTCGCTATCAAAGCCTCGTGACTGTAACCATAGGGCTAAGTTGATGGCCATGGTGCGGGTGCGGACATAGACTAAACCGGTTTCCTGCAAATGCTTGAGCAAAAAACGCCGTAGTTGTTGCCTTCGACAATATTCACTCAGCACCGTTTTGACTTGCAGTTGCAGTTGGGGACGATGGGGGCTGACCTGGAAACATTGCGGCGATCGTAAATTTAATCCCGCTATGATCAAATCCTGTTGCTGGCGATCGGCTGTGGCGGTGAAGGCGGCCAGGGGAATTTGGCCCTTGTCTCGGCCTAATCCCTGCCGCAGGGCTCCCAAACGACGGTAAGCGGGACGAAAACTATCTCCCCACTGCACTAAACAATGGGCTTCATCGAGCATTAAACCCTGTAACTTAATCTGGGGTTGGCGGAGCAAATTCCAGACTGGCTCACTCAGTAATGTTTCTGGGGAAAGGTAGAGAAGTTTTAATGTTTGTTGGCCCAACTGGCGCAATACTTGCTTTTTCTCTGGGCGACTCAGTTGGCTATGGAGACAGGCGGCGGGTAGATTTTGCCTTCGTAAACTTTGCACCTGGTCTTCCATTAGGGCCACCAACGGCGAAACCACCAAAGTTAGCCCTTCCCCCAGTAATGCCGGCAGTTGAAAACAAATGGATTTTCCGCCTCCGGTGGGTAGTACCACCAGACAGTCCCGCCCGGCCAATAGACAATCAATGACTTCCCCTTGGGGATAGCGAAAGTGGTCATAGCCCCAAATGCGACGGAGGGCATCTTCCAACGATTGGCGATCGGCCATGGCAGGCAATAGAGCTAACAACTTAACGGAGAGCTAAAGCCAGTTAGATTTTTCCTGATGGGAAATGTACCTTGAGCTGGCTTGATAGATAACTCTCCACTATGGGCAAAAGTTACGCTAGGGCAGCTTCCCCCCGACGGTACAATTCCCGGGCGTAATCCGTCCAGGTGCCTTGGCCCCAATAGCGGAAGCAACTGGTTTCCACTAACAATAGGTAAAGTAGGGCATTTTGATAATCTTCCCGTTGGGTGACGCTGGGATCTTCCGCCACTAAACGGTCAAATTTTTGGTGGAATTTGGCACTGAGTTGATTCATCGGCTCCAACACATTTTCGTAGCCCTGCACCCAACTGAGATCATTGGTCCAGGAGGCTCCATCCATGGTGAATTGGTGGTCGGTGGCCTTCAGATCGGCGATCGCCGCTTCCACTTTTTCTGGAGTAGCTTCCTCTGGGTTAACCCGTTGCCAAATTTTGTGTTGCTGAATGGCTTGAATGGCGGGGAATTCAGACTCCTGCACCCCAGCCACTGCCAACAGTTCCAAATATTCCGTACCGTTAATGGCCACCGTGCTGGCCTTGCCCCCATTTTCTGCCATTTTGCGAGTGGCTTGTTCGTAGGCGGGGGGAAATTCGTTCATCATGACGCCGCCATTTTCTCCGTCCGCAATCTGGGTCACACAGGCGGGAATTTGATGGCTACCTACGGGTTGTTTGCCCCGGCCTAAAGCCTCGTAATAGGGCTGCATTTGGGCTACCAATTTGGTGTCAGACCCCTGGGTTTTAATGAGGGCCACAATGCTGACCTCGTCTCCCTTGGAATTACGGGCCACCAAACGATTGGGGATATATTTTTGGTCACCGGAAAGCCCACTACCATCGAGGTTTTCCACGGAATGTTCCTGCACCATTAACCAACGGTAACCACATTCTTTCAAGGCCTTAACGTATTCAAATAAGGTGTCGGGATGGTTGGGTAAGTGCATTTCCGGTGGAGAAAAACCCTTCACCCGCTGCAGAGCTTCGGCACCAAAAATATCAGCAAAATGCTGTTGCCACGCCAATATGTGTAATTTCAAATCTGGGATGGGGGTGGAAGGGGCCACCGCATGGCTCCACATGGTGCCCAGCCATTCCACGTAGGGTTGATATTGGGCATCACAGGCCAGCCGCTTAAGGTTATCCAAAATATCGTGGCGCCCCATTTGCTGAAACGCCCAGAGCAGGTTGCCGGAGTAGTCCAACATGATGCGGGGATTGGCACCTTCCGCCACGAGTCGGGGAATAATTTCTCCTAGCCGACGGTAGCACCACGCAAAGGGATCGGCGTTATGGTTATCTCCTTCCCCAGGATGTTCAAACATGTATTGCAGGTTGGAAATCAACGCCCCGTCTTGTCCAGCGGGAATGGTGGGTTGGTGCATATGTAGCGCACAAGCACAGGCAGACTGCAAATCTTCTAGACGCAAATTCGTTTGGTGCAAAAACACCGGTTTATTTTCATTCACCACCGCTAAGATTTCCGCTTCTTGGCCAGCAATGGGGGGCAGGTCTAATTTTGTCCGTTCGGCGATCGATACCATCCGCAGTTTCTCCCAGGGTGAGTAGATTAACGATTGTTAAAATTCGGGGTTTTTGATTGACTCAAATCTATGACAATCCAAGGTTAATGCTAGCATTGGGGCGGTTTTAGCATTAATTACAATTGCCTTTACTAAGTCAACAAACGTTGAAGTTCATCGCTGCTAAATGTTATGTCTGAGCAAAAATATTTAATAAAAACCATGGGTCCATCCGAGGTGGCCTTGGCGGTGGACTGGGCGGCTGCAGAAGGCTGGAATCCCGGTCACCAGGATGCCGACTGTTTTTACCAAGGCGATCGCCAGGGATTTTTGCTTGGTTTACTAGCCGGGGACCCCATTGCGACCATTTCGGCGGTTAAATACAACGAAGAATTTGGTTTTTTAGGCTTTTACATCGTCAAACCGGAGTATCGGGGTCAGGGCTACGGTTGGCAAATTTGGCAAAGGGCTTTAGCCCATTTAGGGGGTTGTAATATTGGCTTAGACGGGGTGCTGGCCCAGCAGGGGAATTATCAAAAATCCGGCTTTAATCTGGCTTACCGTAATATTCGTTACCAAGGTTTTACGGGGGCCCCTTCTATCCCATCGCCCCATATAGTCCCCTTGAATGCCATTGCCTGGGAAGACGTGTTGACCTATGACCGTCAATGTTTTCCTGCTCCCAGGGAAGAATTTCTAAGAACGTGGTGTCATCAACCGGGGCACCAGGCGATCGCCTATCAAGAAGATGGGATTTTGCGGGGTTATGGCGTTCTACGCCCCTGCCGGGTGGGGGACAAAATTGGCCCCCTGTTTGCTGATACTCCAGAGGTGGCGGAAGCGCTCTTTTTAGCTCTAAAAGCAATTCCTGCAGCGGAAAATACCATTTACCTAGATGTGCCAGAACCCAACCAAGCGGCGATCGCCTTAGCGGAGAAATATGGTTTGCAGATAGTTTTTGAAACTGCTCGAATGTACACTGGGCAAGCTCCCCCCATCGCCCTAGACAAAATTTACGGAGTCACATCCTTCGAGTTAGGCTAACTTCTAATTCCTGGTAAACTGAGCGCAGTAAAATTCCAGTTTTCGTAAAGGATTGTGACAAAATCCCGCAAAACTGCAAAAATTCGTGGGGAAAAGTGATCCTACTTCCACACTTTGTGCATAGAATAAGGCAGTGAAACAGCCGGTATGCGGGGATTTCAGGGATTTTTAATGCCAAATTTCTGTCTAGATCCGGGCTGTGGATCCTCCCGATGACCCTGTTATGGGGAGAAAAGGCCTAAAAAATGAGTCTATTCCAACAAACTCACTCTCAAGGAGATTTTTTCAGATGAATAAAGGCGAATTAGTCCATGCGGTCACGGACAAAGCGAAAGAACAACTGGGGGAAAGCATCACGAAAAAGGAGGTAGATGCGGTGATCTCAGCCGCCATTGATTGCATCATGGAGGTGGTGGCCGAAGGAGAAAAAGTGACCCTAGTGGGCTTTGGTTCCTTTGAAGCCAGGGAACGCAAGGAACGGGAGGGCCGCAACCCCAAAACCGGGGATAAAATGCTCATTCCAGCCACTAAGGTGCCGGCTTTCTCTGCAGGCAAAATGTTCAAAGATAAAGTTGCTCCTGAGAAAAAATAATTGCCACTGACCTTTGTTTGAGCGACCCCACCACGGTGGTAATTTGGGTTGGGCAGCGGAGATGGCAGGCTGTCCAGCTTTTTCTTTATTAGATTTTTCCGCCAGTATTAATCCTTTGGGCCCTCCTGCTGCCGTCCTGGCCGCCATTGAGTCAGCTTTGCCGGCCCTGCACCACTATCCCGACCCCCAATATGTTCGTCTTCGTCAGGCGATCGCCGATTACCACCATTTACCCGTGGATTGGATTTTGCCGGGCAATGGTTCGGCGGAATTACTAACTTTAGCGGGGCGTACCTTTGCTGGTTTGGACTGTACCTATGTGGTAGGCCCAGCCTTTGGGGACTACGGCCGAAGTTGGCGAGGGGCTGGAGCCAAACTTAAAACCATAACCTGGCAAGTAAATCAGCCCTGGCCCTGGCAAAAATTGCGATCACTATCTGAAATTACTGATAGCATCACCATCCAGCCCCAAAAACGGGGTCTAATTCTTAATAATCCCCATAATCCCTCCGGTACTCTGCTGCCTAGGGAAGAAATTCTCGCTCTCCTACCCCACTATCAATGGGTGTTATTGGACGAAGCCTTTATGGATTTTCTGCCCCCGGGGGAAGAGCAAAGTTTAGTATCCCACCTGGAGGAGCATCCCAATTTAATTATTCTCCGTTCCCTGACCAAGTTTTACCGTTTACCTGGATTGCGCTTAGGTTATGCCCTGGGCCATCCCGACATACTCTCGCAATGGCAGGCTTGGCGAGATCCCTGGCCGGTGAATGTTTTAGCCGAAGCGGCGGCGATCACCTGTTTGGAAGCGGAAGAATTCCGTCAACAGGTATGGCAATGGTTACCCCCTGCCCGTACCGCATTGCAGAAAGATTTAGCTAGTTTACCGGGATTGTTGCCCCTGGCAAGCCAAGCCAATTTTTTGCTCGTAAAAACGGCCATTCCAGCGCCGGAACTTCAACAAGAACTATTAATTAAATGCCAAATTTTAATCCGAGATTGCCTTAGTTTTCCAGAATTAGTCCAGGATTTTTTTCGGGTCGCAGTACGGACCGTGGCGGATAATCAAAAATTGACCCAAGCCCTAGCTACCGTCATCGCCACAGCCAGATCTTGATTGGTTGTGACCATAGAATCTCTTCTTTCTATTAGTTAAATTCTTACCTTACTTTTATTTTGTAGGAACAAAAAGAAGTAGATTTACTTCTTCAGTCTAACAAGCAAGTTGCCCAATATTATTAACTTCATATTAACACTCTCCCTTTACTTTCATGGAGTCCAATTTTTTAACAAACATTTTTCTGCCCCTAGCCCTTTTTTTGATTATGTTTGGCATGGGGCTTGGTCTTGCCATTAAAGACTTCAATCGCATTTGGCTAGAACCCAAAGCAGTTGTAATTGGTTTAATCGCCCAATTACTAATGTTGCCCATGGTGGGATTCGGGCTGGCATCTTTATTTTCTTTGTCCCCAGAGTTAGCAGTAGGAGTAATGATTTTGGTCGCCTGCCCCGGTGGCTCCACTTCCAATGTAATTACCTATTTACTCAAAGGCAATGTGGCTCTTTCCATTACTCTAACTGCCATCAGTAGTTTAATTACCATCATTACTATTCCCCTGATAGTTAATCTCGCTGCTAATTATTTTATGGGGGAACAATTTGCCCTCCAACTTCCTTTTCTCAAAACTGTTCTGCAAATTGCCGTAATTACCATTATTCCCGTTAGTTTAGGCATGGTTTGTCACCACCTTTTACCCAAGTTAGCCATGGTAGTGGAGAAAAATGTCAAATGGCTTTCCCTCTTTTTTCTTGGCATTATTATTGTCGCTATTCTGGTCAAAGAAAGGGCAAATTTAGCAGACTTTTTCCTCCAGGTAGGGGGAGTAACCATAACCCTGAATCTCCTCACCATGGTTCTAGGCTATGGCATTGCCCTTTTGGCGGGACTTGGCCTTGCGGAAAGAAAGTCCATCACCGTTGAAGTAGGTATTCAGAACGGTACTTTGGCGATCGCCATTGCTACAACCCTTTTAAATGCTCCGATTATGGCCATTCCTGCGGCAATTTATTCCGTTGTCATGTTCCTGACCAGTGCCATTTTTGCTGGTTTGCTGAAAGCGAAAATATTTAGTGGGCTTAAATCTGCATAAAGACCTTTATCGATGAAAATGAATTATCAAAATTTTTTATAAGAAAGTCAATTTTAGCTGTGCATGGTAAACATCTAATCTACTCATTAATCAGTTTACTGATACCAAGCAAACCATTGGCAACAATCAAATAATTAGACCAGATAACTTTGCCTACAATCTCTCTAGTTATTTGGCATAGTGGTTTTGTTGCTGATGGTAGGCTGTCCTCCGATGCCTCACAGTAAATTCCCTAAACAGACAGTGCCCTGGTTAAATTGTAATGGGTGACTGGAAATAGATTGTCGGGTCTTCCATCGTAAAGACAATGCCTTGCCTAGAAAGGGAGTTGGCAATTTCTACACTTGCCAGAGTCAATAAGCGTTTACGCACTTCGATTACATCATCTTGAGAACCAAGAATTGTCAAACTAACCCGCAATCTTTTACCTGTGCCATCAGAATAGGAAATATTGGTGCTATTTGCATCAATTCCTGACAAGATCGAGGTTTTTTCGATGATTGCTTGTCGTACTAGAGCGAATTTTCGTTCCTCCAAAACTGCCGGAAAATTCATATAAAGTAAAACCATAATTTTCTTGGCAAGGGTCACATTTTCAATTTCTACACTTACTAAAATAGAATTGGGCATCACAATAATTGTGCCAGTACCGAGAGAACGAATTTTAGTTGATCGTAAACCAATACTTTCTACTTTTCCTAGTTCTCCTCCTGATAAACGGACGTAGTCCCCAGTAACGAAGGGACGATCCAGATAAAGGACTAAGGTTGCAATCAATTGTTCAAGAATCTTTTGTGCCGCAAAAGCAACGGCTAAACCAACTAATCCCAAACTTGCAACTAAACCAATTAAGTCAAAATTGAGACTTCTAGCAAAGGCCACCAAGGCGACAATAAAAGCAAAAACATTAATGATAGTTTCAAAGACAAGAATTGCATCGTCACTGCCGGGGCTAAATCTTCCCCCTATCTTAAAACCATAAGTGCGTAAATATCGGCTAATAAGTTTTGTGGATATCCAATATATACTGCCAATTAAAAGTAGATTAGAAATTGGCTTAAGCAGATTATAGGCAATCGGAGCGAAGGACTCTAATAAAATTAAAGACCAACTAACGGCAAGGTTAAGAACTACGAATTTTAATAGGCGATCACTTGGATAAATAATATCACTATAAATTTTTTCAACGGATTGAGGTGCTATTTTTCCTAAAGCTAATTTCACTAAATCTGTGGCATAACGACTAATTACAAAAGAGCCAATTAAAGCACCGAAAAATATTAACCACTGGGGTTGAAAAAATGGAGAAATAATATGATAACGCCAACTTCGTAAAAAGGGGAACCATTCAGAACTAATACTTAGAATGGCAATCCAGCCCAAAGTGAAGCCAATCTTGCTGACAATGCCAGTTTTTAGCTTAAATTTTTGAGTTAAAATACCCAGCAAAATTTGCAAGCCAATCAATGCGGCGATCGCCATCATAATCCAAACACTTCGTTGCCAAAGATATTGACGAGTTCGCTCTTTTTTTGCTTTGGCAGTGGCCGTCCTTAAAATTTTCTGCCATTGAGTAGCTTGTTCTAACGGTGAAAAATTGGGTAATACGTCATTGGCCGTTACCGTGAGCAGATATTGATCATTTAGAGAAATATAAGTAACTCCAGTGTTGGGATCATTATTGACATCAAAATTAATATTTTGAGAGTTAGCAATAGCTTCGCTGATCATCTTATTGGCAAAGTCAGCTCTATCCTTGGCAGTAAAACGATCTACTGCTTGTAAATCAAAGAGGGGAATGCCATCCACAACGACGGGCTCACTAGTGGACACAAAGCCATTGCTAAAATTTGGGGCAGGACTGGAAGGTGAATTTTGGGCAAAACTTAGGGGAGTGAAAAAAACTAACGAACTAATAAAGAATAAAATAATTGGTCGAGTTAATTGCTTAATTACTGACTTAGTAATTCTAGTTAAATAAAGGCTAAGCCATGTAACTATAGCTTTTAAAATTTGTAAATAACCTCTATTTAAATTTTTGTTTAAGTATCTAAATAGAAATTGGAGAATCCACATAAATTGTTGGCTCATTAAGAGTAAAAGAAATATTCTGTTGTGTTAGTTGCTTAGTAATTTGTTGCCTCGCAAGATCTAGCAATTGTTTTCGCAAATCCATTGACAATTCATTAGACCCTAAAATAAAAAAGGAAATTTGGGCATAATTATCTCCAAACGCAACCTCAGTACTACGCCAGTCTAAGCCAAAAATATCCACTGTGCTGTCCATAACGATTTGGCGAATTAATGCTTGCTCATCAACTGACACCTTTTCTGGAAAGGTAATCGTCATTACTGACATGATTTTCCTCGCACCAGAAAAATTTTCAATGGTAGCTTGGGTGAGGGAATTATTGGGAATAACTGTGAGTGTACCTTTGCCGGAAATGCGGATTTTAGTTGATCTCAAACCAATACTCTCAACTCTTCCAAATGTGCCTTGTTTACCCTGCTGTCCATCGGATAAACCGATATAGTCACCAACCATAAATGGGCGATCTAGGGTTAACACAATTCCCCCTAAAAATTGTTCTAATGTCTTTTGAGCGGCAAAGGCAATGGCGATCCCTCCAATGCCTAAACTAGCAACAATGCCAGCGACATTGATATTATGGCTGATGCAAAAGAAGATAATTAAGGTGACGGCGATCGCAAAATCGCCCAAATAGCGGAGTAGGAAAATTGATTCCCCTCTCACTTTGGGATTAGAAGCAAAAGTTATCCCTAAAATTTTGGCGTCAAAAAAATCTCTAAATAGTTTTGACAAAAACCAGCCACTGAGCACTGTGATGCCTATACTGAAACAAAATTCAATTAAATTAAGCCATTCTGTGTTCGGGATTAGCAACAGCATCATTTCCATTGCAAACAGCGTAATTAAAATCAGAAGAATAGATTTAGATGCAATTATCACTCGCAGATAAGTTTCCGTTAAGGATTGCGGAATGAACCAACTGAAAAAGAATCTTAGTGTGGGAATTATTATTATTCCTCCGAAGCAACTAACACCTCCCGCGATCATAATTAAGCTAACTTGTAATAGCCGATCGCCATTACTTAAAGCCAATTCTGATGCTTGGTTAATCTCATTAATTGCGTCTGTCATGGCGAATCGTTATCGGGAGGTTGTGATTTTGGGCGCTGTCAGCTTAAGAAGTGAATTGGGGAAAGCCTCTAGAAGTCAGGATTTCTGCAGAGCGCTGAATAAACCCCATGGCCATAGCCGGAGTGGTATTTTTCTCCAGACTTCCATTCTGTAGTCATCTTAAGGGGAAAATAAACACTTGCCAGTTTCCATCATTCCTTGCCATATCGTCTTTCACTATCGGTAAACCACCGCACCAACCTGCCCTATTCCCGAACGGTCTTGACTCCCTCCTCATACAACCTCCTATCTTTGATTCCTAAGCTTTCTCCATTGGCGTTCTCAATCGTGCCATGGGGGCACCACTACGCTCGTTGAAGCGAAGACCGCATTCATTACAGGAATACTCTTACACTATCTGTTCTACCTTCAGCTTCTTTCTTCCATTCTTCACTATCCGTTCACTCTCACAATACACACAGCCTATTTTTTTAATCTTATACTGCATAACCATTCTAACTTTCACTCCCTAAACAGACAGTGCTTTGGCAGTCGATCTCACTGGTCGATGGGATAAATATAGGCGCAAGTTTGTAACGTTTCAAGGCGTTCTCATACAAATCATCCAACTCATACATTGCATATATATTATTTCAAACATCATACTGTCATACTAATCGTAAGTGACAAAACAAGTATGTTCAGATAAAACTTGCAATAGAATTGTAATCAATTTAGGTGATCGCTATGAGTAATCAATTAGGGCTATGGATCGATCACAAAAAAGCTGTAATTGTATCGATTGCGGAAACAGAAGAAAAGATTAAAGAAATTCTATCAGACGTAGAAACACAGCCTCGGCGTTCTGGTGATTCACCCATGAAGGGATCTTATGAAGCACTTCAAGTCCCTGCCGATGATAGTCAGCAGAATACTTTGACCCAAGACTTTAACACTTATTATGATGAATTAATTGACTATATTCGTAATGCGGAATCTATTTTTATCTTTGGACCAAGTAGCGCTAAAAATGAGCTGAAACAATGTCTTGAAGCAAATAATCTTGGTGCTAAGGTTATCGGGATGGAAACATCTGACAGTATGACAAATCCTCAAATTGTGGCGAAGGTTAGAGATTTTTTTGCGGACTAGTAATCCATTAATCGATAAGCTCAAATCGTCAATATCAAAGGACAATTTCATGTATTACATAGTTGAAACTGATAAGTTATTTGACCTAGCGGTTAAAGACTTGGAATCAGTGGTGGTGAGTCATGGCTATGGAGTATTACACATTCATGATTTGGGAGCTACACTGCGGAGTAAAGGGATTGAATTTGCGGAAGAGTGCAAAATTTTTGAAGTCTGTAATCCAGTGCAAGCGGCCAAGGTTCTTGCCATTGATATGTGCCTAAGTATGGCTCTACCCTGTCGAATCTCAGTGTTTACAGAAAAAAATGTTACCAAGATTGGGATGATTAAACCAGAAAAAATGTTGGCGGCGTTGTCTCAGAATCCAGCCCTATCTGCAATTGCCAAAGAGGTTGAGGAAATGACTATTCAAATTATTAATGCAGCGCAATAGATAGTCCCAATTACTGAATGAATCACGATCTGATTTATTTTTCGGTGATTGCTAGATATCAGGAGACATCCCACCATGACTGTATTTGCCGATCCGGAGACTCTTTCCCATTTATCCCTTGAAGAATTTCAACAACAATTAAACACTTCACTTCAGGGATTAAGTCAGAAAGAGGCAGGCGATCGCCAATTGCGGGATGGGGAAAATGAACTGACGGAGGAGAACACTAGTCCCGTCATGCAGTTTTTATCGCATTTTTGGGGGCCGATCGCCAGTGAAACCGCCCATCAACTCGGACTCAAGGGCGATATTCTCGATGCTAGTCTTTTGGGAAAAGTGCCATTGCACCAAATTGGACAAACTAACGAGGCGATCGAGGCGGCCGCAGGGTTTGCCCAAGTCTTTCCCGAACACAAATATCACATTGTCGATGTGCTGCAACAGAGGGGACATTTGGTCGGTATGGCGGGGGATGGGGTGAATGATGCTCCAGCCCTGAAAAAAGCCGATGCAGGCATTGCGGTGTCAGGGGCTACTGATGCTGCCCGTGCGGCGGCGGATATTGTGCTACTCACCCCCGGACTCGGTGTCATTGTGGAAGCCATTCAGGAAAGTCGCCGTATCTTTCAGCGCATGAATAACTACGCAATTTATCGAATTACGGAAACGATTCGGATTTTGTTGTTTATGACCCTTTCGATTCTGGTCTATAACTTCTATCCCGTCACCGCGATCATGATTGTGTTGCTCGCCCTGTTAAACGATGGTGCAATTATCTCCATCGCCTACGATCACACCCGTCCCGCCAAGCGTCCTGAAAGATCGAATATGCCAGTGGCTCTGGGGTTAGCAACGGTTTTAGGACTGACCGGTCTAGCAAGTTCCTTTGGCATGTTGTACCTCGGAGAACGGACTTTCCAACTTGATCGCGATACATTGCAGACATTGATCTATCTAAAACTCTCGATCGCCGGCCATCTAACTATCTTTGTAACCCGTACCAAAGGCCCTTTCTGGTCAATTACCCCAGCACCAATTTTATTAATTGCTGTACTTGGAACTCAAGGGGTGGCAACCCTAATTGCCGTTTATGGATTTTTTATGGCCCCACTGGGCTGGGGTTTAGCAGGAATTGTTTGGGGTTATGCCTTCATCTGGTTTTTGGTTGCGGACTGGATCAAACAAAGAACCTACAGTGTTTTTAACTACGACCAGCCAGTTTATATTACCTCCGGTTTAAGGAAGTTGCATCAATGGTTTTCCCATCCCCATTTACGGAAAACAAACTAACACTCTTAATTTTTTATCGTAGGAGCAATTCATAAACTCCCCTTACTTTTATCCCCATCACAATTACAAGAGGAAACTACCATGCAAGTCCAAATCAATACCGGTCATAACATTAAAGGTCACGAAGCACTGGCTACTGAGGTTAGTAGTGTAGTGGAAGAGAGTCTGAGCCGATTCAGCACTCGCCTCACTAACGTTGATGTTCACCTAAGTAATCAGAACAGCGAGCAGGAGGACGGCAATGACAGTATGCGCTGCATGATTGAAGCCCACATCGCAGGATACCAAGCCCTCGCGGTAACCCATCAGGCAGCAACCCTAGACCAAGCTGTTGACGGGGCTGCGGAGAAATTAACCCACTTGATTGAACACACCCTGGGGCGGCTAGAGCATCAAGCGAGTCATCGGACTGACCCACCTCTGTCTAGTTAGATCAATAGTCAATAAATTTTCCCAATAGTAGGGGCAATTCATAAATTGTTCCTACACAAAATAGGAGTTTCCACTTTCGCTTCTATTTCAATTATGGAGAACCGATCATGAAACATTTAATTAGGCGATCTCTAGCTAAAAATAAATTCATTTCCATTTGGTTATTCATCAGTATGCTAGCAGCAGTACTGCTCTATGCCTGTATGTCACCATTGCCTACAGTTAACAGCGCTCAATATCGGCCAGTTCCCACATCGTCACAAAATGGCAACCCCGTAATGGCCCAACAGCAAATATTTGCCTCTAATGGTGAGCGTATTTATTTCACGACGACAAGTGATCGCGGTACGAATATCACTGCGACTGGCATAATTTCATCGGGAGGAATAATGGGAAATGGAGAAATGATGGGTAATAGCTTCTTAACCTGTGCTTCCTGCCATGGCTCCGATGGACGTGGCGGTGTCCATACGATGATGGGAATGCAGAGAATCAATGCCCCTGACATTCGTTGGTCAGCCCTTAAGGATGAATTCATTGATGATGAAAAATTCCGTTTGGCGATCGCCGAAGGTCAAGACCCTGACGGCGAAAAAATGTTGAACAGAGATATGCCGCGCTGGCAAATGGGCGATGAAGATCTAGCCGACTTGATTGGTTTTCTCAAGACCTTATAAAACCAGCACTCGTGTCTGTTTCTGATGAAAAACTAGAACAAATAAACCAATATATTATTCTATCGAGAGGAAACTGAATTGATCGACCACTCATTTGCGTTCTATGGATTGGCTTTCTTGGGTATTATCCTGGCACGATACTTTGTTCTGGCGGGGGCAATAGACCTATTGTTGTCCGTCGGTTTTGGTCGACCCACTATCGACAACTGTGCAAGTACCACTGCCGATCACAGCAAAGTGCTGCCAGCGTATCGAGATCCACCACCCGGGCGATTTTTTTGCAGAGAGATTTCACCAGAAATTCGACGGGATATCGCACTCTCGGTACTTTCTTCAGTCGTATTTGCACTGGGGACAGCATCGATCCTGTCGGCATACGACTCAGGTATTACCCGTTTATACGCTGACATTCATCAGTATTCACTATGGTATCTATGTGTTAGTTATATCATAGTGATCGTGCTCCAAGACGCCTACTTTTACTTTTTGCATCGGCTGTTTCACCATCCTTTACTATTCCGCTGGTGGCATCAGGGACATCACCGATCAAATCATCTGACACCCTGGACATCTTTTGCTTTCGATCCACCGGAAGCGATCGCCCATGTGCTGTTTTTAGTTGGCATTGCGTTGGTGATTCCTCTCCATTTTATTACTGTCATTGCGGTGCTAAGCACTATGACTATATGGGCAGTGGTGAATCATCTCGGACTTGATCGGTTGCCGGCTAATTTCCCCCATCATTGGTGTGGCCGCTGGTTTATCGGTCCAGCTCACCATGCGATTCATCATCGTCAATATAGATTTCATTATGGACTGTATTTTACTTTTTGGGACAGACAGCTCGGCACCCAAGCACCTTACTATGACCAGGGATTTGACGATGTTACCCACTGAAATGGGTAATCCTATGCAAGGAAGGATCATGAAGGTTAAATTGAGCAAAAATCAATTAGCTGATTCCGAGCAAGTTTAAATTGTTTCCCAATGCGGCTCTCGCACAAGCGAAGCAATGGATTGGTGGCGATCTCAATGATATTTAGGGCAAATATAATTACATTTTTTCATAAATTTTCCATAAAAAGAAAATTTGACAGTCAAATGAACTAAATTAGAAAACATAAAAAAAGGAGTTATGCCATGAGCACTATCAAGATTGAAATTTTGGGTGCAGGCTGTAAAAAGTGTCAACAATTAGAAGTAAATGTTAAAGAAGCTGTAGCAAATCTAAATTTGACTGCTGAAGTTTTGCATGTTACCGACCCCATTGAAATTGCTAAACGAGGTGTGATGTCTACCCCGGCTATGACAATCAATGGCAGAGTTGTCAGTAAAGGTCAAGTCATTAATGCCAAACAAATTCAGCCCCTATTAAAGGGTTAAAAAGGCAAAATTATGTTTGACCCATTTTATCCTTTTGATTGGTTGGCAAACCAAATTGTCACCCAAGTCTTGGGATTGTCGATGTCATCCCATTTAGGATCAAGTCTGCACTTCTTTCTTTATGATGTGCCCAAAGTATTAACATTACTAATTGTAATTAGCTTTATTGTTGGGACATTTCAAAGCTTTTTGGAGCCAGAACGGGTTCGCTCTTTGTTGGAAGGAAAGCGTACTTTTGTGGGAAATATTTTGGCCGCAATGGTCGGAATTGTCACACCATTCTGTTCTTGCTCTGCGGTTCCTTTGTTTATTGGCTTCTTAGAAGCAGGGGTACCTTTAGGAGTTACCTTTTCTTATCTGATGGCAGCACCAATGGTCAATGAGGTTGCTGTTATCCTGTTGTGGGGATTATTTGGCTTGAAGGTAACCCTAATCTATATTGGCTTTGGGGTAGGTTTGGCGATCGCTTCTGGATACATCATCGGACTGATGAAATTGGAAAAATGGGTAGAACCCTTTGTGTGGGAACTGCAAAAATCACGTCAAACAATACCGATAGAAAAAGAAGACGATCTAAAACCAGTGGTGTTAACTTGGGGACAAAGATTTGATCAAGGAAGATTCCAATCCAGCGAAATTGTGCGATCGGTTTGGCTTTATGTGGTGATTGGAATTGCGATCGGTGCGGGGATTCATGGTTATGTGCCGACAGATTTTATCACCAAATATGCAGGGGCAAATAATCCTTTGGCCGTACCAATTTCGGTGATTTTAGGTGTTCCACTCTATGCCAATATTGCGGGGGTTATGCCTATTACTGAAGCTTTAGTCAATAAGGGAATGCCCATGGGTACAGTATTATCTTTCACAATGGCGGTAACCGCACTATCTCTGCCGGAAATAGTAATTCTTAAAAAAGTACTGCGACCACAACTATTAGCTGTATTTATTGGGTTAATGACCATTGGTATTATCAGTATTGGCTACCTATTCAACGCCATCATCAAAGGATGGGTTTGATTATTTTTTCAGAGAGCCTAGCATGGTAGTTGATATTTACTTATTTTGGGGATGATTTGTCTATTTTATCCCCTTTTTTTGTTACCTCACTTATGTTTCAACACTTTTGGGGGTATTTCAATATTCAGTCCTTCGTTAAAATAAATAGTGAAAATGGCTCTTTTCCAACGATTCATCATTAAAAGTTAAACCCCATGGCCCTGCTTAATCCTGACCAGCGCAGTAAGCTCGACCCCAGCAATGATGGTCAGTTTTATGCCTATCCCCGCTTTGTTACCCATGTGGACAATGGCTTCATCGACCAATTAACAGAGCTTTATCGGCAAAAGCTCAAACCTGGCACAAAAATTTTAGACTTGATGGGGAGTTGGGTATCCCATTTGCCCGGAGAAATGAACTTTGCCCATGTGGAAGGTCATGGTTTAAATGAGGAAGAATTGGCAAAAAATCCCCGGCTAGATCATTACTTCGTACAAAATCTCAATGAAAACCCCGCTTTGGGTTTCCCAGATGGAGAATTTGATGCCGTATTAATGGCGGTATCGGTGCAATATTTGCAATACCCTGAAGCCGTGTTTAGTGAAATTGCTCGTATTCTCAAGCCCGGTGGTGTGGTAATTGTCAGTTTTTCCAATCGCATGTTTTACCAAAAGGCGATCGCCGCTTGGCGGGACGGCACCGATGCCAGTCATTTGCAGTTAGTCCGGGCCTATATCCAATCGGTAAAGGAATTTGGCCCACCGGAAATCATTGTTAAACCAGGGCAAAACTTACCGGGATTCTTACAACTTTTAGGTATGGCTGGTAGTGACCCCTTTTATGCAGTGGTGGCTTCGGTGGAGAATGGAACCGTAGATAACCATGGATAGGAGCAGAACTGAAACAGATTTGGAAGGCTGATGATCAATCAGATTGCTAACACCAGGTAAACCATTGGTAACAATTAAATAATCAGACCGGATAACTTTTCCTGTAAAACCTCAGTTACCTTGGCGATCGCCAATTTTCGATTGCCCTGGTAATCGCTATAATAATCATCCACTAGAATGGGTTGACCAAAGGTAAGTTGGGCCCGCTGACGCCCCAGAATGGGACGGTTATTGAGGTTGCCCCCCTTCATACGGGTAATGACATTCCAAAGCAATAAAAGGGTGTCGGCAAACCTTTCCACCGTTGGTTTTTCTTTGACATAGTGGCCCGTTACGGCAACAAAATTTTCCACCAGCCGCATATGCCACATTCTTAAATCTGCTTCTTCAGCAATGCGATCAGCCAAGCCTTTTTTTACGGGAAATAAAGCTTGTTCATCCCGTAATTCTTCTCGATAAATATAGTCCCAACCAGCCTGTTCCAACCGTCGGCAACGATCCGGGAGGGTTCCCTTGGGGGTAATTTGAAAATATTCTTCCCCCACGGTTAAGGCCGCATGAAGCAAATTCTGCAAACGGGAAGCTAGTAATTGATTTGGATCTGTTTCCAAGCTGTTAAAGTTTTCTTGCAAACGGTTGGCTAAATCTTTCATTGTTGGCAAATTTTGATGGTAAAACTGCCGGTAAAAATTCTCCATTAGATCCAACATAACTTCGCCTAAATGGTAAAGTCGTTCGTATAGCTTGGCTTCTCCCAAACTATGGTCGTCGCTGGGGGGAATGCCGCAGTCCTGTTCCAATTGGGAAAGCAAATTTTCAATCTCTTGCCAGGGGGGAGTAAGGTAAAAGTATTGAATACCCACTGGCAAAATTAACGTCTGCTCCTGCCGTTGGGCTTTGCGTAAATCCTCCACGCACCAAAATCCCATTTGGGCAATGCCTGGTTCCAGGGGAGAAATCAGTTCGTTGTGACCGTTGGTGGCTCCTTCCGGCGCGGCGGCCAGGGGGTATTGGCCATTGAGCATTAGTTCCCGAGCCGACCGTAAACCGGGACGGTCTAATTTACCTCGTTGAATGGATGTACCCCCTAAACGGGGAAATAACCACCGTAAAAAATCTCCCCCCCAGAGGGGAATGCCCCGGTCATACATGAAGTGGGAATGGCTTAACGGCGGCGGTTGCAGGGGGCCTTTTTTGAGTGCTGGCGGCAATAAATTCCAAAATAAATACCCCATACACAACGGATCATTGATGCTGGGGTGGCGGAAGGCCAACAGTAGGCGGTTTTTCCCTTGGCTAAAGTCAGTGTAGGCCTGGACTAAAGTTTCTAAATTTTCGGCCTCGATTTTGGCGATCGCCGTTTGGGAGCGGATCCACCAGGGGAGAATCCAAGGTCCGAGCCGGAGCAACCAAGGCTGGAGATCGGGAGCTAAAAAGTCCAGGGGGGGTTGGGCTTGAATGGGGGATTCCATGGAAATAATTGCCGGTGATGGAGCCTAAAAATTAGTGGCGATCGCCTGGACAGGACAGGAGGGAATACATTGCTCACAGACCACACAACGTGAACGACGAAACATCAGGCGAAAACTATCCGGGTCTAAACTCAGAGCTTCTGTGGGGCAGACCCCCGTACAGAGCCCACAGTCCACACAGCTTTGGTCATCAATGACAATTTCGCGACTCGCCAAGGAAACTTCAATACTTTGGGAGCGCATCCATTCCAAAGAAGCCTCCAGTTGGTCAATGTCCCCGGACAATTCCAGCACCACTTTGCCCACCTGGTTGGGGGCTACCTGGGCCCGGATAATATTGGCGGCAATATTAAAATCCTTGGCCAGGCGATAGGTGACGGGCATTTGCACCGCGCTACGGGGAAAGGTCAGGGTCACGCGCTTTTTCATCCTGGTCTCAACTAGCCTCGCTAGACTGGTCTGGATTGGTAGCTTTACTGGGGGATTTTTTCCTAGTGGTGGTGCGTTTAGTGGTAGTTTTTTTTGCGGTACCAGTGGCACTGGCTTTTTTAGTGCTGGTTTTCTTCGTCCCTTTGGCTGTGGTGGTGGTCTTTTTACGGCTAGTTTTCTTCCCACTGGCTGCCTTTTCTGCCAATAAAGGTAAGGCCTTTTCTAGGGTAATGGTTTCTTCCGTTTCCCCTTCCGGCAAGCTGGCATTGACTTTGCCATGTTTGATGTAAACCCCATAGGGGCCTTTGAATAAATTCACCGGCTCTTGATCTTCGGGGTGGAGGCCCAACTGTTTGAGGGGAGTGCGGCTACCCCGGCCCCGTTTTGGTTCCGCCAACAGTTCTAAGGCCCGGTCCAGGGTGATGGTCAAGACATCGTCCTCCCCTTTAAGGGAACGATAATCCTTGCCGTCCTTACCTTGGTCGTGGACCACATAGGGACCAAACCTTCCCAGACTAGCTTTGATATTTTTGCCCGATTCGGGATGGCCCCCCAAAGTACGGGGTAGAGCCAACAATCCCACCGCCATTTCTAGGGTGACATCCTCCGGCTTAACTCCCTTGGGTAGAGAAGTGCGTTTCGGCTTCTTATTTTCCTCCGTGGCTTCCCCTAGCTGGACATAGGGACCATAGGCACCAATCAGCACAAAAATTGGTTCCCCCGTTTCAGGATGGGCGCCCACTTTATCGGGGCCTTCGGTTTTTTGCTTGAGTAACACTGCGACCTGGTCTGGGTTAAGGTCCGCTGGGGTTAAATCGTGGGGGATGGATGCCGTAATAATTTCTTCCCCCTGGGGAATTTCGATATAAGGGCCAAATTTGCCAATTTTCACCTTGGCGGCCAGGTTTTCCAACTCAATGGCCTTGGCGATCGCCGGATCGATCTGGTCTTGGCGTACTTTGACTTGGTTTTCTAGCCCTGATTCCCCCAGGAAAAAGCCCTGGAGATAGGGGAGCCATTGGGTTTTGCCCACGGCAATTTCGTCTAACTTTTGCTCCATACGGGAAGTGAACCCCGTATCCACTAAGTCGGGAAAATGGGACTCCAGCAAACTGACCACCGCAAAGGCCGTAAAGGTAGGGGTTAACGCCTTAGCTCGCATTTGCACATAGCCCCGGTCAATGATGGTGCCGATAATGCTGGCGTAGGTACTGGGACGGCCCACCCCTTCACTTTCCAATGTTTTCACCAAGGAAGCTTCCGTATAGCGAGCAGGGGGTTGGGTTTCGTGGCCTACGGTGTTAATTTCTTGGCAACTCGGGCGATCGCCGACTTTGAGGGGGGGCAAGATTACTTCTTGGTTTTCCAAGGCGGCATCGGGATCATCGGAGCCTTCCACATAGGCCCGGAAATAACCAGGGAAGTCAATGCGCTTACCCCCAGCTCGAAATTCTGCATCTTCCACCTTTAATAAAACGCTCAGTTGGGTGATTTTAGCGTCGGCCATCTGACAGGCCACGGTCCGTTTCCAGATCAATTCATACAGGGCTAATTCCCGTTCCTTTAACCCCGTGCGGTTGGGAATGCGAAACTCTGTTCCAGCGGGGCGAATGGCTTCGTGGGCTTCCTGGGCCCCTTTACTTTTGGTGGTGTATTGCTTGGGTTTGGGACTGAGATATTCCTTACCGTACATTTGTTGGACGCAACTCCGGGCCGCCGTCACCGCCTGGTCGGAAAGATGCACCGAATCCGTCCGCATATAGGTGATGTAACCCTCTTCGTAAAGCTTTTGGGCCACCCGCATGGTATCCCGGGCGGAAATACCCAATTTGCGGTTAGCTTCCTGTTGCAGAGTAGAGGTGGTAAAGGGGGGAGAAGGCTTACGGATACTTGGTTTTTCCTCCGTATTAATCACTTCCCAGGGTTGCCCCCACAAACGATCCCTCAAGGCGATCGCCTGGGCTTCATCCAGTACCACCACCCGTTTATCTGGCAGCAAAGCACCGGTATTAGGGTCAAAGTCACTGCCAGTGGCCAATTTCACCCCAGCGAGGGTGGCTAACTTAGCCTGGAAAGGATTTTTGCTTTGTTCCAGTTCTGCTTTTAGATCCCAGTAACCAGCGGTTTTAAAAGCTCGGCGGGCCCGTTCCCGTTGCACAATTAAACGCACCGCCACCGACTGCACCCGGCCAGCGGATAAGCCCCAGGCAATTTTTTTCCACAGTAACGGGGAAAGGGTATAACCCACCAAGCGGTCTAAAATCCGGCGAGTTTCCTGGGCATGGACCAAATTTTCGTCAATCTCACGGCAGTTGTCCAAGGCATGGCGAATGGCTTCCTGGGTGATTTCATGGAATACCATCCGTTTAATGGGCACCTTCGGCTGGAGCAGTTGTAATAAATGCCAGCTAATGCTTTCCCCTTCCCGGTCTTCGTCCGTAGCCAGAATCACTTCATCGGCATTTTTCAGGGCGGATTGTAATTCCTTCACCACCTTTTTCTTGGTTTTGGGCACCACATAAAGGGGGCTAAAATGGTCTTCCACGTTGACGCCTAAATTGGCCCAATTTTTGTCCTTGTAGGCTGCGGGCACCTCATCTGCCGAAGCCGGTAAATCCCGTACATGGCCCATGGAAGCTTCCACCCGATAATCTTGAGGCAAATAATTGCGGATGGTGCGAGCTTTGGTGGGGGATTCGACGATGACGAGTTTGGACATAGGGAGGGGATGAAACTGGGGATGGAACCGGAGGGGAAAATTTGGGCGGGTCTGAGGTGGACTATCTATATGGATGACTTTAGCGGACTAAGCCATAACTAATACTTATCTTAATCTTCCCAGAAGATCAAACCTGGCTTGGAGGTGTTGACATTCCCACCATCCAATCGTTAGGGAAGACTGGGTGAAATTCCCTGGATTGCCCCAGGCGCTGACGACGTAACTCTGCACATGTTCGGGGCGGGCAAGACACCATTGGTGGTTAGCTTTCTTTGCAAGAGCCCGTTGGTCAGGTTTTAGTTTGTATCCCAAATTTCCCAATCATGGGGGAGCCTGATCTAGTTTCCCGCTAACCTTGGGGTATGGGAGGGCTTTGCAGACACAAGGAACTTTGGGGGGCACCAATGCTGGTAGCCACAAAAATCAGCCCATTGACCCTACAAATTTGCCACAAAAATCTCCCCGAGGGCTAGCACAACGGAGGCTATCTGGGGAGCAACAACATCAACAAAGCTAGGATAACCTAACTCTACGATTAAATAAGGGGAGTGGGGACGATTTCTTTCCCTAGTTTTCCCCTTCTGGTTCTGGGGCCACTGCAGGGCGACTTAAATCTTCCAAGACATTGTGATAGACAAAGCCAGCCAACAATGCTCCGGCGATCGGGGCTAGCCAAAACAACCATAGTTGACCAATTAAAGCAGGATTGCCACAGAAAAGAGCAACTCCGGTGCTGCGGGCTGGGTTGACGGAGGTGTTGGTAATGGGGATGCTGACTAGGTGAATTAGGGTCAGGGCCAAACCGATGGCGGCGGGGGCAAACCCAGCGGGAGCAGGCTTATCCGTTACCCCAAGGATGACCAATAGGAACATGAAAGTCAACACAAACTCGATTAACAGCGCTGCCATGAAGCTATATCCCTGGGGGGAATGGTCCCCAAAACCGTTGGTGGCCAAGGGGTTAGATTGGGCTGGATCGAGGATAAAGTTAGGATTGCCCTGGGCAACGATAAGAATAAAAAAGCCAGCTAAGATCGCCCCTAGTACCTGAGCTCCAATATAGGGGGCTAACTGGGAACTGGGGAATCTTTTGCCCATCCAGAGGCCAAAGGAAACAGCAGGGTTAAAATGACCACCGGAAATGTGGCCTAAACCGTAGGCCCCAGTGAAGACGGTCAGGCCAAAAGCAACGGAAACCCCCAGATAACCCAAACCAAACTCGTTGGTGTTTTCGCCACCGGGAACAGAAATAAATGCGGCAAAAACAGCGCTGCCACAACCGCCAAGCACTAGCCAAAAAGTGCCGATAAATTCAGCAATGTACTTTTTCATTTGCGTTTTAAAAAAGGTAAAAAGAGTTTATTTTAGTCAGGCTCTACTTAAGCCTAGATGCGATCGACTAGTTCGGATCAAAAATATCCACCACGAAAAATAACATTGTTTTGTCAAAATCGGCACAAAATTCGGCAAAACTTTACTTTTGAGCGAAAAATTTGTCTCAATATCCCCCCATCAAGCCTTCCCCTTTGGTTTTAAACTTATATTTCAGCTTGATTTTGCCTTCTGTGTAAAAGTTAAATAATCCTCCAGAAAAGTTTGCACCATAGCCAGACAAAAGCTTGGGGGCATCTCAATCAAGCGCACTGCAAACAATGCATTGGTATTTCCTTATATTGCTGTGAAACCAACGGAAAAAGATCTAATTAGTGCCGGATTCCACGCCCTCTCTGACCCCATTCGCCTACAGGTACTGACGTTACTGGAAAATCAGGAACAATGCGTGTGTGACCTGTGCGAGCAACTGACCATTAGCCAATCCAAGTTATCATTCCATCTCAAGCGCTTGCGGGATGCGGAATTGGTGCACACTCGCCAGGAGGGCCGCTGGATTTATTACCGTCTTAACCCAGACCAGTTTCATTGTCTCCGCCATTATTTAGATTCCTATGGCCAGATAGCTCAGGAATACGCAGCCCGCCATTGTTGTGAATAATTGGCAGTTGGGCAATGGTATCTTTCTGTGCCCCCTCAATTCTTCGGTGGAAAACTTAAGGATTCATCAGCTCCATCTTGGTAGATCAATTAGGAACGTTAAAAACAGCCTCAACAAAACCCCATTGTTCCCCTATGTCCTGCCTTTACAGCGGCAACGGTGTCGGGGTATGGTCTGTATTGGGAGAAGCTTTGAACAAAGGGATTTTTTGCCCCTTTGGCCGTAATTTCGCAATGGTGTCCATCCGTCCATCTGTCCGTCAAACCCCTGCCTATGTGCCCGGGGAACAGCCCCAAACTAACGATTTTATTAAGCTCAACACCAACGAAAATCCCTACGATCCGCCGGCCCAGGTGTTGGCAGCGGTGGCGGCAGAATTACCAAAGGTACGGCTTTACCCTGATCCCGTTTCGACCCAGTTACGTCAGGCGGCGGCGGATTTGTATGGAGTGCAGTTAAATCAGGTGTTGGCGGGCAATGGCTCCGACGATATTCTCAATATTGTGGTGCGCACCTTTGTTGATCCAGGGGAAATCGTTGCTTTTTTAGATCTTACTTACTCTTTGTATGAAACGATCGCCTCGGTGCATGGAGCTAAGGTGCAAAAGATTGCCACCGATGCCAATTTTGATTTAACCGGGCCGGTGATTTGTCCGGGGGCAAAATTAATTTTCCTCGCTTCTCCCAATCCCCCCAAAGGCAAACATTTAAAGCGAGAATTTCTGTGGCAGACCTGCGCCCAGGCCGAAGGAGTGGTGGTAATTGACGAAGCCTATGGGGATTTTTCCGACGAGGACCATTGGGATTTTCTGCAAGAGTTCGACAATGTGATTATTTCCCGCACCCTCTCGAAAAGTTATAGCCTGGCGGGGATGCGGGTGGGATTGGCGATCGCCGCGCCGACATTGATCGAGGAAATGGATAAGGTGCGGGATTCCTATAACCTTGACCGGGTGGCCCAGGCCTTGGGCACTGCCGCTTTACGGAACCAAGCTGAATTTGTACCCCTGTGGCAAAAGGTACGTTCTACTCGCACCCGTTTGATGGCGCAATTGGCCAAGTTGGATTTCCAGGTTTGTCCTTCAGATGCCAATTTTGTTTTTGCCGCCCCCCGTTGGATTGCCGCCGCCGACCTGTACCAAGCCCTGAAGGAAAAGAAAATTTTGGTGCGTTATTTTAACCATCCCCGCATTACCAATTATCTACGCATTACAGTGGGCACCGATGCAGAAATTGACCAATTATTGTCGGCGATCGCCAGTTTGAAGGGGTCTTTGGAATAGAAAAATGTTGCCAGAGGTTGAACAAAGATTAGCCATCGCTCAGCAATTGGCCACCATTTCCGGGGACGTACTCGCTCAATATTTCCGTCGCTCCCATCTCCAGAGTGGCACAAAAACCGACCAGGTTTCCGCCATTGTCACCCAGGCTGACGAAGAAGCAGAACAGGCCATGGTTGATTTAATTCAAGCAAAATTGCCCCAGGACAGTGTAATTAGGGAAGAAGGGGAGAATATTAGCGGAGAATCGGGTTATACCTGGGTGCTAGACCCCATTGATGGCACTTCCTCCTTTGTGCGGGGCTTGCCAATTTTTGCCACCCTGATTGGCTTAGTGGATGAAAATATGCAGCCAGTGCTGGGCATTGCCAATCAACCCATCAGCGGCGATCGATGGCAGGGGGTACAGGGAGAGCAGAGTAACGTTAACGGCATGCCCTTGGTTAATCCCTATGAAAAGAGCGAAATTAATTTAGCCTCCGCCTGTATTGCCTCCACCACACCGTTAATGTTCACCACCCCGGAGCAACAGCAGAAAATGGCAAATATTTATCGCCAATGTCAGCGCACCGCCTTTGGGGGAGATTGTTTTAATTACCTTGCCGCCGCCAGTGGTTGGACGGCCATGCCCGTGGTGATAGTGGAAGCGGATCTGAACTTTTATGATTTTTGTGCGCTAATCCCCATTTTGACCGGGGTTAATTATTGTTTTACCGATTGGCAGGGGCGGGATTTAACCCCCACATCCACCGAAGTGGTGGCTAGCCCCAACATAAAATTGCACAGTGAAATTCTAGCTTTCCTGCAATAATTGATCCGTGTTTGCTTCTGGAGGGGGTTGACGGGTGCAATTAAGCTTTCAGGAACGTTTGGAGTCCATTAAGGCCGGTTGCCTAGGGGCGATCGCCTTTGGGCTGGTTTATGGATTGACCTGGCTGGGGAATAGCTATTTCAGCCTATTAACTACACCAAATTCGGACTGGATGAGCCTGGGTTTGAACGTTGGGAGTAGTTTGCTGAGTGGCTTTTTATTTGCTGTCACCTATCGCTACATCATTCGCCAAGATGACAATGCCCATCTCCGGGACGGGGCCGTGCTGGCCTTTACCCTCGTGCGGAGCGGCGGATTGATTGAATTGCCCACCACTGAAGATCCCTTGGCGATCGCCATTTTGATGGGGGAAAGTCTGATTAGTTTTGCCGTAGTTCGTTCCAGCCTGGATTGGGCCATGGATTGGGGTTGGCTCCGCCCCTTTAACAGTTGAGGGAAATTTTAAAAATTTGTGGCTAGTGAAAATTGATTGGGAAAACGTTGGCAAATTTCGTTAGCGACAACTAATCATTTGGACCAGATGACCAGTGGCGATCAAAACCTAATTGCCAATGAACCTTTCCCTGGTGGAGACCGTCTTTAGCCGTGGGATAAAATCCGGACTTCATCTGCCTACTCCTCGTTTACCCTTCCCTAAAATGCTACAGTTCCAAATTCAAAACGACAGCGAAATTCCTGCTTCTAAGCAGTTATTTGACCAAATCCGTTTTGCGATCGCCTCCCGTCAATATCATCCGGGGCATCGTTTACCCAGCACCAGGCAACTGGCCATGATGACGGGCCTACACCGCAACACCATCAGTAAGGTTTACCAAAATCTGGAAGATGCGGGCTTAGTGGAATCCATCGCCGGTTCAGGTATTTACGTTAAAGCCCCCAGCACCGAGGAGGGCATTATCCTTGATGGCCCCCTATTCCGAGAATACCCCGAAGCCAGCCAGCTAATCCAAAAAACCATTGATGAACTGCTCAGCCAAGGGTTAAACCTTTCCCAGGTGAAAGAGCTTTGTTTAGAAACCATTGACTGGCGACTGCGCAGTACCGCTAGGGTGTTGGTTACCGTTCCCCAACGGGACATTGGGGCCGGACAATTAATTCTCAACGAATTGGAACAAGCCCTGGTAATTCCTGTGCAGTTAGTGCCCATGGAAACCCTCAAACAAGCGCTGTCGGAACTGCCCTCCGGCACAGTGGTCACCAGTCGCTACTTCCTGGCTGAAGCGGAGTCCATTGCCACTCCCTACGATGTACGGGTTATTCCCGTTGATATTTACGACTACAGCAAAGAACTAGAACTGGTTAAGGCCCTACCGGAAAACTCCTGTTTAGGCATTGTCAGCCTAAGTCCCGGCATTCTCACCATTGCGGAAATTCTTATCCATAGCCTGCGGGGAGAATCCCTGTTTTTGAAATCGGCCTTGGTGAGCGATCGCCCGAAATTACGCTCCCTAGTCCGTACCGCCCGCACTATCATCACCGATCCCGCCAGTGAACCCATTGTGCGCCAGGCGATCGAAGCGGAACGCCATGATTTGATCCGGATGCCGGAAATTATTTGTTCGGAACATTACATCGGCGAGAAATCCATTGCCATCCTCAAACGGGAATTGGGCCTAGGGGAAGAGGAAGGGGAAGAAGAACAGAGCCCAGGGGTGAAAGTTAGCGTGGCCAAAAGTTAGTTTTAGTTGTCCTAACTTGCTAAACTCAGGCGATCAATTCCCCATTAGCCTCCCCCAGTTCCCTGGTCAGCGAGTCCTCACTGTCAACAGTTGGGGCGGTGTGGCATCGGGGGGATAGAGTAGATCCACCTGAACAGTGCGTTTTTCCCCCGGTTTTAGGTCTAGGGTGACCAAGTCTTCTCCCTTTTGCCCCCGTCGTTGCACCAGATGGTAGTAACGGTTATTGGTCTGACCCCGGCGATCGGTGTAACTGAATCTTACTGTGCCCCGGAAAAAGACATTGACAGCGGGAGGAACGAGAAAAGTTAACTGGTCATTGGATGCGTCATTAAACTTGAGTGGGGTTTCCACCGTCAGATCAACGGTCTGATTGCGGTTGGTGTTGTTCACCAGGGGTAAAGTCAAACTATATTGCACCCCATAATTGCCATGGGATTCATAGGCCGTATCCGGATAACGCACCGCCATGGGGGCAGACTGATTTTGGCCAGTGCCCATGCGTCCTCCCTCTAGGGAACTGATGGGATAGGAAAAGCCCCGTCCTGGTTCGGGAATATTTAATTGTTGGCTGTTGTCGTCGGTGATGGTGCCCTGCCACTGGGAGCCAATGGAAACCCCTGCCACCCGGCTATAAATTCGCCGTTGGCTATTGCGGGGAATACGGTCCCTGGGTTGCATGAGGTTAGCCGTTTTAAGCAAGTTTTCCCAATCCGCTAAGCGGGGAGCTTGTTCTACGCCAAAATTATCTTGGGGAGCATACATGGCCATGCTGGCCGCATGGATAGGAACGTTGGTGTTGAGACGGAGATAGGCAGAAAAACCATTGCGGGGCAATCTAATCGGTGGCGGCTGCCCGGGCACTGGGGTATAGTTCACCGGCAAAGGCTGATTGATCAGCATGCGACTTTGCCCAGCGGGAATGACAAATTTTTCGGGGTAATCACTCTGCCGTTGTCCCCGCAAAACATCGTTCATTACCCGGCTACCGGGGCCAGCAAAAACCTTACCGTCATTGTTTTCCACCACCGGCGGCAGATCAATAAATAGGGCATCGGGGGAAGTGAGGGAACTGGCTCCCTGGAGAATTTCCACCGTGGCGTCTTGCCGACTGCCATTGAACAATAACACCCCTAGGTATAAAGTCCTGCCTTCGGGAGATGCTTGGACAACGTGGTGGGCAAAGACATCAAACCGACCCCGGAAGGGATGATTCAGGTGGGCGTAGGGATGACCCATGCCAATGGAAGACAGGGTGGAGAGAATAATGCCTTCGTTAAAAATTAGTTCGGGACTATTACTGTTAAAAACCGGAATTTGATCTAGCTGCCCTGGCAAAGGACGCACCGGCTGCACTACTTTTAGTTCTTGGGGAGAGTCCCCAATGTTGGGAGCCGGCTGGGTGATTACCGGGGGAGGAGTGATGGGAATGGTGATCGGATTGGCTTGGGCCAGAACTAGAGGTGTGAGCAGAGAAAGCATGGATGATGAAGCAGGGCAAAAAATCGCTAATGGAGATGGGGACGGTCAAATTGGCTGAAAAGTGTCGTTTTTTCCCTTTAGACAAAAGGTTGCATTGGATTCAGGAGGGGGTATGGCGATCGCCCCACCATTCTTTAAAGGAGATAAGGGCATATAATCCCAAGATAACGAGGGTCGCCCAAGGGGAAAGGTAATGGGCCATGATGCCGCAGGCTAACCCTAGAAAAATTAGCCCCAGGGGAGCAGAAGTTTGCTGTGCATTGGAAAGATAAAAAAAGACGGCAAAAATTAGCAAGCCTCCGATCACCCCTAATGCTGTGTGGATAGCAATGGTTACCATGGTCCGTAAGGTTTTTTATTCCCCATTGATTCTGCCGGATCTACCGTTTTTTTGCAGCAATACTTGGGAGCTTATTTCGGGCAGATAGCTATTGGTCTTGGAACTCCATAGAGTGCCCCGTTGTTGAAAAAGAATAAAAGCGGCGATCGCCATGAGGAAGTAGGCAAAACCCTGCTGTAAATTTCTTGCATCAACAAAACCGGATAGATAGGAACCCAATAAAATTCCCAAGGCAGCGAAGAAGGTGAAACTCACCATCAAGTGATAGTCCAAACTAACTTGGCCAAAATAACCTAAAAAGCCTGCTGCAGAGTTAAAGGCAATAATCAACAAAGAAGTACCGATCGCCTCTTTCATGGGTAACTTTCCTAGCAATACCAGGGCCGGCACAATGGCAAAACCACCCCCTACCCCTACCAATCCAGTTAAAATGCCAATGGCAATGCCCTCAGTCAAAAGCCATAGCCAACAATATTTACAAATGGGGACAGGATAGGCTGCCAAGGCTGTTTCCTCAGTGGAGGCAGACTGGGGCCGCTGTTGGGATTTGAGGATCATAAAAATGGCCGCCACCAGCATCAGCACAGCAAATAAAACCAACTGGAATGTTTCCGTTACTAGGGGATGGGCTGCTAATTTAGCTCCTCCAAAGGCCCCTACCATGGTGGCAGAACCAAAAATCAAGGCCTTAGGCAAATTAACGTTCCCCCGACGCCAATGGGGAATTACCCCAATCAAGCTCACCACCCCCACAATCACCAACGTCATGGCGATCGCCGCCTTGGGGGGAACCTGCATAACGTAAACCAAAATTGGCAAAGCCAATACTGAACCACCGCCACCCAAAAGCCCCAAACTTAAGCCAATGCAACCTGCCAAAAAATAGCCCACCATCTGGAGCACCATGGCTATTACCCCTTAATTTGGTTGTAGGGTAATTTGCCCAACAGATTGGCCATCATGCAGGTGCCAGAAATGCCAGCAAATAACAATCCCGCCCCCACAAAACCACTGAGAAAATAGAATCCTGGAGCAACGAATGTACCTAATAAAACCCCTGTCAACACCAAGCTCCCGGCAATAATTTGCACCTGACGCATAATGCTGATAGGGGCGTTTTTTGTTTTTACCGTGGGCAATCCTGCTTGCTTCCAAGCTAACAATCCCCCTTCTAAATGGATGATTCCTTCCACCCCAGCGGCCTGCAACTGTTGCAGAGCATTACCAGAACGATTACTACTTTGGCAATACAACACCGTAGTTTTTCCTTCTGCCTGGGGCAATTGACTGGGATTAAGGCGAGATAGGGGGAGGGAATGGGCATCGGCGATGTGTTCCCCGACAAATTCCAGGGGTTCCCGCACGTCAACTAAGATAACCGCATCCTGCTGACGTAATTGTTGCAGGGTTTGAGGGGCAATGGTGGGGTTAGTTTGGGTCGAGCTTGTCATCATTAATCTCCGGGATAGTCTCTACAAAATCAGAAAAAAGTATTACACAGGATAACAACTAAATTAGCAATTATTCTGAGGACTTGGTCAACAATCCTTGCCATTCTTGAAGCACAAAATAAGGCACTTTGATTTGTTGATTTCCTTCTTTTAATGGTAAATCTAATGCCCAAATGCCATTCATTTCTAGCTTGGCAAAATCTGCGGTGACTAAAAATTGACCGACATTTTCCCCAGGACTCTCCGCCGCTAAAAGATCGGTTAAGTTAACAGTATTACCATCATTATCCTGAACCACTAAGGGAGCCGGATGGCGAAAGGATATTACCCCAGGAAAACCCACCAAGCGCAAATTAGTTTCCGTTTCACCAGTAGCTTTTACCCGTTTAAATAACACCACCTGCCAAGTATTTCCTTCCTGGTCCCGTAGGGATTGGCGGGATTGGGTCAGGGTTTGCCCTGGTTTTTCGGTGGTTTGCCGCACCAGGGCCGGAGTTGCCCCAGGCCAAAAAGTCGCCCAGGCCAGCCAAAGCCCCAGGCTGAGCACCGCTACGGTGAAGATTTTGCCCCAGGTACGGTAAAGGGACTGAAAGCAACTAGCCATAATTTGCAACGGATTTTTCACCGGGAAATGGGTCTAGAATTAGATTTTTAAAGAGGTACGGCCCTTTGACCACAGAGTTGGTTGGCGGGGACAGCTTCCATAATTTTTTGGGGATCGGGCAGGTTCAAACTATCCATAAATTCGATAAATTCCTGGCGATCTCGCCCCAGCAATCGGGGATTAAAACGTTTTTCTTCCCCAATGGTGGAAACGGTTTGGCCTCGGTAATCATGGCCGGGATAAACCAAAACGTCATCGGGTAGGGTAAATAATTTACTGTGGATAGAGTCATACAAAGTACCGGCATCCCCACTTTGAAAATCCGTCCGACCACAGCCCCGAATTAGTAGAGCGTCGCCCGTTAACACATAGCTTTGATTCACCAAAAAAGCTAAATGGCTGTCAGTGTGCCCTGGAGTGGCGATCGCCTGGATGGGGATGGAACCAACATGGATAATTTCCCCATCCTGCAAATGGCGGTCAGCACAGTCCACGTCAGCATATTGGGGGACGAGGTTTTGACAGCCAGTCAATTGCCGCAGTTTTCCCGCTCCAGTGATGTGGTCAGCATGGACGTGGGTTTCCAAACAAAAAATCAACTTGAGGTCTAATTCTTTTAGTAGGCGTAGATCTCTATCCACTTGTTCTAAAACAGAATCCACTAAGGCCGCAGACTGACTATGGGGATCAGCAATTACGTAAGTGTAAGTGGAGGTTTCTGGGTCAAATAATTGACGAAATTGCATGGTTTTTATCGACTCTACTCTTTAGATCGTGCTACGGAAACAAGCAAAGGTCAATCAGCCACTGGTTAGATCTTTTGATTGCCAGAGAAAATACGGATAAAGTCCGAACCTGAACAAAATCCTGGGATAATTATTTCATACTAAAAGTAATAGAAACCACTGCAGTGATGTCCTTCTCAACGGAAGAGGTGTCATACATTCCCATATCGCTAACATCGGTGGAATTGCGGGAGGTAATTTGAAAAACCCCCGTTTGGGCACTCCGCACTGGTCCCACCTTACTATTGGTGTTACTGGCGATCGCCTCGGCCCGAGCTTTGGCATCCTTGGTTGCTTCCGCCACCATTTCAATCCGGAGGGGAGCTAACTCCGTGTAAAGGTACTGGGGAGGCTCCACGGTCAAGTTAATGCCCTCATTAATAAGTTCTGTGGCTTCCTGGGACAATTTAGCGTAGCGTTCCACATCATCAGCTCCGATCTCAAAGCGCTGGGTGAGGCGATAGGCCAAGGTTCTGCCAGTTTCCTGGCCATTTTCGGTAATTTCGGGAATGGCATAGGTTTCCATTGCCCCCATACTAATGGCTTCCTTGGGCACATTTTTCCCTTGTAGGTAAGCCTGAACCCGTTCCGTTTGACTTTGTAAATCCTGGTAAGCGGCCTGGGCTGTGGGTTGCTGACTGGAGACAGACAATCCCCAAGTAATGTAGTCGGAAGTAATGGGGCGTTTAGCTGACCCCGTAACGATCAAAACATCATTGGAGCTTTTCACTTCCAGTAAGGCCTTGGCGGCGATCGCCGTACTGACCACTAAAGACAGGGAAAGTAAGGCTAAACCAATCAATAATTGGGGAAATTTCGGCGGTAACAGGGCCTTGGTTGTATTCATGGAGAGTGCAGCCAAATTTTCAAAAAGAACTTAGCTGCCATTGCCGAGAAAATAAGCCCCAGGAATACAGCTAGTCCAAGGCTAGCACCCAGGGGAGGAATTTCCTTTGGCTAGGGACAGTAAAAACTCGGGCCGTCCTTGGGCCAAGCCTATGATTAATAGGATTCTGGCGATCGTCGAGACAGGTATGTAAGCAAGTCCAATTTGGTTAATGGGGCAGTAATCTAGCCGGAAATTTCACCACTATCGTCGGGGGGAAGGTCTTGATTTTCTTCCACGCCTGGCCCCAACCACCGTTCAGTAAATTCAGTTATTCTTCTGCTATAAATTAAATCCAGTATTTCCACATTGAGGGGCTTTTTCAAGGGGCTATTTTCCTCGATCACAAAACCATAGGGTTCTAAGGAAATACGAATTTCTGTTACTTTTAATTTCGCCTCGGGATGCTGTTGGGTGTAATAAATTAATGCCGGTCGGTCGAACATTACCGCCTGCACCTGCTCTTTTTCTAGCAAGGCCACTGCCCCAACTAAGTTATTGGCCTCCTTGATATCCGCTCGATAAAACTGGGCCCAATCCACCGCAGTTGTGTCCCGCACCACAGCTATATCTTTATTTTTGATGTCATTGACGCTACTGAATAGGGGAGTGGCATTGGCTTCAGATAGGGCCGTAGTGAAAGCTGAAGCTAATCCCGCCGTGATGGAGGAAAAACTCAGTAGCGCCACCACCATCCATACCCCTGCCACCAGTTGTCCTAACTTAGTCCGCGGCGATCGATCGCCATAGCCCACCGTTGTTAGGGTAACCAGGGCAAACCACATGCCATTTTGCACTCCTTCTGGGTAATGGGGGGAGAACTGCTCTGGATTTTTGCGATGTTCTGCCAGCCAAATTAAATTTCCCACCAAAAACAACAGTAGGGTAAGCACTCCCGCCGAAGACAGGGCCGCCAGACCAAAAAAGGGAGCCAATCTCTCCCATAGGCCCAACGGTTCCCCAGGGATCAATATTCCGACTCCACTGCTGAAATAGGGTTGGGTAAAGGTGATGCCTTCGATGGCCGCCCGCTCTGGGGTGACGCTAATGGGGCCAATCAAAATATCTAGCTTCCCTTCTGCCACCGCTTTAATGCCCTCGGAGATAGAGTTTTGTCGTAAATACTCCGAATTCCATTTCTGGGACTGGGCAATGGCTCTCCACACATCCAAACTAATGCCAGTTACCTCTCCATCATTTTCTCCGTGAATCACAAATGGTGGATTGCCCACCACCCCCACTTTCAACTTTTGGGAATTGGATGGTCCGGCAACTTGACCCTGCACCGGTTCGTTCCATTGCCCCGTAGTCATGTCAATGGCGATCGTGGCAAAACTAAGGGAAACCACCAGCATTAGGCGACGCAGGATTAACATTAGTCAAACAAAGCCTCGAAGACAAATAACTACGACCCTATACTGCCATAGAGTTTGGGCCTTGCCATGGCGGTGCTGTTTTCGTCCACAAGTTTCCGCCTATGCTTTTTGCTTTTTGAGCCAGCAGAGGAGTTTAAACTTTCTGGGGAATTTTTTCAGTACGCAACAAAAAAGAAGTCCCGAAGAACCCCTTTTCGTTTTTTCTTTTTTTTTAATACCCCCAAGGGAATTCGAATCCCTGTCGCCTCCGTGAAAGGGAGGTGTCCTAGGCCTCTAGACGATGGGGGCTAGGCGGTCTTGATAACGAGCCGTTATTTCAGACGTTTTTAAATATAGCGATAAAGATTGATCACTGTCAACCCTAGGCAATGATTTTTTTCCACGGTCAACGGGGCTGGGGTTTAACGACCAAAAAGTAGGCCGCTCTGTCTAACCAACCCATTGCTAGCGAATGGGGTCGTGGACTGTCACCAGTTTGGTGCCATCGGGAAAAGTTGCTTCCACCTGCACCTCTGGCAACATTTCCGGCACCCCCTCCATGACTTCGTCCCGGCTCAATAGGGTGGCGCCATAGTTCATCAACTCCGCCACAGTGCGACCGTCCCTGGCCCCTTCGAGAATGGCGGCGGAAATATAGGCCACTGCCTCGGGGTAGTTGAGTTTCAGCCCCCGGGCTTTACGGCGTTCTGCTACTAGGCTAGCGGTAAAAATCAGTAGTTTATCTTTTTCTTGGGGGCTTAACTGCATGGGATAAGAAAAACAAAAAGAGCTTGACTGGGAAAAGCAAAGAGTTGGGGAATAGAATACCCTGACCGTCAGTATAGCGATTAGTCCGACCAAATTAATGGTTGGGGGGAGGGGAGCTTTTTGGGCTAGTCTGAGACTATACATTCTCTCAACGGGACCGATGACGACAACGGAGCTACTCTGGCCAGCTTTGATCACTGCTTTGGCGGCGGTGCTTTATCTAGTATTGGTGATTAATGTGGGAAGGGCCCGGGCCAAGTATGGGGTAATGCCACCGGCCACCACAGGGGACGAAAATTTTGAACGGGTGCTGAGGGTGCAATACAACACCCTGGAGCAGTTGGCATTTTTCCTGCCGGGGTTATGGCTATTTGCTCTTTACCGAGATCCAACCATTGCCGCTATTTTGGGAGCTGTCTGGTTGCTGGGGCGCATTCTCTACGCCTGGGGCTATTACCAAGCGGCGGAGAAAAGGATGGTAGGTTTTGCCTTGGGTTCCCTTAGTTCTATGGTCTTGGTGGTGGGGGCATTGCTGTCCATTCTTTGGCAGTTATGGCTCCTGGCTTCTCCTTAAATACCTTTAAGTGCATAGTGCGGTTTCCCACGGTCTGATCGGGAAAGCACTGGGGCGATCGCCTTTGTTCGCTACACTGATAGTTTGAACCCTTCATAAAGTGAGTCCTTAGCCCGCCATGGTTAGGGGCTTTTTTTCCACCGCATCGAGTCAAATCAGTAGCTACTATCTATTGATCAAAATTTTTCAAAATTTTACTAAAACCCTACAGCACCTGGGCTCTCAACCAGGCCACGGGCAAATACAGCAACTTCTTGGGGGTGGGCACATAGGCCCGGCGATCGAACACGTTGTAATTGTTTGCTTCAATCACATTCAAAATGCCTTTGTATAGCATTAGTGCAGTCCACACTGGCCAACGGGCATCCCGATTTAAGGCTCGAATACCCCGTTCTGCATCTTCAAAGTAGGCCCGGGCCCGTTCGATTTCAAACTTCATTAGGCGACGCCAACGGTCATCGTTGACCCCATTAAGCAAGTCCTGTTCGCCATAGTCGAACCGCTCCAAATCTTCCAGGGGGAGGTAAATTCTGCCCCGTTCCACGTCTTCCCCCACGTCCCGCAAAATATTGGTCAGTTGGTTAGCCACTCCCAAGGCGATCGCCTCTTCCTGGGGAATGTACACCGCATCGGGTTGCCAAGGAGCTTGGCCATTGCCAGTATCCACCCCCAATACGGCACTGGACATCAAACCGACAGTGCCCGCCACCCGATAACAATATAGGTCTAATTCTTCAAAGGTTTGGTAACGGGAACGGTAAAGGTCCATCCTTTGCCCGGCGATCATGTCCCGAAAGGGCTGAATGTCGAGGGGAAAAGTTTCTAGGGTATCCACCAGGGCTACATCGGCATCATCCTGGGGGTGCCCAGCAAAAATGGCTTCTAGGCGTCTTTCCCAATGGTCCAACGTTTCCGGGGTGGTGGTGGCCGCCTGGGGTCCATCCACTAGCTCATCAGTCCTACGGCACCAAAGATAAATTGCCCAAATAGCCCTCCTTTTCGCAGGGGGCATCAGCAAAGTTCCCAGATAAAAAGTTTTTGCGTACTGGGCCGTTACTTGACGACAAATTTCGTAAGCTTCCTCAACAGAAGCACAGGGCTTTGCAGATGGAGACGGTTTGGGCAGTTGTAACATTAAGGACGGACGGGGTTCGGAAGTCAGCCACCAGGATTGGGGTTTGGTAACTGCACGCTGGGGGGAAATTTGACCGTTAGCCATTTAGCATTGTCGCATTAGGGTTGCCATTTGTCAGGAAGATTACCAGGGAGTCCAGGCGGCTTAACCCACGGTGACTATTTCCCGGGTGGGGGGAACGGTTTGGGGGGTGAAATCGGCGGCGATCGCCTGGGCACATTGTTTGCCGGAAAGCACGGCCCCTTCCATACTGCCCAAGTATTTTTGCATGGTGAAGTCCCCTGCTAAGTAAAAGTTTGGCACCGATGTCCGTTGATCGGGGCGACAGGCCTGCCGTCCTGGAGTCGCTTTGTAGACAGAGCGGGGGGTTTTGACCACGTGGGATTTCAGCAGTTGGGCCGGATTATCGCCGCCAAAGTGTTGGGGAAAGAGTTGTTTAATCTCCGCCATGGTGGCCGCCACAATCTCTTCGTCGGATTTGTTGATCCAATCATGGGCTGGGGCCAGCACCAACTCCAACATGGATTTGTCTGGATCACTATATTCCCGGCAGGTATTACTCATGTCGGCGTAAACACTCAGCAACGGCGATCGGGAAAAGAGGAGATGGTCAATGTCCGTTAATTTGCGGTCGAACCAGAGGTGGAGGTTAATGACTGGCACTCCTTCCAGTCCTTGGATTTGCTTGAATTCAGGATAGTCTCGCCAGGGGGCCGGCACCATGGTTTTGAGGGGGTCCACTGGCATGGCAGAAACGTACAGGTCCGCGGTGACAACCCGATCTTCTGCTCCGTCTAAGCCCCGGATTAGGTAGCCTTTAACAGTGCCGTCTTCGTTGAGCAAAATTTCCTTGAGGGGAGCATTGAGATGTACTTCTCCCCCCCGTTCCGTGATGTAATCCACCAACGGCTGGCAAAGGCGTTCCGGCGGCGCTCCATCCAGGAATGCCATCTTAGAACCATTTTTTTCCTGTAAAAAGCGATTGAGGGCGGTGAGTAAAATGGTGGCGGAAATTTCATCGGGGTCAATGAAGTTGAGCGCCTTACTCATGGCAATAAAAACTTCTTTTTCGATGCGGGGGGGAATGTTTTGTTTGGCCATCCACTCGGACCAGGTATATTTATCCATTTCTTCCACATAGCTCTGGCCCTGGACAATGGCGGGTAAAAGCCCCAAACCAAAGCGAATTTTTTCCGGCCAGGTGAGCATATCGTTATTGCGGAGAATAGCCACCAAACCATTGATGGGAGCCGGAATATCAGGAAAATCAAAACGGGAATAGGTGCCTGGTTTCTCCGGTTGGTTGAAGATCATGCTGTGTTCTTTCCATTGCAGACGATCTTCGATGTCCAATTCCTTAAACAACTGCAACATGTTGGGATAGGCCCCAAAGAAAATATGCAGGCCGGTTTCATACCAATCTCCGTCCTCATCTTTCCACGCGGCGATCTTCCCGCCTAATACATCCCTACGTTCCAAGACGACGGGGGTAAAGCCCGCATCGGCTAAGTATTTGGCACAGGCTAGGCCGGCTAATCCGGCTCCGGCGATCACAACGCGCATAGGTTACTGTCTCGCTAAGGCATTTGGGGTTTACGGGTTGATTGTTATTATACTTTACGTTTCGTAATATTTTGGGGGATTTTGCCAAGATAGCCAATTTGTATTAAATGCTACCAGGGCGATCGCCAAGGGTGAAAACTTCCTCTGGCCAGGGGATGGGAGGATTTTATCGGCCCAGGGTCCCCCCCTCAAATGGCGACGGTAACTTTTGCCCTGCCCCCCGGATCCTCAGCGATGCCAGCTAAACTGCGTCCATAGTAATGATCTGGAAAAAATAGTCAACCGCACCGGCAAGGGATCAGGAATAGTCTTCCTCGCTTTCGGCTTTCTCCATCGCTTCTGTTTCCTTTTTCTTTTCTGCCAGTACACAAGCCTGCCCTGCCCCCAATACAAAGCCGGCGATCGCCCCGAACCAAATTAAGCGCCGGCCATACAACGTGCGATAGGGCTGACTCATGTTGACCTGTACTTGGCTAGGCCGTTGACGCAGAGCTATTTGCCCCATGCCCCAACCAAACACAGTGCCGAGTAGGGCAGTCATAACCCCGCTCAAGACAACAACACGGTAATTCATAGGACTAAGGCCTCCTGGTCTGACAATGGAACAATACACAGTTCATGCTTAGCTCAGCCGGCGGGATCAAGGGGCGTAAATAGCCCGTAAATAAACGCTTAGAGGGACTTACCAGCACTTAAAGCAAGGCCATGGTTGTCGATAGTATATTAAAGGGAAGGGAAAAAATTTTTCTCCCCTGTGATTATCCTAGTCAAAAATCCACTTTTTATGAGTAATACCAGCAATTTTCGTCAGATCATGGCGGAGGCAAAAGGCCAAAGTCTGATCGGGCCAAACGTGATCAAAAATGCCCTCCCCTATCTTGGCGGAGGCTTGGTACTGACAGCGGCGGGAACCTTTGGCGGTCTCAGCGTCATGCAGGGTAACCCTGGTCTATTTATGACCACCTTTTGGGCTGCTTTAATCGGTAACTTCATTCTCTTTTTTGTGGCCATGCGGGTGGCCCAAAGTGGTAACAACGCCACCGCCCTGCCCCTGTTAACTTTGTACAGTTTGCTTTCGGGCTATACCCTGAGCGGCATTATTTACCTGGCGCTCCAGACTAGTGGAGTAGGTATACAAGGCATTGGTATTGCTGCCTTGGGCTGTGGAGTAACCTTTGTGGTGGCCCGTAGTGTTGGCTCTAATTTATCGGAAGAAGATGGCATTGCCCTGAGCAAAACCGTAAGTCTGGCCTTGATTGGCCTGGTGGTGGTGATGCTCCTCCAAGTGGTGCTTGGGTTTTTCGGCATAATTACCCCCACATTTCTGGAAGTAGCGATTTCCGCCTTCGGTGTCTTGCTGTTTGCTGGAGTATCGGTGGTGGACTTTTTCGTGCTACCCCGCACCTACCGGGATGATCAATATCTGGCCGCATCCCTGTCCATGTATTTGACCTATATCAACCTTTTTATCTTCATTCTGCGCCTACTGATTGCCCTCAACGGTCGAGACTAGTTTAGATCGGGCGATCGCCTGATTGCTATCGTTGATGCTGACTAAAACATCAGTCTAAAAAACCCAAAATAAAGCTAATCCCCCAGTTGCATTAAACTAGGGGATTTTTTTCTGGGGGATCGGGAAAATGGAATGAAATGGAGGCTTGAATCCCTGGCCATGGGGAGCTTGATTAATAGTCAAAACTTAGCCCCTGGTGGGGAGTTCTCAGCCTTCGATGGTTAATTTTCTCGGCTTATAGGAGCGTTCTATCTTATATTCGATGCCCTGGGCTCCCTCCATCTCCAAATCCTGGAGATAACCTTGGTGATGGGCGATCGCCTCTTCCTGGGAAGCAAAAGGTCCAAAATAATAAATACAGCGGGGGGACTGGGTGGAAACACGAATCCACCATTTACGGTTGGCAAAAAAAGCTAGACTGACAACGGAGAAAAAAACGAGGAACAGCAGAACGCCAAACATAAACAACTCGCTCGATGGAAAGTAATAGATGATATGGGAATGATTTAAGGCAAGATGACTTGGGAGAGCCTGGACGCAAAAAGGCAGGGCAGGATAATCCGACCAACTCTCCCCAGAGTATAGTATTGGTCAAAGCACAATGGAGACTATTCATTTCATCCCAGCCTATGTCCAAGTCGAAGTCCTCCGGGCACCGTTTTTCTTTGTTGATGTTACTGCGGTTACGCCGTGGCTTTACAGCTAACCTGGACTTGACCGATGAACATAAGGTGCAAATCTACACCCAGCTTTCTGAATCCGTCAGCCTTAGGGACATCAGCTACTGGATTGAGGTTTTGTTTGCAGCGGGCATTGCCACCCTGGCTTTGGTGCTCAACAGTCCAGCGGTAATCATTGGGGCGATGTTAATTTCCCCCCTGATGGGGCCAATTTTGGCCAATGGTATGGGTTTGGCGGCGGGGGATGTGGTGCTCTGGTTGCGGGCAGCTTTTAACTTACTGCTGAGCTGTAGCTTGGCCATTATTTTTGCGGCTATTTTAGTAGTAATTGTTCCTTTTAAGGAAATTACCCCTGAAATTTTGGCTAGAACTAATCCCACCTTGTTGGATTTAATTGTGGCTCTGTTTTCCGGCGCCGTGGGATCGGTGGCCACCTGCAAACAAGCTAAAGGGGTAGCAGCCTCCTTGCCTGGGGTGGCGATCGCCGTGGCCTTGATGCCGCCATTGTGCGTAGTGGGTTACGGCATTGGCATCTATTTCAGTCTTAATTCCTCCCAGGGATTAACGGTGGCCAAGGGCGGAGGACTGCTGTTCATCACCAACCTCGTAGCCATTGTTTTCACGGCCATGATTGTCTTCTTTTTCGTCCACTTTGATGTGCGGGCAGTGCGGGAAGCCATTGGGGAGTGGAAACAGGAAAATCCCGAGAGCCAAGTGGTTAGTTCCTGGTTGAGAAAATTCCCTGCCTACACTACCTTCCAGCGGGTCGGAGGATTACCCAGTCGCTTTTTACTTATCCTGGTCACCCTGGGCATGATTTCCTTTCCCCTGACTAAATCCCTGGAGCAGGTGCGTCGTCAAGTGACCCAGCAACGGGAAGAAAACCAGCTAAACTCCACCATCAAACAGGTGTGGCAGGATAACTTCGGCGACACTGGCAATGAAGGGGAGTTTCATTCCTACATTGACCAGGTCAAAGCGAAGCAAGACGATAAGCAAATCACTGTGCAACTCCAAGTGGTGACCGATAAGCTTTACAGCCAAGACGATGAAAAACGTTTTATTGATCAGTTGGCCACCGCCCTCGACCGTAGTCCCAGCAATATCAGTTTGCGCTTTGTGCAAATTCCCACTAGCCAAGCGGTCAATACGGAACCCATTGCGGTGGTTTCAGAGTTAAGTTATCTACCGGATTTACAGGGGGAATTAATGGCGGAAATAGGCCGTTCCCTGGCCCTAGTCACCCTACCCGACACGCTGCAGTTGGTGGATTACCAAGTGGTACTACGCAGTGATAGTTCCCCCCTTAAGTTGGTGGTGGTCTATCTTGGCGATCGGGATTTACAGGAAGATGCCCAAGCTATCCTCTCTGGCCAAATTCGGCGTTCTTTACAGGTTAATGATGCCGTTGTGGAGTACCAACGCCTGGCCACAGATCAAGGCGTTATCCCCCTCACCATTGTTGACGAAACCGTGGCGATCGACAGCGCTCCCCTTAACCTTTCTAGCCAAGCTCAAGCAACCCTTAACACTGTGGGGCAAATTCTCCAGGCCTACCCAGTTCTGCATTTGCGCCTCACCATCCAGCGCCCCCCGGACAGTAATCCAGCCAGTCTTTTTTCCCAAACCGAACAAATCAGAACCTATCTGAGTGATAACTGGCAAATTGCCGATAGCCGGGTACAGGAAACCACCAACGTGGGCGAACCAACCCAGGTGTCCTTCAGTCTTTTTCTTCGAGATGATATAACGGACGGTAAGGGCAATCCCTAATCAATAGTTGAAAATTTAGATAAATTGCACCATGGCTACACCCCAACGTTTAACTGACCCAGAAATCCAAACTGCCCTGGGGGAACTCAGCGGTTGGAGCTTGCAGGGCAATAAACTCCATCGTCAATTTAAGTTTGGCAATTTTAATCAAGCCTTTGGTTTTATGACCCGACTGGCATTGGTGGCAGAAACCCTAAACCATCATCCAGAATGGTCTAATGTTTACAATCGAGTCACCATCGACTTAACGACCCATGATGCCGGGGGCATTACGGAATTGGATGTGAAATTTGCCACCAAGGCCAATAGCTTTGCTGATTAATTTTGGCCGAATTTGATCAATAAAAACCCCCTCGATTATCAATTTAAAACTAATCAAGGGGGGGATGTTACTTTATTTTTCCAACAAGGTTTTCAGCAAAGTCTATACAGACTAGTGGGAATCCGACTTATTTGATCTCGCCACAATCGCTGATGGCGATCGCCTGTTTAGTTTGACCACTTTGGGAACCATTGGCTTCTAGTTGCTCGAGAATTTCTAAACCTTCCACTACCTCCCCAAACACGACGTGTTTTCCATCGAGCCAAGGGCAGGGTACAAAAGTTAGAAAGAACTGCGAGCCATTGGTGTTGGGCCCCGCATTGGCCATGGACAGTAGACCAGGGCGGTCATGCTTTAACTGGAAATTTTCATCGGCGAACTTTTCGCCGTAAATAGATTCCCCGCCGGTGCCATTACCCCGGGTAAAATCTCCCCCCTGGGCCATGAAATCGGTGATTACCCGATGGAAGTGGGAACCTTTAAAATGTAGGGGTTTACCAGCTTTACCCACACCTTTTTCCCCAGTGCAGAGGGCCCGGAAATTTTCAGCGGTCTTGGGGGTAACTTCGTCAAACAATTCCATCACAATGCGACCTGCGGCATCGTTACCGATGGTGATATCAAAAAAAACTTTGCTCATCGTACAAATTTCATTGGGCAACCTATTTTACCAGATTCTTGAATGCCCATAGTTTGGCCAAGGAAGCTAGGCAAAAAGGGGAACTGTCAAGGCAAACAGCAATCCCGCTAGCACTAACCATTGGAGCCACTGCAAACTTTTGGCAGATAACTGCCAGCGAAAATCCCTGAGCCATTGTTGGGGATTATCCTTGGCTCTGCGCCCCCAACTCACCATTGATCTCCAGAGGGGAATGCCTCCCACCTTGGCACTGAATAGTAAGTGGAATCCTAAACAAAGAACCACCACCAGCCAGGCCAGGAGATGGAACAGGTAGGGCAAATGGTTGAGTTGTTTTTGGGGTAGCCAACTTTCCTGCATCATCCGACCAGTCACCACCGCCATGGTCAAGGCCACCAGCATGAGGGTATTGGCCAATCTCTGCAATGCGAGCCAAAAGCCCGGAGTGCCGGGTTTCCGTAACTGCTCCCAACTTTGGTCAGACCACAAACGGCGATCGCCAAGGTGAAAGCAGTAAATGGCAAAGGGAAACATGAACAGAAATAGTGCCAAAGCCCCAGTGCCATGGAGATCCTGGGTATAGTAAGGTTTCGGCAACGGCAAAGATCCCCAACGACCGTCATAGGTGTTGTAGACCCAAAAGCCACTGGCGATCGCCAAAAGGGTCAATAGGGCCATGGCCCCATGGAGGAGCCGCAACAGTAGGGGCTGATAGGGTCGAGTTGGGGACATAGGGAAAATTTGGTGAGGAAATTATAGCCAACTCAGCTAACTAGGCTATCTCAGAGCCCTCCTGGGTCGGGATGGCATTGCCTTCAGCCTTACGGTCTAATTTCAGCACCAACACCGAGAGGGGCGGCAAGCATAGATCAAGGGAGTAGGGTTGTTCATGGAAAGACCATTCCTCCGTCCATTTTCCGCCTAAATTGCCCATGTTACTGCCGCCATACTGCCGGGCATCACTGTTAAACAACTCCGTGTAAAAACCAGCTTCAGGCACTCCCACTCGATAATGGCTATGGGGTTGGGGAGTGAAATTACAAATAGTCACCACAAATTCAGCGCTATCCTTTGCCCGACGGATGAAGGAAACTACACTGTGGCGATTATCACTGCAATCAATCCATTGGAAACCCGCTTCTTCAAAATCATTACTGTATAAAGCTGGCTCATTTTTATACAAATGGTTCAACTCAGTGAAGAATTGTTTGAGTTGTTGATGGGGCGGATAATTGAGCAGATGCCATTCCAAATCGCCCCACACATTCCACTCACTCCACTGGCCAAATTCCATGCTCATAAACATGGTTTTCTTGCCGGGATGGGTAAACATATAGGTGAATAGAGCCCTCACGTTGGCATACTTTTGCCATTCATCCCCAGGCATTTTGCCCAACATATTGCTCTTACCGTGCACCACCTCATCGTGGGAGAGGGCCAGCATATAATTCTCGCTGTGGTTGTACCACATACTAAAAGTAATACTGTTTTGGTGGAACTGGCGGAACCAGGGGTCCATGCTGAAGTAGTCGAGCATATCGTGCATCCAGCCCATATTCCATTTCAGGTTAAAACCTAAACCGCCAACGTAGGTGGGCCAAGACACCATGGGCCAGGACGTGGATTCCTCGGCAATGGATAAAATACCGGGGAAGTAGCTGTAAACCACGCTGTTCACCTGGCGCAGAAAGTCCGCCGCTTCCAAGTTTTCCCGGCCGCCATACTCATTGGCTACCCATTCCCCTTCTTCCCGGCAATAATCCAGATAAAGCATGGAAGCCACCGCATCCACCCGCATGCCATCAATGTGGTACTTATCAAACCAGAAAAGGGCATTGGCCACCAGGAAGTTCCGTACTTCGTTCCGGCCATAGTTGAAAATTAGGGTGCCCCACTCCTTATGTTCCCCTTTACGGGGATCGCCATGTTCGTACAAATGGGTGCCGTCGAAAAAGGCTAAGCCATGGCCATCTTTGGGGAAATGCCCAGGTACCCAGTCAATAATGACGCCAATGCCGTTGAGGTGACATTGATCGACAAAATACATGAAATCTTCGGGACTGCCAAAGCGGGAGGTGGGGGCGTAATAGCCCGTTACCTGATAACCCCAGGAGCCGTCAAAGGGATGTTCGGCGATCGGCAATAGTTCAATGTGGGTATAGCCCAATTCCTTTACATAGGGAATTAACTTATCCACCAGTTCGTAATAGGTCAAAAACCTGGCCCCGGTATTCCATTCCGACACTTCCACGGGCACCCCTTCCCCATGCAAAGTTTTTACCGGCTCGTCGTAGGCCGTGTGGAGCCAGGAGCCCAAATGGAGTTCGTAAACAGAAACTGGTTTATTGAGGGGATCACTGGTGCGTCTAGCTTCTAGCCAATCTTCGTCATGCCATTGGTAACGGTCCAGGTCAGCCACAATGGAAGCGGTTTTTGGGCGTACTTCCTGGTAAAAGCCATAGGGGTCGGTTTTTTCGTAGATATGCCCTTCCCAGTTTTTAATTTCATATTTATAGGAGGTGCCCACCCCCAACTCAGGGATAAATAATTCCCACACCATGTTGTTGCGTTTCCGCATTTGGTGCAGTCTACCGTCCCAATTATTAAAGTCCCCCAAAATGGAGACATTACGGGCGTTGGGGGCCCAAACGGCAAAATAAACCCCTTTAACACCGTCCACCGTCATCAGGTGAGCGCCTAATTTTTCATAAATGCGGTGGTGATTGCCTTCCCCAAATACGTGCAGGTCAAAATCCGTTAGTTTGGGAGTTTTAAAACCGTAGGGGTCGTAAATTACCCTTTCGTGGCCATCCTCGGTAATGCGTAGCTGATAATTTTTCGGTTCTTCTAAGTCCAACACACATTCAAAAAAGTTGGGATGGTGGGCCGTGGTCATGGTCACTTCCCGGCGATCGGTGGGCAGCAACACTGTCACCGCTTCAGCAGTGGGTAAATAGGCACGAATGACCCATTGATTGACCTTGCCATGGTCCCCCAGGGGATGGCAGCCCAACACTTCAAAGGGATCGTGGTGAAGATTATGGACAATCTGATGGACTTGGTCAGCGTTGATGGTGTAGGTCATTCGGCTATGGTGATTTTTAAACGTTGGCGGTACTGCAATGGGTTTGCCCAGCCCAAGCGAGGGGAATATATCCTCCTACTCCTGGCTATGACTGCGGAGAAAGAATTTTGATTCGGGAATAAACCTACTTTATACACTTTTTTGCAGTTTTCCCTGGGGCAATCATATTTAAAAGCACTGGGGCAGCAAATGCTTTGCTTATCCCAATTTAGCCAACCGCAGCTTGGGGCACATCCAGGGGAATGGTCAGGGGCACTCCCACTTGGGGCTCCAACAAGGTAGCTTGGATGCCTTCGCTGCCTAGGGATTGGCGGAACTGGTCTAAATCACCATCTAACCGTAAAACCTTAGTGAGCAGGCCGCTATAGCTCAATTCCGCAGCTCCGGAGGTGGGCACGATCGCCTGGGGATAAACGGTGCGACAGAGTTCTAGGGTCGTTTTTTGGCCGTTGAGCACGGGGATAAAACCGAGAATATTAATGCCAATGACGGGGGTCAAAACCACATCAATGGGACCAAGATCCTGCAACTGGGAGGAGTGGAAACCGTGGGGTTCGTAGTAAAGCTTAGTGCCGGTTTGTAAATCCGTTAACACATAAGCATTTTCCACCAAGGTAGGGCCAATGGGAGAACCGGGCAGGGCGAGAATTTCCACCCGGTCGTTAAGGACAAATTTTTGCTGATGGGGCAGAGGATGAACCTGTTCATAGCCCAAATCGGTGGCGACTTCGGCGGCCTTGGGGGAACCCAGCACAGGCCAGCTTTTATTTAATTCTTTCAATGTCGGGGGATGGGCATGGTCTTCCAAACCCTGGGAAAGCAAAATCAGATCAATGTCAGTGGGAATTTCCAGGGGCTGGGGGCGAAAACCCCGGAACAACCAGGGCGTATTGCCAAAGGTTAGGTCCCCCACCAACCAAGGATCGAGTAAAATCCTTTGCCCTCCCATTGCAATTAACCAAGAGTTGCTGTCGTACCAGGTGAGTTCCATAACCAATTTTTTTCCCTGCAGATCGTCCCCTCCATTGTAAACGATTGTAAAGAGGGGCCAGGTTTCAGGACAAAAGAACGGATGAATTGCTTGGCGGGCAAGGTAGGGGATTGGCGATCGCCGTTGGGGGCCAAGCCTGAAAACGCCAATGGAAAAAGGGCGGTAAAAAGGGGGAGAATTGCCAATTCATTGACCAAGCGGTGGAGGGCATATCCCTAGCCAGACAATGGAAAGCTAACCGCTCCCACAGTAGGGGTTCCGCCACCAACCGACTGCCCCAATGGGTAATTTGGGCCCATTGCCGCTGGGGACAGTTGACCAAGCAGAGACTGTTGCCCACATAGTTATCGCTGGAAGCCATTAACAATAGACTTTCCCCCATTTCAAAACAATTAAATTGTCCTGGCTGCCAGGCTAACAGAGGGGTTTTATCGGTGGCGGTTAGATATTCCGTTACCCCAACCCCTTGGACATCAAAGCTAGGAATGGGATTGGCGAATTCAGGCCCTGGTTTGACTGTGCCTTGGAATGTGCCCTGCAGTTGGCTCCCGTCACTGAAGGTGTAGATCCATTGCCAGGGTTGGGGGGATGGGGTGTTTACCCGTTGGCGGACTAGGTTCACATTGACGGCGATCGCCAAGGGGGAAATGGAGAAACCTGCTTGATAATGTGCCCTGCCCATGATCCTCCCCTTCCCCTACACCTAGGGATTATTACTCAGTGCTGTTATCTCCAGCTTATCGGTATTGCGCTTCTCTTGGGTGCCATACAATGAAAAACTGATCTCGGATATTTATATCAGTTAAAAAAGTCGACTCCATGACCGATCTGACCCTGGCCGCCCTTAAGACTGCTCCCCTGGAACAAGTACGTCAATATTTACTTCGTCTGTTGGCCATCCATGCCTATAAGGAAGGAGATTTTATTCTCTCCTCCGGTCAACCCAGCACCTATTACATCAACGGTAAATTAGTTACCCTACGGGCGGAAGGAGCCCTGGCGATCGGGCGATTACTGTTGGCAGAGTTATCGGCGGGCATCGAAGCAGTGGCGGGGTTAACCCTGGGGGCCGATCCCATTGTCAGCGCTGTTAGTACCGTGTCTGCCTACGAAGAAAAACCCGTAGCGGCATTAATCATTCGCAAAGAAGCCAAGGGCCATGGCACCAAAGCCTACATTGAAGGGCCAGAGTTAGCTCCGGGAACTAAGGTGGTGGTGCTGGAAGATGTGGTCACCACTGGCAAGTCCGCCATGTTGGCAGTGGAAAAGTTACGGGATGCGGGTTACCAAGTGGACACAGTCATTGCCCTCGTCGATCGCCAACAGGGAGGAAGGGAATTTTACCAAAGCCAGGGCCTAGGCTTCCAAGCCCTATTCACCATCCCTGATATCCAAGGGGTTTATCGCCAAAGCTAGACCGGAGACGAGATCAGTTAACATTCCGGCTCAATCTTTCAAACTGAAACCCACTACTGGCCCCCGTACCAGCGCATTAACACCCTGGCTAATCGTTGGGGGTCGTGGCGCACCTGATGGCTGGTTTCGTCTTCCTGCATTACATTGGCCAGCACAATGCGGCAACCCTTTTGGATCACCGCTTCCCGGTCGAGGTAAACGGGGTGGGAATTTTCGGCGGCGTATTTTTCCAACACCGGAGCAGAAGGGGGATTTCTTTGCACCAGCACGGCATCGTAGAGCCTTTCCGCACAGACCTGATCGATCGCCGTTAAATGGTCCGAGACCGTGTAATTATCCGTTTCCCCCGGTTGGGTCATCACATTGCAAATGTATATGCGGGGCACCTGGGCTTTGGCGATCGCCGTTTGAATTTCGGGAATGAGTAAATTGGGCAAAATGCTGGTGTATAAACTGCCTGGGCCAATGATGATGTAGTCGGCCGCTTTAATGGCCTTGAGGGCCGCCGGTAGGGCCTTGGGGGATGCCGGTACACAACCAATACGCCGAATTTTGCCCTGGGCTTCAGGAATATTTGATTCCCCTTCCACATAGCGCCCGTCCTCCATCTCCGCCCATAATCTGACATCATCCAGGGTGGCTGGTAACACCTTCCCCCGCACCGCTAACACCTTCGAACAGGCGATCGCCGCCATTTCCAAATCCCCGGTAATTTCCGCCATGGCAGTGAGGAACAAATTACCAAAGCTGTGCCCCGAGAGCCCATCCCCCGCTTTAAAACGGTATTGAAACAACTCCGTTAATAACTTTTCTTCGTCCGCCAGGGCCCCAATACAATTGCGGATATCCCCCGGGGGTAACATGCCCATTTCCCGCCGTAAACGCCCCGACGAGCCGCCATCATCCGCCACGGTAACAATTGCCGTGATATTAGCGCTGTAATGCTTCAGGCCCCGCAAAAGGGTGGATAGACCAGTGCCGCCCCCCACCACCGCAATTTTGGCCCCTTTGTTGAGACGACGGTGGGCCAAGAGTACATCCACCAATTCCTGGTCATTGTCCGGTTGTAAGACCTCGGAAATGGAACCAACGGTGCGACTTTGGCCCCAAAACACAAAAAAAAGCCCCAGGGCCAAAATCAGGGGACCGGAAACGTAGTTGGGCAGAAGATTGGTTAAAAACCCGAGGGTACTGGAAACAAATTCCGTAATGCGAAAAATCGGCGTTAACTTGATCCAGATGGCTAAGCCCAAAAATATCAACGTCAGGCCCACGGCACTGATTACCATCCAACGTTTGACAAATAGCCCCGGAGCCATCCATTTGAACCAACGATTCACCCGGGGGGGAGTGCGCTGGGAAACCCGATCGCCCAACTTCCGTTGTTCGGTCTTGAACTTGCGCATGGCAGACTTAGCGGACTTAAAGCGGCTATGGCTCATGGAACAGGGATGAAGGCAACGGCTGGGCAAAAAAATTGGCCATGGGGCAAAAAAGCAAATTACTCCTTACGCACTACGGGGAAACTGGTCGCTACCGATTTTACCCCCTCAAAGCATGCCAACGTCTAGATAGACAAGATACAATCAGAATCTATCTGTGTCTTTTTCACCCTTGAAAAGGTGCGTTTATTATGAGTAGTCCGGCTGATCGTATTTTGATTTTCGACACCACGCTTCGGGATGGGGAACAGTCCCCCGGAGCTACCCTGACCGTGGAAGAAAAACTATCGATCGCCAGGGCCCTATCCCGTCTGGGAGTGGACATCATTGAAGCTGGTTTTCCCTTTGCCAGTCCGGGGGATTTTGAGGCGGTGCAGAAAATCGCCCAAACGGTGGGCACAGAAAACGGCCCAGTAATTTGTGGTTTAGCCCGGGCCACAAAGAAAGATATTAAAGCGGCGGCGGAAGCCTTGAAACCGGCGGCCAAGCATCGCATCCATACTTTTTTGGCCACTTCTGACATTCACCTGGAGCATAAGTTAAAGAAAACCAGGGCCGAAGTGTTGGCGATCGTGCCGGAAATGGTGAGTTATGCCAAATCCTTGGTGGATGACATTGAATTTTCCCCCGAGGATGCCGGGCGCAGTGACCCAGAATTTTTATACCAAGTGTTGGAAGTGGCGATCGCCGCTGGGGCCACCACCATTAACATCCCCGATACGGTGGGCTACACTACCCCCGCCGAATATGGCGCTTTGATCAAAGGCATTGCCGATAACGTGCCCAACATTGACCAAGCAATTATTTCCGTCCATGGCCACAATGACCTGGGCTTAGCGGTGGCCAACTTCCTGGAAGCGGTGAAAAATGGAGCCCGCCAACTGGAATGCACCATCAACGGCATCGGTGAACGAGCAGGCAATGCGGCCTTGGAAGAATTGGTCATGGCTTTGCACGTGCGGCGCAGTTACTTCAATCCCTTTTTGGGGCGGCCAGCGGATTCCACCGAGCCCCTCACCAACATTGACACCAAGCATATCTACGCCACTTCCCGTTTGGTGTCGGAATTAACCGGCATGATGGTGCAACCCAACAAGGCCATTGTCGGGGCCAACGCCTTTGCCCATGAGTCTGGCATTCACCAGGATGGGGTGCTGAAAAATAAGCTCACCTACGAAATCATGGATGCGGAATCCATCGGTTTAACCAATAATCAGATCGTCTTAGGGAAGCTATCCGGTCGGAACGCCTTTGGCACCCGTCTCAAAGAATTGGGTTTTGACCTGAGTGAAACGGAATTAAATAATGCCTTTATTCGTTTCAAGGAAGTGGCGGATAAACGCAAGGAAATCACCGATTGGGATTTGGAGGCCATTGTTAACGACGAAATTCGTCAGCCCCCTGAACTATTCCGCTTAGAACGGGTGCAGGTTTCCTGTGGCGAGCCTGCCGTTCCCACCGCTACCCTGACCCTCCGTACCCCCATCGGTGGGGAAGAAACCACCGTGGCGATCGGGACAGGCCCCGTGGACGCAGTTTACAAAGCGATTAACCAGATTGTGCAACTACCCAATGAATTACTGGAATATTCCGTCACCTCCGTCACGGAAGGTATTGATGCGTTGGGCAAAGTTAGTGTGCGCCTACGCCATCAAGGGGTAATTTACACCGGCTATGCGGCCAACACTGACATCATTGTTGCCTCCGCCCGGGCCTATCTGGGGGCATTAAACCGTCTCTATGCAGCGCTGGAAAACCAAAAATCCCAGGGCCATCCCCCGGTGGTGGCCTCTCTGTAACAAACATCACAATTTGTTGCTAAACTTCCCCTGCAACCCATGGGTGATGGGGGAAAGACCTATAATTTGGCCATGATCCCCGGGGATATGGTGACTCCGGGGAGGTGTTTTTTTCGCTGAAATACGTTGGATGAACATTTGGTCTCGTTTCAAGCTCCCCACTTTGCCATGGTGGGTTGCCAAATCAAGGGGCTTACCGCAGTTCGTTGCCTCGACTCGTCTGGGGATGGAGGTTGGGCAGGATGATAAATCGATGGGCAATGATTTGGAGCGTCAACAACAAAGGGAAATTCACCAGCTCAAACAACAGTTGAGGGCGGCGGAAACGACCACAGCAAAATTAGCCCAGAAGTTGTCCCAGCATCACCAACGGGGTTTACCTTCCCCACAAAGTAATACGTCAAGTCTGCAGACAGCCCTCGCGCGACTGGGGCAATGGGGTTTACTTAGCCATGATTTATACGGATTTTTTGATCAAGCCACCGATTTAATTAGTGCCACTTTGGGGGTGGATTATTGTGGCATTTGGGAACTTTTACCCAACCGTTCTGCCCTACTGCTCTGTGCTGGGGAGGGCTGGCAACAATCCCTAATCGGGAACTACACCATTGATGCCACTGACCGTTCCTACGCCGGTTATACCATCCGCTATAACGGCGATCGCCGGGTGGAAGACTACGAGCCAGTGATTGCCCTGGATCTGAGATTGAGTACTAAATTTCGGGCCTCCCCTTTATTGCATAACCTAGGCATTATCAGCGGGGTCAATGTGATTGTGGCGGGGCCGAGAACGGCGTTTGGGGTGTTGGGCGTTTACAGTCTCACCACCCGCGAATTTACGGAGGAGGAAGTTGATTTCCTCACGGTTGCGAGCCATATCCTGGCCGCTGCCATTGACCGCCAGGAATACGAAGAGAAATTACTGTTGTTGGAGCAGGCGATCGACGCTAGTTCCAATGGGATTTTGATCACCGATGCCCTTGATGCCGATAATGCTGTGGTTTACGTCAACCATGGTTTTGAAACCATCACTGGTTTTAGCCGCGAAGAAGTGATGGGGCAAAACTGCCGCTTTCTGCTCGAAGAAGACCGCCAAGGGGAACAGGGCAAACAGTTGGCCATACTCCGCTCGGCGATCGCCCGTGGCCAAAAATGCGAAGTGGTGCTGAAAAATTACCGTAAAGACGGGGTGCCTTTTTGGAATCATTTATACCTGTCCCCCATCTATAACCAGCACAATTTTTTAGTCAACTTCATCGGCATCCAAACCGATGTCACTAAACAGAAGCTCACAGAACAACAACTACGGACCAGCCAAGAATTTTTCAGTAGGATGATCGTCACCATCACCGATGGGCTATTAATTGTCGATCAAGAAGGCATTATTCAATTTGTTAACCCCGCCGCCAAGCAGATGTTTAAACGACGGGAAGGGGAACTGCTGCAGCAACCCTTTGGTATTCCCTTTGTGGCGGATCAGGTGACCGAAATTACCCTCACCCCCCTCGGCGGAGATGTGGTGGTGGCGGAAATGCGCGTGTCCCCCATCCATTGGCAAAAGGGTAAGGCCTTTTTGGTTTCCCTGCGGGACATCAGTGAACAACACCAAGCCCGCCTGGCCCTGGCGGAAAGTGAAAAAAAATACCGCCACATTGTGGAGCTAACCTCCGAGGGAATTTGGATTTTAGACCAAGACCAACAAACTACCTTTGCCAACCAGCAATTGGCGGATATGTTGGGCTATTCGGTGGAGGAAATTTTAGAGAAAAATATTACGGCCTTTGTCCTTGCCATTCACCATTTGCCGGAGTCGCAAAACAGTCATCAAGAGACTTTGCAATCTTTCCCTCGCTGTATGTTGCCCAACCATTATCAGGTTTACGACGTCCAACTGCAACGACGAGACGGTAGTGTGCTCTGGGGTTTGGTGTCCCGCAGTGCGTGGTATGACCAATGGGGTAATTACCGGGGGGAGCTGGCCATGCTGACGGACATTACCAAACGAAAATCCGCCGAGCAGGCCCTGTCCGCCAGTGAGCAACGCTTGGAGGGAATTTTAGGCTCCATCCAGGATGTGGTTTGGTCCGCCGATGCCGCTAGTTTTGCCACCCTTTACCTTAATCCCACCACCGCCATGGTCTATGGCCAACCCCTGGAGGTGTGTTACCAGAGCAAAAATTTTTGGTTTGAAGGAGTTCATCCTGGCGATCACCCTTTGCTGGAATATCACCTGCAATTATTAATGGAGAAAGGCCAGACGGAGTTGGAGTATCGCATTGTGCAACCAGGGGGCAAGGAGCGGTGGCTATTTCGCCGTAGTCAATTGGTGCGGGATGCCCAGCATCAACCCCTGCGTATCGACGGCATTGACAGTGACATCACTGAGCGTAAATCGGCGGTGGAAAAACTCCACTACAACGCCAACCATGATTCCCTGACTAATTTGCCCAATCGGTTAATGTTCCTCGATCGCCTGGGCCATGCTCTGCAAAGAAATTTACGTCGCCAGGATTTAAGGTTTGCGGTGCTATTTCTGGATTTAGACGGCTTTAAAATTATCAACGACAGTTTGGGGCACACCTGTGGGGATTTACTGCTCCAGGGCATTGCCCATCGTCTGCGTCAATGTTTGCGGCCGGAGGATACCTTGGCCCGGTTAGGGGGGGATGAGTTCACCATGTTGATTGAAAACATCACCTGTCCCGAAGATGTGATCGCCGTGGCCCAAAGAATTCACCAGGAATTACAAAGGCCGTTTAACTTGGACGGCCAGGAAATTTTCACCAACACCAGCATTGGCATTGCCCTCAACCATCCCCACTATGGCCATCCCCAAGATATTTTGCGGGACGCAGACACCGCCATGTACCGAGCTAAGGCCGCCGGTAAGGGTCGCTACGCTATTTTCAACCAGACCATGCACCACCATGCTGTGCAGAGGCTCCAGCGGGAAAATGACCTACGGCGGGCCATTGCTCGCCACGAGTTGCAGTTATATTATCAACCGATTATCTGCCTCAAAACTGGACAGTTACAGGGGGTGGAGGCCCTGGTGCGTTGGCATCATCCCGAAGAGGGTCTGCTCCTGCCGGAAGAATTTGTGGCGATCGCCGAAGAAACGGGCTTAATTGTCCCCATGGGGGATTGGATTCTCTGGGAAGCGAGTCGGCAATTATTGCAAATTAAAGAAAAATTTCCCCACATTCCCCATCTCCAGGTAAGTGTTAATGTTTCCGGCCGTCAATTGCGCGACCAACGGCTCATCCAAACGGTGGATCAAATTTTGGCCATCACCAGTTTGAGGCCCCAGGACCTCAAACTGGAAATCACCGAGAGTTTATTGATCGATAATTTGGACTTGGCTACCGATGTGTTGACCAGTTTACGCCAGAGAAATATCCAGATTTCCCTTGATGATTTTGGCACGGGCTATTCTTCCCTCAGTTATCTGCACCGCTTTCCCATCAACACCATTAAAGTGGACCGGTCCTTTGTGAACACCATGGAGCCCAACGACCAAAACACTGCCATTGTCCACACCATTGTGACCCTGGCCCACACCCTCGGATTGGATGTAATTGCCGAAGGCATTGAAACTGAGCGGCATCTAACCCAACTTCATTGGCTGGGATGCGATGCGGGGCAAGGATATTATTTTGCCCACCCCATCCCCTCAGAGGATTTGCTGGACTTTTTAGCAATTCAAATGCCCCGTTGGCTTATGCCGGTTGTGACTGAATTACCCCCGCTTAAGCCAGCTTAGTGAACCAAATCTCCATGGCCAGAAAAATGACTGTTTTTCCCCAGGGATGGAGTAGCCTTTTTATGTTGAGCCGTTGATCAACTCGGCTTACCGCTTCCTAAGTGCTATGAATACTACGGCGATCGCCGGGTATATTGAAAAAACTCCAACCTGGAGACCAGTAATTATGAACTTACAAGAGATTCAATCGCAAATTCTAAAATTACCTACCCAAGATAAATGGGAACTGGTTCAAACGCTTCTAAATGCTATCCAAAAAGATACTACTGACCTCAAAAAAAACTCAAAAAAAACCTATCCTCTGCGCGGCTTACCTATCACTATTAGTGAAGATTTTGATGATCCCATGCCAGAATTGTGGGAGGTATTAACGGAATGATTCTCCTTGATACCCATACTTGGCTGTGGTTACTTCACGATCCTGATCAATTATCGACCCCAGCCCAGGGCATTATTGACGAATCTGAAAATAAAAGCACCATTCTTATTTCCAGTATTTCAGTCTGGGAAATTGCCACTAAACAAAGCCTCAATAAACTGCAACTTCCTCTACCGATTCACGAATGGTTTGAATTAGCCAAACAACAACCTGGCACAGTTATTGAACCTCTTTCTCCTTCCGACGCAATTGATAGTGCTAATCTGCCTGGAAACTTTCATAAAGATCCTGCCGACAGAATTTTAGTGGCGATCGCCCGGCGGTACGAAATCCCATTGATTACCTGTGACCAAAAAATCTTGAGCTATTCCCATGTCAAAACTATTTGGTAAAGCCTAATTGCCGAGGGCATTGAAACTGAGCGGCATCTAACCCAACTTCATTGGCTGGGATGCGATGCGGGGCAAGGATATTATTTTGCCCATCCCATCCCCTCAGAGGATTTGCTGGACTTTTTAGCAATTCAAATGTCCCGTTGGCTTGTGCCGGTTGTGACTGAATTACCCCCGCTTAAGCCAGCTTAGTAAACCAAATCTCCATGGCCAGAAAAATGACTGTTTTTCCCCAGGGATGGAGTAGCCTTTTTATGTTGGCTGCTAGTTGGCCCCGTTCACCATTTCATTAACAGGCTTATGACTGCTCTGGCGATCGCCCCGCGTTGGTTTGTCAAACAGGACATTGATGGCTTCTTTGGCCTGGCGGTGAACAACTTGGTGCAGATCCTGGTGATTGTGGGATTAACCCAATCGGTGTTGCAATTTCCCCCCACCCTGATCTATGGGCGTATTTTGCCCAGTATTGCCATTAGCCTGATTGTCGGCAACTTTTATTACAGTTGGCTGGCCTATCACCAGGGAAAACGGGAAGGAAGGGATGACATCACCGCTTTGCCCTATGGCATCAACACAGTCAGTTTGTTTGCCTATGTTTTTTTAGTTATGCTCCCGGTGCGATTATTGGCGATCGGCTCTGGAGCCAGTAGTGAAGCGGCGGCGGAGTTGTCTTGGCAGGCGGGCTTAGTGGCCTGTTTTGGCTCCGGTCTGATCGAATTGGCGGGGGCTTGGGGAGCGGATTGGTTACGGCGCTATACCCCCAGGGCCGCTCTACTTTCCACCCTAGCGGGCATTGCTTTGACTTTCATTGCCCTTGGTTTTTTCCTCCGCACCTACGCCCATCCCTTAGTGGGCATTTTGCCCTTGGGGGTCATTCTGCTCAGCTATTTCGGCAAGGTTACTTTCCGGTTACCGGGACTAAAATTGGCTATTCCCGGCGGATTGATGGCCATTGTGCTGGGGACCATTCTGGCCTGGGCAACGGGATTAGTCACTTGGGATGCCCAACAAGTAGAAACGGCGATCGCCCCCTTGGGAATTTATCTACCCAGCCTGGATCTGGCCAGTCTCTGGGAAGCAAAAGGGGTATTGGTCAGCTATTTCAGCATCATTCTGCCCATGGGACTATTTAATTTGGTGGGCAGTTTGCAAAACTTGGAAAGTGCGGCGGCGGCCGGAGATGATTATCCCACGGCACCTTGCTTAGCAGTGAATGGCCTGGGCACCATTGTGGCCGCCCTATTTGGTTCCTGTTTTCCCACCACCATTTACATTGGCCATCCCGGTTGCAAAGATATGGGCGCAAGGATTGGTTATTCCTGGCTCAACGGTTTGGTGATGGCGGTTTTATGTCTCACTGGCAGCCTTAGTTTATTGGTTTATCTGATTCCCATCGATAGTGCCATGGCGATCGTGCTCTGGATTGGCATTATCATTGTCAGCCAGAGTTTCAGTGCTACTCCGGTCAATCATTATCCTGCTGTAGTGGTCGGCCTATTACCGGGCATTGCCGCCTGGGGTGCCTTAGTGGCCAAAAATTCCCTCCGGGTCGCAGGTCTAGGCACTCCGGATAATCCCATTACTCCCGAGTTAGTACCCGCTTTTCAACAGGCAGATTTGTTTATTACCGGAGCCTTTGCTTTGGAACAGGGAGTAATTTTCTCGGCCATGATCCTCGCTGCTATGACCGTTTACATCATTGAGCAGAAATTTGGCCTAGCTGCCCTCTGGGCGATCGCCGCTGGGGTCCTATCCTGGTTGGGATTAATGCATAGTTACCGATGGACTGGGGCCGACACATTCATGGCCCTGGGTTGGGGTGCTGGAGCCAGTTGGGCAGTGAGCTACTTTTTGCTCGCTCTTTTATTGATTTATGTGCAATGGACTAACCCAAAACAGGAAAATTAACAGGGGTTGAGCCCGAGGATAGAATCTTCCCTGATGTTGATCTTGGTAGGACACTAGCTGCCATAGCCTGTCCCCGATTTGATTTTGCTGGTGGCATAAAGACTCTTTGGATAGGCAAGATTGCCATTCTCATAAAGTACGTCTATGACGGTAGTAAAGCCCTCTGCTGGCGTTGGAGGAAATTGTTTTAGGGTTTGATGGTAGTCTTCAATTATAAAATCCGGTACTTTTCGTTCTCTCTGTTGATTCCATTGCTGACAAATTTCTAATGGAGTTTTTACATACAGACCAATAACATCAATATCGCCAAGCTGTTTGAGTTTTTGGAGTAGTTCTATCCGCCATGCCTTTTTAGCATTAGTAGCATCATAAATAATTGAATACCCTGCATTAACATGTTGTTTTATTTGTCTAAAAACTTCATTTTCCAGCTCTTGCCAGTTACCTTGAATGGATTCATCTCCAAATAATTTTGCCCTAACTTTATCAGTGGAAACAATTTGATAATCGCAATTCTCTTGCAGAATTTTGTTGGCAACAGTTGATTTGCCACTAGACGGACAACCAATTAAAGTTAATATATGCATGGTCTTAATCTCATCTAAAATCAATATACAAGCTTAATCTGCGTAGAGCTGAACAATAAATATGCCTTCCCAGGATCAATAATGGTAATCAATACCTCATCTGTCAGAGAGCTTTATCGTCGGGGGAATACAATCGTTGTGAAAGAGACTCAGTTTTACCGACATGGCCAAAAAGCTCAATAGAGCCTTGGTATATTGCCTGCAAACGAGGAAAGGAGACGGATCTATCATGGTGGGCGCTGCATAAATTGGCATAATTGAGTCTCATTCCCTATTAATTTCCGTTGTGCTTATCCTTTCTTCCCTACCCTTTGAGGTTGTCAGATAACCTATGGCTGAACGTATTCAAAAATTGCTTTCCCAGTGGGGCATTGCCTCCCGTCGCCATGCGGAGGAAATGATTCTGGCGGGGCGGGTTAGCGTCAATGGCAAAGTGGCTAGCTTGGGGGACAAGGCCGATCCCCAGCGGGATTTTCTCTCGGTGGATGGGAAACAAATTAAGGCTGATAATCGCCCCCGAGATCTTTACTTGCTCATCAATAAGCCGAGGGATGTGCTTTCCACCTGTGAAGACCCGAGGGGCCGGAAAACGGTGCTAGATCTACTTCCCCAGGATTTACAACGGGGCAAAGGACTACATCCCGTTGGTCGGTTAGACCGTAATTCCACCGGCGCTCTCCTGCTCACCAATGACGGCGAGTTGACCCTGCGGCTGACCCATCCCCGTTACCATTTGCCCAAAACCTATGACGTTTGGTTAGAGGGTAATCCCAGCGATGAAGATCTGGAAAAGTGGCGATCGGGCATGATGTTAGATGGCAAAAAAACCCTACCGGCCACCCTAGAGGTAATTTCCGAAACCAAAGACCAGATTCACCTGTTAGTTACCCTGACGGAGGGGCGCAATCGGCAAATTCGTCGTTTGGCCGAAGAATTGGGATTGACCGTGTTAAAACTCCATCGCCGCACCATTGGCCCCCTACAGTTGCACACCAGGGGAAAGGTGCTGGGCAGTGGCCAGTTTCGCTTTCTTTCCCCAGCGGAAATTCGACTGCTGAAAAAACAGGTTAATCTGCCATAGTGCTCGCACACTTGTATTTTTATTGTTTGTTGTTAAATTCCCTTATTTTTTGCCCTACCATGACCCGCGCAAAGTTACTACAACCGGATTTAGTTTTGGGTAAAACCATTGTAGAGTTGTCCCTCGCCATCCTCGATCGCCATGGGGTCAAGGGTTTAGTGTTGGATGTGGACGAAACCCTGGTGCCGTTTAGGGGGGATCAGGTGTCAGAGGAGTTGCGGGAGTGGATTGATCCCATCAAAGCCAAACTGCCCATTTGGTTGGTGAGCAACAATATGAGCGAGTCTCGCATTGGGGGGGTAGCCCAAACCCTAGATTTACCCTTCCTCTATGGGGCCGCCAAACCTTCCCGTCGTAAACTGCGCCAGGCCATTACGGAAATGCAATTGCCGGTGGAAGCTGTTGCCATGGTGGGCGATCGCCTCTTTACCGATGTGCTGGCGGGGAACCGTTTGGGGATGTTTACCATTTTGGTGGAGCCCATGGTGTTACCAGGCAAGCCCCTCTATCCTTGGTCGATCAGAAACATAGAGGTTTGGCTTTCCCAAAAACTGGGGGTTACCCTCCAGGGGGCCCTTGAGTAAGTTTGCTTAAAGCTACAACCCGGGGACTACCTAGCCGATCCGGGGATGGGTTGCTCCCCTGATTCCCTTGGGCTATAATTTTGTTACAAAACTTAATAAGAAATGATTATGAGAATTATAAAGAGAATCTTAAAAAAAACAACGATCGCCTGGGGATCAGCCATAATTGATACAACGAAATAACACGGGGTCACCTTTATAAAGACCCTTAACATAATAAAAAACCCGGGGATCAGGTCATTTTGGCTTGATCCCTTTAAAATTATCTGAATTTTTCCCCGTCCATAGGCCGAGAATTGAACGGTGTCCTCCGCTACAAAAATGTCAACAAAAGCAGACATAAATTTGGGAACAATTGTCAGCCCCAGCCTATGTTGAGCTTCAACGAATAACCCCTTGGGTAACGGGGCGGATGTCACTGCCATCAAAGGTGCCCGGGTTCCCACTCCAGTTGAAATCGCTGATGCGTAGGTTGATCGAGCCCACTTGGAGTTGGGGGTTGTAGCGTAGTTGGATATTGTAGGTGCGGCGACTATATTCCAAAACGTAGTCAGTGCTGATTTGTTCGTTGGCGGTCAAGCTGTAGGCTCCCTGCACCCCAAACCGCAATGGCCCGTAGATTTGTTGGGTTAAACCAAAGCTAACTATCTCCGTGTCGGCAAAGCGGTCAAAGAAAAATGGCGAAGCATCCCCCCGAATGCCTTGGGAGTAGCCAATGTTAAAGCCGGTGTAGTCCAAATAGGGCTTGGAGAAATTGCCAAATTGCCCAAAAAAGCCGACGGTGCCGGTGAGGGACGGTTGGGTACTGCCATCGCCGTAGTAACTGCCCACGCCGGTAATACCAGTGTTGAACACCACGTAGGGCACCACCACATTGGGGGAATAGCGCAAGCCTTCTTCCGCGGTGGGGGGGAGGGCTTCCCCGGCCCAAAGCACAAAATATTTAGTCAGGGACGCGGCCCCCTGTAAACGCATCAGGCTGACCAGGTTATCCCCGGTGGTGGGGTTAATCAATTCTTGGCGATCGGTACTGGCTTCCACGCTCTGCACAGATGCTTGATAGTTGAGGGCCAAGCTGGGATCTTCAAAGGGGTAAATGGTGGGGGAAACAATAATCGCCCCCACACTACTTTGCACCGTCTGGAAACCGAGGGAGCCGTTGTATAAGCGCTCGCGGTAATTGTACTCAAATCGTAGATCGTAGGGATTGCCCAAATCCCCCAATTTATTCTGCAAAGCTAGTTTGGCCCGGAGAGAATCGTCAATGGCATCCAAATTGAGGTTGGAAAAGTTGAGGGTATTCAGTAAATTCATCCGCTCATTGAAGTTGACGTTCAACTCCGTAATCAAACCAAAGGCAGCGGGGCAAAGGGCACAAACCTCCGCATCGCTCTGGTTGGCCAGGGGGAAAGCGTCGGGGAAAAAGACCTTTTGCACCAGGTATTGGGGCTTAACTTGAAAAGTGACACTGTCGGTGTCAATGGGGGTGAAATTCCCCTGGACGTATAAGCCGCCCCGGTCTTCGCCGTCATAGCCAATGCTAATTAATCCCGGTTGGCGATCGCGGCGATCGATGGTGAGACGGTCCTGGAAGGGCAGGGATGTGGTTTGGTCGAGCAGCACCCGGGAGCCAGTGAGTTTGAGTTCATCCACCTCCGGGGCGACGTTATAGTAATCGGCAGTTTCTGCTTGTACCTCTAGCTCCGGAGGGTTAAAGGGATCGTTGGTGATGCGAACTTTCTTGGCCCGCCAACCATCGGCGTCGAAGTCCACCTGCTCTGCCTGGAAACGGAGGCGATTGACTTGCCCACCAGTGTCCGTTTGGCTAGCACTCTGGGCCCCTGGGTTACTGGCCCCAATGCCGGCCCGAAAGCCTTCTTGCCCCACTACATTGGTGAGGGGCTGATTAATGGCTAGGCGATCGTTCAAGCTTTGGTTAGAAACAATGGGGTTGCCAAAGTCAGCGGGCACAGTTTGGGCAAAGTCCCGGGCGGTGCTGGGCTGGTAAATTTCCCCGTTGGCGTCGTAGATTACCCCCTGGTTGAGCACAAAGAAGTATTCAAATCTTTGCCCCTGGAGAATTTGTTCTCCCCGCTTCAGGGTGACGTTCCCTTCAGCCACGGCAAACCGGTCCGGCAAATTAACCCGTAGGCGATCGGCCAGCAGTAGCCCATTGGCAAAGCGCATGGTGACGTTCCCGGTGGCGGTGACCACTTCCCGATTGCTGTCAAATTCTTGGTGGTCGGAAATTAGTTCGATTACTTCCGGAGGAATGGCGACTTCATCTGCCTCCGTGGCCGGAATAGGGGAACTATCAAGAAATTGGCTGGGCTCTGGGTTATTTTCTGTTGTCGTTGGGGGAGGGGTGACTCCAGGGTCGATTTCCAAGACTTCATCGACTTCATCGATCGCCTCTTGGCCATTTTCTTCAACTGTGGGCTCAGCTTCCCCCGTGGGCCCTGTGATCACTTCTAGCTCCGACTCGCTGGGGGCTGTGATCAGATATTCTTGAATCTCTCCGTCCCGGGATTGACTGATAATTTTCTTGGCCGTGGGAATGGGTACCTCCACAGGCCGATCGCCGATTCTAGAGTTGGGGGCAACGGGGGCACCCCCCAGGGACAAACCAGAGTTGGGATTAAGGTACAGATCCTTGGCCGAAGCCTGGGCGATCGCCGGGTCCGCCGATGGAGGAGTGGACGAGGAAAGTGTTGCCCCGTCAGTTGCCAGCATTTCTTCAGTCTCCCTCGGACTGATCACTTCAATGGGTACCGGAGGAGGGGGAGGGGAAACAATAGGGGGCATTTAAATCGACGAACTAAACGCCAACGCTAACATTTGCTTTGTTTGGACTGAAATATAAAGCTAAGGCTAACTGGGCTTGGTTAACAAGGGGGACGATCAATTGCCAGAAATCGTTTCGTCTGTGGCCCCAGCGACAAAAAACTCTCCGGTGGGGGAGAGCAATCAGGTTCCAATCTACCCCTGGCACAAAAATTAGTCTAGGGAGAGAGGAAAATTTTTTGGCTAAAGCTTATTCAAAGTCCTTGCGGCCAGGGTTCCGGGTGGGGTCACTGGAAAGGAAGCCGAAGATAAACAGGGAAATAAACAAGCCAACAACGATATAAACGGCGATTTTAAGGGTTAACATAAATTCTCCTTGTTAAATTCAAAGGCGTAGCCAAGCTTAATTGAGCAAAAATCCGGGCGCAGAAACCATTCTACCTTGCCTACTTTACCCCATTTCGGTCTAGGCTTTGGGGGGATGGCCGGGGAATTTCCACCGCCAAGGGAGGCACACCATGGGCTTAAACAATCTCGACCACCTACTGGGCCATCTCAGGCGATCGCCGGGGTGGGAACAACTGCGCCGTTACCAATTGGTCAAAGAAGCTTGGCAGAAGGTGATCGATCCCCGTTTACAGGACTGTACCAAACCCCTCGGCATTCAACGGAGTGTACTGACGGTGGCGGTCATTTCCCCGGCCCTGGCCCAAAATCTTCAACTGCAGCGCATTAATCTTTTGGCCAAACTAAATCGAGAGTTGACGGAGCCTTTGGAGGATCTGCGCTTTTCTCCCCTCCACTGGCACCAACAACATTCGGGTAAACTGCCGGAGGCCTCTGCCCCCATGCCCCGGCCTGCTCCTCCCCCTCCAGGCGATCGCCGTGAAAAAGTCACCAGTGCAGCAGAAGCCCTGGAAAAGTGGCTCACCACCCTAAAAGAACGAGCCGAGGTTTTGCAGTCCTGTCCCCAATGCGGCAGTGCGGTTAACCCGGGGGAAATCGAACGTTGGGGCTGCTGTAGTGTCTGTGCCACCAAGCCCTGGCGGGAAATTTTTTCCCAATCCCGGCCAGAAAAAGATGGACATCGTTAGTTGTCAGTAGAATGCCCGGTCTAAGTGTAATTACGAATTTGTTGCCCCCAGCCCTCAGGCCTTGGTGGAGGGTTAATTTTTTTACCGGCAGTCGGGGAAACTCAGTAACCTGACAAATTTGCATGGCAACCGTGAATACTTTTAGTTTTTTTTGGGTAAGATGGGGTTAGATATCGGTAAATACGGAGAAATTTCGGGATGTTTTTTTCATCTGTCCCCATTCGCGAGGAGATTGCGGAAAGGTCAAAGGGCTTTTCTCTAACTGTTTTTCCATGTTTGGTTGCGCCGTTGCTTTAACTAAGTTTAACCGCCTAACTGAATTTATCTGGAGCTCCGGCCCCGAACTGAGCTGCCATTGTGTTAGCCGCTGCTTGAATCCTAAATAATTTTTCAATTTTTTCGAGTCTTTTAATCCTGAATATGCACAACTCGACCTTGTTTGTCCTTGACTCCCGGGTGTTCCATGGGGGCCTGCTTCAGGCGGCTATTCTGCCCAATGTTGCAGCAATAACCCTAGACCCCGACCAGGACGGTCTCCGGCAGATTACTGAAGCGATTGGGAGACAAGGTGCTGTTCGTTCTCTGCATATTCTTTGCCATGGTTCCCCTGGCTTTCTGCACCTAGGTAATGGTCATCTGGGCTTGGATAATTTGGCCCTTCGCAGTCAGGAGTTAAAAGGCTGGTTTGCTGGGGTAGAGTCCCCCCAACTATTTCTCTACGGTTGCAATGTGGCTGCCGGAGATGCCGGTGCGGAATTTGTTGAAAAGTTAGCTGGGTTAACTGAGGCTGGGGTCGCCGCTTCCACTACGGCGATCGGGCATCAAGCCCTGGGTGGTAATTGGCTTTTAGATTTTCAAACGGGTGATATTGTCATGGAAAATATTTTTTCTGCTCCTGAGTTAGCGGCCTATCCCGGCGTCTTGGATGGCAACGGCGAATGGTCTTTGTTCGGTCTAGTAGATTCCTCTGGTATCTACACCGAGCGGCTCGATGCCCTGCAATTGTTAGTACAGGAGCAACTTTCCGGCTTTTTTGCCCAATCTGACTATCTCACTCAGTTAGCCATCCCTTTTAGCGCCACCGCTGGCACTACTGGCTGGACAGGGAATGCAGAATCTTTGCGGTCTTCCATTTTGGATGGTAGTTACCAAATCCGTTTGGAAGTACGTTCTGGCGCCGAATTACAGGGAGCTTTGGGGGCCTACAGTGCGACCGGAACCACTGGTACACCGACTATTTATCTGAATGCCGATTGGTTTGCCACCGCTAGCCAAGAGCAAATTGTTGCTGTCTTGCTCGAAGAAATTGGCCATGATTTTGACCAGATTTTAAATGACGGGGCCGATAGCCAAGGCGACGAAGGAGAAATATTTGCGAATGTAGTATTGGGTAATGAATTTTATCTGGCTTCATTACAACAAAATGTCGATCAAGCCCAAATTACCATCGATGGTCAATCCCTTTCCGTTGAACAGTCAGCTCCACCGATTGATGTTGGAGGCCTGCTCCTAAACTTCGATGGTGGCGCAAGCCCTAATAACGCTTCTAATAACTCTACTAACCCTGGCATTTATCAGGCAGGTACTGGTACTGGTGCTGCTACCATCGGCGCAGTCTATAAATTTACTAATATCGTCACTGTTGCAGGAACCCAAATCGATGCTCTGGTGACAATCGATAACATCTCGAATGCCACACTTGTCTCCATAGATGATCCCAACCCTAATGGAAACAATAACTATACAGTTGGCTCTCTTACTATTCCGGACAGTGCTTTTTTTGCTCCCAGGGTTAATGTATCTAGTGCCAATGGAAGAGTTGATTTCACGATTAATTTCCAAGATACCGCCGGTAATCCGCTCGCTCTGACTAATTTATACAGTAATTCCATCGATATCGATGGTCCCGAATTCGTCGAGTATGGCGGATTTGAACTATATCAGCTTGCTAATAATAACCCTTCGACCAACTTAACTGCTTCTGCGGGTGAAGGAGATCAGATCAGATTTACTGGTTCAGGGGAGTATAGTGGTCTGGCTCTCAACGACCAGGGCCGGGTACAAACGAGATTCGATTCGGTTAGTTCTATAAATATCTCTATAGGAGCTACAGCGCCGGTTAATTTTAATGGGGGGCGTCAATTTGGATCCGTTTTTGTATTTATTCCCTACGCCAACGAACCCACCACCGTCACCGTCAATGATGCGCCAGTAAATACCCTACCGGCAACATTCAACGTCAATGAGGACACGAACTTAACCTTGAGTGGTCTGTCCATCAGCGATGTAGATGCTGGATCCGGCAATGTAACAATAACCCTGTCTGTCAATTCAGGAACTTTATCTGCATCACCAGGAGGAGGTGTCACAGTAACCGGCTCTGGAACTGGCTCCATTGTTCTGAGCGGTACAGTAGCCAACATCAATACATTCCTGGGTGTTAGCTCTGCCCCCGTTTTTGCTCCAACTGCCAACTTCAACGGTGCCGTTACCCTCACCATGGTAACCAATGACGGAGGTAATACAGGTTCAGGGGGGGCTAAGTCTGATTCCGACACCTCAACCATTACTGTCAATGCGGTCAATGAACCACCAGTATTGACAGGAGACTTGAGTGCAACGGTAGCCGAAGGTGGAACCTACAGCATCCTAGCGGCAGATTTAGGTTACACCGACCCCGATGATGTAGATGCGGGTGTAACCTTCACGGTGAGTAACCAGAGCAATGGCACGGTATTGGTGAATGGTGTTGCCGCAACCTCCTTCACGGGAACCCAATTGACGGCAGGGCAGGTGAGCTTCCAGCACGATGGTGGTGAAACAACAACAGCCTCCTTTGATGTCCTAGTAGAAGACGGCAACGAAGATAGCTCAACACCAATAGCAAGTACCTTCAATTTCATCGTTACCCCGGTCAATGAACCACCAGTATTGACAGGAGACTTGAGTGCAACGGTAGCCGAAGGTGGAACCTACAGCATCCTAGCGGCAGATTTAGGTTACACCGACCCCGATGATGTAGATGCGGGTGTAACCTTCA
>NZ_JADEVV010000015.1 GCF_015207985.1 Synechocystis salina LEGE 00031 | reverse complement strand
CCCCTACGGTTAGCCCAGCCCCCAGCCCTAGCCAACCCTCTTTGCCAAAAACGAAGGGAGAGATGTTACTACAACAAAATCAGGCTCCATCTATCGTGCCGCCCCAACCCAATGGTGATGCTGGGGCAATGGAGACGGAAACCCAGAGCCAAGCTCCTAGCTCCAACAATGGTATGCCTGGCCCCATCCAGTCCAAGAAGTAGGCGTAATAAACAAGCCACGGGAGAAAGCAATCACAATTAGCTAGGCAGTGATGGTGGACTTAGGACAAGCAGGGGAAAGTTTGGTGGCGGCTTGGCTGGAACAACAGGGGGCAAAAATTTTGCAGCAACGCTGGCGATCGCCGTGGGGGGAAATTGATCTGATTGCCCATTTTCCGGCAACAATGATGCTGGCCTTTGTGGAGGTAAAAACCCGTAGCAGCGGCAATTGGGACCAGGGCGGCTTACTGGCGGTTAATGGCCGCAAACAGGAAAAACTCTGGCAAACGGCCAACCATTTCCTTGCCAGTCGGCCCCAGTGGGCTGATTTGAACTGTCGCTTTGACGTGGCGATCGTTTTTTGCTTGGGTGATAATAATCCAACAAGTCACAAGGAAGAGCTACCAAGCAGTTTTAAACAGGGGCAGACCATTATTTACCATGGTTATCGTCTCCGGTTGGAGCAATATTTAACCAATGCTTTTGGGGGTTAACTTTGCAAACGTCGCCTTAGATAATCCAAAGCCTGGCAAGCGCTCAAGTATCTGATCCATTCCCGACCCCGGCGATCGCCAAATTGCAACAGAATATGACTAGTGTGACCGGCGGGATCCGCTAGGCCAACGTACACAGTGCCGACGGGTTTTTGCTCTGTACCACCACCGGGCCCAGCAATGCCAGTAACCCCAATACCCCAATCGGTGCCCAGCCTTTCCTTCACCCCCAGGGCCATAGCCTCCGCTGTAGCCTCACCGACGGCTCCACAATGTTCAATAATTTCCGGATCCACCCCGAGCAGTTTAATTTTCACCTGGTTATCGTAGGCAATGACTCCGCCCCAAAAGTAGTCAGAACTGCCGGGTTGGTCGGTCAACAGAGCACCTAAGCCACCACCAGTACAGGACTCCGCCACCGCCACCGTTTCTCCCCGTTGCCGTAGTAGAGTTCCCACCACCGACGCGATGGTATCTTCATCCTCACCGAAATAATCTAAACCGGCGATCGCCTTAATTTGATCCACCACCGGATCGATAATTTCCCGGGCCAGGGCCTCGGAGGACGCAGCAGAGGAAACCCTCAAACGCACCTCCCCTTTACCTGCGTAGGGAGCCACGGTGGGATTGGTCAAATTGAAAAAATCCGTTACTTTCTCCGCCAGGGACGATTCCCCAATGCCCCGAAAGCGCAGTACTCGGCTGTAAATACTAGTTTGTCCCCAGCCCTGACTTTTGAGGTAGGGCACCGCTACCTCCTGCCACATCTGGTGCATTTCCGAAGGGACTCCAGGGAAAGTCAAAATTAACAAGTCCGGTTGGGGATGCCAAATCATGCCGGGGGCCGTTCCCGTTTCGTTGGCCAATACCTCTGCCCCCACTGGCAATAAGGCCTGCTTGCGATTATTAGCTGCCATGGGTCGCCCCGTCTGGGCAAATTTTGCCTCAATGTCGGCGATGACGGCAGCGCTTTCCTGCAAGGTCGTCTGATAAAAATCTGCGATAGTTTCCGTCGTTAGATCGTCCGGGGTCGGCCCCAAGCCCCCAGTGAAAATGAGAATTTGAGCTCGTTTCTGAGCAATGGCGATCGCCTGTTTGATGCGCTCTGGGTTATCCCCTACCACCGTTTGGAAATAGTGGGGAATGCCAAGGCGGGCCAATTCCTGAGCCAGGTATTGACTGTTGCTATTGAGGATTTCCCCTAGCAATAATTCGGTGCCAACGCAGATAATTTCAGCTGCCATGGAATAAGCCTGTCAACAAGTTAACGTCAATGCCGCCCTGCCATGTCCAAAAACTGCCTAGGGGATAGGCCAGATTGGATTAATTGGAGTAAATTTGAGTGTTTTTATTCAGCGAGGGAATGCTTTAGCAGCCTTAAATTTATGTCCCACTCCCCCCACTAAAAATCCGGCAATGTCTGACCAAATTTAGTGGGGCTTCCCCCCTGGAAAAATTAATAGAAATTGGGTTGATGACGAATCAAATTTAAAAACTCTTCCCGGGTTTTTTGCTCATCTTGGAAAGAACCGATCATGGCACTGGTAACTGTCCAGGAACCTGGTTTTTGAACACCACGCATCACCATACACATGTGGGTTGCTTCCATCACCACCGCTACCCCCCGGGGATCGAGAATTTCCTGTACCGCCTCGGCGATCTGCCTGGTGAGGCGCTCCTGCACCTGCAAACGACGGGAAAACATTTCCACAATGCGAGCTAACTTGCTGAGACCCACTACTTTTTGATTGGGAATATAGGCCAGGTGAGCCTTACCCATAAAAGGCAACATGTGGTGTTCACACAAACTGAAAAAGTCAATGTCCCGAACCAAAACCATTTCATTATGGCCTTCGTCAAAAATAGCGCCATTAACCAATTTTTCTAAGGATTGGTCATAGCCTTGGGTCAAAAACTGCATTGCTTCCGCCACCCGCTTGGGGGTTTTTAGCAGGCCTTCCCGTTCCGGATCTTCTCCCACCGACTCCAGCATGATGCGCACGGCATCCATCATTTTTTCTTTATTCAACTCAACATTTTCGGTGTGGTATTTCACCTCTTGCCCATTGTGGGTATTACGGTCAGGTAAGGAGGAAACTTGATTCACTAATTTGCCGGTGTTCATGCCGTTATTGATGGGATGGGAAGAAGCAATGGTCACAATAAATTGGAGGTTATGGGTGTATTTGTTAGCCCTAATGCCCCAAGCGCCTTGATTGTATCGAATGATGCAGTCTCTAAAATTGTATCCGTAAAAGACCTCCGCACCGTCGATGGGTCGTAATCAGAGCCGGACTAGGCACGTCTCTGGAGGCGGATCCCTGGGAGCAGTAGCAAAAAGATTAGGATTTCATTAAGAAATGTAACAATGAGTCTCCCAAATCATACCATGCCCCCACCGCCCGGGGGGTCAACATTGATGACTTTGCCCTGTTACAGTGTCAATGGCAGGATGACTTTTTTTCATTGGTGTAGGTGATGGTCCATGGCGACACAGATCATTGAGATTCTTTCCCCGGAGGAAATCCGGCGTACCCTGACCCGTTTGGCTTCCCAAGTAATTGAGAAAAATGGTGACCTGTCGGAGTTAGTGTTACTGGGTATCTACACCAGGGGCGTTCCCCTTGCCCATCAGTTAGCTCAGCAAATTGAAATGTTGGAGCAGGTTAAGGTCCCCGTCGGGGCGATCGATGTTACCCTTTACCGGGACGATTTAAAACGGATTAAAACCCGTACTCCCGCCAAAACAAAGATTCCCCTCAGTTTAACGGGCAAAAGGGTGGTGTTGGTGGATGACGTGATTTATAAAGGTCGCACTATCCGGGCGGCCCTTAATGCGGTAACGGAGTACGGTCGTCCCCAAGTGATTCGTTTGTTGACCTTGGTGGACCGGGGCCATCGGGAGTTGCCCATCCATCCCGATTTTGTTGGTAAAACCCTGCCCACAGCGGCGGAGGAACAGGTGAAAGTGTATCTACAGGACCCAGACGGCCGCGACACAGTGGAATTGATTAAGGGTTAAGTGTAAGCAGAGATGGAAGTTTTTTGGGTGATTGGGCTGCGTTCCTGTTTGCGGCTTTTCGGTGCGTTTTGGATTTTTGGTGGTTTTTTGACCCTACAGGCGGCCAGGGAGTCTTTATTCCTAGATCGCGCCCTGGAGGCGATCGCCATGGAGAAACAGGACCGGTTACTGAGTTATTTTCTATTGTTGGGCGGTCTTTTCACCCTGACTACGGGAATGGGGTTGGTTTTAGCCAGTCGCTTGGTTTTTATCCCTTTAACCCTGTCCATTATTTCTCAGTTGGTTTACTTTGGGCTGCAAAAACGCCGCTTTAGTCGGGCCAAAACGACGGAAGAAAGGGAAGATGCCCAGGTACAACCGGCCACTGTTAATGCTTTTAAGACTTCTTGCCTGGTGGCGATCGCCTGCGGCATTGGTTGGATGGTGGGGTCGCTTAAATAGGGTCAAGGCCGGGATTTTTGGTCAATAAATCCGGATATGGGAGCGGGTTCCGATCGCCGATAAAGCCTATACAATGATTGGGATCGAAATCCCCATCACGTCTCGGACAGTTTTACCTATGCCACGCCGCAACGACTTAAACAAAATTATGATTTTGGGGGCTGGCCCCATTGTTATTGGTCAAGCTTGCGAATTTGACTATTCGGGCACCCAAGCATGTAAGGCGTTAAAGGAAGAAGGCTACGAGGTGGTGTTGGTCAACTCCAACCCGGCGTCGATTATGACTGACCCGGAATTAGCCCACCGCACCTACATTGAGCCGCTGATCCCGGAGATTGTGGAAAAAATTATTGCCAAAGAAAGACCGGATGCGGTGTTACCGACCATGGGGGGACAAACGGCGTTGAATTTGGCCGTCTCCCTATCCAAATCCGGGGTGTTGGAAAAATATGGGGTGGAATTAATCGGTGCTAAGTTGCCGGCGATCGAAATGGCGGAGGACCGGGATTTATTCAAACAGGCCATGGCCCGCATTGGGGTGCCGGTCTGTCCCTCTGGCATTGTCAACAACATGGATGATGCCCGGCGCATCGCCGCAGAAATTGGTTCCTACCCCTTAATTATTCGCCCCGCTTTCACCCTAGGAGGCACCGGGGGGGGCATTGCCTACAACCAGGAAGAGTATGAAGAAATGGCCCAGTTTGGCCTGGACCAATCCCCCATGTCCCAAATTTTGGTGGAAAAATCCCTGCTGGGTTGGAAGGAATACGAGCTGGAGGTGATGCGGGATTTGGCCGATAACGTGGTCATCATCTGTTCCATTGAAAACTTTGATCCCATGGGGGTCCACACGGGGGACTCGATCACCGTGGCTCCAGCCCAGACTTTAACTGATAAGGAGTATCAACGACTGCGGGACTATTCCATTGCCATCATTCGGGAAATTGGCGTGGAAACGGGGGGATCGAATATTCAGTTTTCCGTTAACCCAGCCAATGGAGATGTGATTGTGATTGAAATGAATCCCCGGGTGTCCCGCTCTTCAGCCCTGGCTTCCAAGGCTACTGGGTTTCCCATTGCCAAATTTGCGGCCAAGTTGGCGGTGGGCTACACCCTCAACGAAATTTCCAACGACATTACTAAGAAGACCCCGGCTTCCTTTGAACCCACCATTGATTACGTTGTTACCAAAATTCCCCGTTTTGCCTTTGAAAAATTCCCCGGCTCCGAACCGATTCTCACCACCCAAATGAAATCCGTTGGGGAAGCGATGGCGATCGGACGTACCTTCCAAGAGTCTTTCCAAAAGGCTTTACGTTCCCTGGAAACAGGACGATTTGGCTTTGGTTGCGATCGCCATGAGACTTTGCCCACCCTTTCCCATCTCCGTTCCCAGTTGCGGACTCCCAACCCAGATCGGGTCTTTTCTTTGCACCATGCCTTGAACCTGGGTATGACCGTGGAGGAAATCCATGAGCTAACGGCGATCGACCTCTGGTTCCTGGACAAACTGGAGGACTTGGTCAAAACGGAAAAATATATGAAACAACGGGGTTTAAAAGACCTCACCGCTGCCGATCTGCGCTACATCAAACAACAGGGCTTTGGTGATCGCCAGATAGCCTTTGCCACCAAAACCACCGAAGACGAAGTGCGGGCCTACCGTAAATCCCTGGGCATCACCCCCGTATATAAAGTGGTAGACACCTGTGCGGCGGAATTTGAAGCCTTTACTCCCTACTACTATTCCACCTACGAGCCGGAGGAATGCGAAGTGCTGCCCTCCGACAAGCCCAAAGTAATGATCCTTGGTGGTGGCCCCAACCGCATTGGCCAAGGGATTGAATTTGACTACTGCTGTTGCCATGCCGCCTTTTCCCTTAGTGATGCGGGCTACGAAACCATCATGGTTAACTCCAACCCTGAAACCGTTTCCACCGACTACGACACGAGCGATCGCCTCTATTTTGAACCGCTCACCAAGGAAGATGTTTTAAATATCATCGAAGCAGAAAATCCGGCGGGTATCATTATCCAATTTGGCGGCCAAACTCCCCTCAAACTGGCGGTGCCCCTCCAGCAATATCTCCATAGCCCCGATTGCCCAGTGCAGACCAAAATCTGGGGCACTTCCCCCGACTCCATCGATACGGCCGAAGACCGGGAGCGTTTTGAAAAAATTCTCCACGAGTTGAATATCAACCAACCACCCAACGGCATTGCTCGGGATTACGAAGAGTCCAGAGTAGTGGCCAACCGCATTAGTTATCCCGTCGTAGTGCGGCCCTCCTATGTGCTAGGGGGACGAGCCATGGAAATTGTCTATTCCGACGAAGAATTGGAACGGTACATGACCTATGCGGTGCAAATTGAGCCGGATCATCCCATTTTGATTGACAAATTTTTAGAAAATGCCATCGAAGTGGACGTGGACTCCCTCACCGACAAAACCGGCAAAGTGGTCATTGGCAGCATCATGGAGCACATTGAAGAAGCTGGTATCCACTCCGGGGACTCCGCCTGTTCCATTCCCTACACCAGCCTTTCCGAGGGGGTACTAGCCACCATTCGCCAGTGGACCGAACAATTGGCAAGAGCTTTAAAAGTGGTGGGTTTGATGAACATTCAATACGCTGTGCAAGGGGAACAGGTTTATATCCTGGAAGCTAATCCCCGGGCATCTCGCACTGTGCCCTATGTAAGTAAAGCCACCGGCCGTCCCCTGGCTAAAATTGCTTCGCTGGTGATGTCTGGCAAAACCCTAGAAGAACTGGGGGTAACGGAGGAATTTATTCCCCAGCACGTAGCCGTTAAGGAAGCGGTGCTCCCCTTCAGTAAATTCCCTGGGGCAGACACTTTGTTGGGGCCAGAAATGCGTTCCACCGGGGAAGTGATGGGTATTGACAGCGACTTTGGCAAAGCCTTTGCTAAGGCCGAGTTGGGAGCGGGGGTAATTTTAGCTACCACCGGAACGGTATTTGTGTCCATGAGCGATCGCACCAAAGAGGCGGCTGTGCCCGTGGTTAAAGACTTAATGGATCTAGGCTTTAAAGTGGTGGCCACGGCCGGTACCCAAAAAGTTTTGCAACAGCATGGCATTGAAGGGGTAGAAGTGGTGCTCAAACTCCATGAAGGTCGCCCCCACGTCATCGACTGGATTAAAAACGGCCAAATCCAATTTATTATCAACACCCCCAGCGGTGAGGAATCCCAGTTAGATGGCCGCACCATTCGCCGGGCCGCACTGGATTATAAGTTGCCCATTATCACCACGATCGCCGGCGGAAAAGCCACCGTGGCCGCCCTCCGCAGTCTGCAGGACCACCCCCTTGATGTGAAGGCATTGCAGGATTATCTGGGCTAATTTGTTAAGTTAAATAGGATGGGCTCAATCAACGAACCAGTTTATTTAACTTATTTCTGAATACAGTAAAAAGGTAGAGCAATGTCTTTAACCGCCGTAGCCAAAAGCCTCTATGAAGAAGATTATCTCCTTTGGTTAGAAACGACCTTGGATCAGCTTAAATTACGCCAAGTTGAGCAAATAGACTGGGATAATTTAGTAGAGGAAATCGAAGGTTTGGGCATTCAGCTACGCCATAAAGTTGATAGCTATCTGCGACAGTTGCTAATTCATCTACTCCTCTATCGCTATTGGACAACAGAACGGGAAAATTCCGGTCGGGGCTGGCGTGGTGAAATCGGTAACTTCAGAGATGAATTGGAGAACCTGTTAGAGTCAAAAACTCTTTACAATTTTTTTCTCACCCGCATTGATTTGATGTATCTCAAAGCAAGAAGACGAGCCATCGACAAAACAGGGTTAGCAGCCCAGATTTTTCCTGAAAATTGCCCGTTTTCAGTGGCGGAATTATTGGATCCAGATTTTTACCCCGACGCAGCAACTACCGACTGAATAAACCACATCTAAATGCCTTACGGTGTTTTTTCTTTGGGTTACGAGTCGCTAGGTGCGGAAATTTTTCCCAGATTGAATGAATGAAGATTAATGTCTAAAAATTTGGTAGCCTAGCAAAGCTGGGGGTTCACATTTTAGTAGGCGTTGCCCCTTAGTTTTGTCAAATTTTTCGATGGTGTTATGGAAGTAGACGGCATTTGGTTGCGGTTAATCTGGTTGGACTATCGCTTGGCGGTCATCGTTTCTGTGTTTATCCCCCTGGTGCTGGTCATTTGGTCAGCCTTTAAACGGGTAGATGCCATCAATCGTTTGCTAATCATCTATTGGCGGGTGGCCAGCCTGTTGATGGTAACGGTCTATCTCCTGATTCCCGGCTGGTCCTTGGCTTTCTTCACTGGTTTTGCTGCCCGTTGTCTAATTCCGGTTAGTTTGTGGTTTTGGGTGGACCTTAATGACGAAATCAAGGATTTACCCCCTTCCCCTTTGAAATTGGCCACCACCACTTGGCGTTGGGGCATCACTATTTTTTCCTGCTTTGCCATCTTGGTAAATATTCCTTTCCTTTCCTGTGGGCTGAATGGCATTGGTGGAGCGGAAAGTTTCTGTCAGGTTTGGCTCCAGCCGCCCCTACATTACAAGGCTTGGTTCCACGCCAATTCCAACACTGGTTTCCTTGGCTTTTTGGGCATTATTGGCCTAGTGGCCTATGTGATTTATTTCCTCTCTTTCCTGGTTTTTCGTCTGGGTCGTCAAGGGCGATCGGCTCTGGATCATTAAGGCCATTGCCCCGGTTAAAGCCGTGAATATTTTCTTCTGGGCTTTGCTTTTAGCTCCCCACGGTTGCCCCGTCCTGAAAAATAACTAAAGTAACTGCATCGTTAACGTCTAACCCATGGTTATTTCCCCTAGCGTTTCTGCCCTCCCTACCCTGGCCCACAATGCCCGCCAAGCGGCCCTCTATTTGGGCACCCTCAGCACCGCCGAACGGAATCGGGCGATCGCCGCCATAGCTGATGGTCTAACGGCCGCCATGCCAGAAATTTTGGCTGCCAATCAGGAAGATTGTGCCGCGGCGGAAGCCATGGGCATTGCTAAACCCCTTTATAACCGCCTGCTGTTGGGGGAAAGTAAGCTCAAAAGCACCATTGCCGGGGTGAAAGATGTGGAGCATTTACCCGATCCGTTGGGCCAAGTTACCCTCCATCGACAATTGGATGAGGGTTTGGTGTTAAAACGGGTTGGTTGTCCCCTGGGGGTGTTGGGGGTGATTTTTGAGGCGCGCCCGGAGGCCCTGATCCAAATCAGTAGTTTGGCCATTAAATCCGGCAACGCAGTCATTCTCAAAGGAGGTCGGGAAGCCACCCGTTCCTGCCAAGTTTTAACCGAAGTTATTCAAACCGCTTTGGCTAAGACTGCAGTCAAACCAGAGGCGGTTAACTTGCTCACCACCAGGGAAGAAATTCGGGGCCTGTTGGCCCTAAACCAGTATGTGGATTTGATTATTCCCCGGGGTTCCAACGAATTTGTCCAATATATTCAACAAAATACCCAAATTCCTGTGTTAGGCCACGCCGATGGCATTTGTCACCTTTATCTGGATGCCCAGGCTGATTTGGCGAAGGCCATTGCTGTAACAGTGGATGCCAAAACCCAATATCCCGCCGCCTGCAATGCCATTGAAACCCTTTTAGTCCACCAGGCGATCGCCGCTGAATTTTTACCGCCTTTGGCCCAGGCCCTAAAGGAAAAAGGAGTTAGTCTACGGGGAGATGGTGAAACGCAAAAACTAATTGATTGTGAACCTGCCACCGAAGTGGATTGGCGCACCGAGTACAGTGATTTGATCCTCGCCATCAAAATTGTGGATTCCCTCGAAGCGGCGATCGATCACATTAACCAGTACGGTTCCAAGCACACCGATGGCATTATCAGCGAAGATTTGGCCGTAGCAGAACAGTTTTGTCAGCGGGTAGACGCCGCCGGGGTTTACCACAATTGTAGTACCCGTTTTGCCGACGGTTTCCGCTACGGATTTGGGGCGGAGGTGGGCATCAGCACCCAGAAAATGCCTCCCCGGGGCCCGGTGGGTTTGGAGGGTTTAGTCACCTATAAATATCAACTGTGGGGCCATGGTCAGATTGCCGCCACCTATACTGGCCAGGGGGCCAAAGCTTTTACTCACCTTGACCTTTAGTCACACCCCATTGTCCTGGTTCCAGCCCATGGGAGGGAATAATTAACAAAGGTTGACGGGACGTTTGAACATTCTGGGTAGCTATGTTATCCTTTCCCCCATTCTTGGCTAATTGGATCGTCCCCATGCTACAAATTTCCGACCTGAATGTGTATTACGGAGAAAGTCATATTTTACGTAATGTGGACATGTCCATCGCTCCGGGGCAGATGGTGTGTTTGATCGGACGCAACGGGGTTGGTAAAACCACTCTACTTAAAACCATTATGGGACTGCTTTCCCCCCGCAGTGGTTATGTGGTTTATGGCGATCGCCAGTTGAATTCTGTGCCGACGGATAAACGGGCCCGTTTAGGCATTGGTTATGTGCCCCAGGGCCGGGAAATTATTCCCCGCTTGACAGTGCAGGAGAATTTACTGCTGGGATTGGAAGCCTGTGCGGATAAAAGTCAACGACAAAAAGGCATTCCCGACGAAATTTTCGAGCTTTTTCCTGTGCTCAAAACCATGCTTTCCCGCTGGGGTGGGGACTTGAGTGGTGGTCAGCAACAACAATTGGCGATCGCCAGGGCCTTGATGGGTCAGCCCAAACTATTGCTATTGGATGAACCGACGGAGGGCATTCAACCATCCATCATTCTGGAAATTGAAGCGGCGGTGAAACGGATTATTGCAGCCACAGGCATTTCCGTTCTTTTGGTGGAACAGCATTTACACTTTGTCCGCCAGGCTGATCGTTACTATGCCATGCAAAAGGGAGGCATTGTAGCTTCCGGGGAAACCCAAACCTTGAGTCAGGAGGTTATCCAAAAATTCTTGGCTGTTTGATTGTATTTTCCAACCTATTTTGGGGAGGGGAAATGACACAGATCACTTTAATTCCGGTGCTAAGCTGAGAAAGCAGTGAATGGTGCAGACAATTATGGATTCTCTAACAGAAATATTGGAAATTAAACTACAAAAATGGCAACCAGACATAGCCACCCAAGTTCGAGAGAAAATCAGAGAAATAATTGAACTAGCCGATCAAGATGCCCTAGATATTCTTCGCTCCCGAGCAATCGAACAAGAGGTATTAGATTTACTCGATGAATCCTAAACCGGGTGACGTTTGGCTTGTTGACTTAGGCATAGCCGCAAAGACTCGTCCCGTTGTTGTGGTATCTCGTTATGATACAAATCCTCCACGAGCTTTAATTATCTATGTTCCACTAACCACCCAATATCGACACAGTCAGTATGAAGTTTCTTTACCAAAACTAAGCTTTCTGAAACAAGACTCTTTTGCGAACACTCAGGGCTTAGGATCTATTCCAAGGACAAGACTAGATCGGAAATTGGGTGAATTATCAAGTGAGACCTTACAAAAGACAAGACAAGCGATAATTTTTGCGTTGGGTTTGGAGTAATAATCAAGGACTTGATCAGCGCAGATCGTTACTATGCCATGCAAAAGGGAGGCATTGTGGCTTCCAGGGAAACCCAAACCTTGAGTCAGGAAGTTATCCAAAAATTTTTGGCGGTTTAAGATTTCCAGGTTTTCCTCAAATGACCGATTAATGGTATTTTTTCGGGTGTCGTAACCCTAAAGAGGAATTTGATCTGTGAACGTGATTCCCACTGCGATCGCCGATGTGTTGGTTTTGGAGCCCAAAGTCTTTGGCGATGAACGGGGTTTTTTCTTTGAGAGTTACAACGACAAAGTTTTCCAGCAGGTCGTGGGCATAGACCCCCATTTCGTGCAGGATAACCATTCCTTTTCTCGCCAGGGAGTACTGCGGGGGTTACATTACCAAATCCAGCATCCCCAGGGGAAACTAGTGCGGGCCGCCCGGGGAGAGATTTTTGATGTGGCAGTGGATCTGCGCCGTAATTCTCCCAGTTTTGGCCAGTGGGTGGGTTATGTTCTCAATGACCACAATAAAAGACAGCTATGGATTCCCGCCGGTTTTGCCCACGGTTTCGCCGTCCTTTCCCCAGAGGCAGAAGTGCTGTATAAGGCCACGGATTACTATGCGCCGACCTATGACCGCACCTTACTGTGGAATGACCAGGCCATCGGCATTGACTGGCCCTTAGCTACTCCGCCTCTGTTATCTCCCAAGGATCAACGGGGTCTTCCCCTAGCCGAAGCGGAGGTGTTTGATTTTTCCGGACCTCCTCTTTCCTGAGTTGCCCAAAGGTTTGCTCAGAGGAATGAAGGCTTCCTTCGCCGCAACCTTAAGGAGAAGGGGGCAAAATGTCAGCTTTCCCCGTTCCCTGGCCGAATTTTTGCCGGAGCCATTGCCAGACTTTTTCCAGTAATTGTTCTAGGCCGTACACTAGGCGGTCAAGCCATTCCAAGCACCAAACCAAAACGTGTTTGTCATAACCCAAACTCTGGGCCTGGGTTTCAATCCAATCAAAGGCGGTTTCCAAATCCTGGGGCGATCGCCGCTGGTTGGCCATTTGCCCGCTGGAGTGAAGCAATTTTCCTTTTAGTTTAATCTCCCCTTGATCAGACAAAACTTTTTCATCTAAACCCCAATCCTCCTCCAACCAGGGATCTTGCACCACCATCCCAGGAGCACCAGGGGAAACGGAATTGACTAAGGCAGATTTTTTCCGGCCAGGGCGTTTACTGCGACGGCGGCTAGGGGCGATCGCCTGGGGATTTTTGCCTGCAACTGATAGGGCAAAATTATGGGAATTTTCAATGGTTTCTTCTGTCCACTGCCCATGCTCGCCCCCACTAATTACCGCTGATGTCCCACTGCTTTGGTCGAGGAGAGGCATAACTATAGCAGGCATGGGTAAATCGGCAAACAATTCTTCCCAAGCTAACCACGGACTTTGATGTTCCCCTGGTAAAGCAGGGTTATTTACCCCTTCTCCTCCCAAGGATTGGGCTGAATTACTGCCCTGGGGACCAAAAAAGTAGGCGATCGCCGCTTGGAGAATCACTTTCAACTCAAACGGGTCTGGGGCATTGGCGGGATGGCGATCGGGATTGAATAATTGCTCCAGGGTTTGTTGTACCCGGTGCTGTAAATCTTGTCCTAGATGTTGCACTGTGGGGGGCAACACCTCCACAATTTGCTGGGACAGTTGTTGGGATTTAACTACGGTGGCTTCAATGACTGGTTGTTGTCCTAAATTTTTGAGATGGCGATTTGTTTGCCCCAGCCAATCTTTAATGCCTGCTACATTAGCCTGGACGGTATTAGTTGGAACAATGGCAGTAGATGAAGGTAAAGCGGGTCTGGTTTGCCAACGGTAAATGCCCTGCCAGAGCCAATCCAGGGGGGCAAGTACCTTTACCCTCTGTTCTCCTTGCCCATTGTTATCACTGCCGCTAATTAGAGGGATACCCCGCCATTGTTTGGCCTGCAAAGCCCATTGCCGACGACGTTGATAATGCCATTGGGCCAACTCCCGCCGGATTTGTTGTTGCAATTGTTGCTGTTGCTCCGGGGAAAACACATCCAGAGTTAAATTGTCTTGGGTGGTCAGCACTAAACGGCGATCGCCACAACGGGAAGCTAAACCTTGAATGACAATGGCATCGTTACCAGAGCGAAAAATATTTTTTACCTGTTCACCAAATTTAGCTAGTGGGGACGGATTATTGCTGGGGGGTAAAGCCGGCTTTTCTGGCTGGGCGGGTAAAGCTAGGTCTTGGTTATGAACGGAAAGGTTATCTTCCCCAAGGGATTGATCATCAATTAAAACGGAGAAATCTTGAGCTAAAACTAAACCCTGATTTGTTTGGTTCACCTCAACATGGTCAAACCAAGCTTGCAGGGAAGTAAGTACCGTTTCAATGGGTTGGTCAGCGGCGATCGCCAAAGGCCACCTATCCTCGGAATTAACCTTGTCTCCATCCAGGCCGGGGGGTAAAGCCCTTCTCTCCTGATTCCCCTCGCCCCCTAACACAGGCCCCAACCACTTTTCTGGATGTAACAGCCAGTAAAAGGGATACATCAAAGCCTGGACGCCCCATTCCGCCGCCACCCGCAGATGACGCACCGTTTCCCCCAGGCGATCGCGCAACCGTTGGGATTGGCGATTGAGATTGGTAAAAAGACGACTCTTGTAGGGGCCACGGGAACTAGACATGGGAACTACCGATTACCAATGGAATGGTCACAATGCTCAAAGACCAGAGTGATCAGATTGTGTTCTATCCTACCCCGACTAGATGGGGCTGACCGACTTCGCTTAGAATCTACCATGGGGTGTAAACCTGCCCTCCATTCCACCTACTGCAAATTGTACTATGGTTTCAGAACGCATTTTGCCTGAATTGAACACCGCAGAAATTTCCCTGGACCGAGAAACGGCCCTAGTCCTTTACGAAGACATGGTCCTGGGTCGCTTCTTCGAGGATAAATGCGCTGAAATGTATTACCGGGGCAAGATGTTTGGTTTTGTCCACCTCTACAACGGCCAGGAAGCGGTGTCTTCCGGCATCATCAAGGCCATGCGCCAGGATGAGGACTATGTTTGCAGTACCTACCGAGACCACGTCCATGCCCTTAGTGCCGGGGTCCCAGCGAGGGAAGTAATGGCGGAACTGTTCGGCAAAGAAACCGGTTGCAGTCGGGGGCGGGGTGGTTCTATGCACCTATTCTCCTCGGCCCATAATCTGCTGGGGGGATTTGCGTTCATTGGGGAAGGGATTCCCGTGGCCCTGGGGGCAGCGTTTCAAACCAAGTACCGCCGGCAAGTTTTAAAAGATGACAGTTACGACCAAGTCACGGCCTGCTTTTTTGGGGACGGCACCAGCAATAACGGCCAATTTTTTGAATGCCTAAACATGGCTGCCCTCTGGAAATTACCCATTCTGTTTGTGGTGGAAAACAATAAATGGGCGATCGGCATGGCCCATGAGCGGGCCACTTCCCAACCGGAAATTTACAAAAAAGCCAGTGTGTTCAATATGGCCGGAGTAGAAGTGGACGGCATGGATGTGGTGGCAATGCATAAGGTAGCAACGGAAGCGGTGGCTAGGGCCAGGGCTGGGGAAGGGCCGACGTTGATCGAAGCGTTGACCTATCGTTTCCGGGGGCACTCCTTAGCGGATCCCGATGAACTTCGGTCTGCGGAAGAAAAACAATTTTGGGCCGCCCGGGACCCCATTAAAAAATTTGCCGCCTTCATAACGGAACACGAGTTGGCCAGCAATGAAGAGTTGAAGGAAATTCAAAAACGCATTCAAGGGGTGATTGATGATGCGTTAACCTTTGCGGAGTCTAGTCCCGAACCGAATCCCGAAGATCTGAGGAAATATATTTTTGCCGACTAACTCCTGTTGTTAGCATTTTGGAGTACCTGTCCCTGCCGCCGTAACGTGTATTCACGTATATTAAATGTATAAACGTCGTGCAGGGCGATCGCCAAAATGATCACACAAAGAATCACCAAATGGGGAAATTCCCTAGGCATTCGACTTCCTCAATCCATTGTCCAGCAATTTGGCTGGAAAGAAGGGGAACAGGTTGCCATTACGGCGAAAGACGAACAAGTTATTCTGTCTTTAGCCCGACCAAAATATAGCCTGGCAGAGTTACTCGATGGGGCCCAACCGGAAAACCAACACGCCGAAGTTGATTGGGGGAATGCCCAAGGGGAAGAGTCTTGGTAAAGATTAGCGGCATCGTTCCCAAACGGGGCCATATCATTTTTCTGGAGCTTAATCCCCGCATTGGTAGTGAACAATCGGGCGATCGCCCAGCCTTGGTTATTTCCCCCACAGACTATAACCGCATTTCCAGACTTACCCTGATTTGCCCCATTACTAGCAGGATCAAGGGCTGGCCTTTTGAGGTTAAACTTCCCCCCGACTTAGAAATCCAAGGGGTGGTTTTGGTAGATCAAATAAGAGCGGTGGATTGCCAAGCCAGAAATGCAAAAATTGTGGAAGAGGCTCCTACGGAAACTATGATGGAAGTCTTGGCCCGATTAGAAACCTTGGTAGGCTTGTCGTAATGCGATAATTACGCCCACGACAAAAAAATGGGACACAAGCCCCCTCCCCTAGAACGATTGGAAGATACCAATCTAACAATCAAACAGGCTCTTGGAGAAGGTTCGATAATCCGGTCGCTGTTTGGGAGAATAGAATAGTTAGCCGTTGGAGTTTGCAGATAATCTTGCGGCCAACGAGTTGGTTGAGTATTTTCGTCCTACCCCCTGTGCATGGAATCTAAGTTGCTAAGTGCAAATCAAGGCTTTGGCCCGGTTTTAAGAAATTCCCGTTTTTTGTTTCTCTGGGTTGGTCAAATCTTTTCCCAGTTGGCCGATAAGTTTTATCTAGTTTTGATGATTGCTCTGATCGCCAACCATTACCAGGCGGAAAATCAGTCCATCAGCGGTTGGGTGTCGGCCATTATGATCGCCAATACCATTCCAGCGGTGCTATTTGGTTCCCTGGCGGGGGTTTACGTTGACCGTTGGCAAAAAAAACAGGTGTTGGTGATTAGCAATTTTTGTCGGGGCCTTTTAATTTTGCTGTTGCCTTTCCTCCTCTGGGTTGGCGATCGCCATGATATCAATCTGCCGGTGGGATGGTTGCCTAGTTTTCTGCGTCGTTGGCAGACAGAGGAACACCAGTACTTTGCTTTGCCATTGGGTTTTGCGATTTTGTTGGCGGTTACCTTTGCGGTGTCCACCCTGACCCAGTTCTTTGCCCCAGCGGAGCAATCGGCCACGCCCTTGGTGGTGCGACGGCGGAATCTATTGGCGGCCAATTCCCTCACCACCCTGACCATGATGGGGGTGTTGATCATTGGTTTTGCCATTGGGGAACCCCTGCTTACCTTGGCGGATAGTCTTTTTCCCCGGGCTGGAGATGTGGGACCAGTGCTGGTAGTGGCGAGTTGTTACTTGGTGGCGGGCATTGTCTTGCTAATGCTGAAAACGGGGGAAAAACAGGCCGATCCCGATTTGGTTCACCCCCACGTACTGAGTGATATTCAGGATGGCATCCGTTATCTCCAGGAAAATCATCGGGTACGCAACGCCCTGATTCAGTTGTTAATTTTATTTTCCATTTTCGCTGCTCTGTCTGTATTGGCGGTGAGTATGGCAGCCCATCTGCCAGGGTTGAAGGCTTCCCAATTCGGCTTTTTGCTAGCTTTTGGTGGTTTGGGCATGGCGATCGGGGCCCTGAGTATTGGCTACATTGGCCAGCGGTTTTCCCCCACGGAATTAGCACTCTGGGGCTCCCTGGGTATGGGGGTTTGTCTAGCAGGATTGGCCTTGTTTGACCATAGTTTAGTACTGACTTTTGTCACCATCACCATCATGGGTTTTTTCGCTGCCATGGTGGGGGTGCCGATGCAAACGTTGATGCAGGTGGAAACGGACCCGGAATTTCACGGCAAAGTATTTGGCTTGGAAAATAATGCCAATAATATCGCCCTGTCTTTGCCCTTGGCCCTAGCGGGGGTGGCGGAAAGCTTATTTGGTCTCACCCCGGTGTTGTTATTTTTGGCCGCGGCGGCGATCGCCGGGGGAGTTTTAAGTTGGTATATCAATGAAAATAGTCCCCCCGTGGCCCCCCGTAAAGCGAAAGGATCTTCATCTTGAAGCTAGCTAATCCTTGATGGTTACCACCACCGGAGCATGGTCACTGGGCTTTTCCCAACCTCTGGGTTCTTGGTCAATCCAACACCGTTGGGCTTGGGCGTAGAGTTTTGGGGTTAGGTAATGGTGGTCAATGCGCCAACCCCGGTTGCGACTAAAGCCCCTAGTGCGATAATCCCACCAACTGTAATGGCCCGTTTCTTCGGTAAATTTGCGAAAAGCATCCTGCAAATCGGCGATCGCCAACACATCTTTTAAGGCCTGTCGTTCAACAGGGGTGGCCATAATGTGATTTTCTCGTCCTTTAGGATCATGAATGTCCCGATCCTCTGGGGCAATGTTGAAATCCCCACAGACTAAAAATTCCGGTGTATCGCTCTTGCTCAGGTTATGGAGATAGGTTTTCAGCGTTTTTAACCAACGCAGTTTATACGAATATTTTTCACTGTCCGGGGCGGAACCATTGGGAACGTAGAGATTAACAATTCTTACACCCATGTAAACACCACTTATGACCCGTTTTTGCTCATCCAAATCCCCCGTCACTTCTGACCCTAGCAGGGGCGCAAAGCCAATTTTCACATCCTGCAATGGTTCACGGCTGAAAATGGCCACGCCATTATATGATTTCTGCCCAGAGATGTGGCAATGATAGCCCGCCGCTTCAAACGGTTGCCGGGGAAAATCTTCATCCACCACCTTAGTTTCCTGCAAGCAAAGCACATCAACGGTGTTTGTGCCCAACCAATCAAGGATATGTTGTTGGCGACTACGAATAGAGTTAACGTTCCAACTGGCGATGTCCATGGGAAAACCGAGAAAAGATAGATTGGCCATAGCCCCGGCCTACTCCCCGCCAGCCTAGATCAAAATTAATTTCCGCTCTTTCTAGCACCCATTGGGCATAGGTGTTGCTATTGGGGCCAGGCCAGTAACGATAGTTGTAACAGTGGGGATAGAGTTGGGGGCTATTAAGAATAATTTCCCCCAGGCGATCGCCAAGGGCACCAGACCAGTGCTGGGCCAAAAAACTGGGGCCGTTACCTACCCCACCATAGGGAGTCAGCAAATTTTGGTGGAGATGACCCCAACTGGGGGACTTCAACTCTCGCCGTTGCCACACTTCCCATCTTTGTAAATTTTCTAAACTTTGACCATGGCGATCGCCGACCACATACCAATAGTGGACAGCCCAGCGACCAACGAAGGGAATTTTGGCCCACAACAGTTGCACTTCCATCGCCATGGCAGTTAAGCAAAAAGCTACGGGAATAATCTACTCGTATAGCCAAGGGTTGAGGGTGGCGTGCCATTCATTCACTTCTTCTTCCTTGAACCAGAGGGCAATTTCCCGCTTAGCAGTTTCAATGGCATCGGAACCGTGGATGATGTTGCGCCCGACGGAAACTCCATAGTCTCCGCGGATCGTGCCAGGGGCGGCGGCATGGGGATCCGTGGCCCCAATCATTTGGCGGGAAGTGGAAACCACAGAATCGCCTTCCCACACCATGGCCACCACAGGGGAAGAACAAATAAATTTCACTAAACCAGAAAAGAATGGTTTATCGTTAAGAGCTTCGTAATGTTTTTCTGCTAATTCCTGGGAAACAGTCATCACCTTCATGGCGACTAATTTGAAGCCTTTTTTCTCAAAACGACCAACAATTTCCCCAATTAATTGCCGTTGTACCCCGTCGGGCTTGATCATGATAAATGTGCGTTCCATGGCAACCTCCGTTTGCTTTTTCTGTTAAAAAAACTTAACAATCACCCTGTATTTTACATGGTTTGGGCATCGGGATTATCTATGGTGACTAGTCCCAACCGGGAGGGTAAATATCTCCCTGGCGATCGCCGTTGACCCTGACTGGAGAGAGGGGCGCAATAATAATCTTGGCAAAAAGCTTGACAATGGGCACCACTTTCAGCACAATGAAATACTGTGACTCGGGGCTATAGCTCAGTTGGTAGAGCACTTGCATGGCATGCAAGGGGTCAGCGGTTCGAGCCCGCTTAGCTCCATAAAATTTATATCCGTTCCTGTTTAGTTATTGGAGTTCAGGGGATTTTTTCTAATTGGACTCATGATCCCATGGTTTCCGTTGCCCGAAAAAGTCGACCGTGCGAAAAATTATTGATGCCATCTTCTGGGGGAAATGCAGGGGACATCGGTGGGAAATGTTGCTCCACAATTTTTTACCCAGCAAATGGTGGGAGCAATTCAATCAAAATTTAAATATAGTTAAATTAGAGGCAAAAATATTATTAAAATGGGAAACTATCCAGTTTTTCTTTGCCTTGACCAAGCTGAAGGCTCTAGGTGGTTCACATAATTAATATAGTGGGCTAGTGGTTTATCAACACTCAATAAAATATTTGGCTTAAATTTAATATTGTCATAAATTAAACCATCTTCATGGCGCAGAAAATAGTAAGCTAATCTTGTACAAAATAAGAGAAAGTGACTGACCAAATAACCCATAATACCAGGGCGTTTTGCGGTAACGTAAATAGGTTGAATTCGGATTTTACTCAACTCGGGATTAACACCATCAGCCTGTAAACTGGGCAGAGGCGTGTAAGCATAGATCATGTGTAGAGGAGGAAAAAAACGGACATTTTTCATAATAGTCAACAAACCGATGCAACCATTGTCATAGCGCATGGAATATTCATAGGTTTCTCCCAAAAAATAGTGTATTAAACTTTCTCTAAAAGTAGTGTTTGGCACATTGCCTTTCATGGTGAAATCAATTTGAGTTCCTGATTCATTTTGCCGCAGGGATAAATCCATTTTGATATCAAGATGATGGACTGTCTTCAGATGTTGGGCATCAATACCATTCATCATGCAAATATGATGGTGACACTTTCTTTCAAAGACTTTATCCGCTTGGATGATCAGTTTTTTGCCCTGAAGCTCGTCAAATTCTGGTAAATCATTGGGGGCAATGGCCTCTGGAAAAACCCAAATAAAGCCATATTTTTCAGCGGTGGCATAGGATGCTAACTTTGCTTTGGAGGGAATTGTTGACTGGCAGGGAATATGGCGACATTTACCCGTTTCATCAAAGGCCCAACGATGAAAGTTACAGCGAATCCAGTTGCCTTCCACCTGTCCTAAACCTAAGTCTGTGCCGAGGTGGGGACAATAGGCGTGTAAAGCTCGTACTTTTCCATCTTGGCCCCGAAATACGACAATCTTTTGCCCACAAAGGGTTATGGATTTAGCTTGGCCATGCCGTAACGTCTGACTGGGACAAACAATATACCAACCCTTGGCAATAATTTGCCAATTATTAAAAATGTCCATGGTTGAGCAAGGTGAGAAGCTAAGATTAGCAGGGGAAACAATTTTCTATTTATTGCTCTGTTAAGAAGTTACTTTGAACATGACCCAATCTACTAATTTTGTCGATGTTTATCCAGTACAGTGGCGAGATGATCAGGTAATTCTCATTGACCAGACCCGTTTACCTTTGGAATACACGGAAGTGGCGATCGCCGATTATGAGGCCATGGGCCACGCCATCAAATCCATGGTAGTGCGGGGGGCACCTGCCATTGGGGTAGCGGCGGCGTATGGTATGTATTTGGGCGCTAGGAGAATTCAAACGACGGAATTAAGAGAATTTGTGGCGCAGTTGGAATTTGTGGCGGACCAGTTACGCCAAACCCGGCCTACAGCGGTAAATCTATTCTGGGCCATTGATCAAATGTTGAATGTGGCTTACCACAGTGGCGAAAATGTGGAACAAGTTAAGGCCAATCTCCTCTCCCAGGCCCAACAAATCCAACTCGATGACCTCCGTACTTGTCAGGCGATCGGGGCAGCAGGACTCGAGGCGCTACCAAGGGAACCCCAGCAGTTAACCATTCTCACCCACTGCAATGCCGGTGCTTTGGCCACCGCTGGTTACGGTACGGCGATCGGGGTTATCCGGGCCGCCTGGTCTGCGGGTCGATTGGCCAGGGTCTATGCCGACGAAACTAGACCTAGATTGCAGGGAGCGAAGTTAACAGTGTGGGAATGTGTGCAAGCGGGCATCCCCGTCACCCTCATCACCGATAATATGGCGGCCCATTGCATGCAACAACAACGCATTGACGCCGTAGTGGTGGGAGCTGATCGCATTGCCAGAAATGGTGATACGGCTAATAAAATTGGCACCTATGGTTTAGCCGTGTTGGCAAAAATGCATGCCATTCCTTTTTTTGTTGCCGCCCCATTATCCACTGTGGATTTTGCCTTGGATGATGGCAGTCAAATTCCCATTGAAGAACGGGACCCGGTGGAAATTTACCAACCGGGATCGATCCGCATTACCCCAGAGGGAGCAGAATTTTATAACCCCGCTTTTGATGTCACCCCCGCCAGTTTAATCACCGCCATCATTACGGAACAGGGGGCCATTGCCCCAGGACAGTTGGCAGATCTAGAGGCTTAGTTGGGTAGTCTATTTCCCCATAAAAGTAACTTTTTCCACATTTTTAGCAATAGTTTTCCACAGAAAATCCCCCTCTGGATACCGTTATTAATCCCTGCCTAAATCCAGCATTTGGTGAATTTGTGCTTGGCAAGCTTTAGTTACCGCTTCCAATTCGGGTTTCTTATTCTTGACCGGCGGGGCGATCGCCTTCCCAATGCGAATGGTTAAAGGCACAGGATGGGGCCAGGGGGAACCGGGCTGGAAAATTTGCTCTACCCCCCCCAAGCTAACTGGAATAATGGGTACTTGGGCCTTGGCCGCAATCATGGCAGCCCCCAATTTCGGTTGGTGAATACGACCATCCTTTGTTCTAGTTCCCTCCAGAAATACCCCCACTAACCAGCCATCCCCCAGGGCTGTCAAGGCGGCCCGCAATGCCCCCCGATCGCCACTGCCCCGTTTCACTGGATAAGCTCCATAGAGGCGAATGGCTGGGCCCAGCAGGGGCACATTAAATAATTCTTCCTTGGCCATAAAAGCCACCGGTCGGGCCATGGCACAGGACAAAAATGGTGGGTCAAAGTAACTAGCATGGTTGCTCACCACCAAGGCTGGCCCCTGGGTTGGCACCAATTCCTGACCATACACCCGAGCCTGGAACAATCCATGGAGCAAGGGCCGCACCACTCCCCACTTCAAACCCCGGTAGAGAGCTAAATTGAGTGAAGTTTCCCTTGGACGAGGGGCACTCAAACCACCACTATGATTAATCTCGGAATCCACTGAGCTTTCCCGGAAAATACTTGCTCCAACACTTTATCAAAACCATGCCGGGAAATCCCCGCATCAACGGCTAGGGTCCCTGTCTGTGCCGAAAATAGGACAATCTGGGCAATAAAAACTATCGGCGAGGAACTGGACTAACAGGATGTCCCCACCGCAAATCACACAGATAATAGCAACAAAAATTAAGCAAAACACTCTTCCATGGCTCATATTGGGGGTGGGAGAATGGAATTTTTGCCTTCATACTGGTTCCGGCTCCTCTGCTCTCGTTTCCCCGCTTTTGCTCCCATGAATGCCCATGAAATTGCCCTGACCCTCCAAAAGGGACTTAAGGCCCTCCAAAATCAAGAATATCAGTCGGCGATCAAAGCTTTGGAAATGGTCTGTCGCCGGGTACCCAACCAGGAATCCCCCGAATTTCTCAAAGCTCAGATGGCTTTGGTGCGGGCCTATCGAGCTTTGGGAAGATTTGAGCAGTCTAGGGAACTGTGTGAATACCTGACCCGAAATCCCGACCCGGAGGTGGAAAATTGGGCCAAGACAATGATGCTCATGCTCTTGAAACAGGAAAATGCTGATGAGGGAGAAGGGGAAGAGGATGCCCTGTCCACTGACTTGAAAGCTGGTCGGGCGGAAAATAGTCGGGTTAAGGTGGCCCTGCCCAGGGTGGCCGATAGTTTGCCTTTTATTTTTGGTGTGGGCCTGTTGGTTCCCCTTTTAACCACTTCTGTACTGTTGACACCGCTGGCATGGTGGTTGGCCCAGGGACAGTGGCAAAAATTGCTGGCCATTAGTCTAGGGCTGGGGATTGCGGTTAATTTCCTCGCTTTGTTTTACAGCGTCCCCATGATGGATCTGATCAACCGGCGCATTTATGGCGCTGAATGGGTCAACCTCGGCGCAGTGCAAAAATATAGCCCCGAAGCCGGAGAACTGATGTTGCGGGTAGCCCGAGCCAAAACTTTTCCCATTCCCAAGCTGGGGGTTATTCCCGATAATCGTCCGGTTATGTTTGCCTATGGTGTGCAACAAAAAAATAGTCGTATTGTGCTCAGCCAGGGGATTTTTCGTTATCTGAGCGCCGAAGAAATTGCCACCCTCCTGGGCCATGAGTTGGCCCACATTGTCCGCCGGGATTGTGCCCTATTGACCTGTATGAGTGGTTGGGGCCAAATATTCTACTGGTTATACTGTGAGCTACAAATGGCCCGGAGTTCCTGGCCGGCGATCGCCAAGATATTGATCGCCCCGTTGGTCTGGATTTGCTTGGCCCTGTTTCGCATTAATCAGGGGGCTAACCATTACTTTGCCCGCACAAGGGAATATTACGCTGACCATTTTTCCGTCAACTACACCGGTAATCCCAATGCCTTGATCCGGGCCCTGGTGAAAATGACCAGGGCTTTGGTAAAGCAAGAAAGACAGGCGGAGAAACCCGCTTTGTTTCTGGAGGGAATGCGTAATTTTGCTAACTATGATGCCTACACAGCGGCGGCCTGTGAGCGGGGAGAAAGATTTGATCCGAGAATGGTAGGCAATCTACTCCTCTGGGACTGGGGCAGTCCTTGGCGGGGCATCATTACTTGGTGTAGCTCCCATCCCCTTTTGGGCAAGCGGCTCCAGGTGTTGAGCCATTATGCCGAACAGTTAGACCTGGACACGGAATATAACCTTGTACTCAGCCGTCGGCAAATCTCCCTCGAAGAAGCAAAAAAAAGAACTATATTCTTTTACCTGGAAGTATTTATTTGGCTGTTGCCCCTTTGGTTTGCCCTGGGCTTAGGTTGGTGGATTCAACAGGAAGATAGTACTTTGAAGTTATCCCTCCCCCAAGCCATACTGGTGGGACTAGGAGCGGGGATTCTACTCCGTACCGCTTGGCAAAGTTTAGGACACAGAAAAGTGGCCGCCCCCACCGTACTAAGTGTGCTTAGCGACGCTAATTTGAGTCCTATCTGGGGCACTCAGGTTAATTGGCAGGGCAAATTCCGTTTGGTGCAAGCCAGTGTTTGGCGGGCACCGAAATTGTATTTTCACGACCGCACCGGGGTAATTCCTGTGCGCTATCCCTTTTGGACCAGACTATTACCCCCCTTTCGTTCTCCCCAGACCCGCTTAGAGGAGATCGCCTTGGGGTCCGTGAAAGTCAGTGGCATGGTGGTGCGGGGTTTATCCCCCCAGTTGCAGTTTGCCACCATCACCAATGAGGAAGACCAAATGTTAATTGGCTATCCGCTTTTTCTCGCTTGGACAGGGGGATTGTTATTGATCTTATTGGGAATTTTGCTCCCAGGGTAAACTCAGATTGCCAAGCCCCAGATGGTTTAGGGCGGAACCAACCCCCAATGTCCCCCAGTCAAGGAGATTAGCTTGGTTTCCGTTTAAACCTGTGCCACAATTTCCAATTGGTTTTTGCATTGCAAGGAGAATTAATTTGCGTTTTGCCTCCATTTTGGCCCTGGCTATTCCCCTCAATCTAGTGGCCCCTAGCCTAACCGCCACCCCTTTAACCAATGGAGAATGCCTACTTTTGGCCCAAGCCAGTCAAAGGAGAAATGTTGGTTCCGTCGGCGCACCAGGGGCTAGGGGTGTGGATGGCCAGGACGGTGCCGACACCGATAACCTCACGGTTTTCAGCGATGGTTCTCCCATGACCCTTAATTTGGCCGGTAGGGATGGGGCTCCAGGTACTCCCGGTGCAGAAGGATCTCCGGCCAATTGCCCCGCTTTGGACACCAGTCAACGGCAAGATGTGCAAATGGCCAATGGCAGTGATGGTGGGGATGGAGGTAATGGAGGTAACGGTGGCAATGGCGGTTCCATAACCATTTACACTCGCAATCTCAACAGCCTCAACCAAATTTTTGTCGGGGCCGCCGGTGGGAAAGGGGGATCCCCTGGTCTGGGGGGAACTGGGGGGCAGGCCTGTCAATGTAGCCAACCCTATTGGACAGTGGAAACTTGTTCCGGTCGTCCGGGGGACAGTGGCTACCGTTGTTCCACCGAGGAATTCCGTTGTTTTAATGGTCTGAATGGCCGAGACGGGCGATCGGGTATTGCGGGGCAGGACGGTTTAACTGGACGGTTGACGGTGTTGAATCTAGACCGGCCCTTAGAGCCGGATCGACCCGGGACCACGGTGAGCTTAGATGTGTTAAAAAATCAGGGCTTTAATCTATCTAAAAATATTTGGGAAACCCGCCCAGGGGCGGCCCAGCTATTAGCTCCAGGCTCCGTCATTGCCGACGAATATTTAATCCTATTAGACCGCATAGAAAGGTCTTTTTTGGTGGTGTGGAATGCGCCCCAACCTTTTGAGCGTTTTGCTAACACCAATGTTAGTTTAACCCTGACTGAAGATAACCAAATTGCTCCGGAGTTACCAGGCAATCTCTGGCTAGAAGGGACCACACAGCAGAGAAATAATGTCACAGAATTTGTGGTTTACAATGCCATGTGGGAAGGGGATGCCACCAGTTTAGGACGTTTAACATTATCCGGTAGTGGCAATAATTTACAGCTCTCTCTGGTGGATGAAGCTAATCAGTCCAATTTGATGGCCACCAAGTTTAGGCTCAGGTATCGAGTGACCAATGAAGATCCCCGGTTTCGTCCCCCCTCCACCTATACCCTGCGCTATGAAGGTGAAATTGAAGATAACTTGGTCACAGTTAATGGCAATCAGTTCACCATTGATATTGGCCAGTTACCAATTCCCCCTAAGGATTTGGAGCCCGGTACAGGGGTAGAAATTGAGCTGGTGGCAGAAAGAACTTTTTCTGGTAACACCGCTGAACAAAAGCTGACTATTCGAGATTTAATTCGAGGTCGAAATTAAGAGAGTTTTACTAATTTCATCGACTTAGAACCGACCTGGAATGCAGTATTCAAGAACTTATATTTAGTTTGCTTGAGCTATTCACCATGGGGCTGAATATTTGAGGTATTGAGCAGAAGTGAATTACAGGAAATTTACTTCATCTGCTCCACGCTACCGTTTGACTGGGTGGTAAAGGCAATTTCCACCGGGGCGATATAACAAGACAACAAGGCCTTTAATGGCTGAATTTATCAAAAAACTGGGTCTAAAACCCCGTCCTTTAGGACGGCTTTTTGTTAAACTAAAAGGACCCATGCACCCAAGTGTGCAAAGAGAGGCAAGGTTGGCTATTCCCGCCATCTAGAATGCATGACCAAAAGGAAATACCTGGACACAGGGGCGTCATAGTCTAGGAATGGGAAAAGATAAACTAAAGATTTGTTCGGTCTGCGGTGAGGCACATCGTGGACGTTAAAAAAGATGCCTGTGGAGGGGAATCTGGACGGGGCTTTTGAACAGAGATGTTTTTAAGCTAGACAAACCCGATGAAGCAGGAATCCTCTGGCTTTAGGCAGAGGAGGATGTCAAATTTGCTCCATTGTCAATCGAGTCCCCGAAATTCCCCCTGGACTTGATGATGCACCTGAAATGCTTCCCCCAGCTCCAGAACCAGCGCCAATTCTAGAGATACCAGAGCTTACCTACGATGCCCAACGACAGGCTTTGTTGGAGGAACAGGAAAAGGAACGGTGGCTGTTTTATTTATTCGTGCAGGAATTGGAAGGCACAGGGGATTTACGCAAGTTACCCACGGTTTTACATGCCCCTTCCCGTTCTTAATTAATTTAGTTGTCCCAATGGCGATCGCCTAGATGAAAAAATTACTCAAATTTGCCAAGTGGCCGGCCCTGTTGGTGGGCATTATCTTCATGTTAGGGGCTTGCCACCGGGCTCCGTCCCGTACGGCTAACTCGCCCAAACATATGCGGGGGGTCTGGCTTACCGATGTGGGCACCATGGCATTAACCTACACCACCCTATTGGATGAAACCCTGCACCATATCAGTAAATCGGGCTATGACCGGGTTTATTTCAGTGTTTACGGTTTGCGGGGCCAACTTTATGCCACAAAACAACGGGGGGAACTAATTCCCAAACTGCCTTTGATCAATCCCATGGCTTCCATGGCCAGGGAATCCCGCCGCCAGGGCGTCAAACCCTACGCTTGGTTTGAATATGGCCTAATGTTGCCCCAATACGATCCCGTTGCTAAAAATAATCCAGATTGGCTATTGACCATGGCCAACGGTGAGCAGGTGATTGAAAATCATGGCATTCCCATGGTCTGGTTAGACCCCGCCCACCCCGGAGTGCAGGCCTACATCCTCGGTCACATTGACGACATTCTCCAAGAGCAATCCCTAGCCGGTATTCAACTAGATGACCATTGGGCTGTGCCCCGGCAATTTGGCGATCGCCAGCGGGATTTAACTGCCCTCACCGCTAAAGTTCATGAACGCATCAAAGCTAAAAATCCTGAATTGGCACTAAGTCTTTCCCCTAATCCCTACCAATTTTCCCGTAACGAGTACAACCAAGATTGGCTCGGTTGGGTCAGACAGGGCATCATTGACGAAGTCGTCGTGCAAGTTTACCGGTCTAGTCCGGCGGAAGTTCAACAAACCGTTGCCAACTCTGGCATTTATACCGCCTCCCGTTACGTGCCTGTGGGCATTGGCCTTTACACCGGCATCAAAGCTAAACCTTTCGATTTGCAAGCCATCAAAAACCAGATCCAGGCGGTGGAAGATCAAAACCTAGGCCATTCTCTTTTTGTCTGGGAATTTTTGGTGTTGAGGGCGATTAATGCCCGTCTCAATATCCTATGAATCCGATGAAATCCTCTCGGAGGGACAACATCAACAAACCAACCTCATTTTCCCCAGGCCTTTTGCTATAAACTTTTTCACGCCCTAGTCGCTAAATTTCCCCTGGGTTGAGGGGGATCATGGCCCAGGTAACATAGGTGCCAATGGGACTCCAGATTAAAAATGGTACCAAAAAACCAAAAGCAGTGGTGGAAACTTGGCTAACGGCGATCGCCAGGGCCAGACCGACAAAGAAACCCGTAGCACCGATAATACTGCCCACCCGCAAACTGCGAAGCTTGCACATGACGGGGGTATAGGCCATGATGGTCAACTCCAGCAAAAGATAGCCGACCATCAGTCCCCAGCGGTGCCCAGGGTCCATCGTTGCATTCCAGGCCAGGGTAGCGGAGACCGCTCCCGCAATGAAAATAGCAATCCAAATGAAGGGAATGACCCACTCGAAGGTTAGCCAAGGGGGGCGACGTAGGCGATTGAACCAGCGCAAATCCCTGGGGGATAGACGGTTACACACAAAGGCCAGGGCAAAAGCGATCAACCCAATCCACAGCCAAGCCGGAATCATAAACACTTTCCATTAACTTGTGCAAATTCTATCATTGCCCCCCGGCTGAGATCGGTGGTATCGGTGGCATTGTCAACACTGGTATAATTCCCGTTGGTTCCGAATACGAATAAGTGGCGGTGAACGGATGTTAGAGCAAGGGATAGATGGCATTGAGAAGTTGGAGACGGGTATTCCAGGCTTTGATTTTCTTTCCGATGGCGGTCTCCCCCTCGGCCGCGCCACCTTAATTGCCGGGACAGCGGGCAGTTCTAAAACTATTTTTGCCTGTCAATTTTTGGTGGAAGGTATACACCGTGGGGAAAATGGTGTTTTTGTCACTTTTGAGGAACCTCCCAGGGCCCTACGAAAAAATATGCGGGGTTTTGGTTGGGATATTCAGCAATGGGAAAATGAAGGTAAGTGGGTTTTTGTCGATGCTTCTCCCCAACCAGGCGATCGCCCCATTGTCAGCGGCGAATATGACCTAGGGGCCTTGATAGCCCGCATTGAACACGCTGTCCGCAAATATAAAGCCAGCCGCATTTCCCTCGACTCCTTGGGGGCAATTTTTAGCCACCTCACCGACAGTGCCCAGGTACGGAGTGACCTGTTTCGCCTGGCCTCTGCCCTACGGGAGTTGGAAGTCACCGCCATTATGACCGCAGAACGGGTGGAGGAATACGGTGAAATTAGTCGCTACGGGGTGGAAGAATTTGTGGCCGATAACGTGGTTATTGTCCGCAACGTTCTAGCCGATGAAAAACGCCGTCGCACCATTGAAATTCTCAAATACCGTGGCACCGACCACCAAAAGGGCGAATTTCCCTTCACCATCATCAACAAAAAGGGCATTGTTATCATTCCCCTGTCGGCGATCGAGCTCGAGCAAAAATCCTCCGACATCCGCATCACCTCCGGTAGTGAAGAATTAGACCGCATGTGCGGCAGTGGCTTTTTCCGGGATTCCATTATTCTGGTTTCCGGCGCTACGGGCACTGGTAAAACACTGATGGTGACTGAGTTTATGGACGGAGGGGTGGCCAATGGAGAACGCTGTTTAGTCTTTGCCTTTGAGGAAAGTCGAGAGCAGTTAATTCGTAACGCCACCGGCTGGGGAGTGGATTTCAAACAAATGGAAAAGGAAGGCAAACTAAAAGTGGTTTGTCGTTATCCAGAAACCACCAACTTGGAAAATCATCTGATCATGATGAAGGATATTATCCAAGAATTTAAGCCCAATCGGGTGGCGGTGGATAGTCTTTCCGCCCTAGAACGGGTTTCCACCCTGAAAAGTTTTCGCGAATTTATCATCGGCCTAACTTCCTTTATTAAGCAACAGGAAATTGGCGGTTTATTCACTTCTACTACCCCCAATTTATTAGGGGGAGCTTCCATCACCGATGCCCATATTTCCACCATTACCGATTCGATTATTCTTTTGCGCTATGTGGAAATGTATGGCGAAATGCGTCGGGGAATTACGGTGCTGAAAATGCGGGGCTCCATGCACGATAAAGATATCCGGGAATTTTCCATCGACCATAAGGGGATGCACATTGGCAAACCTTTCCGCAACGTCACCGGAATTCTGGCCGGTACCCCCATGTATACTGCCCAGAGTGAAGTGGAAAGATTGAGCGGTTTATTCAATGAGAAAATATAGTCAATTCTCCCCCTTGCAAACCCGGAGGCAATCAATCCATGCAGTGGCAAGAATCCCTACCCTGGACCCCCGAAGCCCGGCAAAAGTTGAAGAATATCCCCTATTTTGCCCGGGTGCAAGCCCGTCAGCGGATTGAGCAGTTGGCTCGGCAGGCCGATCTAGATGAGGTCACCGTGGATTTGGTAGAACAAGCCCGTCTGGAGTTCGGCCAATGATTTGGTTCGACTTTTGGGGCTAAACCCACAGGACAATCCCCTTTCACCATGGCTACAAATTCACCAGGCCGGTCTGACATCAGGGTTTACAATGGCGATCGCCAGGGGCCAATGTATTCTTTGATTGTGCCGATTTATAACGAAGAAGATAATATTCCCGTGTTATATGATCGACTGAAGGCGGTCATGGATCAATTGGGAAGTACGGAATTAGTGCTGATTAATGATGGCAGTGGCGATCGTTCCCTGGAGATGATCCGGGCTTTGCACGGCCAGGATAAACGGGTCTGTTACCTTAGCTTTGCCCGTAACTTTGGTCATCAGGTGGCGGTGACGGCGGGGTTAAACTTCGCCCGGGGCCAGGCGGTGATTATTCTCGATGCAGATTTGCAGGATCCCCCCGAATTGGTGCCCCAATTGGTGGAACGGTGGCGAGAAGGCTACAGCGTGGTCTATGCCCAACGGGTCAAACGTCGTCAAGAAAGCTGGTTTAAGCGGCTAACGGCCTATGGATTCTACCGACTGTTGCAACGATTGGCGGACGTAAAAATTCCGGCCGATACAGGAGACTTTTGCCTAATGGACCGCCAGGTGGTGGATTTGCTCAACGCCATGCCGGAGAGAAATCGTTATATTCGGGGATTGAGGGCTTGGGTTGGCTTTCCCCAAACCGGTGTTAAATTTGAACGGGATCCTCGCCATGCCGGGGAGGTGAAATACACTTTTCGCAAATCCCTCCGTTTAGCTATCAATAGTCTGGTTTCCTTTTCCATTGTGCCCCTGCGTTTGGCCACCTATCTAGGGCTTTTAGCCGCTCTCCTGGCCATGGCTATGATGGTATTAGTTTTATACTGGCGGCTGTTCCAAACCAATTCCCCTTTAGATGGATTTGCCACAGTGGTAATTGCCAATCTGTTTTTTGGTGCGGTTCAGCTAATTTGCATTGGCATTTTAGGAGAATACATTGGCCGAATTTACGATGAAGTAAAAGGGCGGCCCCTATACACCTTGGCAGAAGTGGCCGGCTTTGAACAACTTCCTTAAAAAACAGTTTTGGATAACCTCAAAAAATATCCTCCCCAACTGATCTATCACTTTATTGCCAGATTAATTAACAATTTATTTTTCTGATGCCATGATTAACTTCAAACGCTTTTTAGGAATTGCCCTTACCTCCAGTTTTTTGGTCCTAGCTTCACCAAGGGCAATCAAAGGGGCAGAAACCATCACCTTTTCGATTATGCCCCTGGGACAATTTGATATTTCTGTGCAAAGCCTGACAACTTTTGCTGAAACTGGCACCATCGACCCAGATTTCAAATTTTATACCCAACATCTCAAGCCGGAAGAACTAGAAAAATTTCGTGGTTTATTAAACCATTCTTTTAAGCTCAATTCCATAGAAGCTTTTCGGTTTTTTAATACAACTTTTGGCAAGGAAATTGCCCAACAATTGAGCTATATTATTGCCGCTCCAACCAATGAAAGTCAACCCTTTTTGGAAGGGGCAATTATTACGGCGGCCCAAAATCCTGATGGCTTTAAAATTATCGATGTTATTAATGCCTATGGCGGCTCAGACTTGGTTTTAAACCTAGATACTTTTAAAAATACCATTGACCAAGCGGATAGTTTATACCAAGCCACTGATCGAATTTTTACCTGGTTGGGCAAACAGGACAGTCCCTCTCCCCCCGTGCCCCCCAACCTAAAACCCTTAGCCTTGGCTGAGCCTGGACCACAACAATGGAAAACCACTAATCTCACCATCCCCCGTCCCGACGGTCAACCAGTCAAAGTTTTTGTTTATCTACCCCAGGGCAACACTAAGCCTGTTCCCTTGGTGGTGATTGCCCCTGGCTTAAATTCTAATTTTCAGGCCTTTACCTACATTGCCGATCATTTGGCTTCCTATGGCTTTGCGATCGCCGGCATTGATTTTCCCGAAAGTGATGCAGCTCGGATGCAGGATTCCCTCCAGGGCCTAGATGCGTTTCCCAATCCCAATGCCTGGCTAGAACAACCCAAGGATGTCACCTTAGTGCTGGATACCCTGACTCAAAAAGCGGCCACAGACCCCGCTTGGCAGGGCAAATTTGACATTAACAATGTGGGAATTTTGGGTCACTCCCTCGGTGGCTACACGGCGATCGCCAGTGGAGGAGCCAGTTTGGAATGGCCCGCATTGCTCCAAGAATGCGAAAAGTTAAACCAGCCTAACCAAATCAACCTCAACCCCGCCCTACTCTGGCAATGCCAGGGGGTAGATAGTGCCCCACCCCTCTCCGACCTCCAGGATAAACGGATTAAAGCTGTGCTGGCCATTAACCCCGTCACCAACCCCATTTTTGGCCCCGATGGCATGAAAAACCTGGCCGTACCCACCCTGATTGTGGCCGGTAGTGATGATATTTTTGCTCCACCAGTGCCGGAACAAATCATTCCCTTTTCCCTGATTGAGGACACGGATAAATATCTGCTCTTAGTGCAAAATGCGACCCATTTGTCCTTCATTGCAGGTACGGAAAATCTGCCGGAAAAAATTGTTGGCCCTGGCCAGGATTTAGCCTATACCTACCTAAAAAGTTTAGGATTAGCTTTCTTTGATCTTTATCTCCAGCAAAATAGTGATTCGGCATTGTATTTGACGGATGAAGCAGTGCAAAGAATGAGTCAAGCTCCCCTGCCCTTACAACTAGTACAAAGCCTAACGCCGGCCCAACTTGAGCAGGCCATGGATATTAACAACTAATGCTTGGCCTAGGGCGGTAGTTGCCCCGGATGTTTTTGATGGTATTATCAATGGCATCTTTTGCAGACTTTTAACTGTAGTGAGGCAATAACCATGGCAGAGGCACCGATCGCCCCGGTGGTTCTGGTCATCCTAGATGGCTGGGGCTATCGCCCAGATACCCGCGCAAATGCAATTGCCCAGGCTAACACCCCCATTATGGATAGTCTGATCACGGCTTACCCCAATACCCTGGTGAATACCTCCGGGAAAGATGTGGGTTTGCCCAAAGGTCAAATGGGTAACTCCGAAGTTGGTCACCTCAATTTAGGCGCTGGGCGGGTGGTGCCCCAGGAGTTGGTACGTATTAGTGACGCCATTGAAGACGGTAGTTTTTTTGAGAATGAAGCCTTGGTGAAAGTTTGCCAACGAGTGCGCGATCGCCGTGGCAAATTGCATTTAATCGGTCTTTGTTCCGACGGGGGAGTTCACTCCCACATTGACCATCTTTTAGGGCTAATTGACTTGACTAAACTCCAAGGCATTAGTCAACTTTGCATCCACGCCATTACCGATGGCCGGGATACCCCCACCAATGAAGGGGCCCATTTTGTCCAACAAATCCAAGCCCATCTCGACAAAATTGGTTTGGGGCGTATTGTCAGTGTCAGTGGCCGCTATTACGCCCTCGACCGCGACCGCCGTTGGGACCGGGTGGAAAAGGCCTATCGAGTCATGACAGAGGATGGGGTAGGGGATGGCCGTAGTGCTGCCCAGGTGGTGAAAGATTATTACGCCAACGACATTACCGATGAATTTATTCCCCCCACTAGGGTAGGCACCGGGGCGATCGCCTCTGGGGACGGGGTCATCTTCTACAACTTTCGTCCCGACCGAGCTAGACAACTTTGCTACGCTTTGGTTAACCCCAGCTTTGATGGTTTTCCCAGGGAAAGGATTCAGCCCCTAGATTTTGTCACCTTCACCCAGTACGATCCTGCCCTGCCAGTGGTTGTGGCCTTTGAGCCGCAAAATCTGAATAACATTTTGGGAGAGATTGTTGCCCGCCACGGAATGAAGCAGTTCCGCACGGCAGAAACGGAAAAATATCCCCATGTCACCTACTTTTTCAATGGCGGTTTGGAACAACCCTTTGCCGGGGAAGACCGGGAGCTAATTCAAAGCCCCATGGTATCCACCTACGACAAAGCGCCCCAAATGTCTGCCAAAGCCGTTACCGATACGGTTTGTCGAGCCATGGAAAAAGGCATTTACTCCCTGGTGGTGGTCAACTATGCCAATCCCGATATGGTGGGGCACACCGGTAAACTCAAAGAAGCGATTCAGGCGATCGAAACCGTCGACCTCAATGTGGGACGCCTCCTGGCCAGTGCCGCTAAAATGGGGGGCACCGTGTTAATCACCGCCGACCATGGCAATGCGGAATATATGAGCGATGAGTCGGGTAATCCCTGGACTGCCCACACCACCAACCCAGTGCCGTTTATTTTGGTGGAAGGGGAAGGACGCAAAATTCCTGGCCATGGTGGCGAAGTCAAGCTGCGGGAAGGGGGGAAGCTGGCGGACATTGCCCCCACGATTTTGGATATTTTGCAGTTGCCTGTTCCAGCAGAAATGACCGGTAAAACCCTAATTGATCAGCCGTTGGTGGAAATTAAGACCAATCGCACTCCGGTTAACCTCTCCCGTTAGTTAGGGTGATGTAAACGCGCTAAAATGGGAAGCCTGCACGATCGCCGAGGGGCGCTAGATTGTTATGACTTTAATTACTGTTCTAAGAATTATTTGGATGGCTTCCGCCGCCCTGTTGACCGTACTGGTGTTGCTCCACAGCCCTAAAGGGGATGGCATTGCTGGCATTGGTGGCCAAGCCCAATTGTTTACCAGTGCCAAAAGTGCAGAAAAAACCCTCAACCAAGTGACCTGGACCCTGAGCATTATTTTCATTGGGCTGACCATCATTTTGAGTGCTGGCTGGCTGGCCAATTAAGTTAGGGGATATGGGGGACGATTTGACCCTTCTCGATCGCCAAAACTTCTTTGATCTGGCCAAGCTTTGGGCGATACTGCCTTAGGCGTTGGCGGTTGAGGGGTTTGCTCCACAGGGGTAAGAATTTTGAAAGAACGTATAAAACCCTGGGCCTATTTCCTGGCCCTATTGTTGTTGACTTTACTGCTGGTTAAGCTACCGGCGATCGCCAGCAATGGGGACAAGCCGACTTTACCAGCACTCCAAGTTCATCCCCTCCCCCCTGAATTGGTAGATTTGGGCATTAGCCTGGAGAATCGCAGTTTCCCTGGGGATGATGGCAGTGACTATTTTGCCCAAGTGCAATCTTCCCCCCTCGGGCATCTAGTCTGGTCTAGATTTCCTGTCACTGTAGCGGTGGATTATCCCCCCGCATTAACCCCCGGCAGTGCTGCCCAGAAACGTTACTACACCTGGCAACAGGCCATTAAAACGGCGATCGCCGACTGGCAAAGTGTTTTTCCCCTCACCATAGTTGAAAATACCACCGAGGCTGACATTGCCATTTTTTACCGGGAACCGCCCCTATCCCGCACAGTGGACCCAGAAACGGGCTTGGTTAGTTTTGGTCGAGCCCGCACCGCCCAGGCTAGCTATGAGTTTTATTGGACTGACACATCTCCACCTCAACTGCGTCACCGCATGGCGATCGCCATCAAACCGGGCCTAGCCCCCCTTTCCCTCCAAGGTACCGCCCGCCACGAATTAGGGCACGCCCTGGGCATTTGGGGGCACAGTGACCGCGAAGAAGATGCTTTATACCCAGCCCAGACTGCCGATGTACCGGCGATTTCCCCTAGGGATCTAAGAACCCTCTATCGGATTTACCAGCAACCCACCCGCCTCGGCTGGCCAGCACCGGTTACTGATTAGAAAACTTGAAAAAATTTTGATTCTTTTGTGAACTCGTTTGCCCAGTGCCATCTTGGACTTCAAACTTCCCCAGTAGCTGGCAAATGCGCCAAAAGACAATCCCCCAAAACTGAACGAGTTGGGGGACTTCTCCAGCCAAACTGACCTAGTTGGCAAAGGATTACATAGTCAAAGACTGAGCATTCTCTTCAATAATGGCGGCCAAATCCTTGAGGAAGGCGGCGGCGTGGGCCCCATAGATGACCCGATGGTCACAGGTGACGTTAACTCCCATTTGCCGTTTGGTACCAATTAAACCTTCTTCATTGGCCACCACCTGGGGTCGGGAAGCGCCCACGGCTAAAATTCCCCCCTGTCCCGGCGGCAGAATGGCGTCAAACCGGTCTACCCCAAACATACCTAAATTGGAAATGGTGAAAGTACCACTGCTGTATTCTTCGGGCTGTAACTGCTTGGCCCGGGCCCGGTCCACCAATTCCTTCCAACGGCGAGAGAGGGAATAGATATCCACTTGATCTGCGTTTTGCAACACCGGGGTAATTAAACCGCCATCCGGCATGGCCACCGCCAGGGCAATATTAATATCTTTATGGTAAGTAATACCTTGGTCTGTATAGCTGGCATTGACAATGGGATGTTTTTTCAAAGCCAGGGCCACTGCTTTGGCCAACAGGGCGGTCATGGTCACCCCTTTGCCCTTGATTTGCTTATAAAGTTGGTCCAACCCATCGGTGGTGATGGTGTAGCCCACCCGGAACGTGGGAGCGGCCATGGCGGCCACCATATTTTGCACCAAAGCCTTTTGGAAAGTGGTCAGGGGCACTGTCTGACCGACGGGAACACTGGGGGGAGTGGGGGTAGATGTTGCCGCTGGAGCAGGGGCAGGAGATGCTTTCGGGGCAGGGGCACTGGGGGAAGCGATGGGAGCACTGACAGGTTTGCCGGCGGCACCTTCAATATCGGCGGCCACAATTCTGCCGTGGGGACCGGTGCCAGCCACGGTGGCCAGATCAACTTTTAATTCTTTGGCTAGTTTTTTCGCCCGGGGGGAAGCAACAATCCTGCCACTACCCTTGCCATTGCCATGGCCATTACTGCTGGGGGTAGGGGCTGTTTCTGTGGCAGTTGCAGTGGCGATCGCCGCTGGTTCCGGTTGTTGGGGGGCTGGAGCAGGGGGCGCACTGGAGGAACCACCAGAGCCTGCTTTAGCTTGAGCTTCGGCAATTTCTGCTTCCGTTTCCGCCACTAACCCGAGGGTTGCTCCCACGGGGGCTTCTTCCCCTGCTGGGACTAGAATAGCGGCCAGGTAACCTTCATTAAAGGACTCCACGTCCATATCGGCCTTGTCCGATTCCACCACCAAGACAGTTTCGCCTTTTTCTACTTTGTCGCCGGGGGACTTAGTCCAGGAAACGATTTTACCCTCGGTCATGGTGGAACTCAGGGCCGGCATGAAAATGTCGTAGATCATGGTGGTTGTATCTCTTAAATCTCTTTGGGGATCCCTTGGTATGCAGGGAGTTAAAACCTGGGCAGACGGTTTAAATTCTATCAAATCATTGCACGAGAAAACCCTAACTAAAGCTCCAGTGGCATTTGGGATGGGGGTGGGTTGATCGCCTTAATTGCCTTTGAGGTGGTCAGGTGGTTATAGCAAAAAACCAAACTTAATGCTTTCCCTAGCATCAGACCCCTGAGAGATTGAGGGCGATCGCCGTTCTTGAATATTTAACGCTGTGGCAAATGTAGCCTAATACAACTAAAGTACTGCAGTCAATCAAGAATAAATATTTCTGGCTCAGACTATCGCATCCTCCAACAACAAATTCTTCAAACTTTTATTGCTTGTTTGGTTTCTTGTGGTTTGTTTAAGGCTAAGTCATAATTAGTCTGTAAGTTCATCCAAAACTGTGGTGTAGTATCAAAAGCTTGAGCTAATAACCAGGCTATTTTGGGGGTAATTTCATTTTTTTCTTGAATAATTTCATTGATTTGTTTTACTGAAATATTCAAATAAGTGGCTAGGGTTTCTTGGGTGATGTTCATGGGTTCAAGAAATTCTTCTAAGAGAATGATTCCGGGATGGGTGGGGAGGCGATTGGTTGGGAGCATATTATTTAATCGTGATAATCAATAATTTGGACTTGACTGACATTACCATTTTGCCATTGAAAAATGATTCGCCATTGGTTGTTAATCCGAATACTATAAAATCCTTTTAAGTTTCCCTTGAGTGCTTCTAAACGATTGCCGGGGGGACTATTTAGTTCTTCCAACTTCTCAACAGCGTTTAAAATATCCAATTTATTCAAGGCTTTTTGTGTAATCTCAGATGGGATTTTTCTTGAATTTCGGCTATTGATGCCGTTGAACAGGTCAGCAGTTGCTTGGTTGCCAAAGGACGTAATCAATTTTTGCTTTGAAGTTAGTTGACCGTGTGTATTTGACGTAAATATTGTACACTTCGCATTATAATTCGCTGCCCTAATTATTAACACATCCCACTGGGCTGATTATTTCTAGCTACACAAAACAGACCGATGAAAGCGAGAACTAAAAAAGGAAAAAGCAAAAAATAACCAAGTCTTGCCTCAGCCTAGCGCTAAACGAAAACCGCTGTAATTATACCTGTAGTTAAGATTGCTGCTGCCACGGTTAGCGCAACGACAGTTTTCGGAGTAGTTGCCCCAAGAACCTCCCCGAACTACACGGAAGTTATTTTGAGAACGACTATTAATCCAGGAAGTTCCATCTACAGAGGCCCCCCTGTAGTTCTCATGCCAGCTATCCTCACACCACTCCCACACATTGCCGTGCATATCATACAGTCCCCAGAAATTGGGGTTTTTTTGGCCCACAGGATGGGTTCTTGCGGCAGAGTTCTGGGAATACCAGGCATAATTTCCTAGCTCTACTGGATTATCTCCAAAGGAGTAGTGGGTGGTGGTTCCAGCCCGGCAAGCATATTCCCATTCCGCTTCACTGGCTAATCTATAATTTTTCTTAGTAAGATTGGATAACTTGTGACAAAACTCTTGACAATTGTCCCAAGAAACACGTTCTACTGGATTTTTTAGATCATTCCTAAAATCAGAAGGATTATTTTCCATCACCACTTGCCATTGTTCCTGAGTGACTGGATATTTACCCAAATAAAATTCTTTCAAAATGACTCGATGGATTGGTTTTTCATCATTACTTTGATTCGAGCCCATCATAAAACTACCAGCAGGAATTTTTATCATTTCTAATTTCACTCCTCCAGGTAAAATGTCAATTAGAGTTTGTGTGTTTCCTGACTGCAGTTGGGTTTTGGGTATAGTCGGTATCTTGACGTTCGTCTGGGTGGAAACTTTTGGAGTTATAAAGCCCAGATCTTTTAGCGCATCGGCAGCACTTTGATAGCGTTTTTTCACTCCCAAACTCACCAGCTTTTCTAAAATATTGTCTAACTCATTACTCACTGAATTATTGACTAAATAATCCCGCCAGCACCATTCATGTTCTCCCTGGTCAAATAAGTCAAAGGGGGAAATTCCCGTTAATAAATTCAAGCAAGTAACGCCTAAGCTGTACAAATCACTGGCATTGACCGCTTTACCATTCATCTGCTCCGGGGCCACATATTCCGCCGAGCCAATTATGGTTCCCGTGACCGAGCGATTTCCAGGCTCGACAGCCTTAGCTGCGCCAAAATCCACCAAAACCAATTTTTGATCCGACTGGCGACGAATAATATTTTCCGGTTTAATGTCCCGGTGAATTACCTGATGACTATGAATAAATTCCAACACTGGCAACAAGTCCATCAACAGTGCTCGAATTTTTTCCTCATTAAAAACCCCTTTGCTTTCTAACTCCTGGGCTAAATTTTCTCCCTCGATATATTCTTGAACTAAATATTGACGCTGGTCATCGGCAATGAAATAGGCCAGCAATTCTGGTATTTGCCCATGATTGCCCAAATCATCCAGGCGTTTTGCTTCTTCCTGGAATAACTCCGCCGCCTTGCCCAAAGATCCAGTTCCCTGCCCCTGGGGAAAAAATTGCTTAATCACACAACGGGGTTGGGATGGCTTATCCAAATCCACCGCCAGAAAAGTTTTACCAAATCCTCCCTGGCCAATCAGCTTTAAAGCCTGGTAACGATCCTTGAGCCAAAGCTTTTGACCGCATTTTTGACAAAATTTATGGGTGACTGGGTTAACCGCTAGACAATCGGGGTTAAGACACTGGCTCATGGCTTTATCAATACAGACCTATGACTTACTATGATGCTCCAAATTCATCAACTCAACCCACGAAAAACGAAATTTATCGGGTTGCTGGCGATCGCCTTGGCGGTGGGCCAAAGGAAAATGTCAAAATGGGTTAGGATTATCCAGATCCACTGTTGATCAGTCAAGAAAATAGCAAACTGCCATGACCTCCTACTCCTCTGCAACGGCCCGCGCTGAAATGAGTGAACTACGGCGCTTGAAAAGTTTACTGCCGCCGGAACTCCAAAGTTGGGTAATGGTGGAAGGTAGCACCGAAGTTAACCCCCCCCTGATCCGTTCGGAGGAGTTGGGCCGGGATGAGATTGAAATTCAGGTGGATTTGGCCAAATGGGAAAACCTGGCCATTGACCAGCGGAATTTACTGTTTTGGCACGAAGTAGCCCGCGTCCAGAGCGATACCATTCCCCGGGAAGGTTGGGAAATGGCGGCCCTGGCCATTGGTTTAGGGGGGGCTGTGGGAGAACTGTGGGTGCAAGATGGATTGCTGTTGCTCCTGGCCTTGGGATTATGTGGCATTTCTGGCTATCGGCTCTGGCAAAAAAATAACGGCGACAAACGGATCAAAGAGGCGATCGAGGCGGACGAAAAGGCCATTACCCTTGCTACCCGTTTTGGTTACACCCTGCCCAATGCCTATAAAAGTCTTGGTAGTGCTTTCAAAACTTTAATTGAACAAACCCCCAATCGCCGCCAACGTAAACAGTATGAAACCCGTCTTCAGGCTTTGCGCCAAAGTGCGGCCAAAATGAAAGCTAAAACCCAAAAGGCTAAAGCTCTCTAAACATTGTTGGTTTGAATAGTAATTAGGATCTAAGTCCCTTGCCCTGGCGTAGGCTGACACGGCCATTGGTTAATTATTTGTCTATAAATGCTGTTGCTAAGGGGAGTTCTGGGCTTTTGAAGAGGGCTTAGTAAATAACTTGCGACCATCCATTGATCAATTGAAGACATTGGCAAGATGGAGGACTTTAACTTTAACAAGGACAGGGAGTGCTGGTCCGATCGCCGATCCTGGGGCAGATAGCAAAATTGCTTGGTAAGGTGGAAAAAATTCCCCCATGATTGGGACTGATGCCCTGTTTACTTTATTACCTCTACCATGGTTCAACTTTCCCCGACCCCTGCATCAACCCTGACTAACAACGATGACAATGGGCAAAATCAGGCCAGTAGTCTAACCCTCGATGTGGGCGGTATGAAGTGTGCGGGTTGCGTAGCGGCGGTGGAAAGGCAATTGGGTCAATTAGCCGGGGTGACAGACAGTTGCGTCAATTTAGTTACAGCAGTGGCGGTGGTACGCTATGCTCCGGAAAAAATTACTCCCCAGGCGATCGCCGAACATTTGAGTCAGCGGGGATTTCCCAGCCAAATTCGTCAGGGCCACGGGGGCATTGCTTTAGCAACGGCGGAAAACGGCAGTAAAGAAAACGTTAACTGGGGCTTGGCCATTGCCCTGGTGTTACTGCTCCTATCGGCACTGGGCCATCTGAGCCATTTCGGTGGCCCCATGATTCCCTTTTTCCATCACCCTGTATTCCACTGGGGTCTGGCTACTTTGGCGATCGCCATACCGGGGCGGGAAATTTTCTTCGATGGTTGGCGGGGTTTACGATTTGGCCATGCCAACATGAATACCTTGGTGGCCCTGGGTACTGGCAGTGCCTACCTCACCAGTTGCATTGCCTGGATTTGGCCCGGGTTGGGCTGGGAATGTTTTTTCGATGAGCCAGTGATGCTATTGGGGGTGCTACTGCTGGGCAGAACCCTAGAAAGTAAGGCCAGACAAAAAGCTAAATCTGCTTTGACGGAACTGTTAGCCCTGCAACCTTCCTTAGCCAGACTGGTGGGCAGGGGAGATACAAAAGGGGAAACTGGCATTGAAATTCCCGTGGAACAGGTGCGGGTGGGGGAATGGGTGCAGGTGTTACCAGGAGAGAAAATTCCGGTGGACGGCATTTTAGTGGCGGGAAAAACCCTGGTGGATGAGTCCCTCTTGACGGGGGAATCCCTGCCCGTGGAGAAAAAAATTGATGACGCGGTCATTGCCGGAGCTTGGAATCAGTCCGGGGCCATTACCATTGCGGCTACCCACATTGGGGCAGACACCACCTTGGCTCGCATTATCCAACTGGTGGAAACGGCCCAAACCCAAAAAGCTCCCATGCAACGGTTAGCGGATCAGGTGGCGGGCTGGTTTGCCTATGGCGTGATGGCGATCGCCTTGGGAACGTTGACCTTTTGGACCACGGTGGGGCAATCATTTTTCCCCCAGATGGTTACGGGCACAGGACTTTCTCCTCTTTTATTAGCCCTTAAACTAAGCGTTTCGGTGTTAGTCGTGGCCTGTCCCTGTGCCCTCGGCTTAGCCACCCCCACTGCAATTTTGGTGGGCACCAGTTTAGGGGCTGAACAGGGCATTCTGATCAAAGGAGGCAACATTTTAGAAATTCTCCAGCGCACTACGGTGATGGCCTTCGATAAAACGGGCACCCTCACCCAGGGCAATTTACAGCTAACGGATACGTTTCCGGTGATAGATATTCCAGCGGCCCAGTTGTTGACCTTAGCGGCCTCGGTGGAGCAGGGAACCCGCCATCCCCTAGCCCAAGGATTAATCTCCAGTGCCCAAGATCTGGAACTTTTGCCAGTGGAGAATATTGAAACGGAAGCGGGGCAAGGGGTTCAAGGTTGGTACCAAGGCGATCTCCTATTGGTGGGGAATCAACAATGGCTCATGGAAAAGGGAGTAATGTGGCACTCCCAATGGCAAACAGAGGTGGATCAACTACGTAACCAGGGAAAAACGGTTATTTTTGTGGCCCGCAATCAACAGTTGCAAGGATTTTTAGCCCTGCAGGATACCCTCCGCCCGGAAGCTAAGGCCACCATTGCCCAACTGAAACATTGGGGTATTACTCCCCTATTGTTAACCGGTGACCATCCCACCATCGCCGAGGCGATCGCCATGGAGGTGGGCATTGCAGAATTCCAGGCCCAGATGACACCCCAGGCCAAGGTGGCTAAAATTAAGGCAATGCAAGGGTTAGATCCGGCCTCAGTGGTGGCTATGGTGGGGGACGGTATCAATGATGCTCCAGCCCTAGCCCAGGCCAATGTGGGCATTTCCCTCTCCGGGGCAACGGCGGTGGCCATGGAAACGGCGGATGTGGTGTTAATGCGCTCCCAATTGTCCGATGTGCTCAAAGCCTTGACCCTAAGTCGTGCCACAGTGGCTAAAATCAAGCAGAATCTACTTTGGGCCCTAGGTTACAATCTGGTGGCTGTGCCCCTGGCCGCTGGGGCGTTTTTGCCTAGTTTTGCCATTGTGCTGACTCCGGCGATCGCCGCCGCTATGATGGCCAGTAGCTCCATTGTGGTGGTGTTGAATGCCCTGAGCTTGCGGTACCAGTTTTCCTCTGCCCCAGAACGGAATCGAGACTAAGGGGGGTCTAGAAGTTGTAGTCTGGTAACTTCTCCCCCCCCGGAAGACCCAGGCAACACGTTCAAGCCTGATTGTTGTCACCATGGGCGACCCAGAGGGTGGCCGGCACCAACTTTTAGCTACCACTAGGGATTGCTAGATTAGCTTGGTTAATATTGATTGAGGTGAGTCACTGACCTTTTGCTCAATTTTCCGCTGTAGACTAACCTCCGGGTTGGAAGTTTAGTGAGTCCGTCACCGTCCGCCTTTGTTCTTTTTTCCCTTGGCCATGTCTGATCCCTCGGCAAAACCCCTGCAAGAGCACGTTCTGATCATTTCAGATGACGGTGGCCGTCGGGAAGTTTTACTAACTGAAACCTTCTATACCATCGGGCGATCGCCAAGGGCCGACATCCGCATCAAATCCCAATTTGTTTCCCGTATCCATGCGGTGCTGGTGCGTAAATCCTCCGAAGATGTTCAGGCGGCTTACCGGATTATTGACGGCGATGAAGATGGGCAGAGTAGTGTTAATGGTTTGATGATCAACGGCAAAAAAAGACAAGAACATACCATCCAGACTGGAGACGAAATTGTCATGGGTCCCCAGGTCTCCGTGCGCTACGAGTACCGCCGTCGGGATCAATTTGGCACTATTCCGGGTAACGAACAATTTGATATTACCCTCATTGACCCTGGCATGATCGAGGATGAGGAGGAAATCCCCACCTCTGTTTCTTCCTCTCCCCCAGAAATGGAATAATTATGGGGGTGTTCGTTAGACGGTAATGACCAATGGGCGGTCGTAAATGGCAAAGTATTAAACGACAAAAAGCAAGGGTGGATGCCCAAAAAGGTAAAACCACCACCCAATTATCCAGGGCCATCATTGTGGCCGCTCGCCAAGGTATCCCGGATCCGGCGGGCAACTTTCAACTGCGGACAGCCATTGAAAAAGCTAGGGCCGCAGGGGTTCCCAATGACAGCATCGACCGGGCGATCGCCAAGGGGGCCGGAACCTATGAAGATGGAGAAAGTAACTACGAAGAAATGCGCTATGAAGGCTATGGCCCAGGGGGAGTAGCGGTGTTAATTGAAGCCCTCACCGATAATCGCAACCGTACGGCGGCGGATCTACGGGCGGCGTTCAGCAAAAAAGGGGGGAATTTGGGGGAAACCGGTTGTGTCAGTTGGATGTTTAGCAAAAAAGGAGTAATTCGCTTGGAGGGGGAACTGGAGGAGGAAAAATTGCTGGAAGCTTTGCTGGAGGGGGAAGGGGAACGTTACGAATGGCTAGACGAGGAAGATGGGGGCGGTGTGGAAGTTTTCAGTGAGGTAAGTCAACTGGAAAGCCTCAACCAAGTGTTACAGAACCATGGCTTTGCCATTGCAGAGACGGAACTGCGTTGGTTGCCGGAAAACACCATGGAAATTGCTGACCCAGACCAGGCCAAAGCCCTTATGCAAATGATTGAAACGCTAGAATTCTTGGACGATGTGCAATCGGTCACGAGCAACTTTGAGTTAACGGAAGAGTTGTTAGCCCTGGCGGGGTAGGCGGTGAGATACTAGGAAAGCGGAGTGGTGATTTATTTTCAGCGCCTTTCCGTATTTACTGTTTCCTGGTGGTCTTCCCCCCAATTAATTTTAAAGAGGCGAGTGCAGTGCAGTTGACTAAAGGGTTAGAAGTCGAAATCTATACCGGCAAGAAGACCGGGGAGATTGTGGGGCTTTCCGATCGCATTGTGCGGGATTTAAGTGGATTTGTGCGGGAGCCGGACAGCCGCAATGTGGAATACACTACGCCCCCTATAAATAGCTATGATCGCCTGTTGTGTGCCATCCTCCAGCCCCGTCGCCAATTGCGCCATTACCTCAGTCAATTGGGGCAAGACTACACTTTAATACCAGGCAGTTGCCTGGCCCTGGGGGGGACGGACACCTTTTACCGTTCTGACCCCCAAAATCCCTACCACACTTACATCGAACAGACCTACGGCACCCAGGTGGTCACCGCCAGTATTCACATTAATATCGGCATTGGGGACGTGGAGGAGTTGATGCGGGCCTGTCGTTTGGTGCGGATGGAAGCACCTCTATATTTGGCCCTTAGTGCCTCTTCCCCTTTTTTAAATGGCCAGGTAACCGGCTACCATTCCAGTCGTTGGCAGATGTTCCCCAAAACCCCCCAGGAAGTGCCCCTGTTTACGAGCCATGCCCATTTTGTGCAATGGACAGAGGAGCAATTGACCCTGGGCACTATGCAAAATGTCCGCCATCTTTGGTCAGCGGTGCGTCCCAACGGCGATAATCGACCCCATAACCTGAACCGTTTGGAGTTACGGATCTGCGATTTGGTCACTAACCCCCTTTCTCTTTTGGCGATCGTGGCCCTACTGGAGGCCCGTTTACAACAAATGCTGGCTGACCCCACCCTAGACCCCCTTCAGCAAAGCCAGCTTACCCCCTCAGAATTGCTGACCCTAGCGGATCAAAACGAAATGGATGCCGCCGTCGGTAGTTTGCACAGTACCCTGCACCATTGGCGAGATGGCCGGGCGATCGCCGCCAGGGAATGGATTGAGGAGTTATACCAGTCCGTACAGCCGGAAGCTAAATACCAAGGCTTTGCTTGCTTTTTGCCCCCATTGTTGAAAATTCTGCGGGAAGGCAACATGGCCCAACAATGGCTGAGCCAATATGAACGGGGTAAAAGTACCCAAACCATTGTCCAGGAGGCGATTCTCCAAACGGAGACGGAGGAAGCCATGCTGGCCCAGGACCTCTGTTTACCCCTAACCAAAGCCCGGGATGAAATACTGAGTTTAGTCTGATGGCCTCAGTAGCTGATAAAAAATCATAAACTTTTGCCGAGGGGACAGTTTAATAACTGTTGTTTATCGATAGTTTGTGATCTCCATCACTGACATGGGAAAATATTTCTGACCATTTTTCGCATAAATCCTGATTAAATCCCGCAAAAATAACCTTTATGGTGAAAGTTGTCCTAGTTAATCCCCAAATACCCCCCAATACTGGCAATATCGCCCGAACTTGTGCCGCCACTGGGACAGAATTACATTTGGTCGGCCCCCTGGGTTTTGAACTAGGCGATCGCTATCTCAAACGGGCAGGATTAGACTATTGGCCCTATGTTGACCTCCATTATCACAATAGTTGCGAAGAATTTATTGCCCATTGGCGTACCCAGGGGGGTAACCTGCTCGGTTTTAGCGTCACTGGCACGGTTAATTTTTGGGACTATACTTACCAGCCCACGGATTGGCTGATGATGGGCAGTGAAACAGATGGTTTACCCCAGATGATGCGGGATTTATCGACCCAGTTACTTTGCATTCCCATGCCCCACTGTGAGGTGAGGAGCTTGAATTTAGCCTCCAGCACCGCCATCGCCCTGTTTGAGGCCAGGCGACAGTTACGCAGTCTTGGTTAGGAAGCTCTGCCACTGCAATGGGATGGGGCAAAAGTGACAAAATCGAACTAATGAACTGATAAGAAATTGTGATGGCTGGAGCGAATTAGCCAAGGTCTCGATTCAATTAAAATTTCTGATTAAAAATAGACCTAGAACTGATGGTTCTAGGCGATCGCCGGGGGATTTTTTCCGAGAAAAGTAGGCAAAGCAGCTAGGGAAAAAGCTTGGCAGGGTAAGGAAATTTGCCAGAAACAAAAAGCGGAGACCTACGTCTAGGGGGTCAGTTAACCACTGATCTAAATTCGTTACTATTTTTCACAACTCTGTAAAAACAGGAATTTCTACCAGCTTGTCGAATCATTGAAAGCAGGTTAATCTTTCTTAGCAGTCTTCATTCTTCATTAGGTATATTGGCTCAGTCAGATTCAGTCGTGGAATTTAATCTCCCATCAAACCTGAAATGGCTGTGGCGGTCTAACAATCTAGCTCTAGGTTTTAGGCTCATTCACACACAAGGAGGTTCTTCTTGAAAGACGTACTCAATCAACCGGCGACATTTTTTCCCTCGTGTTCATCCCCTTCGATGGAGACTAGTTCCTATGATGGAAGCACTAAACAAGAGGGTACTGTGCCCCTGGGCGAAGGATACCGTCGGGTTCGCCGCTCTGCTGCAATGGTGGGTTTAGCTGTTTCCATGGGAGCAACGGGGATGTTGTTTTCCCAAACCGCCACCGCCGCCACCAGTTCTGGCAACTCCCCCTTGGCTGCGGTGAGTAACTTATCCCTAGACCAATCCCATGGCTCCCCCACTGAGTCCGTGCTGGCGTCCCCTTCCCTGAAGCACCAAGTCAAAGAAGGTGAGTCCCTTTGGCAAATTAGTCAAGCTTTTCAAGTGGACGCCAAAGCCATTGCCCTGGCCAATAGCATCAGCACTGATACGGCGTTGCAGGCAGGACAAGTACTTAGTATTCCCAGACCTAGTTCTTCAGTAAAAGCGGCCAACGACCAAGCTCCTGCTGCCACTATTCCGCCCCTAGCTCCCCTGGAGCAGACTGATTCCCTGGTTGTCTCTTCATCCTTAGCTCCCGGTCAGTCTTCCAGCACCGCTAATACCATTGCCGTTAAGCCCAAGGCCCAAACTTTAGTTGCCGATGTGAGTCGCCCGATGCAGGGCACCGTCGTTGAACCGTTGGAAGAAAAGTTAACTTCCCAAAGAATTAAAAGTACCGCTGAAGATGCAGGCATTAAGCTCGATACAAAAGCTTCCCTGCCCAGCCCCGTAGAAGTGGCCGCTGCCGCCCATGGCGATCGCCCCATTCCCATTGCCGTGGTAGCGCCGGAAGAGTTTACCGCCATTGAAGTTCAGCCTAGCTCCAGCCCGGCCAATCCCCAATCTATGCCCGTGCCTACTCTCCCCGCTGTGGCCCCAGCTCCCAGTAAAGCCCAACGGCAAGATGAATCCTTAGCCTCTGGGGAAGATATTTCCTTAGATAATTTGCGTCAGAATGGTATGGCCCAGCCGGCCCAACCAGTGCAAACGGCGTTGAACATTGACCAGCCCGTGGCGATCGCCGTTATTCCCCCCGAAACAACCCCGGCGATCGTGGCCCAGCCTGCATTGCCCGGTACTCCGGTCGTGCTGGAAACTTCCCCTGCCATTGCAGCATTACCCTCGACTCCTACAGTTACTCCCGATGTTGATGGGCAAATATCCTACCAAGTTAAGCCAGGGGACACCCTCAGTCAGATTGCCCGCAGCCACGACATTCAGCCGGAAAAAATCCAACAAGCAAATGGTCTGAGTAATCCTGACGAGATCAAAGCAGAGCAGATTTTGGTCATTCCCCCTCCCACTACCGTAGCGGCAGTGCCGGAATCTGTGACCCCCAGCTTACCTAGCTTTGTTTCTACCCAGCCGACGGCCCAAACAATGGTAGCCAGAGCCCAGGAGGAGCCGGAAGCCCAATACCAAACCCAGCTAAAAGCAGAGGTAACCCAGCTCAATCAAACCCAACCGACCAGAACTCCGATGGTACCCCAAAGGGCCGTGACCGTTGCTCGCCAAGTTAACAACGAAGCGGTTCCTGATTGGCAAGCCCGTTCCCCCCAAGCCCTACCTGTCAAGTTCAACCAGCCCCGGCAAGATTTAGCCCAATTACAACGGCAATATTCTCCCCAGGGACAGAGGAGTCAGTTTTCTACTTCCGTTGGCCAGTCCCAAATTATCGGTGCTGCCCCTAGCCCAGTGCAGGGCTACAACGACAGTATTCAGATTCCGGTTATCCAGGAAGTCAGCCCCGAGTTGCCGGGCTTGAGTACTCCTGATTTTCCCCGCGGCCCAGCCCAGTTTAATGGCTATATCTGGCCCGCTAAGGGAGTCTTCACTTCTGGTTTTGGTCCCCGTTGGGGCCGCATGCACCGCGGCATTGATATTGCCGCCCCCATTGGCACCCCTATCATGGCGGCGGCCTCTGGAGAAGTGGTCTTTTCTGGTTGGAACTCCGGCGGTTTTGGTAATTTGGTTAAAATTCGCCATGGTGATGGCAGTGTTACCTACTATGCCCATAACAACCGTTTGTTGGTGCGTCGGGGAGAATACGTTGAACAAGGTCAACAAATTGCGGAAATGGGGAGCACTGGCCGCAGTACCGGGCCCCACCTCCACTTTGAAATTCGGGTAGGCGGAACTAATGCCGTCAATCCTGTGGCCTTGTTACCCCGTAGTCGCTAGATTCTATTTAGTCGCCATACTGCTGGATCGTACCTCTTAAGTGTGTTTATTCCCCTGGGTTAGCTTAGTTGTTACTCACAGCATGAAGCCCGGGGGCTTTTATTTGAGGGGGCCACGGAATAAAGTTTTTGGACAACAAAAAAGGATAGGCCTTTCGGACCCATCCTTGCTTTATTTGAAGTTAAGTTTCAGTCAGTAACTAGTTGGCTTGGTGGGGCTGAATAACGCCATAGCCGCCATGGTTACGGATGTAGATGACGTTAATTTCATCGGTGTCCTTATTGCGGAACATGTAAAAGTCATGGTCCACCAACTGTAGCTGTTCCAGGGCTTCTTCAATGGCCATGGGGGGCATGGCAAAATATTTCATCCGCAACACTTCCGACGGTAATTCGGGAGCCCGATCGCCAATTAGATTTGCTTCCACCGGCTTGTCTTCAACAATTTCGCTAGTTTTGACATTGCCATGTTGCTTATCTTGGATACGTTCTTTATATTTCCGCAATTGACGGGCAATTTTATCGGCCACCAAATCAATGCTTGCGTAAAGATTTTCACTGCCTTCCTGGGCTCGGATCACTGTACCGTTGGCATAGACCGTTACTTCCGCCTTATGTTTGTTAGTAATGCGGGCGTTGCGGGCCACGGAAAGATGAACATCAACTTTGGTAGTTAGATTTTGAAAATGTTTAACTGCTCTCTCGACTTTTTCTTCCACGTAATCATGAATCGCTTCAGTAACTGTGATATTATTGCCCTGAATTAACAGTTTCATACTGAATTCTCCCTTCGTAAAATTAATAAAAAATGAGCAATGGTTGGGTTTTTGTGAATCTACCTTGGGTTCTAAAAACCAGGTTAGATTAGGCAACTATTCCCAGAAACAGTGGGGTGGAATCATTACTTGAAACGCCTTGTCGCTAAGGATATTGAAAGTATGGATCATTGAAGAAAGCACCATAAATTTGGGCTTAGTGATGAATTATAACCCTGACATTGTTATTCTTTGGTTCACTTTTAACCATCCCTAGGGTAGAGGTAAAGTCTTCCAGAGAATTGTGGTGGTAAATAATCAACCCCTAAGACTATCTTCAGATTAGCACTATGTATTGAATAAGACTTAATCCGTTAGGTGATTTTGACTTTCCTTTGCATCTCTTTACGTTTCTTAATTTCTGGCAACTTTAGCTTAATTCTGTTTCCGTTGTAGCGCCATGGCCAATCCTTCCTGTCGTTTATTATCGTTGGGGCTGGTGCCCTACTGCCAAGCCTGGCACTATCAACGCCAATGGGTCAGGGCTAAACAAGGCGATCGCCAACGGGAGGACGGACTGATGCTGTTGGAGCATCCCCCGGTCTATACCCTGGGCACTGGTTCCCAAACCAAGTATCTGAAGTTCGACCCGGAACATCCCCCGGCGGAATTGTGGCGCACGGAACGGGGCGGGGAAGTAACCTATCATTGTCCCGGACAATTGGTGGGCTATCCCATCCTGGATTTAAATCATTTCCAGAAGGACTTGCACTGGTATTTGCGACAACTAGAAGAGGTGTTGATCGTCACCCTGGGCAAATTAGACCTACCGGGGGAGCGTATTCCTGGTTTAACGGGGGTTTGGTTAGGGGGCCATAAGGTGGCGGCGATCGCCATTAAGGTCAGTGGCTGGATCACTTGCCATGGTTTTGCCCTCAATATTTGTCCTGATCTGGCAGGATTTAGCCAGATTGTGCCCTGTGGCATTAGCGATCGGCCTGTGGGGAGCTTAAACCAGTTCCTGCCTGGTCTCACTGTTGATGTAGTCCAACCCCTAGTTATTCAAGCCTTTGCCGAAGTCCTTCCAGTTACCTGGCTCACCACTGGGGGAGTCCCCCCCTGGCTCAGCGACGATGTTGCTTAGTTAACATAGGTAAGGGTTGGCGCTGGGTGCCACCACTAGGGGGTAAATAACGGCGAGGAGGCTGTTTAACGGCGATCGATTTAGTTTTTTCTGACTGCCACCAGCGTATTCCTACCCCCAACAGAGCCACCATCAAGCCCAGGGAAAATAAGCTCCACTTGCCATCTATTCCCCCCAACACCATATCTACCGCCGCCACAATCAAAATGAAGCTGGAGATGGGCTCGCGGCGATAAAAAACTTTGACAAAACGGGGCCAGTAAAAGTTCATTCCTAAAATGTTCCAAAACCCTCTGGGGGAAACTTACCTACAATATAGCTTTTATTTGCGATTCCTCTCGCCTGCAAATAGTGCGGTTGGGCGATGGGCAATCCATGGGGAACCAGTTAACAAGAACCCCGGCCAGGTTGGGAAGAAAATCCACCGAGACGCCCGTCGACAACTTATTTATGTCTAATAGTTTGGCGAAAATATGGGTCGCCTGGGATTCGAACCCAGGACCAATCGGTTAAAAGCCGAGTGCTCTACCGCTGAGCTAGCGACCCGTTGTGCCTCATTGGCACGATTTATAACGTTAACATAGCTTTTGTCCCATCACAAGCATTGGGCACTAATTTTTTTGAAGTTGGGTATTTGGCGAGGCGATAACATCGTGGCATTGCCCAGCAAAGCCTAGTTCCCTCGGAGTTAATTCTCGCTGAAACCTTCAACCTTAAAGGTATTTCAAAAGCCCATCTGCTCTCCAAGCTGGGGGAAGTAAGGAAAGGAAAGATCTACCCATACCAGGGAGTGAGGCGATTTCGGGGGCAGATTAAAACCTTGCCAACAAACTCCTAGCCCTGGGAAGGTCAACGATAGGAGGCGGTTAACTTGGCAATTTTTTCCTCCTCCATGGGACTCAACTCCTGGGGCTTGCCCAACACGCCTTTATAGACCTTGATATATTCCCCGGCGGAACGGTACCAACTAAAGTCTGCCCCCATGGCCCGTTGCTGTAATTTTTGCCAATCGGCCTTGAAGCGAAAACCTTCCCAGGCCCTCACCATGGCGGTAAAGCAGTCCAGGGGCTCATAGCGGTCAAAGCAATAGCCAGTACCCGCTTCATTGATGGGATCGTAGAAAGATACCGTATCCACCAATCCACCGGTACGCCGCACAATGGGGATACAGCCATAGCGCATGGCCATTAGTTGACTCAAGCCACAGGGCTCAAAGCGGGAAGGCATTAAAAACACATCGGCTCCGGCATAGACTCGACGGGAAAGGGCATCGTTATGGAGTAATTGCACCGCCATCCGTCCAGGAAATCGGGACGCCATCTGCCAAAGTTGGGTTTCGTAATGGCGATCGCCAGTGCCGAGGATAATTAACTGGGAATCGGTATAGGACATGAAGCGGTCAAGAATCTGAATCACCAGATCAATACCTTTCTGTTCCACCAAGCGCGCTACTATGCCTACCAGCATGGCATTACGGTTAATTTCTAACCCCGTCTCCTCCTGGATGGCAATTTTATTTTTTACCCGTTTATCTAAACTTTCCGCGTCAAAGGCGCTACTAATAAAGCGGTCTTCGGCTGGGTTATAAGTCTCCGTATCAATGCCGTTGAGAATGCCGACTAAATTACCACTGAGGTAGGACAATAACCCCTCTAGTTTTTCCCCATAGGCAGGGGTTTGAATCTGTTGGGCATAGGTGGGGGAGACCGTGGTCACCCGATTGGCAAACTGGATCGCCGCCGCCATTACATTATCTCCCTGCATATACCAGGGACACCAAGTCATACTTTCCAACAAAGCCCGCCAGGGCCCTTGGTAGGCAAGATTGTGGATGGTAAATACAGTGGCAATGTCCGGGGATTGGTGCATCCAAACGGGGATCATGCCGGTGTGCCAATCATGGCAGTGGATAATTTCTGGCTTCCAGTGGTTCCAGGCAAATTCCGCCGCCCCGTTGGAAAAAAAGGTAAAACGCCAAGCCTCATCTTCCCCCCCATAGATACGACGGGAATCGAACACAGGATGGCCAAACAAATAAAGGGGAATGTCGGTATCAGGGAGGTTAGCTTGGTAAACGGCAAACTGCTGGAACATGGCTTCCCCTTTCCAGACCGGCTCCAGGGGCACATCAATTTTGTCGCTAATGAAACCGTAGTAGGGCATGAAAACACGGACATCATGGCCCAACTGATGCAGAACTTTGGGCAGGGAACCCACCACGTCCCCCATACCACCTACCTTTGCTAGGGGGGAGACTTCCGCCGCCACAAATAAAATCTTCATACCGTCGTTAATTCCACTAATTGAGTTCGGGGCCTGGTTACCATGCTTTCCGCTCAATTATATGATGGTGCCGGTTCTCCATCGGGGAGTATGTCAGGTTAACGGCGACTTTTTTTCACTCTCTGGTTTGAGTTTTCCTAGGCTACTAAAGATTGGGAAGGGATTCCGGCGGAGTCGTTTTGGTCTTCTGGTTCTGGGGAAGCAAATCCTTCCGAGTCCAGTCCATCGGGGTTGATGCTGAGCTGTTCACAGGGAATGGTGTCGGAAATAATTGAGCTCGCCATCATGCCAGTGTGAATTTCCAACTGAGCACTGGGCACCGCCTCAAATACTAACCGTTGACCAGGGAACACAACTCTTTCAAAATACCAATTGGGGACATTGGTAATGCGAGCCACTTGAATTTGATTGGTGGCATTAACGTAGCAACAGAATAGGGCTGACGGCTGGTCGTTGGGGATGGGATCAAGAATTTGAGACATGGCAGGCATGGGATTTTATTAAAAAAAGATCTTTTTACTATTCTGGACAAAGCTAACACTCGCTGATCCCGATCCGCTGTAAAGATAATTACAATCAAATTTTTTGACTCTGGCTTTGCCATGGGTTTAGGGAAGTTTTTTCTGGGTATTTTATTTTGTCTTTGGCAATTACCTGGGGCTGGAACGGTTAAAATCTGGGCTCGGCAGCCCCAGCCAATCATTAAGATATATTACAATTGTGAGGAGGTGGGGCTAATCCCTCCCGTCGCTGATCTCACCCTACCAGTGTCCCAACGCCATGACCGATCGCCTTTTGTACGTTCGTCTTCCCTGTAACCCAATTTTCCCCATTGGGGTGGTTTATCTGGCGGACCATGTCCATAAATGCTTTCCGGCGATCGCCCAGCGGATTTTTGATTTAGGCACTATTCCTCCCCTAGATTTCAACCGCGCTTTGGATGAGTGTATTGATGAATTCCAACCGACAATTTTAGTTTTTTCCTGGCGGGATATTCAAATTTATGCCCCGGTGGGGGGAAGGGGCGGCAATCCTCTCCAGAATGCGTTTGAGTTTTACTACGGCAAAAATCCCCTGGTGAAACTGAGGGGAGCTCTGGGGGGTTTGAAAGTTACCAGCGCCTATTACGGCGAATTGTGGCGCAATTTGGGCTTAATCAAACGGGGGTTGCGGAGGGCAAAGCGTTATTGCAGTGATCCCCAAATCATTGTCGGGGGCGGAGCAGTTAGTGTTTTTTATGAACAGCTAAAAACCAAGTTGCCAGTGGGCACCATTGTGTCAGTAGGGGAAGGGGAGACGTTACTGGAAAAATACCTGCGGGGGCAAGCCATCGAGGATGAACGATGTTACGTGGTGGGCCGCAGTCAGCCCCGGCCCCGGTTAATCCATGAACAGCCTTCCCCCATGGTCAAAACCGCCTGTGATTATGACTATATCGAGTCCATTTGGCCGGCCTTTGACTATTACCTCCAGGAGGATGATTTTTACCTAGGGGTACAAACAAAGCGGGGTTGTCCCCACAATTGCTGTTACTGCGTTTACACCGTTGTGGAAGGGAAACAGGTCAGAATTAACCCCGCCGCTGAAGTGGTGCAGGAAATGCGACAGCTCTACGACCGGGGCATCCGCAATTTTTGGTTTACTGATGCCCAATTTATTCCAGCTAAAGTTTTCATCGATGACGTGGTGGAACTGTTGGAGGTGATCGCCGCTTCGGGTATGGAGGATATTCACTGGGCGGCCTATATCCGAGCTGATAATTTAACCCCACGGTTATGTGAACTGATGGTGCAAACGGGGATGAATTACTTTGAAATTGGCATCACCAGCGGCTCCCAGGAATTGGTGCGGAAAATGCGCATGGGCTACAACCTCCGCACTGTGTTGCAGAACTGTCGAGATCTAAAGGGAGCGGGCTTTAACGATTTGGTTTCCGTCAATTATTCCTTCAACGTTATCGATGAAACCCTGGATACCATCCGTCAAACCATTGCCTACCACCGGGAACTAGAAGCCATTTTCGGAGCCGATAAGGTGGAGCCGGCCATTTTCTTCATTGGGCTACAACCCCACACCCATTTAGAAACCTATGCCCTGGACAAAGAAATCCTCAAACCAGGCTATGACCCCATGAGCATGATGCCCTGGACGGCCAAAAAGTTACTCTGGAATCCAGAACCCCTCGGCTCATTTTTTGGGGAAGTTTGCCTCCAGGCTTGGCAACAAAACCCCAATGATTTCGGTCGGGAAGTAATGGATATTCTGGAACAACGCCTGGGCAAAGCTGATCTGGAAACCGCCCTCAATGCTCCCCTGCCCAAGCAAAAAAATTTCCCCCCCACCATGGCAGAGGGAAAAAAACTCAGTCCTATTTAGCTTGGCCAGATGCTGGCCGAGTGGCACCGTAATTGGGCAACTAACTGGCGATAATATACTCTGCCATATTAGCCCGCCGACGCTTCAGTTGGGTAAGAGCTTGGTTTTCTAATTGGCGGACCCTTTCCCGGCTGATGTTGAGATGCTGGCCAATTTTGGCTAAAGACAGCTCCTGGCCATCGTTAAGACCAAAGCGCATGGTCAGCACCGCCTGTTGTTGGGGCGTTAATTCCGCCAGTAAATTTTGCAAGTCCTGGCGCATGGACTCCTGGGTGATGTAGGCATCGGGGGAAACTCCTTCGTCCTCCAGCAGTTCCGATAATTCCGTGTCCTGGTTATCTCCCACCCGCACATCGAGGGAAATGGGTTGGCGGGACAGGCTGAGGTACTCGCGAATTTGACTCGGATCAATTTCCAGGGCCTGGGCCACTTCGGCGGGGGTGGCACTGCGACCCAACTGTTGGGAGAGTTCCCGTTGGGTTTTTTTGATTTTGTTTAACTTTTCGGTGATGTGAATGGGCAAACGGATAGTCCGACCCTGTTGGGCGATCGCCCGGGTGATGGCTTGGCGGATCCACCAGTAGGCGTAGGTGGAGAATTTATAGCCCTTGGTGGGGTCAAATTTTTCTACTCCCCTTTCTAAACCGAGGCTACCTTCTTGGATCAGATCCAAAAATTCCATATTCCGCTTCTGATATTTCTTGGCGATCGCCACTACCAAACGGAGGTTAGCTTCAATCATCTTGCGTTTGGCCCGTTCCCCTTGGCCCAGGTAACGCTGTAGTTTCGTCACCGACAAATCCGCCGCTTCAGCCCATTCCCCATCGGAGGGCTCTCGGCCCAGCTTGTCGGCCAGGACTTTTCTCTGATCCAGCAGAGCCATCATTTGTTGGACTTGTTTGCCGAGGATAATTTCTTGCTCATGGGTTAGCAGGGGTACCCGACCAATTTCATGGAGATAGGACCTCACCATATCGGCGGTGAAAGTGGGGGTGGAGGTAGGGGAGGAGAGATTGGCGGTGGGCATTCGGAATGACTCCTTAATGAAGAGCAACAGAATAACTGTCACTGTTACCATCTTTCCCAAAAATGCCTTAGACTAAGTCATTGATGGTGGAGAATAGGGTAGGTAGTGCAGTCGTCAATTTTTTACACCGTGTCCTAGCGAGTGGGCCTTTAGACGCCGCAAATGGTGACAAGGTTCAGGGATAATCAATAATTTTTGTGATCTTGGTCCGGGGTATTGCCACCGAAACCAACATCACGCTCCTACAGCCGCATAGCTAAAAGATACCCAAAAAATCAATATCACCATGATGACGAATTATTAAGGGATTCCACAAGGGCTAGGATGAAGGATTACCGAATGGCACAGGGGGGTTAACCCAACATATTTTTTTGTCAAGCTGGCAAGCCGTTTTCTCTTGGGATGGTTTACTCCCTTGACTTTTCCCCGTGGCTGATTAATTCAGTAACATTTTTAAAGTTTTTCTTCCCGATCACCATAAACTGCGGAATTTTTAGGCTCAATTTTTTTGATGGATATCCCCAACACCACTGCAACTATTCCCCAGGCTCCTCCAGATTTTCGTTCCGGTTTTGTGGCCATTGTGGGCCGTCCCAATGTGGGCAAATCAACTTTGATGAACCAATTGGTGGGACAGAAAATTGCCATTACTTCTCCGGTGGCCCAAACCACCCGCAATCGACTCCAAGGCATTGTCACCACCCCCACCTGTCAGATGATTTTGCTCGATACCCCTGGTATTCACAAGCCCCACCATGAGTTGGGGAGAGTATTGGTGAAAAACGCCATCCAAGCTATCCATAGCGTTGATCTGATCGTTTTTTTGGTGGATAGCAGTGCAACTTTGGGTCGGGGAGACCAGTTTGTGGTGGATTTGCTCCAAAAAAGTGATGGGCCGGTGGTGGTGGGTCTGAATAAACAGGATCAACAGCCCCCAGACCAGCGCGAAGAACTTAACGCTAGCTATGAAACCCTGACAGAAGACCATGGCTGGCCCTGCTTTAAATTTTCCGCTTTGACAGGGGAAGGTTTAAGTGATTTTCAGAGTGCCCTGGAAACAAGACTGGAGCCTGGACCCTATTACTATCCGCCGGATTTGGTCACTGATCAGCCAGAACGCTTCATTATGGGCGAGTTAATTCGGGAACAGATTTTGCTGCTTACTCGCCAGGAAGTGCCCCATTCCGTGGCGATCGCCATTGAGAAGGTGGAGGAAACCCCCCAGCGTACCAATGTTTTTGCTGCCATTACAGTGGAAAGGGGCTCCCAAAAGGGCATTATCATTGGGCAAAAAGGTAGTATGCTCCAGGCGATCGGGAGTGCGGCTCGGCAACAAATTCAAAAATTAATTTCCGGGGATGTTTATTTAAAACTATTTGTGAAAGTTGAACCAAAATGGCGGCAGTCTCGCCAGCAGTTGTTAGAATTTGGATACCGTGTGGAAGAGTAGCAAGAAGCAATGACTAGCGATCCCAACCCAGCCCAGGCATTCGAAAATTGGTTTGAGGAAGAGGAGGGGGAAGATGCCTTTACTTCCCTCATTGGCGGTGACGAGGAAAATAACGGCATTGAGGAATTGGATTTTGGTGATCTGTTTGAAGGAGAGCCCACCGTCATCCAGGGGGAAGGGTTTGGCCCATCGTCCCCTGGGGAGGAAGAGCCACCGGTCCGCATGACCCTAGATTTCAATTCCCCGGAAGCGGAACTAGACGCTCTCTTTACGGATGAAGATGCCCCCCCAACGGCGATCGATCCCTTTGAAAGCTCCAGTTGGCTAGAAATTAACCAAATGATGGAAGCGGATCCCCTTGCCTCCATTCCCGAAACCAGTGCCCCCGCCTATCAAACCAGTGGTGGCCTCAATGACCATGACTTGGCGGAGTTGCAGGATTTACTAGGGGTAGGGGATGCTGAGCCCACCATCACCAGCCCTGGTTTGCACACCTTTGCCGGTGTTGAGCCGGCGCCCCCATCCACAGGCAAAGTAATGCTGTTTGCGGCGATCGATGACCTAGATGGACTGATTGATGCCCCTGTCCTGGACGAGAATTTTTCCTTTGCTGAACTAGAAAGCCTCATCGATACCCCAGCGCAAAAATCCTTTGCCACCATCAGCCATCCTTTTCGCTTACCCGTGGCTGTGGAAGAGGAAGATGAGGACGAATTCAAAGACTTGGAAGCATTGCTGGAACAAGCGGATAGCAATCTTGGGGGAGGCATAGCCGGTATGGGAGGGGCTCGATTACCTGCCCGGCCCAGGCAAGTTAAATCCCGTAGTTTTGAGCAGACCATGCGGGTGCCCATTAAACAACTGGACAATCTTAGTAACTTAATTGGGGAACTAGTAGTCAAACGGAACCGCCTCGAACAGGATCAAGAGCGTTTGCGGCAATTTTTGGATAATCTGCTTAACCAGGCCCAAAACCTCAGCGATGTGGGGGGGCGTATGCAGGACTTATACGAGAGAACTTTGCTGGAGGGGGCCCTATTGGCTAGTCGCAGCACCAGCAACCGTTATCAATCCTCGAAAACGACCTACCCCGATGCCAGGGCCACAGCCTCCGGTTCTTCCACCATGAACGAACAGCCCTTAGATGCCCTGGAAATGGACCGTTTTACGGGCTTTCATCTACTTTCCCAGGAGATGATTGAACTAATTGTACGGGTGCGGGAGTCTGCGTCAGACATTCAGTACCTGGTGGACGAGACTGATCAAGTTGCCAGGACCCTGAGACAGGTAACCACCCAACTCCAAGAAGGGATGACCAAATCCCGCATGGTGCCCTTCACCCAAACGGCCGATCGTCTGCCACGGGCTATCCGGGAAGTGTCCATGAAGCTGAATAAAAAAGTCAACCTGGAAGTGGAAGGGGGCGATGTGCTGATCGACAAAATGATTTTGGAGCACCTCTACAACCCCATGACCCACTTGGTTAACAATGCCATCACCCACGGCATTGAAACCCCAGCGGAACGGCAACAATTGGGCAAATCCCCCGAAGGACATCTCGCCGTGCGGGCCTTTCTTCAAGGGAACCAGACTCTGATTACTGTCTCTGATGATGGGGCCGGTATCAACACAGAAATGGTCAAACAAAAGGCGGTTGAAAAGGGTCTCATCACCCGGATGGAGGCCCAGAGCCTCTCCCAATCGGAAGTCTATGACCTCTTGTTCCATGCTGGTTTTAGCACCAAGGATACGGCAGACGACTTTGCCGGTAGGGGGGTGGGTCTGGACGTGGTACGTACCAGTCTGATTGATATCCGGGGAGCCATTAACATCGACTCCACTGTGGGTAAGGGCACCACTTTTACCATCCGTTTGCCCCTCACCCTGAGCATTTGCAAAGCCCTTTGTTGCCTGAGCGATCGGGCTCGCATCGCCTTTCCCATGGACGGAGTAGAAGATACCAGGGACTACCTGCCCAAGGACATTGTCACCGATGAAGATGGTCAAAAGTGCGTCAAATACGGCAAGGAAGCCCTGCTTTTACCCCTCTATCCCCTCAAAGATTTGCTCAACTATAACCGTCAATTGAGCCGGGGAAGTGTGTATGGCGGCAAGCAAGAGGAAGATGTGGTGCGGGTTATCATCGCCCGGGGCAGTTCTGGTAACCTGCTAGCCCTGCAGATTGACCAGATCCTAGGGGAAGAAGAAATTGTCATCAAACAGATTGAGGGACCCATTCCCAAACCCCCTGGTATTGCCGGGGCCACTGTGCGGGGGGATGGCAGCATCATGCCCATTGCCGATGTTTTGGAACTGATCGAAATCGCCCAGGGTCGTCTCCGCACCGACAGTAGTGGCGGACTATGGCGTAAAACTCTCACACCCACAGCCAATGAAGTCCACATGGACCCCACTGTGCTGATTGTGGACGACTCCATCACGGTGCGGGAACTGCTATCCCTCAGCTTCAAAAAAGCTGGTTTCCGGGTGGAACAGGCCCGAGATGGGCAAGAAGCCTGGGACCAGTTGAAGTCTGGGCTCCCCTGTGATTTGGTTTTCTGTGACATTGAAATGCCGCGTAAAAATGGCTTGGAGTTGTTGTCGGAACTACAAGCAGACGAAGAACTCTCCTCCATTCCAGTGGCCTTACTCACTTCCCGGGGAGCCGATCGCCATCGTAAGGTGGCGGCCAAACTAGGGGCAACGGGTTATTTCACTAAGCCCTATACGGAAAAAGACATTTTGGATGCGGCTAACCGGATGTTGAGTGGAGAAGTGTTACTTCCTGGCAGTACCCGCAAAACCAATTCCATTCTGTCCCGTTTCAAAAAAGCCCGGGGCAACTTCTCTGAAGAAGCTCCCACCATTGTGAAAAATAGTCCTGGCACCCTACGTTCAACGGTGTTAATTATCGATGATTCGGTGATGGTGCGGGAAATGCTTTCCATGACCTTTAAAAAAGCCGATTACCACACAGAAACCGCCCGGGATGGCCAGGATGCCTGGGAAAAACTCAAGTCAGGCCTGCCCTGTGATTTAATTCTCTGTGACATTGAAATGCCCCGCATGAACGGTCTGGAATTGCTGGAGCGTATTCAAGAAGATGCCAACCTTTCCCGTATTCCGGTGGCCATGATTACCTCCCGGGGAGCACAAAAAATGCAGCGTATGGCAGCGGAAAAAGGTGCCAAAGGTTACTTTGTGAAGCCCTACATTGAGGAAACTTTGTTGGAAGCCAGTCGACGGTTAATGAAGGGAGAAGTCTTACTGGATCTAGCCGCTCTGAGTGCAGATGAATAATGGCAGAATCATCAAATTCATTACTACCGGAGATTAGCATTGCCCTGGTACTGGAACAACTAAGGCGTTTCTGTCGGCAAGATTGTCAGCACCATTGGCATTGTTTACCTTCTGCTCCTTGGGAAATTGTAGATTGGCGCAGTTATCCCTTGGGAAAAGTCAATGAAAAAGGCTATTTGGTTTGGGAAAAGGGAGAAAAAATCCAATGGTTTGCCCAGACTTTTACCGTTTCTAAAGCTTTAGCAGATTATCCGTTAGAAGGTTTGACATTAAGGCTAGCCTTAACTTGGTGGGCTCAGAATGCCCAAATTTTTGTCAATGGTAAGTTGGTCCAAGCGGGGGATTTATTTGACTCAAAAGCCCGAATTTTATTAACTGATAATAGCCAAATTGGTGAAACTTTCAACGTAGCATTAAAGTTAACCAGTCCTAGCCATGACATTGGCGGATTAATGCAATCTCAATTAATATTTGAGCGGCAATATCCAGCATTAGATCCGGGGTTTATTGCTGATGAAATTGAAGTGTTAAGTTTGTATTTAACCCAATTTGAACCAGAAAACGTAGCTATAGTTAGCCAAGTTCTAGAAAAAATTTTGTGGGAACAGGTTACTGATCAAAGTGCGTTTGATCAATCGTTAATGGTGTTGCGTCAAAAATTATTGCCATTAACTGAGGGCTTGAAACGGCAACAAATGAATTTATTAGGCCATGCCCATTTGGATATGGCTTGGCTTTGGCCCCTGGAGGAAACCTGGGAAGTGGGAGAAAGAACTTTCCTTTCTGTAATTAATTTGCAACGGGAATTTCCCGATTTAGTGTTTGGCCACACCAGTCCAGTTTTATATGAATGGATCGAAGCGAATAGACCAGAGTTATTTAAGCAAATTCAAATGGCAGTTGCAAAGGGAAACTGGGAGCTATTGGGGGGTATGTGGGTAGAACCGGAAGTAAATATTATTAGCGGCGAATCTTTAGCTAGACAATTGCTTTACGGCCAGAGGTATTTTCAGAGGAAATTCGGTCAGACCAGTAAAGTTGGTTGGCTTCCTGATAGTTTTGGTTTTTGTGGTCAGTTGCCCCAAATTTTTCGTCAGGGCGGGATAGATTATTTTGTTACGGGTAAACTCCACTGGAACGATACCAATCCCTTTCCCCACGGGGCTTTCCACTGGCGATCGCCGGATGGGACCGAAATTTTCACTGTGATGGCACCGCCCAATTTAGCGGGGGTGATGGACAATCAACCTTTACCCATGGCCAATTATGCTAATCGTTGGCAAAATCAAACTGGACTGAAGGAATGCCTCTGGTTACCGGGGGTGGGAGACCATGGTGGCGGTCCTAGCCGGGATATGTGGCGCATGAAGGAACGGTGGCAAAATTCAGAATTTTTTCCGACCATTAACACCGGAACGGCGGAGAATTTTTTGGCTAGAATCAGGCAAGACCTACCATCGGATCAATCTTTTCCTGTGTGGGAGAGGGAATTATATTTAGAATTACATCGGGGTTGTTTCACTGTCCATGGTGACCAGAAGTTTTATAATCGCCAATGTGAGCATTTACTGTACGAAGCAGAACTTTGGAGTAGTTTTGCTAGCTGGTTAGGCAATTATGAATATCCGCAAATTCAACTAGAATCAGCTTGGAAGAAAGTTTTACTCAATCAATTTCACGATATTTTGCCAGGCACATCTATTCCTGAAGTTTTTGTTACGGCTAATCAAGCTTGGCAAGAAGTTTATCAAACTAGTCATGAAATTATTAATCAATCTCTAGCTAGCCTCAGTAGCCAAGTTAAATATCCTTATAATCCGACTGATGAAAACATACCTTTATTGATTTTTAATCCTCTTCATTGGCCGCAGAATCAGTTGGTAGAAATTCCAGTTCAGCCAGGTAAAAAATATCAAGTTTATGATTGGCAAAATGAGAGATTAATTGATACTCAATTAACAGCGTCAGACACCTTATTATTTGTAGTTAATTCGCCTTCTTTAACCTGTATTGGTTACTGGTTGCAGTGTGAAGAAATTCCATCAGATAATCAACAATCTCAAGTTTTTAATCAAGAAACTATTCTAGATAATGGTTGCTTAAAAGTTGAAATTAGTCCGGAGAGTGGCGAAATAATCAGCATTGATGATTTGGTTAACCATCGTCAAGTTTTAGCTGGCCATGGTAATCAATTACAATTTTTCCGAGACCAGGGCCAATATTGGGATGCCTGGAATATTGATCCTGATTACGAGCAATACTCTTTACCCTCTGCCCAATTAATTAATCACCAATGGTTGGAACAAGGTCCCCTGCGTTGGCGTTTGCGGGTGACAAGAAAATTTCAACAATCGGTTTTCATCCAGGACTATTGCTTAACCAAAGATTCTCCGTTACTGGAAATAAAAACAGTAGTGGATTGGCAAGAAACCCATGTGATGGTGAAAGCGGCTTTTCCTGTGGCTTTGTACGGTGAATTTTTTACTACGGAAGCTCCCTGTGCTGTGGTCGATCGCCCGATTAATCCCCAAACGGAGATGGAAAAAGCGCAATGGGAAGTGCCCCACCAACATTGGTTTTCTTTAACCGATCAAACACAAAGTTATGGTGTTAGTCTGCTGAACAATTGCAAATATGGCTGTGATGTCAAAGAGAATTTAATGCGCTTAACACTTTTGCGTAGTAGTGTGTGGCCAGATGCCAACACTGACCGAGGCAAACATCAATTTAGTTATTACTTTTATCCTCACCCAGGAGATTGGCGATCGGCAAAAACGGTAGCCATGGGTTATGGTATTCATCGTCCCTTGAGGTCTTATTTTCCTAAGAATTTAAATGCAATATCAAATCAGTCAGAACCATGGTTAGGCAAACCTTGGTTGACCATTGGTAGTGAAAATCTTTGTTTAATGGCCCTGAAGCGACAGGAAGATAACCCAAAAAATTGGATAATGCGTTGCTATGAAACTATCGGAAAATCTGCCCAGTTAGGTGTCACCACAATTTGTGACCACCATATTCAAACCAACGTAAATCTGTTGGAAGAACCCCAACCAGGAGACAATACGGTTAATCCTTGGCAAATTGTTAGTGTTTCCCTCGCCCATGACTAAGAATTTACCCGTTTCCAATCCATCGCCTGTCAGCGATCGCCAGACAAGTTTCAGGTTCAAAAAAATTATTTGGCAAAAGCCGTTAGCTTCCTTGAGCTTAATTGCCCTGATCATAATTGTTTTGGCGGTGGTTTTTGGTCCGATCTTTTATCGGGTTCCCATCGACCAAATTGATTTTACTCAAACAGCGGCCGCCCCTAGTTGGCAACATCCCCTGGGAACTAATGATTTGGGGCAAGATCAATTGGCTCGCTTACTTATCGGTGGCCGAATTTCCTTGGCGGTGGGGCTGAATGCTATGGCAGTTTCCCTCACTTTGGGCACCTTAATCGGGGCGATCGCCGGTTATTTTGGTGGTTGGTGGGATGTGATATTAATGCGCATTACAGATCTGTTCTTAGCCTTGCCCCAATTGCCTTTGGTGTTGTTGGTGGTCTATTTATTTCGGGAGCCGGTTACCAGGGCCACGTCCCCTGAAAAAGGCATTTTTATTTTGGTGGTTTTGCTCATTGGTTTGCTCAATTGGATGAGTGTGGCTCGGTTGGTACGGGGCAATATTTTACGCCTACGGGAAATGGAATTTGTCAAAGCGGCGATCGCCATGGGAGCGGGCTCTAATCATATTATTTGGCGTCATCTGCTGCCCAATGTCTTGAATTTAATCATTGTGGCCGCTAGTTTGGCAGTGGGTAATGCCATTATCACCGAATCAACCCTGAGCTTTTTAGGCTTAGGTTTTCCTCCGGATGTGCCCACTTGGGGGCAGATGCTTTACACCGCCAAGGATTATCTGGAAACGGCACCATTGATGGCAATTTTTCCCGGCTTAGCTATTTTTATTACCGTTTTAAGTGTTAATTATTTGGGGGACGGCATTGGCATAAAAAATAGTTAATAATTCAATCCTATTTATTAATCTTATTTAGCTAAAAATAAACTCTATGATCCGCCCAGTTCCCGATGCTAGTAATCAGTTTTATCTAGACCATATTAATTTATTACGTCAAAACTATGAGCGCTTAACTGGCAAAACCTTTGGCCCTAGCGATCTAACCGGCATAGATTTTGCAGAAGCGATTTACCAAGCTCCCTATGTGGTGGTATCCCATGGTACGGAACCCGATCCAATTTTTAACTACGCTAATCTTGCCGCCCAAAAACTATTTGAATTGCCCTGGACAGAATTTTGCCAATTACCTTCCCGTCAGTCTGCGGAAGTTCCGAACCAAATAGAACGACAAAAATTGTTAGATGCCGTTACTAGTCAGGGTTTTATGGAAAATTACCAAGGCATTCGCATTGCCAAGGGGGGACGTCGCTTTTGGATTAAAAATGTTACCGTTTGGAACCTCCACGATGCTGATGGTATTTACCGTGGCCAGGCGGCAATTTATAGCTCTTGGGAGGATGTTGTTGAAAAGATTTAAAGTTTAAAGTAGTCAAAATAGATTGCCAAAATACTGACAAAATTTACCCAAAATTTTCAAATTACATTAACCAGTTTTAGACACTTTTAACTATCTGTTAATTATCTGCAACCCAAACTGTCCCTGGTGGCCACCCCTGTCACTGGGTTAACTCCTTCCGCCCGTTCACACATGAGCTTGACTTGGTAGGCATCGATCACTGCATCGCTGAAATCTGCCCCGGTGATATCGGTGTCGTAAAAACGGGTACGGGTGGCGATCGCCTCGGTGAAAATGGTATCCCGCAGGTCGGCAAAATCCAGAGTAACTCGGTCCACCAGGGAACCACTCAAGTTAGCTCCCCGTAGATTGGCATGGAGAAAAACCGCATCGGTCAAAATGGAAAAAGTGAGATCACTACCCTCAAAATTGCTTTCCCGCAAATCTGCCGCCGCAAATACGGCCTTATTTAAGTCCTGGTGGGAGAAATCTGATCGGGCCAAATCTCCGTAGGTGTAGTTAACCGTATTGGCTTGGGCCAGCACTGACGGAGCCCAGAGCAACACCAAGGCGATCGCCAGGACGAGAATTTGGAGCCATCGCCGCCAGCCAGAAAAAAGCAAAGAAAACATAGGGGCAAATTTTGCAGAATCTTTCCCCAGCCTAGCAAAACAATCCGGTGAGGCAAAGACAATTTGGGGCGTCCAAAGTTGGATTCAATGGATCGATCTGAACTTTGCAATCATAATCTTAGCCGTAGCCATGTTCATGCAAAAATGCTAGGTCGATATCTTTCGTCTGACCCATTGCTTGGCCTCGGGACAAAAATCGGGCTGCATATTTACCTAGAATATCCCCCTCCAAATTTACCCAATCCCCCGGTTGCAGTAACTGTAAATTGGTTTCGCTGTAGGTGTGGGGAATCACGGCCACGTTAAACCAGTCTTCGCCACAGTCCGCCACCGTTAAACTGATGCCATTGACGGCAATACTGCCCTTGGGCACAAGGTAGGGAGCTAAATATTGTTGCCATTGCCCCTGTAAACTACCCACCACTCCGAAGCTGAGCAACCAAGCATTATCAGTTTGTTCATTGCTCAATAATTGCCCTACTCCGTCCACATGTCCAGAGACAAAATGCCCCCCCACTTTTCCCCCAACTCTGAGGGAAGTTTCAATGTTGACCGCTGTACGTCTTTCCTTAGCTCGGCCTAGGGTGGTGCGTTGCAAGGTTTCTGGGGAAACGTCGGCCAAAAATCCCTGGTGGGCGATCGCCTCTACGGTGAGGCAAACTCCATCTACAGCAATGCTATCCCCCAGTTCCATATCCCCCAAAACCCTGTGGGCATCGGCGGGGGCAAGGGTAATTTCCAGGCGATCGGCCCGTTGGGCAGAAAGATAACCGAGGGATTGGATAATGCCAGTGAACACAATGGAAATAATGTAGGGGAACAACCACCATTGTCCCAGTTTGGGCTAGATTGCGGCACAATGGGGCAAAACCCTTGGGTGCCATGGGCTTGGGATGGATATTGTTTTGCCCTCCGACCCCAGGAAATGGTCAATGCGCCTACAATGGTTACTGTTCTTGCCCGTTGAAGAGATAATATGGCTGATAATCCGGAAAAAGACGCATTCCTCTATCCCAAGAGTAAATATTATGGGGATTTCAAGCCGGAAAAGTTGGTTTTTAATGCAAATTTGCAGGAATTCGCCCAAAAAGTCAGCGTTATCTGCAATCTGGAGACCGCAGGTAAAATTGAAACCATGGAAGCCTATGAAAGAATCAAACGACTTTGGAAAAGTCTGAAGGAAAGCAAAAAAGAATTGGGCATTGGGGAGGACCCTTTTAAACCCACCGATCCCCCCAGCAGTTAAGCTTTACCTTAAATCTTTTAGAACATGTTTGAAAAGCCCCCCTGCCCCCCCAAATTTGGGGGGAAACTGAGCGAAAGTCCCCCAGTATTGGGGGATTTAGGGGGCGGAATAAAACTTTCCAAACAGGCTCTTAGATCGATCTTTGATAACCCAGCTTCATCTCTGTGTTTGGTTCGCCGTGTTTAATTTTTTGACCACTTCCCCTGCCTCGCCTAAGATTTCCCTCAATATTTGGGTTTTGGTCAGTTTGCTGATCGCCGCTTGGATTGCGGTGCCCGTGGTTTTTGTTTTTCTGGGAATTTTTTCCTGGCAGGGAGAAATTTTTAGCCATCTTTGGGAAACCGTTTTGGCTGAATATATCCGCAATTCCTTGGCCCTGATGGTAGGGGTAGGGGCCGGGGTTTTTATT
>NZ_JADEVV010000076.1 GCF_015207985.1 Synechocystis salina LEGE 00031 | reverse complement strand
GTCTCGTCTTCAGCTTCTTTCTTCCATTTTTCACTACCCGTTCACTTTCACAATAGATACAGTTCATTTTTTTCAACCTTATACTGCGTAACAATTCTAGCTCTCACTCCCTAAGCAGACAATGCCCAGGAGACGACGAAACGATTTTTGTAGTATTGTTCGCAAAATTTACGAATTTCCTTTAAAACTTCATCAAGATCATTTTCCAATACTTCATCTAGACCATCAAGCAAAAGCAAAACTCTTCCTTCCTGTAATAGTTTTTTGAAGACTGAACTATTGTTGATTCCTTCTTTATGTAATTTATGTCCAATATAATAATCTAAATTGAATTTGTCTCGTTGCCTAGAATCCTCAGCAAATTCTTTTAAAAAAATAAAAATAGGCACTTGATGGGGGGCAAATTTCCCTTGATTGCATTGAATCGCCAAATGTTTTAAAAAAGTAGTTTTTCCGACTCCTGGACGACCCAATACCCTGAGCTTAGTATGGACCTTAGCCGCTTCTATACCAGCAATTTGTTGTTGTTCCACATCTCCCAATCCTACCCGATTAAAGTTTCTGGGATCAAGATTTTCCAGATCGGCGATCGCCAAATACTGCTGACTAGTAATTTTTTTTAATACATTAACGTCAATATAGATATCATTGATATTAACCGGGTGGCTAATATCCAAAAGTTGTAAAATACCACATTGATTTTCAATGATTTCCCGCAATTGAGAACGGGTTTGTTCCGCTAAAATTTCGATCTCAACATTTATGGGAAAACTTTTTTCTCCCAGCCCTGGAAATTCCGCTGGTGGATTATCAGCAATTTCTCGCCATTCCAAATTTAAAATTGAGCAGATGTCCATAAAAACATGGCGATCAACTGGTTGTCCAGTGAAAAAACGCCAAATCGGTTGACGGGTTTTAAGATTAACTTCGGCGGCCAAATCCTCTTGGGTCCAACCCGTGATCGTGAAAGATCTTTTCGCCTGTTGAATTCCGGCAGGGGTAGCTTGGAGTGATCGTTTGACCATAAGTCAGAAAAATATAGTTAAAATAGAACCCTGGCAAATATTGAATTGAATACAGTCAAGCACGGTTGATCAAAAGAAGATTGAGATAAAACAAACTCCCATTAAGTTCGTGAAACAAGCATTGTCACCCGCAGATATGTCTTATTTTTGATTCAATCAGCTATGTAAACCTAAAAAACTTAATTAATTACTTGTAACCCCTTGCCAAAGAAGGATTTGGTCTAACCCACAAGCCGTTTTTTAAAAAGAATTTTGGACTCTAACATGCCCGCATTCTACAAATTAACCACGGAATCGCCCGTTCGTAATCGTACATAATCTAGAAAAAACTCTTGTTTGCTGACATTCTCTACGATAATCTTGATTACTTTCCATTTCACCGTCTTTTTGTCCTTGCTCAGGATTAATTATTCTGGCCTTTTAAATGGTAAACTGGTAAACTTGACTTACTTGAGCAGAGCGAACACGGGAACGAAAAATAGACTCCTCTTTGACGTAGCTTTTCAGCGCCATGTTTTGATAATCTTTGGACTTGATATTTTACGATGAAGTGGATGGGGCACAAATGCCGGGAATACTAGTTTTAATTTCCACTTCTGTGTAGCCTGTTCCCCTAAGTAGACTGCCCACGGCAATTTCTGCCTGTTCATTGGCCCGGTCTAAAATGCCTTGGTCACAGGCGGCGGCGGTGATTTTAGCTAGGGTTTGTCGTTGGGCTAAACTTTGTAACTCCGGGGCGGTGTCGGGGCCTAGGTTCAAAAATCCCCGGTCGTATTGGTAGATGCGGGAGCGTTCCACGTCAATTTTTTGGTCAAGAATCTGCGGCGGTGGCAGGGTAATAATCAGCTTTTCGCCCCTTTGTTCAATGTTTTGTTCATTCAACTGTTCCAGATCGATGCCGGCCCGTACTTCTCCGTAGCCGATATAGAGCAAATCGGTGCGCCCCAAGGTGAAATTGCCCCATTGCCGTTCCTGGCTAGTGGGGACTACGGTTTCCATGGCAAAAATTGTGGTGGTTAATTGACTGACTGCCCGGATTTGTTGCACCACGAGGGTAGAAATTTCCGCTTTGGCCTCACCATTGCTGATGCGGAGCCAAGGGCTAATGGTACGCAATCCCTGGCCAATACCGATAACGGCGATCGCCATGGTTAGAACTATGCCCCCAGCCCCTAGAAGGGGAAGCCGCTGAGAAATTTTTGGGGCTGGTTGCAAAGAAGATAGTTTTTCAGCCATGGTGCAAGAAATGTTTGAGGGAGGAATAACTTAATTGTAGTAGCTGGGGATCGCTATTTTAATGGATACTATTGCCGTGGCTGTATGGGACAATGGGAGCACCTCCATCGTCATCTATAAATCAAACAAGGGAGTGGGCTAAATTCCGCAATACTTGGCTAGGGTCTTACTGGTGTGGGAGTTAATCTTTGTTGAGCAGTTAACGGCGATCGGAGTAGCCATGGCCACGGCGCAGTCACTGCTCAACCTAGACAGGTTAATTTTGGCAATACTCTGAGCACAAAATTACGACATAGATTTAAATACCATTGGTAATGCTTACGGGCAAATTTAATAATTTTTAAAAATTTAAGGATCAATTTTCGTTAGAATTATTCCTATTAATTTATCAATTAACTTTACTTGGCTCCATAAAAATTATGACAGATAGCAGCCAGAGTCTCACTCTAATTAAATGTCCCACTGGCATCCAAGGTTTTGATGAAATTACCAACGGCGGCTTACCCCAGGCAAGGCCAACCCTCATTTGTGGCTCCGCCGGCTGTGGTAAAACCCTGTTTGGAGTGGAATTTTTGGTGCGAGGGGCGATCGAATATGAAGAGCCAGGGGTTTTAGTCACCTTTGAGGAAAGTGCTAAAGAAATCACTCAAAACGTGGCTTCTTTGGGTTGGGATCTACAGGATTTAATTGCCAAAGAAAAGATTTTTATCGATCACATTTATGTTGAAGCCAGCGAAATTGAAGAAACGGGGGAATATGACCTAGAAGCTCTCTTTATTCGGTTAGGTTATGCCATTAACAAAATTGGTGCAAAACGGATCCTGTTAGATACAATTGAAGTCCTTTTTTCTGGTTTAGATAATGCCAATATTGTCCGGTCAGAATTACGACGTTTATTCCATTGGTTAAAGGAAAAAGGCGTTACTGCCATTATCACCGGGGAACGGGGCGACAAGAATTTAACCAGGCAGGGCTTGGAAGAGTATGTGTCTGATTGTGTTATCAAACTTGACCAAAAAACAGTGGAAGAAATTGCCACCAGAACCATTCAAGTTGTTAAATATCGAGGCTCACGCCATAGCAATAATGAGTATCCTTTTTTAATTGAAGAAAATGGCATTTCAGTGTTGCCCATCACCTCCCTGGTGCTCAATCACAGTGTTTCCCAAGAGCGAATTTCCACTGGCATTCCCCAGTTAGATGAAATGTTCGGCGGGCAAGGTTATTACCGGGGTAGTAGTATTTTAGCAACGGGAAGAGCCGGCACAGGCAAAACCACCCTAGCATCATTTTTTGCCCAAGCTACTTGCCTGAGGGGGGAACGGTGTTTATATCTCGCCACGGAAGAATCCCCCCAACAAATTTGCCGTAATTTAAGATCTATCGGTTTAGATTTATCTCCTTATTTAGAAAGTGAATTACTGCAATTTGATGCTATTCGCCCCACTAACTACAATTTGGAAATGCGACTCTTTAAGATCCATAGTTGGGTTAGGGATTTTAAACCTAGTTTGGTAATTGTGGACCCCATGAGTAATTTGATTATGAGTGGAAGCTTAAATCAAACGAAAAACTTTTTTATGCGCTTAATTGATTACTTAAAAAGCCAACAAATTACCGTCTTTTTAACGGACTTGACCGGGGGCAATGTGGGCTATGATAATGAACAAACAGAGATTGGGGTGTCCTCTTTGATGGATACCTGGCTGGAGTTACAGACCCTGAAGGTAAATGGAGAACGAAATCGCATTCTCTATATTTTGAAATCCAGGGGCATGATGCACTCTAACCAAGTGCGGGAATTCATTCTGAGCAGTGATGGGGTAGATTTAATTGAAGCTTACATTGGAGATGGGCAAGTTTTAACCGGCACCCAAAGAATTAATCAGATGTTACAAGAAGAGGCGATCGCCAAAAAACGACAACAAGTCCTGGAGCTGGAAAAACGCAATTTTGAGCGAAAAAAATATTTACTGCAGGCGGAAATTGATGCCCTGCAAATGAAATTAACTAGTCAAGATGAGGAACTAGAAGTACTAATGTTGGAAGAGGAGGAATTCAAACAAACGATGTTAGCCAATCGTAATCTGATCCAAAAATCTCGTCACATTCACTAAAATCCCTGAGGACTAAGGAGCCGTCCACTATGAAAAATTCAAGCGATTCACTTGATAATCAAAACCCAGAGATTTGGCAACTGCGCCTTTACGTAGCGGGACAAACCTCCAAATCCCTCACTGCTTTTGCGAATTTAAAAAAGATTTGTGAGGAATATTTAAACGGCCAATACCAAATTGAAATTATCGATTTGACCCAACACCCCGAGTTGGCGATCGAAGATAGTATTTTAGCCTTGCCTACGTTAGTGAGAAAGTTGCCCGAACCAATCAAAAAAATTATTGGTGATTTATCTAATACAGAAAAAGTACTAGTGGGTTTGCAAATTTTATCCCCTATGGATTAGAAAATTTAGCATTTTAGGTTATCAAAATGACTGATCCAGAGGATTCAAAGCCCACAATCAAAGAAGTATTTGAGCAATTTGTTGCTGAATCTGAAGAACAGTATTATGTCCTGCGGCTTTACATTGCAGGAAATAGGTTCCAGTCCTTGAAAGCTTTACAAAACATAGAGAAAATCTGTGAAGAATATCTCCACGGCCGCCATGAAATAGAAGTGATTGATGTTTACCAACAAACAGAAGAGGTTGTCAAACACAATATTATCGTCGTCCCAACTTTAGTTAAGGAGAGACCTTTACCGACACGGAGGATAATTGGTAACTTATCAGATACCCAAAAAGTATTGATGGGTTTGGATATCATACCGAGGCCTCTTCCCGAAAAAAAGCGATGAGCGTCCCCTCAGAAAACCATTTAAATATTTCGATAACTAAGTATAAATTGTTCAGGAATTCAGCTAGTTATCTAAAACTATTGGGCATCCAGCTTCAACACCGCCATAAACGCTTCCTGGGGTACATCCACCGTCCCGATCGCCTTCATGCGTTTTTTCCCCTTGGCTTGTTTTTGCAACAGCTTTTTCTTACGGGAAATATCACCACCATAGCACTTAGCTAATACGTCTTTACGCAGAGCCGGAATATGCTCACTGGCAATGACCTTGGCCCCGATCGCCGCTTGGATGGGTACTTTGAATTGATGACGGGGAATTAACTCCTTCAGCTTACTAACCATGGCCCGGCCAACGTAATAGGCCTTATCCCGGTGGACAATCATGGCCAGGGCGTCCACCCCATCACCGTTGACTAAAATATCCAATTTAACTAGGGGATTTTCCCGGTAGCCAATTAGTTGATACTCCATGCTGGCATAGCCCTTGGTGCGGGATTTAAGTTGATCAAAAAAGTCCGTCACCACCTCCGCTAAGGGCAATTCATAGATCAATGCAGTGCGGGTTTGGGTGAAAAATTTCATATCCTTGAATACCCCCCGCCGACTTTGACACAGTTCCATCAACGTCCCCACATAGGTTTCCGGGGTAATCATTTCCACCTTGATGAACGGTTCTTCCACCTTCAAACGCTTTTGAATGGGAGGCAACAAACTAGGATTATCCACCTCAATCACTTCTTCCTCGGTGGTGGTGACCCGGTAAATTACCGACGGGGCAGTGGTGATCAAATCCAGGTTATATTCCCGCTCCAACCGCTCTTGGACAATTTCCATATGCAGTAAACCCAAAAAGCCGCAGCGGAAACCAAAACCCATGGCGCTGGAAGTTTCCGGTTCGTAGGACAGGGCCGCATCGTTGAGTTTTAACTTTTCCAACGCATCTTTTAAATCGGGATATTGATCCGCATCGATGGGGAATAACCCACAAAAAACCATGGGGTTGGCTTCGGTGTAACCTGGTAAGGCCTCCGCTGCTGGAGCATTGGCCATGGTAATGGTATCCCCTACCCTGGCATCGGCCACCGCTTTAATGGCCGCCGCAAAATAGCCTACTTCCCCAGCGTGTAATGCTTCCACCTGCACTTGGGTGGGGGACAAAACCCCCAACTCATCAATGACGTATTCCTTACCGGAGGCCATCAGGCGCACCTTGTCGCCCTTCTTCACCTGGCCGTCCATCACCCGGAAATAAACCACTACCCCCCGGTAAGCGTCGTAATAACTGTCAAAAATTAAGGCCCGCAGGGGTTGGTCTACCGTATCGGCCGGGGGAGGCACCTGTTGGACGATCGCCTCGAGGATGTCGTTCACCCCAATACCGGCCTTGGCGGAAGCTTGGATGATGTCAGTGCAATCGAGTCCCACCACCTCTTCAATTTCCGCCGCTACCCGGTCTGGCTCCGCACTAGGCAAATCAATTTTGTTGAGAACGGGAATAATTTCCAGGTTATTGTCCAATGCCAGGTAAACGTTGGCTAAGGTCTGGGCTTCTACCCCCTGGGACGCATCCACCACCAGCAACGCCCCTTCACAGGCGGCCAGGGACCGGGATACTTCATAGGAAAAGTCCACATGGCCCGGGGTGTCGATCAGATTAAGCACGTAATCCTGGCCGTCCTTGGCTTTGTAATTCATGCGGGCGGCTTGGAGCTTGATGGTAATGCCCCGCTCCCGTTCTAAATCCATATTGTCCAGGAACTGCTCCTTCATTTCCCGTTGTTGCACCGTATCTGTCACCTGCAACAGGCGATCGGCCAAGGTGGATTTACCGTGGTCAATGTGGGCAATGATCGAAAAATTGCGAATGCGGCTAACGGGGACGTCGGTCATGGGGGCAGGGCAATGGGAGTGTGATCAATTAAATCGCCTCCACATTGTAATCCTTTCCTCGGTTAGAATTGCGGACTCCCCCCTCAGTCGTCCCCCAGGCGATCGGGGTCAATCCCCTGGGATATGAGGTAGTTAGCTAGGCGATCGGCCCTGCTTTTTTCCTGTTGAAGTAGTTGCTGGGCTGTTTCCGCCGCTTCCTGGGGAGTGGGCACCAAGGCTCCGTCAGGGAAAAAGTACCTTAATTGTCCATTTTTTATGCCCATAAAAAGTTCTAATTCCTCGCTCCAGCGTTGTCCTGTCCCAGTCAGGGGAATTGGTTCGTAGCGATGACCGACTAGGCGAAAGCCTTCAAATTCTAGGGTATCAGGGGAAAACCAGAAATATTCCGGAGTGCGAAAATGGTCTTGGTAAAGTTGCTTTTTTAGGCTAGGGTCAGTTGAGGCAGTGCTGCTAGACAAAAGTTCAATGATTAGGTTTGGGTATTGACCGTCTTCCTCCCACACTACCCAGGAAGGACGGGGAGTTTTTTCAACCCCTTTAATTAAAAAGAAATCTGGACCACGAAAATCTCGATTTTTGAGCTGTTGACGGCTGAAATAAATGGTTAAGTTTGCCCCAATAAAGTAATCTTGGCGATCGCGCCACAGCCAATCTAAGCAAGCTACCAACAACATTAATTGGTCTGAATGTAGGGAGCTTTCCATTTCCGGCTCATCGCTTAGCAGTAATTTGGCATTGGGCATTTGTGCTTCAAATTGGGACGCAGTTTGGTACATAATATTTATTTTATCCTCCCAGGATTAAGCAATGGAGAGAGCAGACTATGGCTGTCAAGGGCTTCTGCAGTTTGCTCAACATTTGCCAAAGTTAGCAAGTCCAGTTGCTGGTTAAAAATTTCTTCGATCGCCAACAGTTGATAATCGGTGGTTAAAAAGCGGTGGTCTGGGGTAGCACGGATCACAGAACCATCTTCCAATTCATATTCAAATACTTCTTGCTCTCCCCGGTCATGCCATTGGGCGATCGCCTGGGTGTAAACTCTCCCTTCCGGATCAACGCTATACACAGAACAATTAATTTCTTCGCTCACAATTTTACCAATGGGCAATGGGCCGTACTCAACGGTTAAAATTTCGCTGTCAAAACTGAGGCAATATTCGGCAAACTTAACCATTTGATCAAACAAATTTTCCGCCGTGCGGGAAGGAACTCCATGTTTAGTGGAACCATCGACAAATTTTGCCCGATGTTTTTGCATTTCTTCAGCTTTCTTTTTGCCCATCGCCCGCCGCAACAAATCCGCTTCTCCTAGGGAATAATCAGCTAAATCCTGAGCCATTTTCATGATTTGCTCTTGGTACACGAGAACTCCATAGGTTTCGTTGAGAATGGGTTCCAACAGTTTATGTTGATAGGAAATTTCTTCCCGGCCGTGTTTACGGTTAATAAAAATAGGAATTAACCCTGCATCCAATGGTCCAGGGCGATATAAAGCCAAAATGGATGAAATATCCTCAATGCCAGAAGGTTTTAGATCCCGCACAATCTGTTTCATGCCCTGGGATTCCAACTGGAAAATACCTTCTAAATCCCCTGCTTCCAGTAATTTATGGGTCTTTTTAACGTCATCGGGTAACTTTTTTGAACCGGTGCGGGCGCGAATTTGTAAAGCTTTTCGTTCCTGTAAAGGCAAATCATCTAAATCCAATTGAACACCCTTGGTTTCTGCTATTAACTCCACTGCTCGCTGTAGGGTGGTCAGATTTTTCAAGCCTAAAAAGTCCATTTTCAACAGACCCATGGCTTCCACATCTTCCATGTAATACTGGGTAATTACCGCCCCATCATTATTTTTTTGCAACGGTACAATTTGATCCAACGGTTCGGAAGAAATTACTACCCCAGCGGCATGGACACCGAAGGTTTTGTTAGTGCCTTCAATGCGAATGGCCATATCGATCCATTTTTTTACCCAAGGTTCGTTATCATAGCGGGCTTTAAATTGGGGCTCTGGAGTTTGGTCGGAAATCATTACCTTTAATTTGGCCGGTTTACCCCGGGAAACAGGGATCATTTTGGCCATTTTGTCCGACTCTGCATAGGGAATATCCAGCACCCTAGCCACATCCTTGAGTACCGCTTTGGAAGTCATGCGGTTAAAAGTAATAATTTGGGCAACCTTATCTTCCCCATACTTTTGGGTTACATACTCAATCATTTCATCCCGGCGATCGATGCAAAAATCCGTATCCACATCGGGCATTGATTTTCGTTCTGGGTTTAGGAAACGCTCAAAAATCAGTCCATGATGTACTGGATCAATGTTGGTGATTTTCATGCAATAGGCCACCAAAGACCCCGCCGCTGACCCCCGCCCAGGCCCCACGGGGATACCATGATCTCGGGCATATTTAATGTAATCCCAGACCACCAGAAAATAGGTACAAAAACCCATTTTTTCTAGCATTCTTAACTCATATTCCAAGCGCTCTTTATATACCGCAGGAATGTCAGCCCTTTCCCGACATTTCAACCGCTCCAATAAACCATCCCAGGCAATGTCTTCCACATAGGTTTCGGGGGTATGGTTGGGGGGAATGGGATAATGGGGGATGCGGGGTTCCCCTAAAATGCTGTAGGCTTCAATTTTATCGGCCACTTCCACCGTATTGGCGATCGCCGTTTCGATAATGTCGTCCGGTAAATGATCCCGAAAGAGCGAACGCATTTCATCAGCAGATTTAAGGTATTCAGTGCCGCTGTAGCGTAATCTTTTTTCTTCGGTAATTAACTTACCTGTTTGGATGCAAAGCAGGGCATCATGGGCTTCCACATCGTTACAGGAAATAAAATGGGAATCGTTGGTGGCAACAATTTTAATGTCTAATTCCTGGGCAATTTTAACCAAGTTAATGTTAACTAAACGGTCTTCCACTGAACCATGGTCTTGGATTTCTAAGTAATAATCATCTCCGAATAAATCTTTGTACCATTTGGCTACTTCGCGAGCGTGGTCCAAATCCCCTTTTAAAATGGCTTGGGGCACTTCCCCCCCTAGGCAGGCACTGGTGACTATCAACCCTTCTTTGTATTGCTCTAGCAATTCTTTATTAATGCAGGGACGGGCAAAAATACCGCTACCTTGGATGCCTTTCAGGTTAGAAATGGTGGTGAGTTTAACTAAATTTCTGTAGCCCTGATTATTTTTAGCTAAAACTACCTGGTGGAAACGACGGTGACGCTTATTAATTTCAATATCACCATTAATCACATACATCTCGTTGCCGATGATAGGTTTAATCGGTTTACCCCGGCAAACCTTCAGCAACTCCACCGCCCCATACATCACCCCATGGTCCGTCAAGGCGATCGCCGGCATACCCAACTCAATGGCACGGTCAATCAAAGCGGGTAATTGGGAAGCCCCATCCAGGAGGCTATAGTCACTGTGGATATGGAGACCGACGAAGGACATGGCTAGAAATGTAACAACAGACCCCTATGATAAACCTTTTACAATGGGGACTATCGCCGGAATGCTTAATTAAGCTCATTCAGGGGCAAGAACATTGTTAAGATTTTCTCAATTATATTCTGATTAATAGACAAAAAAAATCTCTTATTTTATGTCAACCCTACTTACCGATCCTCATTTAAAACGTAGACAAATTTTCCTTTCCCTAATTAAAAAAAGGGTCAAACCTGGCACTGGTAGCAGCCTCACTTTTTTAAATAAACGAACTTGGACTTTACCCGTGATTGATCTTCGTCAATTAATCAAAGATGTTCCCTTTGCCGTAGTAGGGGGAGTAGCAACCAGGCTGTACATGCCGGAACGGATGACATTGGACCTTAACATTATAATTTCAGCTGATAAAGCGCAACTAGCCTATCAAAACTTAAGAGATGCCGGGGCAACCAAAGTGAACGATTTAACAATTCCCGGTAGTCAGTGGAATCTGCCCAATGGGACTTCATTGGACGTGCTCGAAATTAATGAACCTTGGTTAGAAACGGCTCTTGAATCTCCCAATTATGCCCCTGATGGTTTGCCAATTATTGACTTGCCCTATTTGATTTTAATGAAGTTAAATGCCAGCCGCAGCCAAGATTTAGCTGACATCAGTCGCATGGTTGGATGCGCTACGGATACTCAACTCGAAAAAGTTAGAATAATGGTCGCCAAATACTTACCAACGGCAACAGAAGATTTAGAAAGTTTAATTATGTTGGGTAAACTAGAACAACGGACAGATTAAATATTAAGACTAACTTCCTACCGGGGCACCACCAGCATTTGTTCCAATTGGCGAAATAATTCGGGATTTTTTTGTAAATAATCAATAATACCGGTCCCTTGGCGAGCCATCTCATTCATCAGCCCTGGCATGGCTTGGATTTCTTGAATGAGGGTGGGATTATTCCTCAATATTTGCTCCATGGTTTTAATCACCAAGTCTGGATTTTCCCGTAACAATTGCTCTGCTTGTTGAACCAATTGGGGATTTTGCTCCAGTTGTCGTTGCACTTCGTTGAGGTCGATCGCCTGGGCTTGTAAGACGGGGACATTAGCTTGAATAATCTGTCCCGAACCTCCAGCTTCCACGGGAAAAACGGCCAGAGCAAGGGTTAAACCACCGGAAACAATGGAGGAGAACATGGAACTTGGGAAACGGTGAATAAGTTTCCCCAATTCTAGCCTGAGTAATTAGTGATTGCTGTGATCCATGGGTTTCTCCATGGGCTTTTCCATCATGGGCATGTCCTGGGCCGGCACTGCTCCATGGCCCTTACCACCTTTGTGGCCACCAAAATAGGACATACTCACGTCGCCAAAGGCTACCATTCCCATGGTGACAAATCCAGCGGCGATCGCCCCCATACCCACCATGCCAACGGAAATTACCCCCATCGGAACAATGCCAATGGCCACTACCCCCATGGGAGCTACCCCCACTGCCACATAACCCGTTGGGGTGATACCAAAGGAAAATAGGCGGGCTTGGTACCATTTACGGGAAGGGTCTACACTGCCGCAATCCATGGGCTGATTGTCTTCTGGCGGCTTGGTTTCAAGGGGACTTTCCATAGGGAGGGGGAACTTAGTAAATTACTGCTAAAAGAATGCCCCCCATCCTAGGCAAAATATTGGCCAAGGGTCAAAAGACAGCCTGTCAAACTTAACTTTTGGTTAATGAATCCATTTGCGGGGTTCACTGGCTCGACGGATGTTACGCCAAATTTGGGTGGCGGCCAAGGTGCCATCGGCCACTGCTACGGACACTTGATTTAAGCCCTTTTTTAAATCTCCCAGGGCAAAAATGCGGGGATGGGTAGTTTGGGCCATGTCATTGGTGACCAAGTTTTCCCCTTCCCATTCCAGGCCCTCTATACCCTTGAGGTAATGGTTATGGTACACCGACCCCATATTAATCAAACCTGTTGTTGCTTCGATCACCGTGCCGTCCACCAGTTCTACTCCGCTCATTTTGTGGTCCTCCCCTAAAAATTTGGCGATCGCCGCTTCGTGGAGGGGATAACCGTGGTCTGCTAACTTGGCTTTCATTTCATCGCCGACAGTGCAGAGCCCATGGGTCAACACGGTAATGTAGGGCGTAAACCAATTCAAGACAAAGGCGGCATTAATTTGCCCTTCGGTGCCCGCAATCAGGACAGCCTTTTGGTCCCACATATCAAAGCCGTCACAGATCATGCAAACGTGCAGGGTATAGCCGGCATAGTCATAGACATTCTGCATATCCTCCAACTGGGGCAGGTTGTCGATGATGCCCGTGGCGGCGATCACATATCTAGCCCGAAAAATTGGGTATTGACTATCTTTTTTGCCTACCTTTACCTTCACTGCCAGGGTATCTCCTTCATCGGTCACATCTTCCACGTAACCCCGCAGCAAATCCGCGCCCCAGTGGAGGGCCTGTTGGGTGCTGTGGGTGATAATGTCCCGCCCCGGTGTATCAGGATCTAGCCCCACATAGTTGCGTAAATCCTGCATCCAGAAGGAGCGGCCCCGCCCTTTTTCCACCACCAGACACTTCAGACCATAGCGGGCTAGATAGATGGCCGCAGACAAGCCCCCCATGCCTCCCCCTAAAACGATGGCATCGTAAACCGTGTCGAGACGGGCATCTAAATTTTTGCTGGATAATTTCATGGGGCCTCTCCTCGGCTTAATGTTGGCTAACTACTGACGGACTAAATAGACAAATGGATATGGAGCTAGGTTTTAGCTCACCCAAAGCTTCCATCTTCAGTATAAATCTCTAATTTTGTCCGGGGTCGATGGGCTTTTCCGCCGCTGGGGGAGCCGGCAGAGCGGTGTTATTGCCATTGCTGGGGTTTTCCGGTGGGGGAATAACCGGTACCTGGTTAACGG
>NZ_JADEVV010000075.1 GCF_015207985.1 Synechocystis salina LEGE 00031 | reverse complement strand
CCGTTCTCCCCCAGGATTTCTTCCGGGGTTGAATAATCCTTTAACAGTTCATCCATTAATTTATCGGCTACGGTATCCTCTTTTTTCTTCCTTGCCATCATTGCCTCCTTGCTGAAATGGGTTAATTCGTATTTTTACTTTTACACAAATTAATTTACAGTCCCTAATCATATTCACTGTGCCTTACAGGTCTGGAATTTTCTTCGTCGTCAAGCCGTTAATAGCCCATTGACAGTCTACGAAATATCTCATCAACCATGGTCTGATTTCCTGCGTCAACAGCTTCGTTCTCCTACTCTTAAGTTTTCTTTTGCGTAAGTCCTGTTAGTGCAACGCTTGATGCAAACTTTGCAAACTAGGCAGGTCGAACATCAAAGCATCGTCGGGGTTAACTTCCGTAAAATGATGCACTAACAATAGACCAACAATGGTCCAAGTTTGGTAGGAACGGGACTGTTGCCCGACCCAAAAGCCCGTAGGGCCATCAAAATATTCGGCCCATTTATGTTTGGGCAAGCGACGCAAAAGCACTTCGTAGTTATTGCGGATGAGGTTACCCATTTCCGCATACTCCACCGTGCCGTAGTGGGAATGACAGCTATGGCGGAGCACCGCCACCACTAGAAACCAAAATAAACAGGGCCAATGGCCGGCATTGTGGTAGCACCAGGGTAAATTTTTGCGGTCAAAGCCGGTTTTACTGCGCCAATCATCATCCTTGAGGGGGGGATGGCAAATTCTCAGGGGCATTTGGGCACACAGTTCCCGTTGATTGTTTAATACCAAACGGAAAAATGAACGTTGCTGGGCCAAACTCGTGACATCAAAAATCGCTCCCAAGCAATTGCCCAGGGAAAAAAAGCGAAAATCGGGGCGACCGGTGCGGATATTGCCGATTAAATAACCCCCCCGATCGCCGAGCCAATCCTGGAGCCAGTTGGGAATGGTTTCGGTGTGGACATTATGTTCATTGCTGGCTTCTTCACCGTACTGTTCCGTGGGACGGCGGCGCAGGGTTTGGACAATGTTGCAATTAATCCAGTAATGCTTGAGCAGATAGGTGCGCAGTTTTTTCAGCCAATCCACACTCAGGTCAAACTGGTGGCTCTGCTCCACAGTAAAACTATCGAAGGGGTGCTCATTGTGGCTGGAATAACCCTTCGCTTTGAGGTCAATTAACAGTAACCCCGCCGCACTTTTTAATGCCCCGTAGAGGAGGGTTTGGATTTCCAGGGGGGCTCCCCACACATCCATGGGACGGTCAATCATAAAAGCCCCATCTGGTACAAACAAAGTGGGCGCATCCCGAAACACTGGATGGAGAATGAGGTTTAAAAACTTTTGCAGCCCTAACTGCACATGGGTTTGCCTGGCCCAAGCTTCATTGCCGGTTCTTTGGACGTAGTAATAGGCCAAAATGGGCCACCAGAGGGATGCATCCACCGAACAAACCCGACCGATCGCCCGTTGGCCATAGTCTGCCTTGAGTTCATGGTTTTCCGTTTCCACAAAACTGGTGGGGAAAATGCCATAGGTGGGAAAGCCCTTACTCTGGAGGGTGAGGCAAATTTCCAAAAAGTTTTGGACGATTTCCGTTTCATTTTGCAGCAACAAAAAGATCATCACCGGCACATTGTCCCGAATGAAAACCTCCGTATAGTTCAAATCATGGTGATCCGACTGGGGAATGGCCGCCACGGTGCCCACATATTGCCCATTGATTTTGACCATGGCTTTTTCGTAGAGCAAACGGCGGGCCTGGTCTAGGATTTGTTGAGCCTGGGGGGATTTCATGGCAGAAGATTAGGATTAATCTATGGGGCAAACTTAATTGTCCTGAACTAGTCCAACGGTGTAAAGCATTTTGCTTCCTAGGGCTAAAGATGGGCGATCGCCACGTTGCCAATGGAGGGATCAAAACTAACATTAAGCAATGTTTGCCAACGGGTCAGAACCTCCTGCTCTCCTCGGCGGTTAATGTCATCCAAAATGATTGTGCTGTGGGGCGCCAACTGACTCTGGAAAAAAGGCACCGCCGGAAAACGGGAATATTGAATGTCCTCCCGGTAGGCCGGCGGCCCATCCACCAACAGGCAATCAATGGTTTTGCTGGCGGGCAACTGGTGACGGATTTTCTGGCGATCGTACCACTCTCCATTGTCCAAGGCCAGTTCACAGGGTTCCAACGGAGCATGGATGAGCTGGACGTAGGTGGTCAACTCTTCCCTGGCTAATGCATCTTGCAACAAATTTAACCAATCCAAATTATTTTCGATACAGTGGAGTTTGCCCTGTAAACCATTGCGACGGAATAAACGGGCAATGTACAAGGTAGATACTCCACCACCACATTCCACAATGGATAGGTGTTTACGAATTAAAATTGTGTTGAGAATTTGTACCAACCCACTGGGGCGGAGGGCATAGCCACTCCAAGGCAAATAGTTACCCGCCAATGGCATCAAGTACTGCATGGCCAAGCTGTCTTCCCAAATTTCTTGCAATCTTTGGTGGTCTGTTTCTGGGGGCAGGAAAGAAGGGTTGGGCATACAAATTAATTACAGCGGTCAGGTTAACATTCGTTTAAACCATGGCAAGAAAAAGCCTTGCCGAAGCTATTCTATGCTAGATTCTGTCGGGGGAATGTAACAATCGAAAGCAGTTATTTTTTGTTGGGACAAGCCATGGAAGGGCAGTCAATCGAACTAGAACTAAACATCATGGCAATGCCGGAGTTAACCGACAGTACCGAACCCGGACAAACCGCTGTGGGGGAAACTGATGCTGCTCCCCAGGCGATCGCCGAAGTCCGTCGTTGGACCATTGACGACAGTGAAAACCTCTACCGCATCACCGGTTGGGGGGAACCCTACTTTTCCATCAATGCGGCGGGCCATGTCACCGTTTCGCCCCAGGCTGACCATGGGGGGGCGTTGGATTTGTACGAATTGGTCAAGGGTTTAAGGCAAAGAAATATTGGCTTGCCTTTGCTGTTGCGCTTTTCTGACATTTTGGCCGACCGCATCAATCGCCTCAATGCGGCCTTTGCCCGGGGTATTGCCCGTTACCGCTATCCCAACACCTACCGGGGGGTTTATCCAATTAAGTGCAACCAGCATCGCCATATTGTGGAATCCCTGGTGCGCTATGGCACTCCCTACAATTTTGGCTTGGAAGCCGGTTCTAAACCGGAATTGATGATTGCCCTGGCTATGTTGCAACCGCAGGAAAATCCGGAGCCAGACCAGCAAAATCAACCGTTACTGATTTGTAATGGCTACAAAGACCGGGAGTATATTGAGACGGCCTTGCTAGCCCGTCGTCTGGGCCATCGGCCGATCATTGTGGTGGAGCAGGTGGCAGAAGTGGCTTTAGCCATCGAAATTTCCCGCAATCTGGGCATTAAACCGATTTTGGGGGTACGGGCCAAACTGAGTACCCAGGGTATGGGACGTTGGGGAATTTCCACCGGCGATCGGGCTAAATTTGGCTTGACCATTCCGGAAATGTTAACGGCGATCGGGCAACTGCGCCAGGCGGATATGCTGGATAGTCTGCAATTGCTCCATTTCCACATCGGTTCCCAGATTTCTTCCATTTCTGTGATTAAGGAAGCGATGACGGAAGCCAGCCAAATTTTTGTGCAGTTGGCCAAGTTGGGGGGCAATATGCGCTATCTCGATGTGGGGGGCGGCCTCGGAGTGGATTATGACGGCTCCAAAACCAATTTTTATGCTTCCAAAAATTACAATATCCAGAATTACGTTAACGATGTGATTTCGGCGGTGCAGGATGCCTGTGTGGCTGCTGAAATTCCCTGTCCGGTGCTGATTAGTGAAAGTGGCCGGGCGATCGCCAGCCATCAGTCGGTGCTCATTTTCGACATTGTGGCCACCAACGATATCAATCCCCCTTTGCCCAAGGTGAAGGCCAAAGACCATGCGATTTTGCGCAATCTGATGGAAACCTGGGAAACCATTACGGTGGATAATTACCAGGAAGCGTACCATGACGTGGAACAGTTTAAAACGGAAGCTATTAGTTTATTTAACTTTGGTTATTTAGGTCTGAAAGAAAGGGCTAAAGCTGAGGAAATTTATTGGGCCTGTTGCCGTAAAATCTTACAAATTTGTCGTCAGCAGGAATATGTCCCCGATGATTTGGAAAACTTGGAAGTTAACTTAGCTTCCATCTACTACGCCAATATGTCGGTGTTTCAATCGGCTCCGGATTCCTGGGCGATCGACCAACTTTTCCCCATTATGCCCATCCATCGTTTGGATGAAGAACCTACCCAGCGGGGCATTCTAGCGGATATTACCTGCGACAGTGACGGCAAAATTGACCGATTTATTGACCTGCGGGACGTCAAGTCAGTGCTGGAATTACATCCCTTAATGGAAATAGAACAGGAAGATGCTCCGCCCAGGGTGGAACCCTATTATTTGGGGATGTTTTTGGTGGGAGCCTACCAAGAAATTATGGGTAATTTACATAACTTGTTTGGTGACATTAATGTGGTGCATATTCAAATGAATCCCAAAGGTTACCAAATTGAGCATTTAGTGCGGGGGGATACCATTGCCGAAGTGTTGGGCTATGTGCAGTACGATCCCGAAGATTTGCTGGAAAATATGCGCCGCTACTGTGAGCAGGCCATGGAGGATAAACGCATGAGCCTGGAGGAATCCCAACTACTGCTGGAAAACTACGAGCGCAGTTTGTTGCAATATACCTACCTCAAGCCAACTTCGGGCATCCACACCAGCTAAATGGACGGCGGCGGCAGAAAACCCTACACAACACCAAAGTCCCAGCGTCTTGATCTAGAGGAAGATTTTGCTCTTTTGGCCTATTTGCGGAGGCGTTTATGGGGCAAAAACTGGTCGTCAAAATTTGGTCTGGCTTGGCTGGGGGGTTGGGCGGTGGCCGCATCGGCGATCGGGCGGGGGGCTTCCGGATTGGCCACGGGAATGGCAGTGGAAGAATTATTAGAATTATTACTGGCTGGGGGCATCAAGTTCGCGGCACTGTCGGGAGAAGGAGAAGTTTCCGCCGGGGCAACTGTCTCTGTGGTCACCGTTTCCGTTTCCACCACCTCTTCCGTCACCGCTGTTGTTTCAGTGATGCCATTTTGCTCCTCCTGTTCTGTGGCAGTGGTTTCCTCAATTACTTCAATGGTGTTGGTGCTAGGGGCACTTGCCGTTGGGAGTTGCTCCGGAGTGGCACTGGAATTATCGCCGTCATTGCTAGCGGTGGCTTGGGGGTTGGGGGCAGTGGTTTCCACTAGGTAAGATTCCCCCAGTTTTTCGGGGCCAATGAAAATGGGTTCAAAGGCCACTTCTCCCCGGATACTCAGCACTGTGCCTTTACGGGGTAACTGGCGGTCGGTTTTGACCCACACCCTTCCAGTTTTATCTTGGATTTGGTAAGCGCCCCCTTCTAAAAATGGAGCCACATTAACCACAATGCCCTGGACGTTAACCGTGCGCTGATTGGAAATTTCTTCTAGCTTGGCAATGTCCAAATATTCCTGGGCTAAGCCAAAGGGATTGAGGGGGCTACAACTCACCATCCAGCCGCTCAGGAACAGGGGAAAGAACAGTTTTCGGCCTACCCAGGATAACTTGGCAGTCATCGTTGCCCTCACAATCAATAGCTTCTCGACCACCATACTAGCCTATCTGGTTGACCATCCCGGAGCCTGGTTATGCCAACCCTAGGACATGGCCAGCATTCTCTGGATCGGTTTCAGGGCCGCCGCCATGGTGTCTTCCGGTAAAGTAATCTCTGGCGATCGCCGTTTCATAGCCCAGTAGAGTTTTTCCAGGGTATTCAAACGCATATAGGGACACTCGTTGCAGTCGCAATTGCTGTTATTGGGTAAGGGGATAAATTGCTTGGAGGGGGAAAGCTTTTCCATTTGGTGAATAATGCCAGGCTCCGTACCCACAATAAATTCCTTACCCTGGGATTTGTTCGAGTAATTTAGTAAAGCAGTGGTGGAACCAATAAAGTCTGCGTGGCGCAGGATGGCTTCTCCGCATTCAGGGTGAGCAATGATTTCTGCCTGGGGATATTTGGCTTTTAGCTCCAGCAAACGTCGTTCCGAAAAAGTTTCATGGACAATGCAACTGCCTTGCCACAACACCATTTGCCGCCCAGTTTGCTCCATCACATAACGACCCAAATTGCGATCGGGGGCAAAAATTATTTTCTGATCCTCCGGCAGTTGTTGAACAATTTTCACCGCATTGGAACTGGTGCAGATGATGTCACTCAGGGCCTTAATTTCCGCCGTGCAATTGATGTAGCTAATCACCAAATGGTCAGGGTGGCGTTGTTTAAACTCGGTAAATTCCCTCGGAGGGCAACTGTCTGCCAAGGAACAACCCGCTTCTAAATCCGGCAAAAGTACCAACTTATGGGGATTGAGAATTTTGGCCGTTTCCGCCATGAAATGTACCCCGGCAAAAACAATCACATCGGCATCGGTGCTGGCCGCCTGTTGGGATAGCCCCAGGGAGTCCCCCAAATAATCAGCGATGTCTTGGATGGCCGCCTCCTGGTAGTAGTGGGCCAAAATTACCGCATTCAATTCCTTTTTCAGATTCTGAATCGCTCCCACTAAATCACGGGGCAGGGTTTCTTGGGGCGGGGCAACGGCGGTAAACACTATTTTAGGACTCCTGGGATATTTATAGTTAAAACTACCATAAATATTCTAACACAGAAATTAACCTGACATTGGTTAGGGGCTGGGGGAGGGCTCTATGACAACCACTGTCCCAGGGGAAGACGGGAGAGGAGGGTAATGACCCCAAAACCGAGCAAAATTGTGCCACTGATGGGATTAAGCCAGCCAGACCATTGCCGCAGTTGCAACAGCCGCTTCAAACTGCCGGTGAACAGGCCAACCAAAATGAGGGGGGTAACGTAACCAACGGTATAGGCCAACAAAAGACCACTGCCTAGTAACAAATCCTGGCGACTGGCCACCCAAGCAAGCAGGCTAGCTAACACAGGGGTGCTACAGGGGGAGGCAATTAGTCCAAAGGTCAGCCCGGCTAATAGGGCCCTCAATGCCGGAGGAAAATCCTCTTTAATCCAAGCCGTTGCTCCCAAACTGGGGAACCGCAGAGGCAATAATTCCAACAGGTTTAATCCCATCAAAATGGCTACTATACTCACCAAAATGGGTAATCCCAGCCCGATTTGCCCATAAATTTTGCCCAAGGCCGCCGCCCCTAGCCCCAAACTGGCCAAGGTAATGGCCAACCCCAGGGCAAACCAGAGGGATTGTTTGAATGATTGCAGGCGATCGCCGTCGCTGGTGCCGCCAATGTAGGCAATGGTGAGAGGGAGCAGGGACAGTAAACAGGGGGTCAAACTAGTGACCAGTCCCGCTAGCAGGATGATAAGTAAACTAAGGGGAGTCAGTTGTCCCAGTTGTTCCACCACCAGGCGATCAGCCCATGGTTGGAGGAAATAAAGCTGATTTTGTACAGATTGCCACATTACACGGTTGCCTACAAAAGCCAAAAATAAGTCCGAAATTTACCGGTTGCCATTTCGCCCCTGGTTTATTGACAGAGTTTAACCAGAGAGAAGATTAAGCCCAGGAAAAATTGGCACTTGTCCAACAATGCTAAGCAATTCCCAGCCATCTCGCCAAACACCAACGTCCGAAAGTTAGGTGATTATCTTGGAGTCCGATGAATTGGCATCAATAGGAAATTGAGTTTGATTCTGGTGATATGCCTGTCTCAATAAACAAGGTTGACTAAATTTAGTTAGTATCAATTATTAATCATCAGGCTTGGGAACAATTTTTTCGAGCTGGTTAACAAGATTGGGAATATAGTTTTCGATTACGTCCCAAATTAATTCTAAATTAATGCCGTCGTAATCGTGGACTAGCTTATTCCTCATACCAATAATTTGATTGTAGGGAATTTGAGGATAAGTTTGCCGAAATTCTGGGGAAATTCGCCTTAATGCCTCCCCTAAGACGGCAATATTTCGCATCACTGCGTCTTGAGTTCTAATATCAGTAAGGAAATCTTCTTCCGTCATATCTGTTGTGAAAGTTACAATGCGGCGAGCAAAAATTAGAGCATCTAAAATTGAGGCAAGATCACGATTCATAAATTACCTGAGCACCATTGATAATTGACTTTTTCTTAATCCAATTTTCACTTCTCTCCAAATTTCGCAGAAAAATAAGATCTACTTTGCGATTAATGATTTGTTCTAGACTCTCTTCCAAGGATTGGTGATAGTTTAGGGTAAGGCGCAAATCTGGTAAAACCGATACTAAGAAGTCAACATCACTGCTGGGCTTAAAATTATCTGTGAGGATAGAACCAAAAACTGCTAAACGTTGAATAGAATAAGACCGACATAATTCGGTAATTTTGTCTAAGGAAACTCCTAAGCGATGTTGTAATCGTTCCTGTTGCTCTTGGCTTGATAAAACTAAATTATTCATCATATACCTCCTGAAAGAGCGGTCTATTTTTTAGGATAGGGTCGGCGATCGCCTTTGCCCAGTCTCCCCAAACCGTTTGCCGGTAACTTATCCCGTTCCCCTGCATAAAATAGAATATTCACCGTTGATCATGACCTAATATTGCCGGAGAGAGAACCGTCCTATGTTGCAAGCCTACCGTCGCCACGCTGCCGATCGCCAAAAGTTAGGCATTCCCCCCCTGCCCCTCACCGCCGAGCAAACCACGGAACTCTGTGAACTGCTGAAAAATCCCCCCGAAGCGGAAAAAGCAGAGTTGATGATGTTATTGCGGGACCGGGTTCCCCCTGGGGTAGATGAAGCCGCCTACGTTAAAGCTGGATTCCTCACGGCGATCGCCAAAGGCGAAGTAACCTGTCCATTGATTAGTAGCCAAGGGGCGGTGGACTTATTAGGAACCATGATCGGCGGGTACAACGTTCAATCCCTAATCGAACTGCTCAAATCGAAAGATACTAGTATCGCCAGTGCCGCCGCCACAGCCCTGAGCAAAACCTTACTAGTATTTGATGCGTTTAACGATGTGCTCCATTTGAGTGACAGCAACCCCTACGCCAAACAGGTAATTGATGCTTGGGCTGAAGGAGCTTGGTTCATTAACAAACCAGAAGTGGCCGACAGCATCACTGTGACTGTGTTTAAGGTTCCCGGCGAAACCAATACCGACGACTTGTCTCCCGCTCCCCATGCCACTACCCGCCCGGACATTCCCCTCCATGCCCTGGCCATGCTGGAATCAAAAATGCCCGACGGTCTGCAAACCATTGCCGAACTCAAACAAAAGGGTCATCCAGTGGCCTATGTGGGCGACGTGGTGGGCACCGGCTCCTCCCGTAAATCCGCCATTAACTCCGTGCTCTGGCATATTGGCGACGACATTCCCTTTGTGCCCAACAAACGGGCCGGGGGCTACATTCTGGGGGGAAAAATTGCCCCAATCTTTTTCAACACCGCCGAGGATTCCGGTGCGTTACCCATTGAGTGCGACGTCAGCCAACTTAACACCGGGGATGTGATCACCATTTACCCCAGGGAAGGCAAAATCACCAACGAGGCTGGCGCAACCATCAGCACTTTCCAACTCAAACCAGAAACCATTTTGGATGAAGTACGGGCCGGTGGTCGTATTCCCCTGCTCATAGGCCGGGCCTTGACAGATAAAACCAGGGAAGCCTTAGGACTTTCTCCGTCCACCCTATTCGTTCGTCCCACCGCCCCCGCTGACACCGGCAAAGGCTTCACCCTCGCCCAAAAAATGGTGGGTAAGGCCTGCGGCGTAGACGGTATTCGTCCCGGCACTTCCTGTGAGCCGATTATGACCACCGTGGGTTCCCAGGACACCACTGGCCCCATGACCAGGGATGAGTTGAAGGAACTAGCTTGCCTTGGTTTTAATGCTGACCTAACCTTACAAACCTTCTGTCACACCGCCGCCTATCCCAAACCCGTTGACATTAAAACCCATAAAGATCTGCCAGACTTTTTCTCCACCAGGGGAGGCGTGGCCCTCAAACCAGGGGATGGCATTATTCACTCCTGGCTCAATCGCATGTTGCTGCCCGATACGGTGGGCACAGGTGGGGATTCCCATACCCGTTTTCCCCTAGGAATTTCCTTCCCCGCTGGCTCTGGCCTGGTGGCCTTTGCGGCGGCCTTGGGAGTAATGCCGTTGGATATGCCGGAATCGGTTTTGGTCAAGTTCACAGGGGAACTGCAACCGGGGGTCACCCTCAGGGACATTGTCAATGCTATTCCCTGGGTGGCTATGCAACAGGGCAAACTCACCGTAGGCAAGGAAAACAAAGTCAATGTCTTTAACGGTCGGATCATGGAAATGGAAGGATTACCGGATCTGAAAGTTGAGCAGGCGTTTGAGTTGACCGATGCCACTGCGGAGCGTTCTTGTTCAGGCTCCACCATTAAGCTGAGCGAGGAGACTGTGGCGGAATATCTGCGCTCCAATGTGGTGCTGATGAAAAATATGATCGCCCGGGGTTATCAGGATGCTCGTACCCTATTGCGGCGTATTGCCAAGATGGAAGAATGGTTGGCTAATCCCAGCCTGATGTCCGCCGATGCCGATGCGGAATACGCCGATGTGATTGAGGTTAATCTGGATGAAATTAAGGAGCCCATTGTGGCAGCGCCCAACGATCCCGATAACGTCAAATTAATGTCAGATTGTACTGGGGATGTCATCCATGAGGTGTTTATTGGTTCTTGCATGACCAATATTGGCCATTACCGCGCGGCGGCTAAAATTCTCGAAGGGGCTGGAACGGTGAAGGGTCGGCTTTGGATTTGTCCCCCCACTCGCATGGACGAACAACAGTTGCGGGATGAGGGCATATACGGCATTTTTGCAGCGGCCGGAGCCAGGACAGAAATGCCCGGTTGTTCCCTTTGTATGGGCAACCAAGCCCGGGTGGAAGATGGGGTAACGGTCTTTTCCACCTCTACCCGTAATTTCAATAACCGCATGGGTAAAGGGGCCCAGGTTTATCTCGGTTCCGCTGAGTTGGCCGCCGTTTGTGCTCTCCTCGGTAAAATTCCCACCGTGGCAGAATACCTGGCGATCGTGGCAGAAAAAGTTGCCCCGTTTGAGGGTGAACTTTACCGTTACCTCAATTTCGACGAGATTGATAATTTCGAGGACTTCGGCCGGGTCATTCCCCTAGACCAAATGCCCAAAATTGAGGATATTTTGGGAATGCCAGTAGGAGCTAAGTAAGCGACGATGAGGTGGGCCTTTTATGGTTCACCTTGATCCGGTCTGATTTACATGGGAAAAGGTCATTTTAAAAAGGCGATCGCCTCCTTGGAAGCTCGAATTGCTGAACATAGAGAAAAAATTAGCTTAGAATCAAAAAGAGAATCTCCAGATCAAACTCTGATTTATCATTGGCAAAAGGAGATTAAGGCTTTCGAGAAGGGAATCCAGCAAGCATTGAAAAGATTGGGGAAAAATTAATGCCAATTATTGACCAAGAAATTCAGTCCCAGACTTCAACTCTAGATAGGTTAATGATCGAGTTACGAGATGATTGTCAAAATGTTGTTGCTTTGGTTAATCAGTTACTAACTTCTGAGTTAGCTGAACAGCAAAAGGGAGATGTATTAGCGGAAATATTGGTCGCCGCAATCCATTTGCAATCCCACTGTGATGAGGATTTACAAAATCTTATTTCTAAAAAGCTTGAAAATTTACAAGAAAAAAATTAATTCAAATAGTTATGAATTTTAACTCTGACTCAGAAGTTTCACACCAGGGATCTCAACCAAATAGCTTATTCTTATTATCACTAGAAGATTTAGAGGATTTACAGGATTTGAGGCAGGCAAAACAAGAGCAGGAAGGATAGCTGATCTACTCTTTGGAGGAAGTGAGAGCAATGCTTGATGATTCATCGCCATGATCCACTCCATGTTCATGTTGAGCGTGATCAATAACTAGCTAAGTTCTGGCTAGATCCGATTCGCATCCAGAGCAATAGAGGATTTAGTTGTGTTGAAATTGGCCGTATTCAAAATCTTGTAGAAGCAAATCAAACACAACTTTTGCCAGGTTGGAATGAATTCTTCGACTTTAGATACCTTACTCATCCAAAAAGTCACTATCACCGACGAAGCTCTCAGCGTTTATTTGTCTGATGGGCGTTCCATTTCTGTCCCTTTAGTCTGGTATCCACGACTATTGCATAGCTCACCTGAGGAGCGTCATGATTATCGCTTGATTGATGGAGGGATAGGCATATACTGGACTCAGCTTGAGGAAGATATTAGTGTTAAAAATTTAGTTTTGGGTCAACCCCCTGGAGACAGTCAACGATCATTAAAGTGTTGGTTAGGCGATCACTTTTTATCAAGAAGTTAAGTAGTGATCGCATTTTGATAAAATTTGGAAAGGGCGAGCTATTATAATAAAAATGTTGATTCAAAATAGAAGGAGGCAAATGCCAGCAAAAGACCTCTATCACGAAGCTGTTAAAAATGCCTTAATTAAAGACGGCTGGACAATTACGGCTGATCCCTATCCTATTGAATATGAAGACGCTGAATTGTATCCAGACCTGGCGATCGAGAAATTTATTTCTGAAGAACAAAGACAACGTAAAATTATCATTGAAATTAAAAGCTTTCTTGGCCCTTCAATGATGAAAGACTTTGAAATGGCTTTGGGACAATATATTTTTTATCGTGATCTCATTCAATTAGGGCAAGATGAATACCAAGAAATCTATCTGGCTATCAAAGATGAAATTTATAAGACTTTTTTTCAACGAAGATCTATCCAAGCCGTTATTAAACGACACCAATTAGATTTGTTAGTTGTCAACATCGAAAAAGAGGAGGTTGTCCAATGGATAAACTAACCAACTATCGCCAAATTATTCAAAATATCTTAACCAAGCTAGACAAAATTGCGAATAACTCATCCAAAAAAAAATTAGAAACTTGCTTGATTTTTGATGAAAAACATGATCATTATCTATGGATGTCTATTGGCTGGGTAAATAAAAAGAAAATCAATAATACTCAGATACATATTCGTATCAAAAATGAAAGAGTTTATATTGAACAGGATTGGACAGAAATAGGAGTTACCTCTGAATTATTAGAAGCAGGGATTCCAAAAGAAGATATTGTTTTAGCATTTCATGATCCTGAAAGTCGTCAATTAACCGAGTTTGCTGTCGCTTAGTGACAGGCGATCGCCGTTTCGGTGAGTTTGAGAATGGCGATCGCCGTAATTGGCTTTCATATTTATGTATTGGATTGATTGCTCCAGAGATATATCCCTCTTCCATCAATCTAGGCAGATGAATGGCAGAATATGTCCCATGAATTGACCAAATATCTTAATCGATCTAGCTCATTAACTTTATTAAAAAGCTTGGTCAACTCATCTAAAGCATGGGTAAATGGAAATACTTTTAACCAATTTTTGATAAGATTTATTGCATTAAGTACAGCAACAACTAATCGGATATTGTTTAACCAGTTCTTCCAGCCGCCTTCTTTGTTCCATTTTTCATGATT
>NZ_JADEVV010000074.1 GCF_015207985.1 Synechocystis salina LEGE 00031 | reverse complement strand
GACGGGTAGCGGGGGAAATAATCATGGCGGTTAGTCCGGAAAATTAGCAGGACGAGGAAAAATCGGTCGCAGATAACCCTAGGTTAGCTTGCCCAGCCTAGGCACAGGCCGCCAGCACCGGCGCAATCTGCTGATTGAGGTTGCCTGCCCCTAAAAATAGCGCCAAATCACCACTCCGCAGAATTTTAGGCAAAAATTCCCTCAATTCCGTCAACTGGGGCTGGTAAACCACATGGCCATGGCATTGGCCTACGGCCTTGGCCAAATCTTCTCCTCGGACGTTGTGGGGATTCTGCTCCCCGGCACTGTAAATATCGGTTAAGACCACCAAATCCGCATCCTTAAAAGCAGTGGCAAATTCCGCCATAAAGGTGTGAGTCCGACTGTAGCGATGGGGCTGGAAAATGGCCACAACCCGTTCATATTTTCCGTGGGTTACCTTTTGTCGGGCGGCGGCCAGGGTTGCCAGTAGTTCACTGGGATGGTGGGCATAGTCATCAATGAAGGTAATGCCGTTGCAATAACCTTTGCATTCAAAGCGGCGTTTGGCTCCATTAAAGTTGGCGATCGCCTGGGCAATAACGGGGAAATCTAAACCTAGTAAACGACCCACCGCCACCGCGGCTAAGGCATTACTAATATTGTGGTCTCCCGGTAGAGTCACAGTCATGGTGCCCAAACACACTCCCCGTTCCCACACCTCCACCTCATTACCATGGGCTTGACGCTTAATTTGCCGGGCTTGGTAATCCGCTTCGGGACGATTTTCCAAACTGTAGGTGATGCTAGGGGAAAGGTGTTGCCGCACCACGCCACAATCGAGGCAACCGATCAGGGTTTGGCAATGGGACTCAAAACTATGGAAAATTTCCACCACCTCGGCCAAGGTGGAGTAGTGATCAGGATGGTCTAATTCAATGTTGGTAACAATGCCGATCTCTGGATGGTGTTTGGTTAAGGAGCCATCGGACTCGTCCACTTCAGCCACCAAATATTCCCCTGAACCAAGATAGGCATTACCCTGCCAAGCATCCACCTCACCGCCGACCACAATGGTGGGGTCTAGCCCAGCTTCCTTTAACACATAGCCAATTAAGCTACTGGTGGTGGTTTTGCCATGGGTGCCTGCCACCCCAATGCCCCGGGACTCCGCAATCATAGCCGCCAAAATATCGGAGCGGTGATAAATGGGACAATTTTTGGCGATCGCCCCTTGATACTCCAAATTGCCTTCATTAATAGCTGTGGAGCACACCACCTGGGGCAGACAATGGGTTTGGTAGCGGCCATTGCCGTTGACGCCGTTACTGGCTGATTCAGCGATCTGTTCCAGGGTCAAACCTGAACCGGGGGAACCAGTGGGTAAAGCCACCGCCGGGTTGACTTGCAGAGATTGAAAATATTCTAAATTTTCCGGCACCTGTTCTTGGAAGATTTTTGCCCCCACGGATTCCAGGCGATCGGTGATATGGGTACGGCGTAGATCGGATCCTGACACAGGGAGATGGCGTTTTGCGAGGACGTAGGCCAAAGCCGACATACCAATGCCCCCAATGCCCAAAAAATGGAAGGGACGACCACTAAAATCCACAGCACCCACAGCAACGCTCCTCACAAGCCATAAATGTTAACGTCTACAATCACCTGCCGGTTCACCGCACCTGTAATTGAGCGACATCATAACAAAAACTCTACCCCCAGGCATAGACAAAACCCAGAGTCCACGGTAAACAGCGACGGAGAGGAGGGGAAAAAGATTCCCACCCCCCCTTTTAAATTCTGGATCTAAGTGTTCAGGCAATAGGATATGATTGGTGTCATTAATAATCCTTAAATGTACTGAGCTAAAACAGAGAGGGCAAGACGAACGTGACTAGAGTAGCAATTAACGGATTTGGACGGATCGGACGCAATTTTCTCCGCTGCTGGCTGGGGCGCACCGATAGCCAGTTGGAAGTGGTCGGCATCAACGACACTTCCGATCCCAGAACCAATGCTCACCTTTTGCGCTACGACTCCATGTTGGGTAAGTTGGATGCGGACATTAGCGCCGACGAAAACTCCATTACCGTCAATGGCAAGACTATTAAATGTGTTTCCGACCGGAACCCCCTAAATTTGCCCTGGGCAGAATGGAACGTAGACCTAGTCATCGAAGCCACCGGTGTTTTTGTTACCCATGAAGGGGCCACCAAGCACGTTCAGGCCGGCGCCAAAAAGGTTTTAATCACCGCCCCCGGCAAGGGGCCCAACATCGGCACCTATGTGGTAGGAGTTAATGCCCACGAGTACAAACACGAAGAATACGAAGTCATCAGTAACGCTAGCTGTACTACCAACTGCCTCGCCCCGATCGCCAAGGTAATTAACGATAACTTTGGCATTATTAAAGGCACCATGACCACCACCCACAGCTACACCGGGGACCAACGGATCCTCGATGCTAGCCACCGGGATTTACGCCGGGCCCGGGCCGCTGCTGTTAACATTGTGCCCACCTCCACCGGTGCCGCCAAAGCCGTAGCCTTGGTCATCCCCGAACTGCAAGGCAAATTAAACGGTATTGCCCTGCGGGTGCCCACCCCCAACGTTTCCGTAGTGGATTTAGTGGTACAAGTAGAGAAAAATACCATTGCTGAACAGGTTAACGGGGTGCTGAAGGAAGCCGCCACCACTGGACTGAAAGGAATTTTGGATTACACCGATTTGGAATTGGTCTCCAGCGACTTCCGGGGTACGGATTGCTCTTCCACCGTGGATGGTAGTCTCACCATGGTAATGGGCGGTGACATGGTCAAAGTGATTGCTTGGTACGACAACGAATGGGGCTATTCCCAACGGGTTGTCGACTTGGCAGAAATCGTCGCTAAGAATTGGAAATAGATTATCCGACTGGGTTATGGGTCGATCCCCCCATGGCTGACAACTAAATGATGAACCATTTTGCCCAATCCTCCTTTCCCAGGGGGATTTTTCTTATCCATGTCCATGCTTGTCAGGGAAAGGCTTTCAGGGTTATGGTTTGAGGAGTGTATTCTCCTTACCCCGGCGCAAATTTCCCCATGTCGTTTTTAACCTTTGATACCGAGTCCAACCAACGGAAAAGCTTTGAGTTGCCCGGCGCTAAGCCCCACTACAATCCCGATCGCCCTGGGCAGGTAAACCATATCTTTTTGGACTTAAAAATCAATTTGGCAGAACGGCATTTACAGGGGGTTTGTCGCCTTACCCTCACCCCGGTGCGTCCTGGTATTCAACAACTGGTGTTGGATGCGGTGGATCTAAAAATTGCCTGGGTCTTGGTGAAAGGAGTAAGTCAACATTTTGACCATGACGGCGATCGCCTGACCATTGATTTACTGCAACCGTTAAGCGTTGAGCCGGTGACCCTGGAAATTCAGTATGAGTTGAAAAATCCCCGTCGGGGCATCTATTTCATTCAGCCCGATCGCCATTATCCCGATAAGCCGGTGCAGGTCTGGACCCAGGGAGAAGATGAAGATTCCCGTTATTGGTTCCCCTGTTTTGATTATCCGGGGCAGTTGGCCACGTCGGAAATTCGGGTGCAGGTGGCCAAGCCCTATCGGGTGATTTCCAACGGCAGTTTAATTGAGCAAAAAGATCTGGGCAATGAACAGGTTTTCCATTGGTCCCAAAGCCAAATTCACCCCACCTATTTAATGACTTTGGCGATCGGGGACTTTGTCGAATTGACCGATAGTTATGGCGATCTGCCAGTGCGCTACTACGTCGAAAAAGGTCGGGAAGCGGACGGTCAAAGGAGCATGGGCAAAACCCCCCGCATGATCGAATTTTTTAACCAAACTTTTGGTTATCCCTACGCCTATCCCAACTATGACCAAGTGTGCGTAGCGGATTTTATTTTTGGCGGGATGGAAAATACTTCGACAACGTTATTAATGGATCGTTGTTTACTAGACGAAAGGGCCGCATTAGATAACCGCAACACGGAAAGTTTAGTAGCCCATGAGTTAGCCCACCAATGGTTTGGGGACTTGGTGGTGATTAAACATTGGTCCCATGCTTGGCTCAAAGAGGGTATGGCTTCCTATGCAGAAGTTTTGTGGACAGACCACGAATACGGTCAAGATGATGCCGCCTATTACCTGTTGGGGGAAGCAAGGAATTACCTAGCGGAAGATAGTTCCCGTTACCGCCGCCCCATTGTCACCCACGTTTATCGAGAAGCCATCGAACTTTACGATCGCCATTTGTATGAAAAGGGAGCCTGTGTTTACCACATGATCCGGACTGTGTTGGGGGATGAGCTATTTTTTAAAGCTGTTCACACCTTTGTTAATGACCATGCCCACAGCACTGTGGAAACCATTGATTTACTGCGGGCTATTGAGAAAGCAACGGGCTTCAATCTCCTTTGGCTCTTTGATCAGTATGTTTTTCGGGGTGGCCATCCCGAATTTAAAGTTAGCTATAGCTGGGACAATGATAATAAGTTAGCCAAGTTAACCATTATCCAAACCCAAGCCAAAGCGGATAGCGACCACAAGGATTTATTTAACTTAAAAATTCCCGTCGCCTTTAATTTTTTAGAAGGGGAAAAAGTAACAAGCCAAGTAATTCCCTTGCAACTCAAAGAACGGGAGCAAGTCTTTTATTTTCCCTTAATCCGTAAGCCAGATTTTATTAGCTTTGACCAAGGCAATAATTTTCTCAAAACGGTGGAATTAGCCTATCCCCTAGCGGAGTTAAAAGCCCAATGTACCCACGATGCTGACCCCATTGCCCGTATTCAAGCGGCGATCGCCATTGGCAAACAGGGGGGCTTGGAAGCGGTGGAGTTTTTAGGAGAAAGGTTACAAACTGAGCCTTTCTGGGGCGTGAGGGTAGAAATTGCAGAACAATTAGCGGGCATTAACTTGGATCAAGCGGGAACCCTATTGATCCAGGGACTGGAAAAAAATGATCATCCCAAGGTGCGACGGGCGATCATTGCTTCTTTGGCCAAGATCAAAACCTCGGCCAGTTATGAAGCGATCAAAAAGTGTTTAGCCCAAGGGGAAGCCAGTTACTACGCCGAGTCAGCGGCGGCCAGTGCCCTCGGTGCTTTGGGGTCTGGTCTGCTCAAGGACAATGAAGGGGAAATTGTCGAACAGTTAACAACGGTTTTGCAAACTCGCCCTGGTTGGAATGAAGTTGTCCGTTGTGGGGCGATCGCCGGTCTGAGTCAATTGACCACTTCCGCCCAAGCAGTGGATACGATTTTGACCTACACCGCCAATGGGGTGCCCCAACCTCTGCGACTGGCCTCCATCCGAGCTTTAGGGGCTGTTTCCGTTGGGCAATCCTCCGAAAAACTGACGGAAATTCTAGAGCAACTAACGGCGATCGCCCAGGAAGAGTTTTTCCTCACTCAAGTTTCTATTACTTCTGCCCTCGGTCAAATGGAAACCCCCAAGGCGATCGGCATTTTGCAAAATTTGGCCAACCAAACCCCCGATGGTCGGGTACGGCGCATGGCGGAAGAAGCGGTGAAAAAAGTCCAAGCCAAAATTGGCAGTGACGAAAAAATCAAGGATCTGCAAACCAATTTGGAAAAACTCCAACAGGAGAATCAAGATCTCCAGAGTCGTCTTGCTAAATTAGAAACCCAATTTGCCCAGACTTCTGCCAAAAAAGAAGATCAGTAGGACTAAACACTTCTATTCACCCTGATGGGCATAAAGCGTCTCCCCCATATCAAATGCCTTCAGACAGATTAATCTGCTCCATTTCACCCAGGGTGAAATCGGCCCAATCTTGATCAAATTTTTGGGCTTCCTGGGACTCTTGCTGATAAAAAATCAACAATCGCTCTTCAAGACGGCGTTGATACCAAAGTCTTAATCCATTGGTGCCATGCAGTTCATCACTTTTCTCTGTTTAAATCAACTTGTCATTAAGCAACCACAACCGGGGTCAGATGGTAAATACGAGCAAGACGAGAGGCGGTCTTAATATCATTTTGGCGCAGGGCTAATCTGAGTTGATCAAGTTTTTGCGCTTCTGCGAGAGATAGGTAGGGTGACCAATCATGGTTAGTGTAGGTTAGTTCAACTTGAATTTCTGCCATATAGTCCCCTTCGTGAATAATTTTTGTTTGGACTTTGGTGTTCATAATTTTCTGGTTTTGTAGTCGTTTTCCCATTTGTTCTCACTGGGCCGGTAGGCAGTGATTAACACGGCGGGGGAGTCTGCATTTTTGGGTATTCCCCAAACCGTATGAATAGGTAGATTTTGTGAATCCCTCTGTAAAACAAGAATGCAGGTTCCTTTTTGATAATTGGGATAGTCTTCTATGACTTCAGCTTCGTTCACACCCACCATAAGGTCATTTACAAAAATGCCGTTGCGGGCCAGGGCGATCGCCAGTCCGTTATGGAAGCATGGTGGGGCTAACCACACCGTTCCCAGCGCCGTCAAACCCTTTGCCCATCCCCTAGGCATCTTGCAGAAATCCTGGCCGCTCGTTACAATCCTTCAAAATATTCTCACTTTGTAAGGGATAATGGATAAAACTTGACTCTGTCCGTCTTGTTCGGTTAACACAACCTATAGACAAGGGTTTTATTTACCCAACGCAGAATAAAAATTAAATCGTCTTTTAAGACACAAAACACTATTCGTTACTAGAAGGAGCGTCAATGGGACTACCTTGGTATCGCGTTCATACAGTTGTCCTGAATGATCCAGGGCGACTCATCTCTGTCCATTTAATGCACACAGCCCTTGTGGCTGGCTGGGCTGGATCCATGGCTCTCTATGAGTTGGCCATTTTTGACTCCAGCGATGCTGTGCTCAACCCCATGTGGCGGCAAGGCATGTTTGTGTTGCCCTTCATGGCCCGCCTCGGTGTCACCAGTTCCTGGAATGGCTGGAGCGTCACCGGAGAAACTGGTTTGGATCCCGGTTTCTGGTCCTTTGAAGGGGTAGCCGCTGCCCACATCGTCCTCTCTGGTCTGCTGTTCCTAGCTGCCGTATGGCACTGGGTTTTCTGGGACTTGGAATTATTTGTTGACCCCCGTACCGGTGAATCTGCCTTAGATTTGCCGAAAATGTTTGGTATTCACCTTTTCCTCTCCGGTTTACTCTGCTTTGGCTTTGGTGCCTTCCACCTCACCGGTGTTTGGGGCCCTGGCATGTGGGTTTCCGATCCCTATGGCTTAACGGGCCATGTACAACCAGTAGCGCCGGAATGGGGACCATCAGGTTTTAACCCCTTTAACCCAGGCGGGGTAGTGGCCCACCACATTGCCGCTGGTATTGTCGGTATTATTGCCGGTCTTTTTCACCTTACGGTACGGCCTCCTGAGCGCTTGTATAAAGCTCTCCGCATGGGGAATATTGAAACCGTATTGTCCAGTAGTATTGCCGCTGTATTTTTCGCCGCTTTCGTTGTGGCCGGTACCATGTGGTACGGCAACGCCACCACCCCCATCGAACTTTTTGGCCCTACCCGTTACCAATGGGATAAGGGTTATTTCCAAGAAGAAATTCAACGACGGGTTGATGGCCAGTTAGCTGAAGGTGCTTCCCTATCTGAAGCCTGGTCTACTATCCCTGAAAAATTGGCTTTCTACGATTACGTTGGTAACAGCCCCGCCAAAGGTGGTTTGTTCCGTACCGGTGCCATGAACAGTGGCGATGGCATTGCCCAAGAATGGATTGGTCACCCAGTCTTCAAAGATAAAGAAGGTCGGGTACTGGATGTCCGTCGTATGCCCAACTTCTTTGAAACCTTCCCTGTCATCATGACTGATGAAGATGGAGTGGTGCGTGCCGACATTCCTTTCCGTCGTTCCGAGTCTAAATTTAGTGTGGAACAAACCGGTGTTACCGTCAGCTTCTATGGTGGTGCCTTGGATGGCCAAACCTTCAACAATCCTAGCGATGTGAAGAAATTTGCCCGGAAAGCCCAATTGGGTGAAGCCTTTGACTTCGACACTGAAACCTTTAACTCCGATGGTGTGTTCCGCACCAGTCCCCGGGGTTGGTTTACCTTTGGCCACGCCGTCTTCGCCTTGCTGTTCTTCTTTGGTCACATTTGGCATGGTTCCCGTACTCTGTTCCGGGATGTATTTGCTGGGGTTGATCCTGGTTTGGAAGAGCAAGTGGAATTTGGGGTATTTGCTAAAGTTGGTGACCTTTCCACCCGGAAAGAAGCCTAGGTTCCCCGAGGCCTTGAGCTAAAAATTAAGTTTTTGAGAATACCTACCTTTGCGGGGTTAACTCAATAACAATTTGACGTTTACAGAAACTATTTCTATGGCGATTTCTTCTACGGGAGAAGTCGCTTTTTGTTGTTGTTTTTCGATTATTGATCATCTTACCAGTGTGCTATGATTCCAGGGTCAAAGCTCGTGGTAAGCAATTGAATTTTGTTGCTTTTACTGATTTTTTAACAGCCCTTAATTATCACCATGGCCGAATTAGCCGGATTAACTGAGAATCACTACATCCTGCAACAGGACCTAGCCGATGCCCTCCAAGCTCTCGGCCGTAGTATTCATTCTTTGGAAAGGGACATAATTATCAGCCATTGTGAAATTAATGCTGATCATGGGGTGGGGGTGTTACTACAAAGACTTTTTCCCAACTCTGACGAGCTATTGACAATTCGTTCCCATGATCTTTACGGCGGGCAACAGGAGTTTGGCGATCGCCATTTTTTGGTGCAGGGAGAAAGTTTTGTCACCATTGCCCAACAGGTGCAGTGGCTGTTGCATTATTACGCTCCCCGAAGACTTTTATCGGTACCCTATTTCCCAGAGGATTACCAAATTTCCATTGCCCTAAAGCGACTGTATAACTGTCCATTGTGTGTTTTCATCATGGACGATCAAAATATTTACTCTCCCCAGGTTCCCGATAGCTTGGTGGAAGAACTATTGTACCGAGCTGATATTTGCTTGGGCATTTCCCGTCCCCTCTGTGATGCCTACGAAGCCAAATTTAAGCGTAAGTTTTGGTTTGTGCCTCCGGTGGTGCAGGGGCATTTACTCCAAACTGAACCACCCCAGAGCTGGGACCGATCGCCGAGTGAACGCCAGGGAGTGATGATTGGCAATGTCTGGAGTCAACAATGGTTAGATCAACTGCGGTCTTTGTGTCGAGCCACGGGGGTAAAAATTGATTGGTATGGTAACCCCAACCGGGATTGGCTAAATTTTACCGAAGCTGAGTTGGGGGAAGACGGCATTAACTTTAAGGGCTTTGTGCCGGAAGATGAGTTGATTAATATCCTCCGAACCGCTGATTTTGCCGTTATTCCCACAGGTAATTCTGACCAAAGCGGCGATCGTCCAGAGTTAACAAAACTAAGCCTGCCTTCCCGCAGTTGCTTTATCACCGCCACCGCCAATTTACCAATTCTGGTGGTGGGTTCCCCCGAAAGTGCCGTGGCCCAATTTGTCCAGAGCCAGGGCATTGGTGTTGTCTGTGCTTACCAGCCGGAGGACTTTTCCGCCAAAATTGATTACTTGTTAGAAAACCAAGGGCGCATTCGCCAACAAGCTTTTAAGCTTGGGAAAAACCTAAGTGCGGACGGCATTGCCCAATGGATTTGGGATTCCCTTGCCCAAGGTCAAGCTATGGATGCACGTTTTGAAGTTCAACAAAAACCGGCCAAGATCATTGATGCCAGTGTGGTCATTACCCCCAACGAAGTCACCTATCGCCACGGCACAGGAGCTTTGATCAAGCGGGTATTTCCCAACGATGGGCAAATTGTTTCTGTGCGATCTGACAATCATTACGGCGGAGACCATAACTTTGGTCTCGAGTCTTACCATCTTTCCCAGCGGGGTTGGAGTCGTAAACAAGTTTTCACCAATATTGCCCAAATTTTCGCTGACCACGAAGTTAGCCGGATCTTTTGTGTCCCTTATTACAGGGAGGATGTGCTGACGGCGATCGCCATTAAGGAATTATTTGGAGTGCCCTTGGCTGTCTGGATCATGGATGATCAAAATATTCGGGTCAACAATATTCCTGATGCCCTCATGGAGGAATTTTTGCAAAAGGCAGATGTGCGCTTTGCCACCCATCCAGAACTGCGGGATGCGTACGAAAATAAATTTGGTTTAAAGTTTTGGATTTTGCCAGCGGTGGTTCCCCATGGGTTAATCAAAACAGAAATTTTTCAACCCACTTCAGACAATTGTGAACAAAAACGGGGTGCTCTATTAGGTAGTATTTGGAGTGAAAAATGGTTTGCTGACCTCTGCTGCAGTACTAAGGAAGCTGGTGTGCAGTTAGATTGGTATGGTAACTCCAAATATTATTGGCTGACGGGATCTAATGAAGATTTACAGGCTAAAGGTATTTATCCCCAAGGACTATTTCCCGAAGATAAATTGGTGGAAAAACTGCAGGAGTATCCTTTCATTGTGGTTCCCTATGGCACCATGGATGAGCGCGACGACCAGCCCCAGCTTTCCCAGCTAAGCTTACCTGGACGGATCTTGTTTGCCCTGGCCACATCTAACACCCCAGTAATTTTGATGGGGAGCCCAAAAACCTCCGCCGCTAGTTTTATTAATCGTTTTCAGATTGGGGTGGTCTGTGACTATACCCCAGAGAGTTTTGGGGCGGCCGTAGCCGAAGTGTTAGACCCTCAACGTCAAAGAGTTTTTAGGGAAAATGCCGTAGCCGTGGCGGAAAAATTTGGCGATCAAAATATTGATAGTTGGATTTGGGACTCCCTGGCTGAAGGACAGGCCGCCGATGAGCACTTTGAATCCCTCTTTCGGCGATCGCCGATTGACCTAGTGCACTTCATTGAACCTCCAGTGCCTAGCCTGATCTACAAGGATTACGCCCAGGTGTACCAAGTAATGCGGCGCTTAAAGGTCAACCATTACCTCCCTGATTTTGTCATGGATGTGGGAGCGTCCCATGGCATTTGGTCCCACACCGCCAGTCAACTTTTTCCCGAAGCCCGCTTCATTTTGATTGATCCTCTGATTAATCGTTATGAACAGGCCGCCCGCAACTATTACCTGAAGAATATTCCCAAAGCTAAGTTTTTAGAAATTGCCGTTTCCAATCAATCCGGTCAACTCAGTTTTCAGGTTTCCCCCGATCTTTACGGTAGTTCCCTGCTCACCCCAGCAGACTTTCGGGATTATGAAACGGTGACAGTGGCAGTCAAAACCCTCGACCAGGTGGCTGAGGAAGAAAATCTCCAAGGGCGGGGTATCCTCAAACTTGATGTGCAGTGCGCCGAACATATTGTCTTGGCGGGGGCAAACACTTTCCTCGAGCAGGTGGATCTAGTGGTGGCAGAACTTTCCTATGTCCGCTACGACGAAAATGCCTTGGTCTTTTTAGAGATGCTTAATCTCTTGGATCAATTGGGTTTCCGTTATTACGATGAAACTGGCGAATGGCGATCGCCGATTGATGGTACCCTCTTGCAGAAAGAAGTAGTGTTCATCCGCCAGGATTTGTTAGTGCCTGAAACCAGTCGTAAAATCTAGTTTTTTTCTGGTTCTTCTATTCTATTTAAATTTTTTTTCATTTTTTTGTGATTCTAATTTCCAATCTCCACAACAAAATGAAATAGAGAAATTAATTAGAGTTGAGGTTAAGATTCATGAAGATAATCCTTGCAGGTTGTTGTTATAGCAACTAGTATGGGACTCAAAGTTGGTTGAAAATTTTTGCTTTTCGGCGATCGTCGCCCCAGGGCTTAGAGGGGCACTTTTGTTAGGACTGCCATTGAAGGAGAAAACGTTAGACAGCCTAACAATGAAAGCAATTCTCTCAAAAAAACATTAAACGGATTCAAATCACCATGAAAAATTTAATGGAAAAAAAACGACATTCGTTATTGTCATCAACAATAGATCAAAGAAATACACTTATTGTTTTTGACGAACGGGTTCAAGATTTAGACATTCTGTACAACGCCTTACTACCCGGCACTGTCGCCCACACACTGGATGCTCAGACTGACGCCATAACAACTATTTCCCGGTTATTATCAGAAACAGGGGCAACCAAGCTGGCGATCGCCGCCCACGGCGAACCTGGTACAATTTTCCTCGGCAAAAATCCCTTAAACTCTCAGCAATTAGCAGCATATTCCCGTCTTTTAATGGAGTGGGGCGTCAAGGAAATTGCCCTCTACAGTTGCCAAGTGGCGCAGGGGAATGTTGGTAAACAGTTCATTCATCAGTTGAGTGAGTTAACCGGCGCAGTTATCGCAGCTTCAGCCACAAAGACAGGGTCTAAAGAACTCGGTGGTAATTGGTTGCTAGAAATGACTACGGGTGAAATACCGGAATCATTAGCATTTGAACGATCGCATTTAGAGATTTACCAAGGCATTCTTGATCGTTTTGACCCCTTCATCACTTACGACACAGGCGTTAATCCTATTGCTGTAACATTGGGGGATTTCAACGGTGATGGTTTTCTAGACATAGCTACAGCGAAAAATAACGAAAACGTATCCTTGCTGTTGAACAATGGTGATGGCACGTTTGGGACTCCAAACTTTACTTTCTTGAGTATAGGAGGTACTAATCCTTTTGCTATTGCTGCAGGGGATTTTAACGATGATGGCGACCTAGACCTAGTGACAGCAAATCGCAACAACAATAGCGTGTCAGTGCTCATAGGTAATGGTAATGGTGGCTTTACTGCGACCAACTTTGCTGCAGGAAGCAATCCTATCGATGTAACCGTAGGAGATTTCAACAATGACGGTAATCTAGACATTGCCACAGTGAAAGATGCGGCCTCAGAGGTATCGTTGTTGTTGGGTAATGGCAATGGCAATGGCACGTTTGGGGGCGCAAGTCTCTTTAACTTGAATATAGGAGGCACAGATCCCTTCGCTATCGCTGCAGGAGATTTTAACAATGACGGTAACCTGGATCTAGTTACCGCAAATCGCAATAATAATAGTGTTTCGGTACTAATAGGCAATGGCAGTGGTGGCTTTACTCCGACCAACTTTAATGCCGGAACCAATCCTATCGATGTGACTGTGGGAGATTTCGACAACGACGGTAACCTAGATATTGCCACAGCGAAAGATAATGGAAACGTATCGGTGTTGTTTGGTAATGGTGGCGGAGTGTTCGGTGGTATAATCTTCCTAAATACGACAGGTACTCCTTCTTCCATCGGTGTGGGGGATTTTAATAACGACGGTAATCTAGATATTGTCACAACCAGCAACAGCAATAATAATGTCTCATTACTATTGGGCAATGGTGATCGAACATTCGAATCCGCTGCTACCTTTGCCGTAGACAGTGGACCTAACTCCATAGCTGTGGGGGACCTCACTAACAATACCCTAAGCGATGTGGTGACAGTAAGTCAGGGGCAAAACACTGCATCGGTCTTGATTAATGACAATCCCGCGGACCTACTTAATACCCCATTTATCCGGTTTCAAAACACAAATCAACCCGGAACTTACTTGTTTGTTAATCAGGTAGAGGCCGCCGCTATTCGCAACAACCCTGGCTTGAGGCAGTTCGTAGAGGAAGGGGTTGCTTTTCAAGTTGCTCAACAAAAAACCGATCCATTGCAACAGGGATTCTTCCGTTTTCAAAATACTAGTCTGCCTGGCACCTACCTGTTTGCCAATGAAGGAGAAGCGGCAGCTATTCGTAGTAACCCCAACTTGAGCAATTTTGTAGAAGAAGGCCTTGCTTTTTATGCCTATGGACCAGGCACAGGCAACGGCACCGCTGATTTCACTCGTTTTCAGAGTGTAGGTGTTCCCGGTACTTATCTCTTTACTGCTCCTGG
>NZ_JADEVV010000014.1 GCF_015207985.1 Synechocystis salina LEGE 00031 | reverse complement strand
GGCCACGGGCGCCGGGGGAGAGGGGGCTTCCAACACAGAAGGCAAACCAGTTTCCTTAGCTGAATCCGTTGCTTCTCCGGGCGTTACCCCAGGGCTTGCCGGTGCCGAATCGGCGATCGGGGCCGTCACTGGAGGTTGCTCTGACTCCGGTAGTAGGGCAGTTACCTTGGCCCATTGGGCCACCAACTGGTCCCAAAGGGGGGGCACATTAATGGAGGGAACCCCAATCCAGAGCACAACCCCCACCAAAATTCCTAACAACGCAGTGGCCAGGGTGGCTAGAATACCAAATTTTGCTTTCTTGGCTGGTTTAACAGAGGGGGTCGGGGCGGGAGATGTCGTGGTCTGGTCGGCGATGGCATCGGCAAAAAAGTCATCCCACTGCTCAGTTTGGCGATCGCCAGGGAGGGGCCCTGATTGCAGAGGAGGGGGGGCAGAATTAGGAGCGTTACTGACCAACACTGCTAATCGACTGGCCGTAGCCTGGAGGCGGTCAACGGCGGCCCGGGGAAGCTGGACGCTCTGTTGGGGATTGGCCTGTAACTTTTGGATTACCTGTTCAAGTTGCCCCAGGGTAGCTTCCAGTTGGGATGCGAGGGAGGGATCTGATGGGGAAAATCGATCAGCCATGGAGATGTTTGCAAATACTGGGCAAAGAGCTCAGGACAACCCTGGGGAAAAAGTGATTGATGAACGGTCAACCAATGAGGGATAGGCCCTAAAACTTGGACTCCAGGGATTTCAGATATTCCGTGTTGACGCCGGACTCCCGCACTAATGCAATTTTGCCCGTTCGAGCCACCTCTTTAATGCCGAACTTGGCCAACATCTGGAGGATTGCCACCATTTTACCTGGGTCTCCCACCACTTCGATGGTGACGGTGTCTTCAGAAATATCCACAATGCGGGCCCGGAATACCTGGGCCAGTTCAATTACCTCCGCCCGGTTGGGGGCGTTGGCACTCACCTTGACCAACATCAATTCCCTTTCCACACAGGGGGTTTCGGTGATGTCCTGCACTTTGATTACATTAACCAACTTGTAAAGTTGCTTGGTTAGTTGTTCGATGGTGTTCTCATCCCCTGGCACCACCATGGTGATGCGGGAAACGTCCCCCTGTTCCGCCGATCCCACCGCCAAGCTCTCAATGTTAAAACCACGGCGGGCAAATAGTCCGGCAATGCGGGTTAGAACTCCGGCTTCATCTTCAACTAAAACAGAGAGGGTGTGTTTCATGGGGGGCAAAGAAGGCGATCGCCGGGGGGTATTGGGGTAAAATTCCGCCGGCCTGGGTTAAATTAAAGCCCAGTCGTGCAAAGTTAATGAAATCTTTGGATAAATCCAGCCTTCTATCCTACCATGGCTACCGGGCAAGCTTGCATTTTGCAAAATTCCTCACTAGAGTTAGGGTGGCTGAGCATCTAGTCCGTTGGACCTTAGCTTTAAATTTCTCTGCCTCCGGGACTAACTTCCGGCCCAATTATGGTCACCAAAGCTATGTGGCTGGGGTTTGGTTTTTAAGTTCTACCACCATAAAAGCCCTTGAGTTGACCAATAACTCCAACAAATAGGTTTATTTCAAACTACTCACCTCACCTAATTTGGCCTAGCCAATCCCCATCTATCCACCATGAGTGATTTACCCACCCCAGAAGCACCAGAAGTTACTAATCCGTCCCCGGCGGAACCACCACCAACCTATGTCAAGTTGGCCATGCGTAACATGGTGCGGAAAAAGGGCAAATCCCTGACCCATTTCTTTCTGTCCGCCAGTGCCCTCCTCGGAGTGCTGGTGGGGATTTCCTACCTAACCCGCTAAGGCCATGGCCCCTACCTCCATTCACCAAATTGCAGTGGAACTAAGCCTACAAACTGACTTAACTGGTTCTGCCGTGGCTGGCCCGTGGGTGGAAGAGTTGTTGGCCAATCCCTGGCAAGGGTGGTGTCAAAGCTGGCTAAATTGTCTGGCCGAGAATTTGCCCCCCGCCCCCAGCTACGAACTGACTCTACTATTTACCGGCGATCGCCGTATCCAAGAGTTAAATCAGCAATTTCGTCACCAGGATAAGCCCACCGACGTGTTGGCTTTTGCGGCCCTGGAAGTGGATTTCCCCTTAACAGAATCTGAAGAAATGGGGGAACCTCTTTATTTGGGTGATATAGTAATTTCCCTAGAACGGGCTGACCAGCAAGCCAAGGAACGGGGTCATAGTACAAAATTAGAAGTCGTGTGGTTAACGGCCCACGGCCTACTCCATCTCCTCGGTTGGGACCATCCTGACGAAGCCTCCCTCACCACCATGTTGTCCCAGCAATCCTATTTGTTAACCTTAATCGGCCAGCATCCTCCCCTATTCGTCTAGAAACTTGTAACCCAGGTTACATAGGAGAATTGTTCTGTCGACTACACTGCTCGGAGTCGTAGCTCATGAAATCGGTATATCCCATGTCTTCCCCATCCTCGGCGGTTTTTGCTGATCAGGGTTTATCCGGCAAGGCTAAGCAGACCCAGTCCCCTCCTCCCTTGGCTCTGGTGGTGCCTGCCCCCAAGCCCGGCGCTAAAAAGCCGTTGAGAAAAAATGCCTGGCAGGTGGCCCCCAATCTGTTGGTAAGTTTTCGTTACGCCTGGGCCGGCGTTAGCTATGCTTTTGTCACCCAACGGAATTTTCGTATTCATACTTTTATGGGTACAGTGGTGGTCACAGCGGGTTTTCTGTTGCAGTTAGCTCCGATCGCCGTGGCGGTGTTGGCCCTGACTTCCTCCCTGGTAATGATTTTGGAGTTGTTAAATACAGCCTTGGAATCAGTGGTGGATTTAACGGTAGGGCAGTCCTACCATGAGCTAGCCAAAATTGCCAAGGACTGTGCGGCCGGGGCAGTATTGTTAGCGGCGATCGCCGCAGTGATAGTGGGGGGCTGTTTATTATTACCACCACTGCTATCCTTGATGGTCTAATCCCCGTCCACATTTGACCGCAAAGGAGCATTCCAGTTGATTCTGGTTATAGATAACTACGACAGTTTTACCTACAACCTCGTTCAGTATTTAGGCGAATTGGGGCAGAAGTATGCCGTGGCCGAAGATCTACGGGTGTATCGCAACGATCAAATTAGCCTCGAAGAAGTTAAATCCCTCCAGCCCGATGCCATTGTCATTTCCCCCGGCCCTGGCCGTCCTGACGATGCAGGCATTTCCCTCCAGTTAATTGAAAAGCTGAGCGCCTCCACACCAATCTTAGGGGTTTGCCTGGGGCACCAGAGCATTGGGCAGGTATTTGGGGGCAAGGTGGTGGCCGCCCCGGAATTAATGCACGGCAAAACTTCCCAGATTTATCATCAACAACAGGGCATTTTTGCTGGCCTGGCCAGTCCCGTGCAAGCAACCCGTTACCATAGTTTGATTGTGGAGCGGGAGAGTTTACCGGAGTGCCTGGAGGTGACGGCGTGGTTAGCTGATGGTATGGTGATGGCTTTTCGACACCGGGACTATCCCCATGTGCAGAGCGTGCAATTCCACCCGGAAAGTATTCTGACCAAGGAAGGTAAACAAATGTTGGAAAACTTTCTCCAGAGCCTGGGTTAAAAAAATCTCCACCTTGGACAAACCCCCGCTGTTTCATGGCATTCCTAGCCCCAAGGGTGATAGGCTGGGTCAGTGTTTTTGGGTACGCTAGTCAACCTTTGAATCATTTATGTCTGACACACAAAATACCGGCCAAAACCAAGCCAAGGCTCGGCAGTTACTGGGCATGAAAGGGGCCGCCCCGGGGGAAAGTTCAATTTGGAAAATTCGGCTCCAGTTGATGAAGCCCATCACTTGGATTCCCCTGATCTGGGGGGTGGTCTGTGGGGCCGCTTCGTCGGGGGGCTACATCTGGTCAGTGGAGGATTTTCTCAAAGCCCTTACCTGTATGTTGTTATCCGGCCCGTTAATGACCGGCTATACCCAAACCCTCAATGATTTTTACGACCGGGAAATCGACGCTATCAATGAACCCTACCGACCCATTCCTTCCGGGGCCATTTCTGTGCCCCAGGTGGTGGCGCAAATTTTGATCCTGTTGGTGGCGGGTATTGGTGTTGCCTATGGTCTGGATGTGTGGGCTCACCATGATTTTCCCATTATGACCGTGCTGACCCTGGGGGGAGCATTTATTGCCTATATTTACTCCGCACCGCCGTTGAAGCTTAAACAAAACGGTTGGTTGGGAAACTATGCCTTGGGGGCTAGCTACATTGCCCTACCGTGGTGGGCAGGCCATGCTCTATTTGGCACCCTCAACCCCACCATTATGGTCTTGACCCTGATTTATAGTTTGGCTGGTTTGGGCATTGCGGTGGTTAACGATTTCAAAAGTGTGGAAGGCGATCGCCAATTAGGGTTAAAGTCGTTGCCGGTGATGTTTGGCATCGGGACAGCAGCCTGGATCTGTGTGATCATGATCGACGTTTTCCAAGCGGGTATTGCGGGATACCTGATTTATGTGCACCAACAGCTTTACGCCACCATTGTGTTGCTACTGCTCATTCCCCAGATAACTTTTCAGGATATGTATTTTCTCCGTAATCCCCTGGAAAATGATGTCAAATATCAAGCCAGTGCCCAGCCATTCCTGGTGTTTGGTATGTTAGCCACTGGTCTAGCCCTCGGCCATGCGGGCATATAGATAAATAGGCACTAACAAGGGGTTTTAAGAGCCCCCTGCTTGCCAAATTGGGGGAGGAGAGTGAGATTCGGTTTCCCATCATTGCCGGAGCCTTAGTAGGCCGGTTTAGGGAGCCAACCAGAATTTTGCTAACAGGTCCCTAACTCCTAAGGAAAAAGGTTTAGTTTATTGCCGCAATGGGGGAACTCCGGCCCTGTCCCCCGGCGATCGCCCATGCAAAATTTATGAAAATCTAGAGAGGATCAACCCGCACCACATTGCTCTGGTCAAGGTTGAACCATTCTTGCAACAGGTCATGGTTTTCCGTGCTGGAAATGACCTCGTCCACAAACCTTTTCCAGTCCCGGTCCCCCTGGGGAAGAATACAGGCGTAGAGTTCCGTGGTAATGGGTTGATAGGGCCCCAAAGCATAATCAGCGGGATCTTTACCCTGCTTCAGCAGTTCCCCCACCAACAAAATGCCGTCACTGACAACGGCGGTTACCTGCCCCTTATCCAATTGAGCAATGCCTTCCTCACGATCCTGAACGGCAACCCATTGGGCGAGGGGATAAATCTGGGGAATAATGTCGAAGGTGGTGGTGTTTTCAATGTAGGCAATGGGAATCCCCTCCAGGGTGCCATTAATGTGAAAACCATCCACACTGGCTTGTTTCATTAAAAACTTGGCCCCAGAAATGAAAAATGGCGCTGAAAAATCTACCAATTCCAAGCGGTCTTGGGTAATGGTCGTGGCTTCACAAACTATATCTAATTCCCCACTGGCGATCGCCTGAAAACGATTCTGGAGGGTAACTGTATCTAAATCAACGGTAATGGTCTTGCCCGTCTCTGCCGCTAACTTCAGACCAATTAAGGCCATTAAATCAACTCCATAACCCTCTATGTCCCCATTGGCCAGTTGAAAACCAAACGGCACCGCATCGATGCGGGTTCCAGCCCGTAATTCCCCTGTGCGGGCCACCCGCTCCAACACCGTTTCCGCCTGCACCGGGGCGATCATCGCTAGGCCAGTGGTAAAGGTCAAAGCCAACCAAGCAACAGCACTTTTGAGCAACATAAATTTCAATCCTTAAATTCGTTTCAATTTACCAAGGGTTTATCCAGGCTCAGGGTAGCGCAATTAGTTTGCTTGGGCCCAGACAAAATACCCTAGGGGAATGAAAAAATGTTTTATCACAGCGTAATCTCCGACAATGTTGGCTAAGAAATCAATCTCAAAAAGTGTTTTTATGCAACTTTGCCAACACGTCATAGGCTTTAAAATCCCCCGCCCGGCGTAAAAATCTCAGGCGATTTTCAATTAGCAGTTTGGCGTCCGCCCTGGTAATTGGTTCGAACTGCGTATTATTTGGCGTAGTTTTTACCAAAAAAAATAACCTTTGGGCATAAAGGGTAGTAAAAATTTCCTGATTGTCATCCAAAAAACAGATCTGATACAAAAGCCCGAAGGTCGGATGGTTAAGGTAAATTTCGTTACTCATTGAGATCGGGGAGTTAGGGCAAGGACAAATTGCCAACCGAGATGGCTGTCACTGGCTAGAGAGTAATCTTACCCCGTCCTGTCTCTCCTTAAGCCCTTAGGGTCAATCAATTTCAAATTTGCTGTAGTTTTTGATACGAAGCAAACCCTAACATTCAGGGGCGGGGCGGTAAGGGACGCACCTCTTCCTGTCCCTTAAAATACAAAGGATCTTGATTAGGGTCTGGGGCTGGCACCAAGGGCTTCATACTGCGGATTGCCCCCAGGGCCTCTTTAATCATCACCGCCGAAGGCACAGCCACTATCACCCCCAGTAGGCCACCGATTCTGGCTCCGGTTAAGAGGGAAATCAAAACCCAAAAGGGATTTAACCCCGTCACACTCCCCAGCACCCTGGGGGCAATGCCATTTTCAACAATTTGCTGGATCACTAAGGCCACCGCCAGTAGTTGCAAAGCCATGCCAATGTCCCGCAGGGCCACCAAAAAAGTGACTAGCACAATGCCCACAGAGCCACCAAAGGGAATCAGGGCCATCACCCCCACCGTGAGGCCAAAAAGTAAGCCAAAGGGAACCTTGAGTAGTAAAAAGCCAGAAATCAGTCCCAGGGCCATGCAAGTGGCGGAGACCAATTGACCGAGGAAATAGTTTTGGAAACTGCGGCGTAGGGTATCGGAAAAAGGTTTTTGGAAGCGCTCTGGCAACCAACCAATGATGCTTTGCCAAACGTCGTCAGTATGGAGGAGTAGATAAAAGGTCAAAATTATCGTTAATAGCACGTCCAGCAAACGCACCACGGTGAACACGGTTAGGCTCAGGGCTAAGTTGAGAGTGCTACCGGCCAGGTTTTGTAGCTCAGCGGCTAGGCGGCTATTAATTTGGGGAATGAGACCGTCAAAGTTAACCGGCCAACCAAGAATTTCTGCTTTTTGATCCAACAATACCAATTGCTTCTGACCCGAATCGAGCCAATCCGGTAGGCGGGCCACTAGTTGTTGGGCCTGGGATAGGGCGAGGGGAATGAGGGTTACCCCCAAGGCGGTGAAAATGATTAGGGCGGTGAGGAAGACAAAACTGGCTGCAACAAAACGTTTTGCCCCCTGTTTTTCTAGCCACGCCACTGGGTAATTGAGTAAAAAGGCGATGACGGAGGCAATTAGGCTGATGACAAAAAGGGACTCAAAATAGCCAAAAATGGAGGATAGGGCCCTGGCATTGAGCACCATCAGAGGAGCCCCCAGCACCAACACCAAGAGACGAGTGATGGCGTTGAGGGAATTCCACCATTTGAACAACCAATTTTGCGGCGGGGGACTGGGATGATTTTTGGCTGGTTCTGTCATAGTTGGCGATCTCGCAGAGAGCCTCGACCACGGGGGTCGTGGGAATGTCAAATCTTTAAGGTCTGGGGCCATTTAGCTTTGATTACTTCCCTCAATCCAGAGTGATAAAATTCTTGCCATTGGGGAGAGCATCGCCAGAACAGGGTAGCTAAGCCCCCACAGGACAGGGAAAGCCCCAACAAAATAAAGGTGACCGGGGTAATGACCCCAATACTGAACCAAGAAGCAACGTGGAGCACCATTACGCCACAGGCGGCCAGGGTGGCAACGTAGGCAGTGTTAACTGACCAGCGGGGTCGGTCTAGGGCAATTAAACCGGCGCAAATAGTGGTGCAGAGTAAAATTGACGGTACCAGGGCGGCGCAAATGCCAACGCAGTGGCCCCGGGAAAAATCAGCTAACCAAGTAATCAAATTCATACTCTCAAAAATAAATATTTCAGCGGCGATCGCCCATAAGACCGTGCCGCCCATTATATAGCAACAGCCCAGGGAGGGTGTGGCCGTGGACCACTGGCAACCCAGAACTGGAAAGTTAAAACGTTTAAGGTGGTTTTTGCTATGGTTGACGAGAAGGGCAAGGAGGAATTGGGTCGCCATTCTTCAGCTCAACTTTCGGCAAATTATCAACTTTGTTCAATCCCGTAACCCTCCATGGATACAAACGACTGGCTAAAACAACTCTTGATGATTGGTGTGGGCACCACCACCCTAGTGGCGGAAAAACTCAGCGATGTGAGTGACCAATGGGTGAAGGAAGGCAAAATTAACGCCGACCAAGCCACCGCTTTTGTGGACGATTTAATGAGCCAAATCAAAAGTGAGCAGGGACAAATTGAAGCAAATTTAGAAAGACAACTGCGCAATATGCTCCAGGATTTGGGCTTACCCCGTCAGTCGGAAATGGACGAGTTGCGGGGGCGCATCGATCGCCTGGAACGACAAATTCGTGACCTGGAAAATCAACGTTGGCGTTAACGCTAGGCGGGAATTACCTGCCCGGCTGGACCGTGGTAAAACCATGGCACGGTAAAGTTTATGGAGAATAGGGAACTCGAATCCCTGACCTCTGCGGTGCGATCGCAGCGCTCTACCAACTGAGCTAATTCCCCGAACTGACCCCCCATTTTAACATTCGATGTTGCTGTTCGTTATCTGTTTTAACTTTGGTCTGGCCCTGGGCAATATCTTCCTCGCAATTAGGCTTTATTTCATCTATCGACAGTTACAACGACTCACCAAGCGTCTCGATCATTGGGAAAGCTGTTGTCATAATCTTTTTGCTCCGGCCCCTGCTTTGTTGACTAATCTGGCCCAAAAAAACCGACAGCTACGGCAGCAGTACAATCTTTTGCTAAAACGTTGGTCTCTAATCAAAGGGGTGTTACAAATTTGGCAGTTGGCCGGTCAGCGGCGCTGGTGGTCTAGCTTGGTCAATTAATATTGGGCGAGGAACGTTGGGTTCAAGTATTCTTTGTGAACTGATGGCAGAGAGAATGCAAAGACTCCATATCAACATTGTTATGATTATGGGCCCAGGGCAAACTAACTGCTAACCGTTGACAATGCTGAAAAAGATTTTTACTCTCCTCGTGCTATTGGCGATCGCCGGAGCGGGGTTAGGCTACTATTTTTGGCGCAGGGCAACCCAAATCCCGGCTTGGTTTGAGGCGGAAACATCTACGCCGGCCATTGCTCCTCCGGCAGATTTTCTCCAAGAGAAGATTCGTCGGGAAGTGGTCCAAGGAAATGATGGCGATCGCCTGGAACCAGTTAGGGTCACCTTGACGGCAAAAGAATTGGGACAGGTATTGCAAGGGGAAGTGGGTCGTCAACTGAAGATGGAATCTGTACCCCGGATCCAAACCCAAATTAGGGAGGAATCCTTAGAAGTAGGCACGGTGTTAGACCCCAACATGTTAAACAATGCCCGACTGACCCCGGGGCAACAACGCATTGTGGAGCGGGTTTTACCACTGCTACCCAGTCAAAATCAGCCTTTTTATGTCGGCATAGAAGGGGCGCCCCAACTGGAAGCAGGGCAACTGATCATGACCGAAAATTCCCGCATTAAAATTGGTGAATTGAGCTTTAGTGTCGCGGATGTGGCCCAACGGTTGAATGTGCCACCGGAGAAGTTAAAGCAGATACTACAGGTAAATCTGGATGAATTAAATTTACAGGGCTTACAGATAGAAGATGGCACTGTGAAGTTAGAAGTTAGTCCTCAACGTTAATTCAATTGCCCCATTGTGATCCATGGCACTAGATACTAGATAAAATCACTGAGCATATCCCGTACAAAACTAGCAATGGGGATCGCCACTAAAATGCCCAATAATCCAGCCACCTTGGCTCCAATCATCAAAGAAAGTAAAATCCAGACGGGATGCACCCCAGTGACACGACCCAGTAATTTCGGGGCTAGGCCATTTTCCACCACCTGGTCCACCACAGTGGCGATCGCCAGGACTTTAATGCCCAACCAAATACTTTGAAAACTGGCAATGATACTGATTAAAACAATACTAGTGCCGCCGCCAAAAGGGAAAAAGGCCATAAAGCCCACAAACATACCAAATAGCAGGGCCAGGGGCACTTGAAAAATGCTCAAAGCGATGATTAAACTGACCCCCAGTAGGGCCGCTACGGTGGCTTGGCCAATGTAATAATTTTGAAAACTGTGGCGTAATCTTTGCCTTACCTTATGACGCCAATCAATGGGTAGCCAACGGAACAGACCGTCCCAAAATGTCTGCCCCCGCAGTAACAAATAGACGGTCATAATAAAAATAAAGCCCGCTTCCACTAAGCTACCCGCAGTCCAAATTAATAAATTTACTAGTTGATTAGTAATGGAGCGGATTTGGTTAGGAAACTCGCTGGATAACTCTCGACCCCAAGCGCGGAAATTGGTAGGAATTTCCCATTGACTACTTAAATTATCGAGGCTTTCTAAGTGGCGATCTCCTAGGGTATTGAGATGGGGTAAAAGCTGTAAAACAGTACGAATTTGATCCACTAATTTGGGAATTATCAACAGGCCAATCGCCGCTAGAATAATCGCCGTGGTGAGCAATACCAATATCACTGCGTAGGGCAATTTCAGACGGGGATATCGCTGGAGCCAACGCACCGGATAGCCAAGAATAAAAGCGATCAGGTTGGCAATAATAAAAATTCTCAGGGGGGACTGAAAATAATCCAATAGCTGCAGTAGCACCCAACCGTTGAGCAGGCACAGGGGCAACGTTAGACCAATCCACAACCAACGGCGATCGCCAGGGGGCATATTGGGCCAATTCATCAAAAAACAAGATAGTTAAACAGGCAATTAACCTAGACTAATCGATCGCTTCATAATCACTGTAAACAGTTTCGTCAGAGTCAAAATCAAACTCCTCTCCATCATCTAAACCGTACACCGGAGCAGTTTCCACATAATCCATACCACCGGGATTGATGGTGCCATTGATCATGGTGCCGGGAGTCATGGTGATGGCAGGAGAGGTCTGGGGTGTATTCAAATTGGTTTCCAGCGGTTCAATCATTTGGCTCGCGCCACTGCTGGTGCCCTGAACAAAATTAGCAAATTCATTACTACCAACCCCCTTGCCCTGTTGATAGACTTCCGTACCAATCAGCAAGATAATCTGCCGGAATTCCTCCACCAAGGTCTGCAATTTCTCCACTGGCGTATTGGGAGTCCGTAAGGCGATCGCCAATTGATCCTTCTTCTGCTTACTGGAAGATTTGAGTTCCTCCCGCACCAGTTCGCCGTTTTCCTGGAGCGTAGTCTCGTAGGTGTGGAAAAGGCTCTCCGCTTGATTCTGTAGCTCCATCATCCGCAGACGGAGTTGATCCTGGGCAGCATACTGTTCAGCATCCTGGCGCATCTTTTCAATTTCCCCACCGCTCAAGCCACCGGTATGGCTAATGACAATGCTCTGTTCCTTGCCTGTGCCCTGGTCCTGGGCGGAAACCTTGAGAATACCATTAACATCAATTTCAAAACTGACCTCAATTTGGGGCATCCCCCGGGGAGCGGGAGGAATCCCTGCCAGCAAAAACTTACCTAGGCTTTTGTTGTCCCTGGCCATGGCCCTTTCCCCTTGGAGCACATGGATTTCCACCGACGTTTGCCCGTCGATCGCCGTGGAAAAAACCTCTGAGCGACTAGTGGGGATGGTGGTATTGCGTTCAATGATTTTCGTTGTCACCTCCCCTAAAGTCTCCAAACCCAGGGATAAAGGCGTTACATCCAACAGCAACACATCCTCCACCTCGCCCCCAATGACCCCGGCTTGAATGGCGGCCCCCAAAGCCACCGCCTCATCGGGGTTAACGGAACGCTCCAACTGACTATCGGGGAAAAACTCTTGAATAACCCGTTGGATGGCCGGAATACGGGTAGAACCTCCCACCAGAATGACCCGGTGGACATCACTAGCCTTGATCTCACCGTCGTCCAACGCCCGGGTGAGGGGAACCCTTGTGTCCTCCAGCAACTGCTTAGTCAGTTCCTCAAACTGACTCCGGGCAAGTTCCATTTCCAAATGTTTGGGCCCCGTCTCATCCGCCGTGATAAAAGGCAAGTTAATGGTCGTGTTCAGCATGCTAGAGAGCTCAATTTTGGCCTTCTCTGCTGCCTCCCGCAGTCGTTGAATTGCCATTTTATCCGTGCTCAGGTCAATATTTTCCTTTTGCCTAAAGGATTCTGCCATCCACTGGACAACACAATTATCAAAATCGTCCCCCCCCAAATGATTATTACCGGAGGTGGATAGCACTTCAAATACCCCATTGCCCAACTGCAGTAGGGAAACATCAAATGTTCCCCCTCCCAAGTCAAACACCAAAATTAACTCTTCCGTTTCCTGTTTATCCAGTCCATAGGCCAAAGCCGCCGCCGTGGGCTCATTGATAATCCGCATTACCTCCAAGCCGGCGATCGTCCCCGCATCCTTGGTCGCTTGGCGCTGGGCATCGGTGAAATAGGCCGGCACCGTAATGACTGCTTGGGTAACCGGCTCCCCCAAAAAAGCTTCGGAGTCCGCCTTCAGTTTTTGCAAAATCATGGCGGAAATTTCCTGGGGAGTATAGGTCTGACCCCGGATGGACACACTGACAGTATCATCCCGCCCCTTGACGCAGTTATAGGGCACCCGGGAACGTTCCTCTACTGTGTCATCCCAACGGCGCCCAATGAATCGCTTAATGCTATACACCGTATTTTCCGCATTGGTCACCGATTGACGCTTAGCCAATTGCCCCACCAATCTTTGGGAACCCTTGCTAAAACCAACAATGCTCGGCGTGGTACGGCCCCCTTCCGTATTGGTAATCACAATGGGTTTACCCCCTTCCAACACAGAAGCACAACTGTTGGTGGTTCCCAAATCAATGCCAATGACTTTGCCCATAACTGCTGACCCCGAAAAACAATTGTTGACTTCTAAGTATTTTCTAGGAAAATTTAAGCCTTTTGATGCAAATTTAGACCATTACGCCCCACTTGGTCATCCTTAGAACCAATTTTATGTTCCCATTCCGTTCTGCCAATTCTTTGATACTGGGGCGATCGGGGGGAAGAGACCGGCTCCCAGACCTTTCCCAAAGACCAAAATCCCTGAAAAATGACCATGGGAAACCACTGCCCCCAGACCAATAAGCCCTAGGGGTTAGTGTCTTCTTCCCCGGACTCTACTCCCTCTTCCGGAGCCACTGCCACCTTAACCATGGAGTGACGCAGTACGATGTCGTCTAAAAGATAACCCCGTACCAACTCTTCAATCACCGTATCCTCAGGATATTCAGCGGTGGGTTCCCGGAGCATCGCCTCATGGTATTTGGGATCAAAGGGTTTTCCCTCAGGACGCATGGGAGCTACTCCTAGACTTTTAAGGCTGTCCACCAGATTTTTGTAGACCCCTTGATAACTTTTGTGGATCAGATTTTCTCCGTCGGAGTTCGGCTTAATCTGGGTGCGAGCCCGCTCAAAATTGTCCACCACTGGCAAAAGTTCTGTGATTGTTCTTCCCTTGATAACTTTTGCCTGCTCCTCTTTTTCCCTTTGGGTACGCTTGCGAAAATTATCAAACTCAGCAGCCAGGGCCACATAGCGTTTTTTGACGGAGTCTAGTTGCTCCGACTGCTCAGCCAATTCCTGACGATGGCTAGCCAAATCCTTTTGCAGGATGGCGATTATTTCTTCACTACTTTTTTCCTCGACATCATCCCCTGCTGGCCCAGCTTCCACATCGATTTCTGGGCCCTCCGACTGCTCTCCGGACTGTCCCTCTAACACGGCATCAGTAGGTTGGGGACTTTCCTCCGGAGTGGCGGTGGGAATATTACCAGCCTCTGGGGGAACTGGGTTGGTTTGATTTTCGAGGGAAACTTGATCTTCGTTCATCGTATAAGGCGAAACCTAGTTGTACACTTTATCTAAGCGTAACTCGACCTGAAAAAAACTCCGAATTATGAATTGGTGGAGTTGTGAAGATGTTATTTCAATTCAGGTGAGTTAGTGCAGCCATTTGACTAGACCAGGGGATTATGATTGGTAATAATCACCGATGGTCACCATTGGCTAGGGAATAGTTTACATTATACGAATCTGGGTAGGTCTTGCTATGACATCTTCCTCCTCTTCCAAGAAAAGCCGTGCCGTTGCCCTACGGAATTATTTTTCCCCCTTCGGTAATAAATTGGTGGCGGGGGGCCATGTGGATGCCGAACAATTGCGACAGGCCCTGGTTCAGGTTAAAAAAACCGGACGGTCTTTGCCCGAGGAGCTTAAGGCGCTCACCGGTCGGGAATTGTCTCCAGAACTACTGCGACAGTACAAAAAAAATCAATTATTTGAGCTCAAAGTACTCTACGGGGTGGACAGTGTCGATCCGGAGGTTGCTCCAGTTGCCACCCAGCAGATGGCGGAACTGATCGGCCGATTTTTCCCTTTGGATACCTGTCGGCGCTTCAAGTTTCTTCCCCTAGCCCAACAGGATGGAGATCCTCCCAGTGTGTTGGTGGCCATGGTAGACCCCGATAACTTAGCCGCCCAGGATGAACTGAACCGAATTTTGCGGGTCAAAGGTTTTGAATTACGCCGTTTGGTGGTTACCCAGGATGATTTTAACCAACTCCTAGACCAGTATTATTCCATCCGGGAGGAGTGGGAGGCGGCCCAGGATAAAAAAGATCAGGAAAGGGCCCTTGATAAACTTAATGATTTGACGGATATTGTCGGCTCCATCGACATGAATTTGTCCGAGGATAAGGATGACGTTGATAATGCGCTGGATTCTAACGACGCCAACCAAGCTCCGGTCATTAACCTAGTTAATAAAATTTTGGCTAAGGCTTTACAGGAGGGTACTTCTGATATTCACGTTGAGCCGCAGGAGGAAACCCTGAGAATTCGTTTCCGTAAGGATGGGGTTTTAAATCAGGCTTTTGATCCTCTGCCCCGGAAGATTACCCCCGCAGTGGTGGCCCGTTTCAAAATTATGGCGGATATGGACATTGCTGAAAGGAGGTCGCCCCAGGATGGCAAAATTCGCCGTATTTACCAGGGTAGGAAAGTGGATTTTCGGGTTAACACCCTACCAAGCCGCTATGGGGAAAAGGTGTGTTTACGGATTTTGGACAACTCCGCCACCCAACTGGGTTTGGATTTCTTGATTACTAACCCTGAAACCCTACAAACGGTGCGGGAACTGGCCGCCCGGCCCTATGGCTTGATGTTGGTGACGGGACCCACCGGATCGGGGAAATCCACCACCCTGTACTCGGTACTGGCGGAACGCAATAGTCATGAGGTGAATATCAACACGGCGGAAGATCCGATTGAGTATGCTTTACCGGGCATCACCCAGGTACAGGTGATTCGGGAAAAGGGCATGGATTTTTCTAATATTCTGCGGGCATTTATGCGCCAAGACCCCGATGTGATTCTGGTGGGGGAAACCAGAGATAAGGAGACGGCCAAAACGGCCATTGAGGCGGCTCTGACTGGACACTTGGTTCTAACTACTCTCCACACCAATGATGCGGCGGGGGCGATCGCCAGGTTGGATGAAATGGGGGTAGAACCGTTTATGGTTTCTGGGTCATTGCTGGGGGTGTTGGCCCAACGGCTAATGCGGAAGGTTTGTACGGAATGTCGGATTGCTTACCATCCCACCAAGGAGGAATTATCCCGCTTTGGGCTGTCCGCCTCCGGGGATGAAGTGGTCACTTTTTATAAAGCCAATACCCTTAGTCCTGATGAGATTCATTTGGCACGGCAACAGGGCAGTTTATGTCAAAAATGTAGTGGCAGTGGTTATAAGGGCCGGGTGGGGGTCTATGAGGTGATGCGTAATTCTGAGCGTATTGCTGAGTTGATTAACCAAGGAGCCACCACTGACCGCATTAAGGACTGTGCCGTGGAAGAGGGCATGATTACCCTATTGGCCTATAGTCTTAATTTGGTGCAGGAAGGCTACACCACCTTGGAAGAAGTGGAACGGGTCACCTTTACCGATACGGGACTGGAGTCGGAAATGCGGGCTAAGCGCAAGAGTGCCTTAACCTGTCGTGTTTGTGCAGCGGAACTGCAACAGGAATGGCTTGATTGTCCCTATTGCACGACTCCCCGTTTTAGCTAAATGGCAGTGCGGGGAAGCGGGGACTTAGTTTAGTTCGTTGACCATGGAGATGAGCAGTCCCTCCCATCCTTTACCATTTGCTATGCCAGATCCCAGTGCCCTTTTTGCAACAACTCGGCCCTATTTTGCCACCGTGGCCCGGGGACTAGAGGCGATCGCCGCCCAGGAATTGAGTCAATTGGGGGCAGAACAGGTAAAGCCGGAATTTGCTGGGGTTGCCTTCATAGGCGATCGGGCCTTGCTGTATCGCATTAACCTCTGGTCTCGGTTAATCTACCGGGTGCTGATGCCCATGGCCACGGTCAAAGCCTTTAACGCCCAGGACCTATACCGCAGTATTAAAAAAATGGACTGGGATGAATTTCTCAGCCCCGACCAGACCATACAAATTAACTGCACTGGCAAAAATCCCCAGCTTAACCATAGCCACTTCACCGCCCTCCAGGTGAAAAATGCCATTGTCGATCAACAGCGCGATCGCCATCAACGCCGCTCTAGTGTTGACCTTGAGCAGCCAGATATTGTTATCAATGCCCACATTCACCAAAACCATTGCCAACTTAGCCTCGACAGCACCGGCTTCAGTTTGCACCGTCGGGGTTATCGTCCAGCCATGGGCCAAGCTCCCCTGAAGGAAACCCTGGCTTCTGCTTTGCTAACCATAGCGGCATGGACCCCGGAACAACCCCTCTATGATCCCCTCTGTGGCTCTGGCACATTTCTGTTGGAAGCAGGGCTGCAAAGTTTAAACATTGCTCCTGGCAAATTCCAGCCTGGTTTTTGTTTCCAGCAATGGCCCGATTTTGACCAAGACCTCTGGCAATCCCTCCTTGAGGAAGCTAAGGCCGGGGAAAAGGATACACTCCAGGCTCCCCTGTGGGGCAGTGACGGCGATCGGGGGGTAATTCAGGAGGCTAAAAGCAATGCCCAGCAATGTCAGTTGGCAGGAAAGATCAATTGGCAACAACTCGATTTTGCCGACATTGAACCACCAGCAGCCCAGGGTATGCTAATTTGCAATCCTCCCTACGGTAAGCGCATTGGCCAAGCAGAAGCTTTGGGAGATTTTTATCAACAAATAGGGGATGTGCTCAAGCAAAGATTTAAGGGCTGGACGGCCTTCATTTTGAGTGGTAACAAGGCTTTGACAAAACGCATTGGCTTGAGAACCTCCGCCCGTTTCCCCATTAACAATGGCGGTTTGCCCTGTACCCTGCTGAAATATGAACTTTATTAATTTTCCTAGCAAGGCGATCGCCAAAACTTTCTGGCAGAAAACCTAGCCAATGGAGAATTTTGGTCTTGAATTGTGGTCCATAGCGCAAAATTGGTTAAGACCAGTAGAATCGGACCTTTCTCGCCATGAAGTTTATCCCTAGCTTACTTGCCCTAGCCACAGTCATTGTTTGTCAGCCCCGGGTTTTTGCCTTTGAGCCTGCGGAAACGATCAAAGTTAACACCATTCTCAAAACCGAAACTAGTTGGGATGGTCAACCCCTGACCTATCCGGAAGGGCAGGCGGAAATCACCGGCATGATCATCGAACTTGCCCCTGGTGCTGAAACGGGTTGGCATTCCCATCCAGTACCCTCCTTTGGTGTGCTTATGGAAGGGGAATTGGAAGTTACCCTCCTGGATGGTCAAAAAAAGTTAATTAAAGCGGGGGAAGCCATCGCTGAGGTGGTAAATACAGTACACAATGGCCGCAACGTCGGGGATAGCCCCGTCAAGATTCTCGTGTTCTATGCGGGAGCAACGGATTTACCGATCACTGTGAGGGAACAGAACAATTAAACTGTCCAGGAAAACTGAAGCGCTCATTCCCAAGGGGCCGGTGGAAAAATTACCCGGGTTTTTGGCCTCCGCCTCCCCAGGGCAAGAAAAACCGTTGACACCTCCCACGCCTTTAGGTGAGGGATTCCTGCTTCACTGGGTTTGTCTAGTCTTGTGCCATCTCTGTTCCAAGACCCCGCAAGACCCCGTCCAGATTCCCCTCCACAGGCATTTGTTTCTACGTCCACGATGTGCCCCACCGCAGACAAAACAAACTTTTAATTTATAGTTTCGATTTTCTCATTCCTAGACTATGACGCCCCTGTGTTCAGGTATTTCCTTTTGGTCATGCATTCTAGTCGGCGAGAACCACCAATCTTGCCTCTCGTGGCACACTTGGGTGCGCGGGCATCCACAGGTTAACACAAAGACGTCCTAAGCTAAGGGACGGGGTTTTAAACCCATTTTTTCGATAGACTAGGCACAGTGGTCATCTAGCATGCATGGGGTTTCCGTCCCAGGGCGATCGCCTAGAATTTTGGCCGGCTTCGTATTTTTCGCAAATGTATGTTTAATTGGTTCCGTCGTCAGTTTGGTAAAGATAACACCGCCCCCGAGTCTGCTCCCCCAGAAGGGGCGGAGGTTACTCCTGAATTGGCACCGGAGGTAATGCAGGCAGAAACTGAATCCCCCAGCGAGGAAGATTCTCCAAAGGTGGAATTAGCTACTCCCGCCCCGGAGGAACCAAGCCCCACCACTGCCAACCCAGAGGATTATCTCCAATGGGCTAAAACGGCATACCAAAATATTCAGGCCCGTAAAGCGGAAACTGTTACCCCGCCGGACTCCCCTACAGAGACAACGGTGGAGGAGAAAACAGAAACGGATGAAGCGGAAGCTGATCTTATGCCCTTGGCATCCGACCAACCATCGGCAACGGTGACGGTAGAAGATAGCCCCACTGCTCCGGTGGAAGAAGCAACGGGCCCTGCTTGGTTGCAAAAGTCCGATCGCCTGGAAGCCCTAAAAGAAACGGCGGTGGAAGAGGCCACAGTGGCAGGTACCCTTACCGCTGAATCCATGGCCATGGATGATGATTTCATCTGGTCAGCTAAGGTATTAGCGGCCCAGGGGCGATCGGCGGCCGATGTGTCAGCAGAAGAAATTGATTGGCTGAGAAAACTGCGCCAGGGGCTGAGCAAAACCAGGGTTAACTTGGTCAACCAGCTTAAATCCATTGTTGGCCAGGGACCCCTCAACGAAGCGGCGGTGGAAGAAATTGAAGCCATTCTGCTCCAGGCCGATGTGGGCATTGAAGCCACCGACTACATCATCACCACCCTCCAGGACAAATTGCGGGAGGAAGCGTTGCCGCCGGAACAGGCCATTGAATTCCTCAAGGAAATTTTGCGTTCCATCCTCGATCGCCCTCTGCTATCCCTGCCCAGTCCCGAATTTGCCCCGGAAGCGGAAGGGTTGAATGTTTGGTTATTAACGGGGGTCAATGGGGCCGGCAAAACCACCACCATTGGTAAGTTAGCTTTTATGGCTAAACAATCGGGCTATGAATGCGTGATTGCTGCGGCTGACACTTTTCGCGCAGCGGCGGTGGAACAGGTAAAAGTGTGGGGGGAAAGGAGTGGCGTGCCGGTCATTGCTAACCCCGGACAAAACACTGACCCGGCAGCAGTGGTCTATGACGGCATTAGTGCGGCCCAGTCCCGTAACGTTAATCTGCTGTTGGTAGATACGGCAGGGAGGTTGCAAAATAAGAAAAATTTGATGGACGAGCTGGCCAAAATTCGTCGCATTATCGACAAAAAAGCCCCCAATGCCACCGTGGAATCCCTATTGGTGCTGGATGCTACCCTGGGGCAAAACGGTTTACGTCAGGCGGAAGTATTTGCCGAGGCCGCTAAATTGAGCGGTGTGGTGCTGACTAAGTTAGATGGCAGTGCTAAGGGAGGGGTAGCCCTGGCGGTGGCCCAGCAATTGAATCTGCCCATTCGTTTTATTGGAGCAGGGGAAGGCATTGAGGATTTGCGCCCCTTTTCCAGCTATGAATTTGTTGAAGCCCTACTAAACGGTTAATACTTTTGTGCTAAGAGCGACCAATGATCGATCGCCGTTTTTTGAATCCAATCCTGCCCTGGATGGTTGGTCTTTGGGGGGACGGGATCCGGAAACTATCAAACAATTAATGCCTTTTTGGGAATGGTTTTACAAATACTATTTCCGGGTGCAGACCAGTGGCTGGGAAAATTTGCCGCCGGAACAGGTATTGCTGGTGGGGTCCCATAATGGCGGCCTTTCTTCGCCAGACATGGTAATGATGATCTATGACTGGTTTCGTCATCAGGGTTTACACCGTCCCGTGTACGGTTTGATGCATCCCACCGTTTGGAAAATGAGCCGTCCGATGGCGGAGTTAGCGGTTAAAGTAGGGGCTGTCCAAGCCCACCCCAAAATGGCGATCGCCGCTCTGCAGTCCGGTGCCAGCGTGTTAGTTTATCCCGGTGGAGCCCAGGATGTGTTTCGTCCCTTTAACCAACGCCACCAAATTTATTTTGCCGGTCGTAAAGGTTTTATCAAATTGGCGCTGAGACAGCAGGTGCCCATTGTGCCGGCGATCGCCGTTGGTTCCCACGAAACTCTGTTAGTTATGGGGGACTGCTACGACCAGGTTAAATATCTCCATGACCTTGGTATGCCTTGGCTATTGGACGTTGATCCGGTGGTTTTTCCCATCTATTTGGGTTTACCCTGGGGTCTAGCATTGGGGCCCCTTCCCCATGTGCCCTTCCCGTTAACCATGCACACCCGCATCTGTCCACCAATCTACTTTGAGCGTTACGGCAACGACGCTGCCAAAGATAAGGATTATGTGGATCAGTGTTATCAACTGGTAAAAACTCAGATGCAACGGGAGTTGGATAGCCTGGCTGAAACCGCCAACATTTTTCCCTGGTGAATTAAAGTAATCTGACTTCTTCGCCAAGCGGGAGAATCTAACTATGGTTAGGCGACCCCTTTTCTCTCCGGTACAGAAGAGACCTTCTCCCCTAATTTTGGCTCTGTGCCCTGGAAGATTCGTTCAATGTTGCTGCGGTGACGAACAATCACGTACATACCCGCCAGCAGGGTAAAGGCAAGATAAGGCAGAGGCAATTGGAGCGCTAGCGCAATACCATTAACGGCGATCGCCGCCACAATTGAACTAAGGGAAACAATGCGAGTGAAGAAAATTACAGCTAAAAAGGTGGCCAAAGTGCCCAGGGCCAACCAAATATTGAGCATGAATAGCACCCCTAGACTGGTGGCAACGGATTTACCGCCGGAAAACCGGAGAAAAATGGATTTGCTGTGCCCTAGCACCACCGCAATGGCCACCCCCAACGTTAACCAATTTTGCCAATCTGCTGGTAAGGCTGGTAACCAGTCGCCCCCGTAAATGGCCCGTACCAAGGCCACGGCCATGATCCCCTTACTGATATCAATCGCTAAAACGGCGATCGCCGCTGGTTTCCCGAGGGTGCGAAATACATTGGTGGCCCCGGTGGATTTGGAACCATGCTCCCGAATATCAATGCCTAACAATAATTTACCCGCTAGGTAGCCGGTGGGGATAGAACCCATGAAATAGGTAATGAGGAATAGGCACAAACAGAGGAAGAGAGCAGTAGTCATGGCGTGGGCGAAAGGTAATCAGCATCGGCAGGGCTAACACCAATTATTTGCTGATCCGTGCCCAATGTCACCCAGTTTAAAAGTTTTGGTTAAGCTGGCCGGAACTCTGATCCCATGTATGGGTTGCCTATTTCGGTAAGATACGATACGGAGGATTCCCCATCACATAAACTATGGCTCGGCTTACTGCTCTATTTCGGACTTACGGGAAATATGCCTTTTTACCGGCGATCGCCTTTGGTTTGGCGGGGGGCATTGCCCTGGGGGTAACGGGGGTGATGAGCAGTTTATACCTGGGTTTAACGGGGATAGCGGTGATTTTTTTTCTCCTCTGGTGGACCTGGCTCTGGCAACGGTCCCAAGGTTTTCTCGGACGGCGATCGACCCAATCCAGCGCTAACGTCATTGCTTCCACCCTAGCGGTGCTGGTGATTTTAACCCTCATTAACTACATCGCTTTTCGCTATCCCGTCACCTGGGATTTAACCGAAAATCAACGTTTTACCCTCGCTCCCCAAAGCCAAAGCCTAGTGGCAGAGCTGAAACAACCCCTGAAAGTTTGGATTTTCGACGATGCCCCCAGTGAACAGGATCGTAAGCTCCTGCAAAATTACCAACGTTTCAGCGATAAATTCAGTTTTGAATTTGTTCACCCCGATCGCCGTCCTAAGCTGGTGCAGGACTTCAATGTGCAAAATAAGGGAGATGTATTTGTCGAGTACGGCGACAAAAAGCAGCTAGTACAGAATCTACTAAGCTTTCAACAACGGGAAGCCCTCTCAGAAATTCAACTCACCAATGCCATTGCTAAAGCCCAGCGGCAAGAAACACCACAAATTTACTTCGTCCAGGGCCATGGGGAACTGCCCCTCAATAACGAACCAGGGGGCGTTTCCGCCGCAGTGACCGCCTTGGAAAACCTTGGTTTGGCCGTCCAGTCCCTCAATGTAGTCACCGACGGGGGCATTCCGGCCGACGCCGATGCCGTAGTCATTGCTGGGCCGACCCGCAAGTTTTTAGCGCCGGAAATTGCTGCTCTAAAGCAGTACACCGATCAGGGGGGTAACTTATTAGTGATGATCTCTCCGGAAGCCGATGCCGGTCTAGAAGACGTCCTTGAGTCCTGGGGAGTTAGTTTTGATCCCAGATTGGTAATTGACCTTTCGGGGGCTGGCAGTGTGTTTGGCCTTGACCCCACCGTGCCCATTTTTAATCGCTACGGCAACCATCCCATCACCGAAAAACTCCAAGGGGCGATCGCCATTTTTCCCCTGGTACGCCCCGTAGCCACCAAGGAAGAACCTGGTATCCAAGCCACCACCCTAGTGGAAGCATCGGACTTAATGTATGCCACCCAACTAATTAGTGAAGATCTACAACCAAACCCAGAAACGGACTTGTTAGGCCCCTTCGATGTGGCTGTAGCTTTGACCAGGGAAGGAAAAGAAGCTAGTTCAGTCAAGGAAACGGAGACAAGTAATGATAGTGACTCCGAAGCAATTAACCCCTCTCCTAATCCCACAGTTTCTCCTACTCCGAGCCCTAGTCCCACCAGCAATGGCACCAATCAGCCAGAGGCGGTGCAGGAAAATGATGGCGATCAAGCCGCAGATCAAGAAGAATCACCGGCCAGAGAAAACGGAGATAGTGGTAATGATCAAGCCCAAACAGAAGAGCAAGATCGCAAGCCTAACCCAGAACTTCCCCCGGCCAAGATGGTGGTGGTGGGCAGTGCGGCCTTTGCCACCAATGCTTGGTTTAACGAAGCTGTGAACGGTGATATTTTTCTCAACAGTGTGCAATGGTTGGCGGAAAACATCGACCAACCCCTTGGTTTGCGGGCCAAAGATCCCACCGATCGCCGTATTAATTTGGGGGTACGAAGAGCTACGGTTTTGGGCTGGTTAACCTGGGTAATTGTTCCTCTAATCGGCCTAGGATTGGCGGTGTTTACCTGGTGGCGACAAAGGTAAGGGTAATTAGAGTGGATTTCTAAAGTGCCCTTGGATCCCCAAGTTTGGGAAAGAGCTAGACAGACCAAAATGCTCTGGTATTGCCGGAGCTTTAGTCGGTCGATTTGGGGGCAAATTAAAATCTTGCCAACGGGTTCTTGGAGCTAACTGAATGCCATTCCAACCCTTAATATTCCACCAAAGAAATAATTGGTAAATCTGGTAAACACTGACGACCATTCAGGGCCACAAGCTCGATGATAAAAGCAAAACCCAACACCTCACAACCAAGCTGACTCAGCAATTCAGCGGTGGCCTTGGCGGTTCCCCCCGTGGCAATTAAGTCGTCCACAATTAAGACCCGGTGGTGGGGAGCCACAGCATCTTGGTGGATTTCCAAAGAATCTTTGCCGTACTCTAAATCATACTCTACTCGGTGGACTGGGGCGGGTAATTTACCTGGTTTCCTTACAGGGATAAAACCAGCATTCATTTGATAGGCAAGGGGCATACCAAATAAAAAACCCCGGGATTCCATGCCCACCACATGATCCGGCATCAGTTCCTTTGCTTGACACTGTTCCACGAGGGAGTCGATGGTGTAGCGCAGTCCCTCTGGACTGTTGAGCAGGGTGGTAATATCCCGGAACATAATGCCTGGCTTGGGGAAGTCCGGTATATCCCGAATTAAAGCTTTTAAATCCATAATGCGATGGTTTCAGGCCGTCACGGCAACAGGGTTCAGGCTACAGTGTACCTTTAACCATTGTTATTGCATACGAAATAAATCCCATTTTAGCGTTGCCGGGGAGACACTACCTAGCCGACTATTATGGCCATTATGCCTAGGGAAAAACTAATTTCTACTGACGCTTAATAGGATTATTTTTCGTCTTCCCCTTCCTGGAGGGTAACGCTGGGGGAAGCATCAAAAATAGCATTCAACTTTTCCCTGGCATCGTCCACATTAACGGAGCGCATCACCAATAAGGGTTCGCTAATGGGCACACCCTGGTCGTCAAATAATTCTGGATGACTGCTCTGGCCAAAGCGACGGGAAAAACTGTTGGGCGGGGTGCGCTGGCTACCCATGCTGACGGAAATTAAGCTCCGAATCAGGTTGCTAACCGCAAGGAAGGCAATCACTGTGAAGGCCAAAATATAGATAAGATGCAGCACTGAAATTTTCCCCAATTGTTCGATGGCGACCCTGCTGAGCGCCATGGTAGAAAAATTTTTTCAGCATGGAACTGGGCAGGAAAAATCTAGGAACGATCGCCTAAGTGTTCTTCTAGCTTAACAAGATTTTCCACCGTTGACAGGAATTAACCAAGCCCATTGGGTCTATTGAGGAGTGGCGTAGAGGTCTCGACTGCGACCAATGCAAAACTTGAGGGAACGGCCGATGGTGGGGTTAGAAAAGATGCCAAAAACCATGATGGCGGCCAGGGCCAATCCACCGCTGAGCCAAAATACATGGCGGTAACCAAACATTTCGTTCAGCACCCCCATAATTGGTGCGGCAATGGCAATGCCCCCATCAAAGCCACTCATACAAACAGAGAAAACCCGACCCCTTTCCTCCAGGGAAGAACGATCGGAAATTAAGGCAATGGTGGTGGGCAATAAAATGCCACTGCCAGCTCCCTCCAGGGCGGCGGCAGTCAATAATTCCCAAGAGTTATCAGCCTGGGCCAGGCACACCATGGATAGCAAGTAGCAAATCAAGCTACCGGCAATGAATAGCCCCCGGCCATAGGTGTCTGCCAAGGGGCCAAGGAAGAGGCGGGGCACAAAGCTGGCGATCGCCGCCACACTGTAAAAAACTCCGGCATAGGCGGCTAGGTTAATTTCCCGCACAAATAGGGGCAAAAAGGTGGCTAAGTTACCAAACAGAAGCCCAATCAGCAGTAACACAAGGGTGGGTACGGCCATGGATCGACTGGTGATTAGTTTGCCAATGGAACGGGGTCGGGGGCGATCGCCAAAAACATTCTCTGCTGACGACTGGTCTGGGGTACGGTTTTCCCGTACCTGCAGGGCCAAGCCCAGGGAAATAAAGCCCAACAGGGAAGAAATGATGAATAGGACTTCGTAGCCGATGGCTTGGGAAATGTAAGCTCCCATGGCCGGTCCAAATCCCATGCCAATAGGCACTGCCAAACTCATATAGCCAATAATTTCCCCCCGTTGCTGGGGCGGGGATAAATCCACCACTAGGGCGTTATAGCCGGTGGTATAGGCGGCCAAGCAAATGCCATGGAAAGCTCTAATTGCCATTAAAGCCCCCACCGTGGCAGTGAGTAGGTAGCCCAAGGGGGCCAGGGCCACTACCAATGCCCCAATGACAATGGCGATTTTTCTCCCCCGGCGATCGACCAACTGACCAATCCAAACGCGGGAGCCCAACAGGCCGAGGGCAAAACTCCCCATAATCCAGCCCACCTGTTGTTTCGTCGCCCCCACATCCTGGGCGTACATGGGCAGGGTAGGCAGGAGGGAAGTGAGGCTGAGCCAAAACATCAGCACTGAAGCAAACAACAGGGCAAAGGTTTTTTGGGTGGAGGGGGATAGTTGGCGCAGGGCCTGGAAAGAACTCACGGAATAATTTGCTGGGGGGAAAGGAAAGACGTTGCAACTGCTTAAAGTTTCTTTACAGTTGTCCCCCCATCATAAACCTAAATTACTTCTGACCGTGGGCTAGTGCATGAATACGCAAATTGTATTCTAGGCTGGGGGAGTAATCGTTTTGCCGATGGATTTAAAGTCCATTGCCAAGGCTCAAATTTACACATCAAATGTGGCAAGGGCAGGAAAAATTTGCCCGAGGATAACGGGAAAAATAGTCGTCGTATTTAGACAATAATTTTGCTCGTTTTAACCTGGTCTTAATATGGCGTTAATCTAGGCTTAATGAAATGACAACCACGGATAAAACAAGCAAGATTTAACCGGAAGTTAATCGACTTTCTGGGGAGTTTATGCATTAAAAATAAAAATATTTTTGCGGTTGTAAATGAACAAAATGCCACTAATATTGTTAACTAGAAATCCCCAGGCAAGTTTCTGGGTTTATTGACAGTAAACGGCCGGTCTAACCAGAGGTTTTTGCCGTTTTTCGGTCGATAGCGATGCCAATGGAAGCCCCATCAGCAAAGAAGGGCTGACTTTTTCAACTGCACCATATTCCCATTGCAAGTTCCTATGCTTAGTTCATTCCAAAAAGTTGCTACCTTTTCAGTAGTTAGCGTCATAGTCGGTTTTGGTAGTATTGGTCAGGCCATCGCCGGTACCTTAAATGGGGCGGGGGCAAGTTTTCCTGCACCACTCTATCAACGCTATTTTGCCGAGTATAAAAAAGCCACCGGCAACACTGTCAATTACAACTCCGTTGGTAGTGGCGCTGGTATCCGTCAATTCATTGGTGAAACCGTGGACTTTGGTGCTACCGATGCAGTGCCTACTTCCGCCCAACGTCAACAAATGAAACGGGGGGTGGTAATGGTTCCCACCGCCGGTGGAGCTGTGGCAGTGGTTTACAATTTACCGGGCAAAAAAGTCCAACTTTCCAGGATAGCCCTGGGTAAAATTTTTACTGGGGAATTAAAAACTTGGAACCAGATCGATTCCAAGCTGCCCAATATGCCAATTCGTGTGGTGGTAAGGGCTGATGGTAGTGGCACCACCGATATTTTTACCAGTCATCTCAGTGCCATAAATAGTACCTTTAGGAGCAAGATTGGGGCCAGTCAGGATCCCAACTGGGGTTTCCAGGTGCTCAAGGGGCCCAAAAATGATGGGGTAGCCGCCACGGTTAAACAAACCCCCGGGGCGATCGGCTATGTCCAGGACACCTTTGCCCGTCGCAATGAGGGACCAAATTTACAAACTGCGAAGGTGCAAAACAAAGCTGGCCAGTATGTGGAACCGAGCTTGGCGGAGGCTAATAAGGCCATCAGTGGAGCTAAGTTTGACGCTAACTTTGTGGCAGAAATAAATGATCCAGCCTCCGGTTATCCCATTGTGGGCTTGACTTGGTTGTTGGTGTACCAAAACAACAAAAATGCTGCCACTGCTAAGGACATCAAAGCTCTGGTGCGCTGGATTTTAACCACTGGTCAAAATTACAACACCCAATTGGAATACACCAAAGTTCCCCCGGCGGTGGCCCAACGGGTAATTGCGGCGGTGGACAAAATCAAATAGTCAGCAAACTTACTGAAGATTAGAGCAATAGCTATGGTGGAAGGTTTTTCGCCTCGTCCGGAAATTCCCCCGGTCCCGGGGGCAGATATTACCCAAGGAAATGCCCTGGGCAGTGCTTTGGACTGGGGCTTTAAACAGTTGACCCGTCTCTGTTCCCTCGGAGTGGTAGTGATTCTCGGTTGGATTGCCTGGGTGGTCTTTGCCGATGCCCAACCGGCGATCGCCAAGTTTGGTTGGGAATTTATCCTCAGTCAACAGTGGGACAGCGGCGAGCAACTGTTTGGGGGCTTGCCCTACATTTTTGGGTCAGTGGTAAGTTCCCTTATCGCCTTGGTGTTTGCTTTGCCCTTGGGGCTGGCGGTAGCCGTGATGACCAGCGAAAATCTTCTGCCTTCCCCAGTGCGGGTTCCCATTGCCTTTCTGGTGGAACTGATTGCTTCTATTCCCAGTGTAATCATTGGCCTGTGGGGAATTTTTGTCTTTATCCCCGTGCTGATGCCATTGCAGGTGGCATTGTTTGAATATCTAGGTTGGTTGCCAATCTTTGGCACAGAACCCTTTGGCCCCAGCATGCTGGTGGCGGGACTGGTGCTGGCGGTGATGATTATTCCCACGATCGCCTCCATTAGCCGGGATATTTTACTTTCTCTTTCCCCCAGCCTCCGCAGTGCGTCCATGGCCTTGGGGGCAACTCGGTGGGAAACTATTTGCCTGGTAATTTTGCCTTCCGCTAGTTCGGGAATTGTCGGTGCCACTATTTTGGCCCTGGGTAGGGCCCTGGGAGAAACCATGGCAGTAACAATGGTGATCGGTAACTCGAATATTATCTCTGCTTCCTTGTTGGCACCGGGGTACACCATTCCCTCTGTGCTGGCTAATCAGTTTGCCGAAGCAGTGGATGAGCTACACATCGGCGCTTTGATGTACTTAGCTTTAATTCTCTTTGTTATCACCCTGGGCATTAATAGTCTGGCGGTGTTGATGGTGGCAACGATTCGTCGCCAAGGGGAGGGACATTAAAGCCATGAAAAATATGGCCCCTGGTAGTCTGCTTGACCCCTTACCTTTATTTCGTAATGGTTTTGCCTGGGTAATCGGAGGGTTGTCCTTTACCCTAACCCTTCTGGCCCTGCTCCCCCTATTGGCCATCTTAGCCGCCATTATTCAACGGGGTTTGCCCACCCTTTCCTGGGAAGTGTTTATCCATCTACCGGCCCCGGTGGGGGTGGAGGGGGAACCCAACGGTTTTGCCAATGCCATTGTGGGGACCCTGACCATGGTGGGTTTGGGCGCTCTTTTTAGTGTTCCTCTGGGGGTAATGACCGGGGTATTTTTAGCGGAGTTTGCGGCCGGCTCGGCGATCGCCAATGGGGTACGGTTTGTCACCGTGATCCTGAGTAGTGTGCCCTCGGTAATTGTGGGGGTGTTCGCCTACGGAGTATTGGTTATTACCACCAAACAATTTTCGGCCTATGCCGGAGGCCTGGCTTTGGGGGTAATTATGACTCCCATTATTGCCTTAACCACGGAGGAAGCCATCAAGTTAGTCCCCATACACTATCGCCTAGGCTCCGCCGCCCTGGGGGCCAGCAAATGGGAAACCACAGTCAAAACGGTGATTCCTTGTGCCATTCCTGCCATTACTACGGGGGTACTGCTGGCCGTAGCGAGGGCCGCCGGGGAAACCGCTCCCTTAATGTTCACTGCCCTATTCAGTCAATTCTGGCAGGAGGGGTTAATGGCCCCCACTCCTTCCCTTCCTGTACTGATTTACAACTATGCCAGTTCTCCTTTTGAGGAACAGAATGCCATTGCCTGGACCGCTTCCCTTGTACTGTTAATGCTGGTTTTAAGCATTAACCTATTTTCTCGTTTGCTGATCCGTCGGCGTTTTTAAATCTGCCATCAATAGTTAATTTTTCAGTTTTCCCCGTTTACCATCTATGACTAATTTGTCCGGTTCAATGACAGTGGGTTTACAACCTGCCCTTAGGGTTGAAGGTTTGGGATTTTATTACGGCACCAAAAAAGTGTTGGAGGGGGTAACCATGGCAATCCCCGTTGGTCGGGTCACTGCTATGATTGGCCCCTCTGGCTGTGGTAAATCAACTTTGCTCAAAGCTTTTAACCGCATTGCCGAACTGGAAGGCCGGGTCAAGGTGACGGGAACAGTGGAGTTTTTGGGGCAAAACATTTACGACCCTAAAGTCAATATCAACAGTCTGCGTCGGGAAATTGGTATGGTTTTTCAAAGGCCTAATCCTTTTCCCACTAGTATCTACGACAACATTGTCTATGGGGTTAAGCTTAGTGGCCGGGCTAGCCGGGGAGAACTGGATGAAATTGTGGAACGCTCCCTCACCAGGGCTGTGTTATGGGATGAGGTCAAAGATAGTTTGAAAAAGTCCGCTTTGGGTCTATCGGGGGGACAACAGCAAAGATTATGCATTGCCAGAGCTCTAGCGGTTAATCCCAAGGTGCTACTAATGGACGAGCCCTGTTCCGCCCTCGATCCCATTTCCACTCTCAAAATTGAGGAGTTGATTAAAAGTCTGCGGGAAAAGGTGACCATCACCATTGTTACCCACAATATGCAACAGGCCCTGAGGGTATCGGATTACACGGCTTTTTTTAATACTGACGAAAGTCGCATTGGTCAGTTGGTGGAATTTGATAGCACCCAGAGTATTTTCTCTAGTCCCCAGGAAACCCAAACCAGGGATTACGTGGCCGGCAGATTCGGCTAATCGATCCCTACCTTTTAACAATCATTCAAATGTTTGGTTAATAAACGACGATCATAGTCGACAAAACCCATTCTTTTGTACAAAGCTGTGGCCCTTTCATTACTGCGTTCCGACTCTAAATGTAGTGCTTTGAGATTGAGCTTTCGGCACTCCCCTTCCACTAGTTCAATGATGCGTGAACCAATTCCCTGACCACGGCGATCGGATGAAATAAATAATTCATCAATAAAAGCAGTTCTGCCACCAAATTCGAGGCTGAAATAAAAGGAAACATACACATAACCGACAATGCCTTGGTCTTGCTCAATTAACCAAAAACAACCTTTGTCGGGATTGTTCCAAAGTTCTCGTAGAGTTTGAGCTTTTTCCGTTTGACTGAAAGGATAACTAAAATGTTGATAAAATGCTTCAACCAAGGGTAAGACTTTGGTCAAATCATCCACCTGGGTGGGACGAAGATTAAGCGAGTCATTATCAGTCATAAGCTTCTGTTTTTCCTGGGTATTTTATTGTCAAATTAGATATTTATTTTTCAAATTTTAACATCTCTTAATTCAAAAGCCTGAGAAGAAGATAACCGCTTTAAAATATCATAAATTACTTGATCTTTTAAAATTTTTTGGCAAACATCAACCTCCGGTGTTCGATATTCTACTGAAGACTACTGGGCAAAGTGCGATAATTACGTAAATTACGTACATGTATCAAATATAGGGGTGAAGCCACAGCACAAATTATCATTCTTGACGGAATGCTAACGTAAAATTAGATCATTTGTTGCGGCGTCTTAATAAATCATGATAATCAACTAACTCCTAGACTGGGGAGGGCAATGGAGACGCAAGAATGCACAACCAAGTTTGCTCGCCTAGGGCTATTGCTGTTTTGGCCAGCCTGAGAATCGTTTTAGCGTTGATATTCGACTGAAAAGACAAGACATTACATGGTGAAATCCTCATCTGTCAAGGATTTTAGTTGTACTTGTCCAAACTCAGCCAGAGGTTAATTGAGTATAATGACGGGTATTGCCTGTCTCGCAATTTTTCGCCATTCGAACTTCATTGCTAATGCCCATGTTTCTTGAAGAACTTAAACCAGTGGCCCGTGAACTTTGCCAACAACCGATCGCCTTCGCTGGGGGGTTTGTATCTGGTGTACTGCGGCTAAAACTGACCGATGATCCCTTGAAAAAATGGCTACAAAAGCAAGGGGTAACGGACTTTTCTGGGGCAGACATTAATCAAACGACCCAGGATAATCGCCCCCAAAGCATTGATATTGATTAATTGGGCATGAACGGGGAGGGGAAGCTAGTCTAGAAATCGACTTCCCACATACTATCCAGCAAAACAGCGGCCCGGAAGCTTTTTCCCAGTTGACGTTGGGCGTAGTGGCGCATGAGGTTTTCCGCTTTCACCCAGTCCCAGAGGCGAAAATTTTTCCGGGCGATCGCCGGTAGGTATTGCTGGGGGTTGGGCAGGGCAGCCTGGTTGAGTTGTTGTAACAAACTGAGTTCCATGGCGGTTAAGCGGCGCATTTGGGGAATGGGGCCGATACCCTCCTTATTTCCCAGGTCGACAATACCGCCCAACTCCGGGCTAAAGCCCACCCGCCATTGGTGATCGTAAAAATTAGGGCGAATGGTTTGGGTCGTGATGGCACAGTGATGAAATTGGGGTGCAAAGCCCTCCGCTCCCAGGCAATGGAACAACGCTTGGGCCAAATGGCCATAAATATCCTCCGCCGTTGCTTCTGTTTCCAACCGGCGTAAATGTTCAGTGAACAGTTCATACAGAGATGCCTGGGCGCTGGCTTCCGTCCCCAGGGCCAGGATTAGTTCGATTAAATATTGCCCCGCCGCCAAATTACAAACATTTTGCCCCAGGCCGGGATAGGAGTATTGGGTTTCCGCCTGGTTAATACGATCCAAACTTTTGCCTGCAAATAGCAGAAACTGATTCACCACAAATAGTTCAGTGCGGCCCCTGAGGCTAGATTTTGGTTTTCTGGCCCCGGGGGCAATGGCTCGAATCAGTCCATATTCCGGCGAAAAAATGGTCACCAGGCGATCGGATTCCCCAAAGGCCATACCTTTAACGACAATGCCTAGGGTTTGGTAAGTGCGGCTCAATGGCGTTCAGGGGGGCGATGGTGGGGGACTCTCCCATTTTAGAAAATCCCGCCCCAGGGGAAAGGGAAAGCCAAGGCTTGGGGTAAAATAGCCACGGGTAATTCCTCCAACAATAATGGGTTTGTCATGGTTTACACTCCTGCTCCGATTAAATTTGGTACTGATGGTTGGCGGGGGGTAATTGCCGCAGAATTTACCTTTGAGCGGGTGGCATTAGTAGCGGCGGCGGCGGCCCAGGTGTTGGCAGAAGAATTTGGCGGTAATGGTCGGGAACATCGCTTAATTGTGGGATACGATCGCCGTTTTATGGCGGAACAATTTGCACTGTTGGTGGCCCAGACGGTGCAGGAGTTGGGCTTTGAAGTTTGGTTGAGCGAATGTTATGCTCCCACGCCAGCCTTTAGTTGGGCTGCCCACCAGGAAAATGCCCTAGGCGCCTTGGTTTTAACTGCTAGCCATAACCCGGCCAACTATTTAGGGCTCAAGGTAAAAGGGGCCTTTGGGGGTTCTGTGGGGGGAGACATTACCGCAAAAATCGAAGCCCAATTACAAAATCCCTTGCTCCCGCCCTCACCAGGAGGCAGTTTGCGGTATTTTGATCCCTGGCCTAGTTACTGCCAGGGTTTACAGGCCAAAGTGGATGTGACGCCGATCAGAACTGCGATTCAACAAGAAAAATTGCGGGTGTTTGCCGATGTGATGCACGGGGCAGCCGCCAGTGGCTTGGAACGGTTGCTTGGTTGCCCCATCGATGAAATTAACGGCGATCGGGATCCCTTGTTTGGTGGTGGATCCCCGGAACCTTTGCCCAAATATGTCCCCAAATTATTAGCAACGCTGAAAACGGTGGCCGAAGCTGGTGGGCCAGAGTTGCGGGTGGGTTTGATTTTTGATGGGGATGCGGACCGCATTGCCGCAGTGGACGGCCAGGGCAATTTTCTCAGTTCCCAGGGTTTAATTCCCATTTTGATTTACCATCTGGCTACCCAAAAGGGCCTCCAGGGGGAAATCGTTAAAACCGTTAGCGGCTCCGACCTAATCCCAAAATTGGCAGAGCTTTACGGCATTCCCCTCACAGAAACGGCGATCGGTTATAAGTACATAGCCGACAGGATGTTAACTAGCCCAGTGTTGATTGGTGGGGAAGAGTCCGGTGGCATTGGCTATGGGAGTCACATTCCCGAACGGGATGCCCTGTTATCGGCCCTGTATGTGTTGGAAACGGTGGTGCAGTCCCGGCAAGATATTAGTAAGCAATATGGTCGGCTCCAGGAAAAAGTCGGCTTTGTTAGTGAATATGACCGCATTGATTTACCTTTGGCCAGCATGGCTGTCCGCACTGCCTTGGTACAAACCCTAAATGAAAACCCCCTAACGGAAATCGCTGGGGAAAAGGTGACAGATCTATTGACCACCGACGGCTACAAATTCCGCATGGCCGGTGGCGGTTGGCTATTAATTCGTTTTAGTGGGACGGAACCTTTACTACGGCTTTACTGCGAGGCTCCCACCAGTTCCCGGGTACAGACGGTGCTCCACTGGGCAAAGGATTGGGCAAATGCGGTAACGCCTGCCAAGCCTGCACAATCATCTCACTGAGGCGGTCCCTTTGGACGTAATCCAATAAACCATCCTCCGCCAAAATTTCCTGAACCACGTCATCCAAAGATTGCTCGTTGGCCCGGGCCCAGTTAATGACCCCGGCGATCGCCACTGCCACCAATTCCTCGTTAGCGGGGAAACGGCGTAGGGCATCTAGTTCGGCGTAGGTTTTTGGGATGGCGTAGTGCATAGGGTTGGAAGCTTAGCACGGTTTTCCCCATTAAGCAATGGTTAAGGCAGAAATAGTGGTCTGAAATGCAGTTAAGGCCAGATGCGAGTTAAGGAAAGCACAAAATCCGGCAGTACATCTTCTCCCGACAAAGTGTCCGGCTGTTGCAAGATTTCTACTGTTTTACCTGTGTAACGATAAATCTCCACTTGACAGTTCTGGGGATCGATTAACCAGCCTAAACGGGCACCGTTCTCCATATATTCCCGCATTTTTTCTTGCAGGGTAGATAGGCTATCGGTTTTTGAGCGCAATTCGACCACAAAATCGGGACAAAGGGGCGCAAATCCCTCTTTCTCCGCTGGACTCAAGGCCTCCCAACGTTCACGACTGACCCAAGACGCGTCGGGGGCACGGGTAGAACCATTGGGTAAACGAAAACCACAGGAAGACTCAAATGCTACTCCCAACTCAGAATGGTTTTCAGCCCAATTCCAGAGCTGTGCAGTAATACTCAGATTACGGCGGCTGGACTCACTCCCCGTTGGCGGGTTCACAATTAACTCTCCGTTGGCAGTTCTCTCTAAGCGTAGGTCTGGGTTGGCAACGGCGATCGCCAGAAATTGCTCCGGGGTTACGGTGAGGGGGGTTTCCGGCAAACAAATGGATAACTGCATAAAAATTTAAGCCCTGCGTCCAACTCCTTTCACCCTATCAGTTCTTTTAAAAGCCGGCTCGGTGACAGTGACTCTAGTTAGTCTCACTAGCCAAATACAGACACCGAAAAAGAGGAGATAAATCCAAGGTCGGAATTTTCATTCCCTGGTTTACCTCCCCTCTGTGGGGATATTTGGCGATCGCCATTGTTGATATTTTGAGATTGCTAGGGCTTTTTTAACCCTGGGCCAAAACTCCAGCGGCAGCAGCCACCCCAGCTCCAGGGTTCACACCCTCATAACCAAGTTCAATCAAAGTGGCTTCCAAAGCCCCGATGCAACTGAGGATATCCCGGTCACAGACAAAGCCCAGGTGCCCAATCCGGAAGATTTTACCTTTGAGGTGATCCTGCCCACCGGCCATGGCAATGTCGAATTTTTTGCGCATGGTACTGCGAATTTTCTCCGCTTCCACTCCCAGAGGCGCAACGGCGGTGATGGCATTACTGGCCGCATTGTCAGGGGCAAATAGAGGTAGGTTCAAAGCTTTCATGGCCGCCCGCGTCGCATTGGTGTGCCGTTGATGGCGGGCAAAAATAGCCTCTAAGCCCTCCGCTTTCATCATTTGAAGGGATGCTTGCAACCCATACATTAGGTTGATGGGGGGAGTGAAGGGGGAGCTATCTTCATCGGTGGATTTTTTGTATTTTTTCAAATCCAGATAGAAGCGGGGAATGGTGGCAGTTTCATAAGCCTGCCAAGCTTTGCGACTGACGGAGACAAATCCCAGCCCAGGGGGAATCATGTAGCCCTTTTGGGAACCGGATGCCACCACGTCTAGACCCAGCTCATCGATCGCCACTGGAGTGGCTCCTAAACTGGTCACCGCATCCACAATCATTAACGCTCCACTGTGGGCTTTGGCAGCGGTATTGATGGCGGCCAAGTCATTCAGTACCCCCGTTGAGGTTTCGGAATGGGTAATGATCAAAGCTTTGATGGTCTTGGCAGTATTCGCTTCCAACAGCGTTTTAAAAGCATTGGGATCCAAAGGTTTGCCCCATTCGGCCTTAACTTCTTCCACTGCTAAACCGAAGGTTTTGGCCACCTTAACCCAACGATCGCCAAATTTACCGTTATTACCCACCAACACCCGATCGCCAGGGCTGAGGAAGTTAATTATGCCCGCCTCCATCGCCCCCGTGCCGCTGGTGGTCAGCATCAACACATCATTTTGGGTTTGGTGTAACCATTTGAGGTTTGCCGTCAGTTCAGCGATGATTTTGCTAAAATCACCACTGCGGTGGCCAATGGGATGCTTTGCCATGGCCAACAAAACTTTTTCTGGTACGGGAGTTGGCCCCGGAATCATCAACATTTGCTTATTGTCCATCGCGGTCAATCCTCCCCTTCGCTAAACGCAGTCAGGTAATTTTCTAGGGTTAATTTGTCGGTAATTGTTATCAATGCCGAGGTAATCGGGCATGATAGTTAGGCTTCCCATATTATCAAAACATGGCGCTGGCAAAATCTGCCTTGTGGCCTCGGCTTGATTTCCTTCGTTGACATTAAGGACGCCTTAATACGACTGACTCTCCGGCGATCAGCCCCGTCAAGATTGTCTGGGTGCAAAAGCAGGACAGACCGTACAATGGGAAACAGTTAATCAAATGCACGCATAACTTGAATGTCCGCCATCACACTCACCCTCCTCCTGCCGGGTAAAAGCGTTGCTGTCCAGAGCTGGACCTTTGAATCGGAACGAAGCATCCGTGTGGGTAGGGCGGCGGATAACGATGTTGTACTCTACAGTGCTGTAGTATCCCGCCACCATCTAGAGCTCCGACCAGAAGGGGATGGTTGGGTTGCCGTTAACTTGGGGGCCAATGGCACCTATATGGAAGCGGAAACCGTGGAAGAACTCGTCCTAAAGGATGGCATGGTTCTGCGTCTAGCCAGTTCGGGACCCAAAATACAAATTCGCTTCCAGTCTGAACTCAGCACCCTGGAACGGGAACTAGCCAAACAGAATGCCGCTCCAGCCGGACCAGGGGAAGAACAGAAATCTCCCGGCCTCCACCCTGGGGATTCGAAAGAGACGGTTATTAATTAGATTTGAGGGTAATTTTGGAACTTAATATAAGGGGGATGCCTACCCTCGACAAGGCTTGAGCAAATCCTCAATCCTCGGCGATCGCCCTAGCCTTTGGGTTTGGTATTCACACTCACTGGCCCATTGACCAAGGTTTGGCAAGCGAGGCGAAAGTTGTCGGGCTTTTTGCGTAACACCCTATTTTCAAAATCGGTTTTCGGGGAAAGGTTTTCCATGCCCGCTGTGATTTCCACTATGCAAGTGCCACATTGGCCGTAGCCGCCACAGTTCATCAACTTTCCCTTCAAGGTGTAAATATCAACGCCATTCTGCAGGGCTTTTTCCCTTAGGTTGGCACCCTGGGCCACAATAATATCTTTCTGCTCTTTGACAAAGGTAATGGTCACCGCAATTTCCTCCTGTCCTCAGGGGACGAACTATATTAAGAAAGTTTACGGGATTATGTTGCCTGGGGAAAATTTGTCGGTGGGGGGTTTACCGACCGATCGCCGGGGGAGAACACCAAGATGGTTTTATAAAGTTTTGTTACAATGGCAGAAGAAATTCTCAGAAACCTAGCCATGACAGCCCTGACCCTCGAACAAATTGCCAGCCAACTCGACAGCCCCAATTCCCGCGATCGCCTCATTGCCCTAGCTTCCCTTAGACCCTATTCCAGTGAGGAAGCGGTGCCTCTGATTAAAAAAGTTCTGGATGACGATACTTTGCAGGTGCGTTCCATGGCGGTGTTTGCCCTGGGCATTAAGCAAACGGAGGAATGCTATCCCATTCTGGTTAAGCTGTTGGAAACCGATGAAGATTATGGCATCCGGGCCGATGCGGCGGGGGCCCTGGGTTATCTAGAAGACGAACGGGCTTTCCATCCCCTCTGCCGAGCTTTTTACGAAGATACGGAATGGCTGGTGCGGTTCAGTGCGGCGGTGGCCCTAGGCAATTTAAAAGATATTCGGGCCCAAACTGTCTTGCTAGAAGCGCTGAAAAGTGATGAAGCAGTGGTGCAACAAGCGGCGATCGCGGCTCTAGGGGAAATTGGCGCGGTGGATGCGGTGGAGGCGATTTTGGCGTTTGCTTCCCACGAAGATTGGTTAATTCGCCAAAGATTAGCGGAGGCCCTGGGTAATTTACCCTGTGACCAGAGTCGTTCCGCTCTGACTTTCATGGTTAGGGACGAACATCCCCAAGTGTCCCAGGCAGCCCAGCTATCCCTGCAAAAATTAGAATTGCCTAGCTAGGTTATCTGTTCAATTTCCCCCCATTCAATCAAAGGTTGTAACCAGGGGAAAAGAAAACAATTCCTCACCAGTCCATTTCTCCCACTATTCCGGCTGGAGAAGTTTGGAAATTTCCCTTTGGGGCGGATACTCCTGGCGATATTGCACGGCCGCATGGCGGGCATCGGTGATTAACCAATCCAAAGCCGCTGCCTGCACATCGATCGCCGCTCCGGTTTTATCCACACAGTAACGACCAAACACTAATTTATCCACCAAACGGGCCCCGGGGCCTAAACGGGAATACTCAAAAATTACGCTGTTGTCCACCACCGCCCCCTGACAGATTAGGCAACTGGGGCCAATCATGGAGGGGCCAATGATTTTTACCCCATCTTCGATGCGGGTCATACCACCGATATACACTGGGCCCTCAATTTCGATATTGTCCCAGTTAGCGGCCACGTTAATGCCGGTATAGACTCCCGGTCTAACTTCAATGCCGGGAATTTGTACATTTTTTATTTCCCGGGAAAGTACCCCCCGGATGGCCTGCCAATAGTCCGGCACTTTACCAATATCCACCCACTCAAAGTCCATATTGACCGCATAAAAGGGTAGGCCGCTGTCCACCAGCTTGGGAAATAGATCCCCCCCCAGGTCGTATTCCTGGCCGGAGGGAATGTAGTCAATCACTTCCGGCTCAAAAATATAAATGCCCGTGTTAATTTCTGTGCTCAGGGCCTCTTCCACCGCTGGCTTTTCCTGGAAGGTTAAAATTTTGCCATTGTCATCGGTAACTACTACGCCATAGCTAGAGACCAATTCCCTGGGCACCGTTTTGGTGATAATGGTGGCGATCGCCCCCTTTTCCCGGTGGAGCTTGACCGCAGTGGTGAGGTCCAAATCAATTAGTGCATCACCACAAAGCACCACAAAAGTATCGTCAAAAAAAGGATTGAACTCCTGAATTTTTTTTAATCCCCCCGCCGATCCGAGGGCCTTGCCTACCAAGTCGCCATCGACAATATTGCCTTCAAAAGAATAGGCTATTTGTACGCCGAACCTCTGCCCATCCCGAAAATAACTCTCTATCTCCTCCGCCAGATGACTCACATTGACCATGATTTGATCAAAACCGTGTTGCCGCAATAACTCCAGCAAAAATTCCATCACTGGCTTTTGCAGAATGGGGATCATCGGCTTGGGAATGGTGTGGGTGATTGGTCTGACCCGAGTGCCCTTGCCGGCGGCCAAAATCATGGCTTTCATCAACAATTTTCCTCAAACTCAATCACACAAATTGGCATAGCTCCCAGCCAGTCTATCAAGATTCTTCCCGCTACTCCAATAAGCATAGCTGAAAGCTTGGGTTGGTAACCAACCCCCTGGTGACCGCCAGGAAAAAAGAAGAAGCTGTCTCCATCATCTTTGCCCTAATCACCGCCCAAATGGCGACTTTCCATGGCCAGGGGTAAAAAAATGGGCAGTTCCCAGGGGGCTTCCGCCACCGGAATGTTAGCTTTCTCAAAGGCTTGTACCGTTTGCTCGACGCTGGTTAAGAGGGGACGTTTATGGGACAGTTGGTTGGCCACAATGGTTAGGGAGTCGCCAAAGTGCCGTTTGATTTTTGCGCCCCGCCCCGCCAGATAGGCCACCACTGGTTTTTCAATGGCGGAGGCCACATAATCCGCCGCCCTCATTTCCCCGTTACTGTTGGGTTGCCCCAGCAATAAAATAGTTTCCGTTTGTTCGTCTTCTTCCAGCACCTGGAGCCATTGCTCAAAGTTGGAACCATTGAGGCCATCGGTGCCCAGGCTAATCACCATGGATTGCCCCAGGCCGGCTGCGCTTAAGGTTTGGGCAATGTCGTCGGTGAGGCGATCGCAGTGGCTAATAATGCCGATGGGCCCAGGCAGGTAACAACTGGGGTCCAGGGTACCGACGGAAAACTGTTGGGGCACCATAATGCCTTGGCTGCCGGAACCAAGGATCAGGGTGTGGGTCGCTTGGGCTTCCCGCAGGAGGGTGATCATATCCAGGGGTGGGACTCCGGCGGACACAATTACCAGTTGACGAATGCCAGCGGCGATCGCCTCTAGGGCCGCATCTAAAACTCGGTAGGGGGGATTGAGAATTAAACTAATGTCCACGGAGCCTAAGGTTTTAACGGCCAAATCTACCAAGTCAAATACCGGCAAATCGCCAATCAGTTCCCCCCCATGGCCCGGACTCACCCCCGCCACCAGTTTGGTACCACAACTCCGCATCTGCTCTAGATAGGTTAAACCGAGGGGATGATGTACTCCTTGTAATAATACTTTGCTTTCTTTATGCCATTTCATGGGGGGATTATTGAAGGAAAACTATGGCTTGATGCCCTACTCCGCAGCTATATCGAGATCAAGCAGTCCAGCCTTCACTGTATCGTCAACCAGAGCAAAATGTCCCTTAAGGTTTAGTTAACCTTTGTCCTGATTGTCTGTCCCAGAGGGGAACCTGGGCTAGTTGGGTCAGATTGGCCGCATCACAACAAAAGGCGGCGATTTTCAGTTCCCTCAAGCGGGCCTGGTAATGGTCATAAACCCTTTGGGCGTTGACTGTGGCTTCCGCTAATACCGGTGCCGCACTACCAACTAAGGTAGCCCCTAGGGCGATCGCCTTGGCCCCATCAATGCCGGAACGAATACCGCCGCTGGCGAAAATTGGGATCTGTTCAGTGTTTTGCACCACCTGTTGCAAACTCAGCGCTGTGGGCAATCCCCAATCGGCAAAATTATGGGCCACTTCCTTCGCTTGGCGATCGGTTTGTCGATGGGCTTCTACTTCACTCCAACTGGTGCCCCCGGCTCCGGCCACATCGATCGCCTTGACGCCACATTCCTGCAATCTTTTGGCCACCGGGCCACTAATACCATTGCCCACTTCTTTGACAATGACCGGCACTTCCAAACCCTGTACCAATGTTTCCAGCTTGGGCCAGAGCCCCGACCAACGGCGATCGCCATCGGGTTGCACTGCTTCCTGGAGGGGGTTGAGATGCAAAATCAAAGCGTCCGCTTCGATCATGGCCACGGCCCGCTGGGCTTCTGCCAAACCGTAGCCATAATTTAACTGCACTAATCCGAGATTGGCAAAAAGTAAAATGTCCGGCGCCACGGACCGGACTTGATAGGTGGCGGCTAAATCAGGATTTTCAATGGCGGCCCGTTGGGAACCTAAACCCATGGCAATGCCCAAGGTTTGGGCTACCTCCGCCAAAAACAAATTAATTTGCTTGGCCTCTGGAGTGCCCCCGGTCATACTGCTAATCAACCAGGGGTAGGCGAGGGATTTCCCCCAGAGGTTCAGCCCCAGATCCACCCCGTCCAAGTCCACTTCAGGCAGAGCACAGTGTTCTAGCATCAATCTTTCAAAGCCGGTGGAAACCCCTTTGCCTAGGACATCTTCTTCTAGGACAATGCGGATATGGTCGGACTTACGGTGGGGGGTGCTATCCATGGGGAATTACATTACAACTATCGGCAAACAGGCAACGCTCCCATCAACTAGGGAGAATGGGACAATATTTTAAAAATAACTTACCTAGGATTTAAAGCGGGGCAGATTGTGGCGCTGCCAGGAGATGTTAGAAAATATCACTTTCAATACTATTCATCAGTTCATCAGTGGCTTAAATGGGGGCCGATTCCCAGCCCTGGATGGTAATGGTGGTGCCTTCCCCGGGGACACTGGCGATCGCCAATTGGCCACCGTAGAGTTCCGTTAGCCGTTGGGCTAAGGTCAACCCCAGGCCGGAACCCTGTTGCTCAAATTCAGAGCGCTGAAATTGGACATGGGCGCCGATGGAACCTAATTCCTCTTTGGTCATGCCCCTACCGTGATCTTGGATAGTCAGTTCACAGAGGCCATTTTTAACCACTGCTTCCAGTTGCACTGGGGTGCCAGGCAGGGAAAACTTAAAAGCATTGTCGATCAACTCTCGAATAATTTTCTGAAAATCCGGCTCGGCCACTTGGATGCGCTGGGGCACAACCATCATTTCCACGTCCTGACGGCGGGGTTGATTCTGTCCCAAATCTTCCAACATCGGGACCAAACTCGATGGTAATTCAGTGTATTGACTCAAACGGGATTGCCACACCTGTAGACGAGCGGGACTGGCCAACAGCAAGTCTAAATCCGCCATTAACAAAAAATTCTCCACCAAACGGTAGAGTCTCTCCCCAGAGGTTTTGATGTCATGCAACGATTCCATCACTTCATTGTGGGACAGGGAATCGTAGAAATTGATCATCAACTGGGACGTGCCCAAAATACCGTTCAGGGGGGTCAACAATTCATGGGGCAGGGAACGGGTGACGTGCTGGCGCAAATTATCCAGACGACTTTCCACCATGGCCTGGCGCTGATAATGGCGGTCTAAACGGCTGGTAATGGCATGGAGTAATTCATCAATGGTAAAGGGTTTGGTTAAATAATCATCCGCCCCCAATTCCATCCCCTGGCGAAATGCATGGTGATCCGCCTTCGCTGTCAACAGGATAAAGGGAATAACTGCCAACTCCTGATCCTGACGCAGGGTCATCAACACCTCAAATCCCGTTACCCTGGGCATCATCACATCACAGAGAATTAAGTCCGGTAGATGTTGCTTCGCCAAAGCCAGACCGGTTTCACCATCGGGGGCAGAGATAACTTCATAGTCTTCCAAGGTGAGGATATCTTCTATGTTCTGCCTGACCTCTAGCTGGTCTTCAATTACTAAAATCTTAGCCATCGGTCACATTTAAAAAAGTGATTGTAGGTCATTTTGACTTTTTTGATGATTTCTCGACTTGGGGATTGGGGGCACAGTCTTCAACCCCATACTCCCCTTACACCATGGTTTTCTTGCTAGGAAAACCTTCAGACCATCGGGCGGTCTGGGAATCAAACCCTATACCGGACTGCGGTACAAAAGAATTTTATTTGGTTTTGGTAAATGGAGGGGCGAGTTTAAAGAAAATTTAAAATTATTTATCACTACCGATTGTCCTTCCATTATCCATCCATTGTTCCAGAAAGGGACATTTGGTCGAGATCTTATCTCTGGAACTGGTCCCCAGGGCATTGATATGTAAAGAATTGTTTTAGGAAAGTCGGGGGAAGGGGGAGGACGCAGAATAAAGCTGGTAGAATTTGGCGTTAAGTGGGCTGGGTTGTTGCCTGGGGCTTCCTTGGGACACCAGCAAACGGGATAGTTTTTTACAAATCGCAATTATCTAAGGAATTAAATCATGGCCTTAAATCGTGGTGACAAAGTTAGAATCAAACGCACTGAGTCCTACTGGTACGGTGATGTTGGCACGGTTGCTAGTGTGGAAAAAAGCGGCATTCTCTATCCGGTGATTGTGCGCTTCGAGCGGGTGAACTACAACGGTTTCAGCGGTAGTGCTTCCGGGGTAAACACCAACAACTTTGCCGAGAATGAATTGGAATTGGTGCAAGCAGCGGCAAAATAGTCTTGACCATGGACTAAATTTGCATCGTTGAACTGTGCCAGAACTACCAGAAGTGGAAACAGTATGCCGGGGGCTCAATCGTTTGACCCTGGAGCAGACCATCGGGGGAGGGGAAGTGTTGCTTGATCGCAGTCTTGCCTACCCCGTTTCTGTTGAGGATTTTCAAAGTCAAATTACCGGTTGTCGCTTGGTGGGCTGGCAACGGCGGGGTAAGTATTTGCTGGGGGAACTCAGAAAAAGTCAGACCAAAGCCCCAACAGGGTGGTTGGGATGCCATTTACGCATGACAGGACAGTTACTCTGGGCGGAGCGGAGTCAGCAGAGGCCAAAGCACACTAGGGTGGTGCTCCAGTTCGAAGGTGGCCGGGAGTTACGCTTTGTCGATACCCGCACCTTTGGTAAAATTTGGCTCCTACCAGGCGATCGCCCTTGGGCCGAAGTAATTACGGGGCTGGGGCAGATGGGGCCAGAACCATTTGGAGCAGATTTTACGGCGGAATATCTCTACGAAAAGCTGAAATCTAGTCGCCGTCCTTTAAAAAATGCCCTGTTGGATCAACGCTTGGTGGCGGGGTTGGGTAATATTTACGCCGATGAGGTGCTATTTTTTTGTGGCTTGAACCCTACCATGGGCAGTAATCAGGTTAGTCGGCAGGATTGTGAAAGGATACATCAACAAATCAAAGCCACGTTGACGGCGGCCATCGCCGCGGGAGGCACTAGCTTCAGTGACTATCGTCAGGTGACGGGTATCAATGGTAATTACGGTGGTATAGCCCAGGTATATGGTCGGGAAGGGGAACCCTGTCGCCATTGTGGTACGGCGATCGCCAAACTTAAATTAGCTGGCCGTTCGGCCCACTTTTGCCCCCAGTGTCAACCAAAATTGGACCGGTAAACGCCGACAAATATAGGTCAAACAAATTATTGATAAATCCTATGGGCCAGTCTCGATCAAACTATTTAGCTGACTTCAAAGTGGGTGTAGATAATGTAATTTTTTCCGTAGATACCCACCTGCATCGTTTATTGGTCTTATTAGTTAAACGAGAAGATGACCCCTATCAAAGCTACTGGAGCTTTCCCGGTACTTTAGTAAGGATGGGGGAAACCCTAGAAGGGGCGGCCCACCGGGTTTTATCGGAAAAAATTGCCGTCAAAAATCTTTACCTAGAACAACTATACACATTTGGCAACCCTGGTCGAGACCCCAGGGAAGCCCCGGATCAGTATGGAGTCAGGTATCTATCCGTCAGCTATTTTGCCTTAATCCGCTACGAAGATGCCCAACTAATGAGCAAAAACCTGAGTCAAGTCAGTTGGCATAATGTGGCGGCCATTCCCCCCTTGGCTTTTGACCATAACCAAATCCTTGACTATGGCTATCAACGGCTCCGCAATAAGTTGGAATACAGTCCCATTGCCTTTGAAGTGCTGCCAGAATTGTTCACCTTAAACGATTTATTTCAACTATACACCACGGTTTTAGGGGAAGATTTTTCCGATTATTCTAATTTCCGCTCCCGCTTACTAAAGTTGGGTTTTCTCAAAGATACTGGCCAAAAAATCAGTAAAGGGGTGGGTCGTCCCGCCAGTCTTTTTCGTTTTGATGCCCAGGCCTTTGCCCCTTTTAAAGATAAGGCCCTCATATTTGTCTGAATTGACGTCGGTGGATTAAAGTGATAATTACCATAATACCCCTCTGACTATGTTTACCATTGCCCTTGCCCAACTTAATCCCACCATTGGGGCGATCGCCGAGAATGCCGAAAAAATCGTCACTGCGGCCCTGCAAGCCCAGGCAAGGGGAACTGATTTACTATTAACGCCGGAATTAGCCCTATGTGGTTATCCCCCTAAGGATTTGTTACTTAATCCAAGTTTTGTTCAGCAATTGGAGGGGGAATTACAACGGTTGGCGGAAAAAATACCCCCTTCTATGGCAGTTTTGGTGGGCACTGTTACGCCTCACCACGAGGCAGAACATCAGGGGCAAAAAAAACTTTGGAATAGTGCCGTATTAATTGAGCAAGGGCAGGTAAAACAGCGGTTTCATAAATGTCTCTTGCCCACCTACGATGTATTCGACGAAGACCGTTATTTTGCCTCGGCCCCCAAGAGTGAATATTTTACTTACAAAAATGTCAAAATTGGTGTAACTATTTGTGAAGATTTATGGAACGATGAAGCCTTTTGGGGGCAAAAGTTTTACCAAGTTAATCCCCTCACGGATTTGATCGACCAGGGGGTAAATTTAGTTGTTAATCTGTCCGCTTCTCCCTACAGTTGTGGCAAGCATCGCCTGCGAGAATCTTTAATTAGCCACAGTGCCAAAAGATTTAATGTTCCTTTGATTTATGTTAATCAAGTGGGAGGCAACGACGATTTAATTTTTGATGGTGGTAGTTTTGCCGTCAATAATCAAGGTAAAATTATCGGGAGATCGCCATTATTTCAAGAGGATTTAGCCCTGTTAAATTATGACCTCAATAAAGGGGAATTAATTGGACAAAAATTAGCTAGTTTACCCATGGCTGGCCCCGAAGAGTTATGGCAAGCTCTGGTGTTGGGGGTGGGGGATTACCTCCATAAATGCGGTTTTAGTAAAGCGATTTTAGGCCTCAGTGGCGGCATTGATTCATCTCTGGTGGCGGCCATTGCCGTCGAAGCCTTAGGAAAAGAAAATGTCCTGGGAATTCTGATGCCTTCTCCCTACAGTTCCGACCATTCTGTTCAGGATGCTTTAGCCTTAGCGGACAATTTGGGCATTGCTACCCAGACCATTGCCATTGGCCCAATTATGGCTACCTATGACCAAGCCCTAGAACCCCTCTTCCAGGGCACTCCCTTTGGCATTGCGGAAGAAAATCTCCAGTCCCGCATCCGGGGCAATCTCCTCATGGCGATCGCCAACAAATTTGGTCATCTACTCCTCAGCACGGGCAATAAGTCAGAAATGGCGGTGGGTTACTGCACCCTCTATGGGGATATGAATGGTGGCCTAGCGGCGATCGCCGACGTGCCCAAAACCCAAGTATTTGAACTGTGCCGTTGGCTCAACCGGGAACAAACCATCATCCCCCCCAACGTCCTCACCAAGCCCCCCAGCGCCGAACTCAAACCAGGGCAGGTAGACGCCGACTCCCTTCCCCCCTACGATATTTTGGATGGCATCCTCGGCAGATTAATTGAAAAACACCAGTCCCCCCAGGAAATTATCAACGCTGGCTTTGAACGGGAAACTGTACTAAAAATTTTCCAATTAGTGCAAAGATCTGAATTCAAACGTCGCCAGGCCGCCCCGGGTCTGAAAGTCACGGATCGGGCCTTTGGCAGTGGTTGGCGCATGCCCATTGCCCAAGCGTTCCATTCCCAAAACTGTTAATTGCAGCAGCAAAGCCGCACTCCAAGGAGGAATTAGTCTGTAATGATCATTGAATTTTCTCCCTGGACTACGTTAGCATTTAATGAATGTAAAGAAAATATTAAGCGTAGTCCAATTGCTTCCAAACTTGGCATCTAAGCTTGGTGTTTGTCTAGGATAACTTAATTGCATTTATTTAAAAATCGATAACTTTACTCTTTTTGGAACAAATAAATGTTATGAATTCCTCGCTTTACCGTGGTGATAAAATCTACCATTGGTTCCTTACCTCCTCACTAAATTTTGTTTTCTCACCGCAAGCAATGTTGGACAATTTGTCACAATGGTTTCGTAACTTTCTTATCCCAAATTTTAGTAACAAATCCCTGACCGTACATGGGGTTAATAAGGTTGTCAACTCTGCGCAATCTAACCACCCAATTCAAAACCTAGCCTGGGAAATGGCCCATTCCCTAGAGCAGAACAAATTTCATCTCCATTACCAACCGCAAGTTGACATCAAAACTGGAGCTTTATTGGGAGTCGAAACCCTCATTCGTTGGCATCATCCCCGCCTGGGCTTGATTTCCCCCGCCGAGTTTATTCCCATTGCTGAACAAACTGGCTTAATTGTCCCCATGGGTTACTGGGTGTTACAGCAAAGTTGTCTTCAATACCAACGCTGGCTTTCCCAGGGCATTCCTCCTTTCAAGTTATCGGTCAATTTATCCCTGCGTCAATTACAAGAAACAAACCTAGTAACCGAAATAAAAAATATTGTTAGCCAAACTAAAATAAATTGCCAACAAATCACCCTAGAAGTAACAGAAAGTCTTATGCTCTGCGAACCAGGGGAAACAATTCACCATCTCAATCAACTAAATGATATGGGCATACAAATTGCCATTGATGATTTTGGTGTCGGCTATTCCTCCCTCTCCTACCTGAAGGATTTACCTCTCCAGACGTTAAAAATTGATAAATCCTTCTTAGATGACCTTTTGACCAGGGAAAAAAACCAAGTAATTCTCCAAACCATTATCGAACTGGGGCACCGCCTAGGCTTGAAAATTATTGCCGAAGGAGTAGAAAGTTCAGAACAGCTAGCTGTGCTCAAATCCATGGATTGTGACTATGGTCAAGGTTACCTATTCAGTCGCCCTTTAACGGACCAAGATGCTACTGCCCTTTTCAGAACATCATCCTTTTTGGATTCCCGCCCCCTGGCCACAGTTTAAATAATTTATCTTTAATATTTTTATTAATGCTTCAATATCCCATGGATTTTATCGGTAACTTTAGACTAAATTCGCCCCTCAATCTGGCTAAATTAGCCCAAACAGTCGAAGTCTTAGAAATCAAATAAGGCACAATACCATTAAACAATCAGCCAATTGCTCCGCTAATTAACTAATTTCAACATCGTCAATTTCTATCCACCGTCCGACCACTATAATGAGCAATTCAGTTTTGTCCGCCTCTTCCCCAGGTAATGTCCAAATTCAGCAGGCAATCCCCGCCAAGCTCCTCTATGCCCTTGTTAACCAAAAAACCAGCGGCAAACTAGTGGTGCAAAACCCCTTTGACGAGTTTGTTTATTGGCAAGTGTATTTAGGGGATGGTCGTATTCACCTGGCTAACAGTGCCAACGGTTGTTCAGAAAGACTCAACTATTTGATTGGTAGCACCCTCCGTCAGAGGGGTATCGAACTGCCGTCGAGAATTGCTGACGATTATCTTTTTCTTTCCGGATTATGGAAAAAGGATGTTTTTTCCTTTCAGCAAACCCGTTCGATTTTGACCCAAGCCAGCCAAGAAGCCTTAGTTCAGGTGCTTTCTTTACCCAAAACATCCTATCGTTTTAACCAGGAAAAAGAACTGAGCGAACTGTTTTTAAATTTAGAGTTAGAAAAAACCATTACTCCCATTAAGCATAAAATTCGCTACTGGTGGGAACTAAGATCCTATATTAATTCGCCCTTCCAGCGACCTCTAGTGGAAAATTGGCTTAGTTTGCGCCAAAATCTGGTAAAAAATAACCTCCATGGCCAACATTGGTTAAGGCGCTTTCACACTTGCTTGGAAAATTTAAATTGCTTGTACGAAATTGCTGGACATTTAGAAATCAGTACTTTGGAGCTGGCACTGATGTTACAGCCCATGGTCAAGACTGGTGAGATTAAAATGCTCCCCTATCAAGAAATTCAAACGGACGATCGCTATTTGGTGGCTTATGTTGACCATAGGGAAGCTCACCAACGCATGATGGCCTATTCTTTAGGAAAAGAGGGCTATCGAACTTCAGTGTTAGAGGATCCCTTCCGAGCCTTGACAGTTTTGTTGAATTCTCCTCCCGATCTGATTATTATAAATACTGACCTGCCCGATATGAACGGCTATCAGCTCTGTTCGTTTTGTCGTAAGTCAAATCAACTTAAAGATGTGCCAATCCTACTATTGGGTAAAGGAGACAATTTAATCAGCGGTATCCGTACCAAACTTTGTCAAGCGTCTGGGTACTTGAGCGAGCCTTTTGTACCTGAGGAATTACTTGGTCGGTTGGCAGAATTTATTCCCACTAATAAAACCAACTCCTGACAGCTTTTCTGGGTTATGGGCAGACAGTTTGAGGGGATTGATTTCACTTTTCAGCCACTGTTCTTCTCAATCCTAATCCAGACAGCAATCCAAAATATTACTAATCCTAAAATTATAAAGTAGCTAAAAGCTAAGCACAAAAATGAGTTTGTATCGTTTGATTTACAGCAGTCAGGGCATTCCCAACCTACAGCCCCAGGATTTAAAAGATATTTTAGAATCTTCCCAAAGAAATAATCCGGCCAATGGCATTACCGGGCTGCTCTGCTACAGCAAGCCTGCTTTTCTACAAGTGTTGGAGGGGGAGTGTGAACAAATCAATGAAACCTATCACCGCATCGTCCAGGACGAGCGTCACCATACCCCCCAAATCATTGAGTGTGTACCGATTAAAAGCAGAAATTTTGAAGTTTGGTCTATGCAAGCCATCACGGTGAATGATTTGTCGACAGAGCAAGTCAAGACGTTGGTGTTAAAGTATTCCGGCTTTACCACCTTACGCCCTAACGCCATGGATCCGGAACAATGTCTTAATTTTTTGTTAGACATTGCCAAAATTTATGAATTATCCGATAACTTTTTCCTCGACCTTTAGGAGGCTGTTGTGAACTACCCCGACTCCCTTGCGCTGAAGTTGGAGCTTCCTATCCAAAGAAAAGCTCTCTACCCCAAGGAGTAGCGAGCCTTACATTCTGACAATAGGCGGAATCCTCCGTTCCAGAGTTAAAAGCGTTAATTTTTCACCTCAATCCCCAAACATTGGGGGACTTTGAATCCTATTTGCCTCAGAATTGAGGAGGCAGGGTGGCTTTGCAGTTCCCCCCTAAGAGCTAATTTCTAAAGTAAAAATTAAGAAGTAATACGGGAAAGCATAATACGAATGAGGGCGCCGTAAATCATGGCTTCACTGATTTCGGTATAAAGTTCATAATCCTTGCTCAATCTTCGATAGTAATTTAAGCAACCAATAATACGCTCTACCACCCAACACTTGGCTAAAACTTCAAATTCTTTGGAGGAACGCTTGACGACCTCGAGCCGTACTGATTCTCCACACACTTGCCTTATTGCCCGAGCAAAATTTTCCCCGCAATAGCCCTGGTCTAGGTAAATCACTTCCAGTGAGGATAAATGCTGACGCAACTCATCAAAAATCACTACCGCTCCTAAGCGCTCTGAAGCATTAGCTTCCGTTACTAATAATCCTAAAATAAAGCCCTGGGAATCCACTACGATGTGCCGTTTACGTCCTTTAACTTTCTTGCCACCGTCAAAACCATAGACTTCCCCCTTTTTTCCGTTGTTTTAACGGATTGGGAGTCAGCCATTGCCACACTGGAGTCGGGAACTCTTCCCGTCTTTTCTCTCGCTTCTTTACGTAATTCATCATAAATTCTTTGCCAGATACCCTTCCTTTGCCACTTGTGAAAATATTTATACACTGTCTGATGGAGCGGAAAATCATGGGGGAGCATCTCCCACTGGCATCCTGTGCGCTGTACATAGAAGATAGCATTGATAATTTCTCGCAGGTCTACCTCTCTGGGACACCCAAATCCCTTATGTGCCGGTAGCTTGGGCTCGATTATCTTCCACTCTGCATCACTCATTCCACTCACATATGGCTTACGTTTCACATTGGCTACATTGGGTAAACTGCTCATCCACAACACTCAATTTTTACCACTCCACCACAAAAACTAAATTTCTTCTCTCCCCTCTTTTTTATATTTTCTTTAGAAATGACCTCTTACGAATCAGTTTTTGAATGTATTTATTCAATCCAATCCTGCGGGTTTGACAAAAATATCAAAGAAAGTGCTGGTTGCCCTCATATCAAAGATCCTTAAAAATTTCATTAACGGTTAACGCTAACTGGGGAAACGTGGGGGACTGAATTGCCATTGATTCTTTAAAATCACCCACTTCTTGATAGCAACCCGAAGCCAATTCTAAAACCAAAACTGATTGCGTTTGGGGATCAACAATCCAATATTCAGGAATGCTACAGGCTTGATATTGTTGACGCTTGGCAATGTAGTCCCGCTCCCGTTGCAATTCCCCCGGACTGACAACTTCCACCACCAATAAAGGCGGTAACATCGATAACCGAACCGTATTGCGTTTAGCTAATTGAGCAATATGCTCTTCTCGAATAATAGTTAAATCAGGAAAGCGGTTTTTGGGCTCACCATGAACTTCTAGTTCTAAACCGTGTCCCCGCACCCGATCCGTGCCCAACATTAAGGCAAAAACAAGAAATAAACGATTGGCAATTTGAAAATTCAAACCCGATTCCGTCGGCACAGCAATTAATTCCCCATTGAATAATTCATAGAGTTGATCGGTATCGTCTTCGTACGCAAGATACTCGTCAAAGCTTTTAAAGCGGGGTTGGAGCGCTAACATAGGCTGACCGTTTTCAGAAATAATTAGGCTTTTATTCTAACGATTTAGCGATTTTATGGCGATCGCCAGTCCCATCAAGCATATTCCCCGCGCAACCAATGGGAAGAACATTCTCATACAAACCATAGTTTGAATTTCCCCGGCAAAAGTCAGGGCGACGGCTTTGTATTGCGGACTTTTTTGCCTCAAAAGAATCAAGGATTATCGATGTTTTTCCTTTGCAAGCGACGACGGTGGGACAAATAGCGACGGAATATGCCAGGAAACTATTTGCCGGAGATAATTACACCGATTACTTCTACTTCCATGGCATGGCAGTGCAAATGGCGGAAGGTTTAGCCGAGTGGACCCACCAACGAGTACGGCGGGAATTGAGATTTGGTGATTTAGATCCCGACAATATCCGCGATATTCTGCAACAACGTTACCAAGGCTCCCGTTATAGTTTTGGTTATCCCGCTTGCCCCAATATGCAGGATCAATACACCCAGTTAGATTTACTCCAAACCGACCGGATTGGCCTGTTTATGGATGAAAGTGAACAGGTTTATCCAGAACAATCGACAACGGCGATTATTGCCTACCACCCCACTGCCAAATATTTTAGTATTTAGACTTAAGGCACTCAAGATGTCAGAAGTTTACCAACTTCAAAGAGTTTCCCTTGATTCCGACATTTGTTATAGGCAACCCTTTGTTTGACGATTATGCTATCTGGTTCAGAGGGTGTTTTAACAGCCCCCTTACCTCCCAAGTTTGGGGACTCCCAGTATTGCCAGAGCTTTAGTTAGGGGATTTAGGAGGCGAACTAAAACCTTCCAAACAGGCTCTTAGTTACGTATTACTAAAATCAGCAGAGATAGTCCAGTTGATAAGAAAATAAACCCCAAAATAATGGGAACAGCAGTTCCAAAATTAACGCCCGGTTTTAAGATAGCTAAACTGGGTTCTGTTGGTTTGTAAAATACATCAATGGCACTGCCAATTGGATATTTATTTTTTTCGGCGATCGCCTTACTTCTTTCATTAAAGCGTTTACTGGCGGTCGAACCGTCACCAAGGGAATAGCGATCGCCGGTGTAGGCATTGCCATCCATTTGGTAGTCATAGGTAATCTTCAAATGATGAGTTTCCACCCTGGTGCTGCCATTACGATCAACTTCTCTGATAATTTGCACAGATTTAATCTCGCCCGCTACAACTGGCCATTGTTTGGCAGCTAGGGCCTCCTGTACAAAATTGACACCGAAGATAATCATTGCCGCTCCACCGACTGTTAAAAGTCCGGCGAAACCAACTCCTAGCCCATATTGCCACGGTGGCATTGTTTGTTTTGTCATACCAAAGTTTATTTATAACAGGCGATCGCCTCATTGGGTTTGTTGAGATCATCCGCAACCTTAGGAAAATGAGGGTATAAGGGAGCATTGGGGATGTTAAAAACCCTATTATCACTTTTTTATAAAAACGGCTGAGGAAAATAGCGCCCCCCGTAGGAAATATCTCGGCGATCGCCGTTATCTCAAAGATCCTTAAAAATCTCATTAACGGTTAACGATAACTGGGGAAACGTAGGGGACTGAATTGCCATAGAGCCTTCAAAATTACCGACTTCCTGATAATTCTCTGAAACCAATTCTAAAACCAAAATTGATTGCGTTTGGGGATTAACAATCCAATATTCAGGAATGCTACAGGCTTGATATTGTTGACGCTTGGCAATGTAGTCCCGCTCCCGTTGCAATTCCCCCGGACTGACAACTTCCACCACCAATAAGGGCGGTAACATCAATAACCGAATCGTATTGCGTTTAGCTAATTGGGCAATATGCTCTTCTCGAATAATCGTTAAATCAGGAAAACGGTTTTTGGGCTCACCATGAACTTCTAATTCTAAACCGTGTCCCCGCACCCGTCGATAGCCAACGATTTCAGCCAACTTCAGTAGCAAAAATGTGGCAATTTCAAAGTTTAAACCCGATTCCGTCGGCACAGCTATTAATTCCCCATTGAATAATTCATAGAGTTGATCGGTATCGTCTTCGTACGCAAGATACTCGTCAAAGCTTTTAAAGCGGGGTTGGAGCACTAACATATGCCACCGTTTCCAGAAATAATTAGGCTTTTATTCTAGCGATTTAGCGATTTTATGGCGATCGCCAAATACGAGTTTCCCCGGCAAAAGTCAGGGCGACGGCTTTGTATTACGGACTTTTTTGCCTCTAAAGAATTGGGGATTACCGATATTTTTCCTTTGTAAGCTGTGACGGTGGGGGAAATAGCAGCGGAATATGGGAGAGAACGACTTACTGACGATAATTACACCGATTGTCTCTACCCAAAATAATCCGACCAGGGCGATCATGGCTTATCATCCCACCGCCAAATATTTCAGTGCCTAATCTACTCCCCTGTAATGGCCAATCCTTCCACCCAAACCCGGGGACAAACACCCCCTGGGGTAACTTCCGCTTCTGGTTCTAAGTAAACAATAGTTTTTAAAACTTCTAAGAAGTCCCCTGCCACCGTGGCCGCATCAATGCTTTGCTTTTCACCCTTGTTCACTAACCAACCATCAAAGGGCAGGGAAAAAGAACCCTGGAGGGAATTGACCCCGGCATGGAGAGCTTGAAGCTTATCTATATAAACTACATTTTCCGCTTCGTCCAAGCTATAGCTTTTTTCTGGAGTTTTCTCGCTGTACACATGGTAGAAGTGAGCTCCAACAGTAATTTTGGCTCCAATGTTGGCGTGGCCGGTGGGTTGGGTATTAAAACGCTTGGCAGTGCCGGCACTGTGGAGTAAGCCGGTTAAAACTCCGTTCTCAATGATGTTCACCCTTCTGGTGGGGGTGCCTTCCCCGTCAAAACGTTCGGCGGAAATGTTGCCTGGGTGCAGAGCATCATCGCTGACCGAAAGTAATTCACTGGCGATCGCCGTGCCGAGGGTTTCCTTGGTGGCCAAGGACTGTTTATCGAGGATGCTTTGGGCATTGTAAAGATTAGAAAAAGCACTGAGCAAACTTAAAAAAGCCCGGGGGGAAAAAACGACAGTATATTTGCCGGTGGGGATGGGGCGGTAATCAAGATGGCTGAGGGTTTTCTCCTTCACCGTTTGCAAACAATCATCAATGTCCAGGCTGGCTAAATCCCGGCTGATCTTCATTTCTCCGGCACTACGGGGCTTTTTGCCTTCCTGTTCTGCTCGACTGTAGAGATAAATGGAAGCATAGGAACGGCATTCATAACGTTTAGCCCCAGCACTGTTGAGATAAAACCGCTCCGTGGTCTGTTCCGATAAACCGTTATAGGGCACTCCGGTAATGGCGGGATGGCTGCTCAACAAGTCCTGTTCTGCTTTGACCAATGTGGCAATTAAATCCCCCATGGGGGCCGGTTCCGCCACGTCATTTTCAGCGCCACCGATGGGCACTTGGGCTTCGGGACTGAAGTCGGGAATATTATCAGTGATGCCAAAAGCACTGGCTTCGGCGGCGGTTTCCAGGGCTAAACTAATCCCAGCCGCATCCAAATCTGTGGTGCTAGTGACCCCCACTAAACCTTTGTCATTCCAAACCCGTACAATCACGCTGGCCCGGTTGGAAGCTTCTACCTGTTTGGGTTCACCGGAATCCACTTCGACTCCGCTGTCATCCACGGAAGAACCATAAATATCGTATTGTTTAATTCCCAGGGCGGCGGCTCCTTGGTGGGCATGGTCGGCGATCGCCTGAATATCGAGCATAGTCTTGTGATTATTAGGACTGAATAATTCCAATTTAACGAATGGACGGGGCCGAGAGCTATCAATTCCCCCGTGGGTGGGGATGCCTTAACTGAGACTCAAAAATTTATCCAACGCACTGATCACGCTGGGAGGCCAACGGCGGACTTGTTTGACCCAGTCCAGATTTTGGTAACGGCTATCTACCCCCACAGCGGCCACCCAATTGCTTTCTGCTTCCCCCTGTTGTCCATCTACCCACAGTACGGCGGTGAGGGCGGCCCGCATATCAGCAAACATGGGATATTTTTTTACTAAACGGCGCATGGTTTGAATGGCCTCTTCTTTTTGCCCCAATTCATAAAGGGCTAGGGCAGTGTTGGCCTGGGCAAAGGCAAAATTGGGGGCGATCGCCGTGGCTCGCTGAAAATCCTCTAGGGCGACGGTCCAATGGCCCAAACCCCCTTCCGCATTACCCCGATTATTGTAGGCAAAAGCATCTTCGGGGTTAACGGCTAAAACCTTGTTATAGTCGGCAATGGCGGCTTTAAATTCCCCTTTCGCTTCCAAGGCAGTACCCCGGTTGAGGTAGGGATCCGCCTGCCCCGGTGCCAACTCAATAGCTCGGTTGAAATCGGCGATCGCCTCGTCCAATTTGTTTTGGCTCACCCGAGAATTGCCCCGATTACTCCACACGGCGGGATTCTGGGGGAACTTCTCAATCAATTCCGTCCAATATTTTTCAGCGGTGACAAAATCCCCCATTTCCGTGGCGGCAAAGGCTTGATCGGCGAGGTTATCCCCTACCTGTAACTCCTCATTGGTGACAGGACTGACATTTTCTGTGGCCCAGACTGGGGCAGGGCAAAGAATTAGTAAACCGACCAGTAAAATTCCCCATAGATAGGGAGTCAGCAAAGCCAAACTTTTTTTTGCAAAGGGAATCATTGAAAATTTTTTTGGTATGTTAAGTCGAGTGATGATGGTGTTCAACCCAGAAGGAGAGCGAATTTTAGGTGTATTTTCCTTGCCCAGTCTCTGGTTATTGTACCTAAAGTTATTCAGCGAAGCATCTGGTAGCACAAAACCTTTAGCGTAGACCGTTAGTATTATACCGTCACAACAAACTCAAGGAATTTAAAGGAATTTACTTATTATCTGATTATTCCAAAGAGGAAAATGAATAATGCCACAAGCAATGCAATTTTATCAAATCCTAGAAATTATAGACGGTCTTTCTATCAATGAACAACATGAATTAATTGATCTTGTTCGGCGTCGTCAAACAGAATAAAGAAGAGAAGAAATTGTTCAAAATATCCAAAAAACTTGTCGAGATTATCAGCAAGGAGAACAATTTCGAGGAAGTATTGACGAGATTATTGACGAACTAAATGATGATGAGTTAGTTTTAACTGCCTCTTTTAAACGGGTGTTTAAAGTGGTTGTTAAGAGAAATCCAGATCTGAAGAGAAAGATTGAAGCAAAATTAAGACTGTTAGCCGCAGATCCTTATAATCCTGTCCTCAGAAGCCACAAACTAAAGGGTAAATTATCTGGTGCCTGGGCTTGCAGTGTTGAGTATGATTGTCGCATCATATTTAATTTTGAGAAAAATCAAGAAAATTTAGAAGAAGAAATAGTTTTAGATGAGGTTTACTGACCGAAAAATCTGTCAAATTTAGTGTATTTATCCTTAGGCGTAGATGGAATATTTGGGTCAATATAAGCCAAAGCCAGTTAAAAACCCTCCACCTGAAGGGTTTAGGTTTCCAGGGATTGTTGCTTAAGTTGTAAAAAGTATCCCCATCCCCTTTAAAGCTCCTCGCCATGAACAGTACCAGTACCCTATCCCCCCTCACCGTAGCCGTGGGTGGCTCCCTCTGGTGGAACGGTTTTACCGCTGATTTCACCATCACCAACACCTCCAGCACCCCCCTTACTAACTGGACTTACACCTTCGACACTGTCCACAAAATTTCCGGTAATCCCTGGGGGGCGACGTTCACTAGCGTAGATTTGGGCAATGGCATCACCCGCTACACCCTAACGGGGGCCGGTTGGGCATCAAGTATTCCCCCTGGTGGTTCTGTCACCATTGGCTTTAACGGTACTCAGGGCAAGGCGATCGGTAACAGCGGCTCTTTAACCTCCGCCCTATTGTTCACTAACGCTGGGGGCAATACGGGGGGCACGGGGGGAGATCATCATCATCACGACCCAGATCCTATCCCTGATCCGGTTGTGGATCCCGATCCTGTAACACCTACCGATCCCGTGGTGGACTCTAATCCGAATCCTGGCACCGGCAGAGTGTTTGCGATTAATCCTGCGGCGGCCGATATTGTTGGTTTTAATCCGGCTCTAGATAGATTAGATTTTGGCGATGTGTCGGTGCACAACCTGATCGTTGGTAAGACCAGCACTGGGGAAGTGGCTATTATCAATCCCTGGGCCTGGACGCCTGAGTTCCAAATTATTCGGGGGGTTAGTTTTACCGATCTGACGGCAGTAAATTTTGGCATTGTACAAAACGAGCATTTACGCCAGGACATTGGCGGAGTCCTCAGTTGGGAATTGGGTTTGGGGGCTAGGAATAGCAACACAGTTTATGTTCGTTCCCATGAGTATGGGGTGCAGGAACGGATTGAAAATTTTGACCCTGCCACCATGAAGCTGAGCTTTCTCTACTACGGCACCAGGGAAAGATTAACCGTTACAGATACGGCGGAGGGTTTATTAATTGCCACCCAACCCACGGGGCAGACTCTATTGCTGGTGGGGATTACCCGCGGTCAATTGATTCCTGCCAATTTAGAATTTCACCATGACCAGGTAGTGGAAGACCGGTTGGAAGATGCTTTTGGGGTTACTGTCGCTCAAGTTACCATTGTCAGCCGCACTGGTTTAGCTACGCCCCAGGGCCCTGCAGGGCAAATTACCGACGGCCATCAGAGTCGGCCGGGCAATGGCTTAACCCCCATTGGCGGGGGAGAATTTAGCGGTGGGGCTGGGGGCCATGGCAGTGGCGATGACCACAGTCACCATGATCATGACCACGGCGGCGGTATGGACCATGGTTCTGACCCCGGTGATGGCATGGGAGGAGGCACTACCAATCCTCCTGCAACAGACCCTGATCCAGTTACTCCCCCACCCACTGATCCCATTTCTCCGGGTAGTCCTTTTACTGTCACGGTGGCAGGCAATCGTTGGTGGAATGGTTTTACGGCGGAATTGACCATAACCAATACCTCTAATACACGGCTTAATAGTTGGAGCTTTAGCTTCGATACGGTGCATAAAATCTCCGGTAGTCCCTGGGGCGCCACTGTACAGGGGACGGATTTAGGCGGAGGTATTACCCGTTATGTGGTCACCGGCAGTGAGTGGGCGGCGGCCATGGCCCCTGGCGCTTCAGTCAAAGTTGGTTTTAATGGTACCCAAGGAACGGCGATCGGTAATGATGGCAGTTTAAACGCCGATCTGCTTTTCCTCGGTGGTGGTATTGTCGGCCAACCTAGTGCTGGTTCTGGCGGTAATACCGGGGCAACTCCCACGAATCCCAATCCCCCCACTGACCCGATTAGCCCTGACCCCAATCCCGTTGATCCGCCGGCGATCGCCAATGGGGACCATAATTACGGCGAAGCTTTACAAAAATCGTTCCTGTTTTACGAAGCGAATCGTTCTGGAGACTTGGATGAAGCCACGAAACGGATTGACTGGCGGGGAGATTCCGGTCTGAGGGATGGTCGAGATGGTATTTATTTTGGTGGACAAAGTAATGGTAATTTGCAAGCGGGTTTGAGCCTAGACCTAACTGGTGGCTACCACGATGCGGGAGACCACGGCAAATTTGGTTTACCCCTCGCTTCTACTTTGACCACCCTAGCCTGGGGCGGTGTGGAATTTACAGCCGGTTATCAAACTAGCGGCCAAATGGATGACCTCCTCGCAACCATACGGTGGGGGACAGATTATATGCTCAAAGCCCACGTCACCAATGCCAATGGGGAAACCGCATTTTTTGTCGCCCAAGTGGGGAATGTGTCGGCGGATCATTCCCTCTGGAGTGCTCCGGAAAGTCAGACCATTGCTCGACCAGCCATGGCAGTCACCCCAGATAAACCTGGTTCCGATGTAGCGGCGGGATCGGCGGCGGCCCTAGCGGCAGCTTCCATTCTGTTCCGAGAAGCGGGGGATGTTGCCTATGCCGATGAATTGTTAGTTAATGCCCAATCTTTGTACCGATTTGCCGATACGTACCGGGGTAAATATTCCGACTCCATTCCCGAAGTGCGGAACTATTACAATTCCTGGAGTGGTTATGAAGATGAACTGGCCTATGGGGCCGCGTGGTTATCCCGGGCAGTTAATAGTGCGGGGGGAGATGGTTCTGCTTATCTGCAAAAAGCCTTAAATATTTACAACAGCGACATTGGCGGTCTAAGCCGAGGTTGGACCCACAATTGGGACGATGCTTCCTATGGCACGGCGGTGATCCTAGCCCAAGACAGCGGCAATCAAGCTATCAAACAAGATGTTACCCGCTGGTTAGATGCCTGGGTCAATGGCACCGATGGAGTCCAAATCACTGACGGTGGATTACGATTCATCAGTCAATGGGGTTCTCTGCGGTATGCGGCGAATACGGCAATGTTAGCGGCGGTGTACTCAGATGGTCTAACCGATCCCACGGGTAAATATGCCCAGTTGGCCCAGGATACGGTGGATTATATTTTGGGCAGTAATCCCCGTAATGCTAGTTATATGGTGGGTTACGGCAACGATTTCCCCCAACAACCCCACCACCGGGCCGCTTCGGGAGTCGGCTGGGACGGTTTCCGCAACGGTTTACCCAATGAACATGTTTTATTCGGTGCTTTGGTGGGAGGCCCCACTGCGGCCAATGATTTTAGCTATAACGATTCCCGGGATGACTACATCAGCAATGAAGTGGCCATTGACTACAATGCCGGCCTGACTGGAGCCTTGGCTTGGTCCGTAGAACAGTTTGGTGGCAATCCTCTCACGGCGGCTCAATTGAATGCTTTACCAGGTATTTCAGTGCCCCAGGGGATGTAGGAAAACAAGCTCAGAATGCCAAGGGGAGAACGGCAACTCCCCACCACTCCCAACTTCCCGATGGCGATTAGTGAATGGGAAGTCGCACTGGTGGATCCTACGGCGATCGCCGATGCAATTAACTAGGCAGCTTCATCTTGATTGAGACGAGTATAGACATTTTTCATCATTAATTCTTTGACCAAATCACCAAAGGATGGGTCTTCAAGGACTCGCTTTGGCATGGAGTCGGGAGGAAGTCACCACCATCGCTTTGGCTTTACCACCGATTTTGTGGATGACGAATTGGCGGAAATGCTCAATGATAATCTCAGTTTTTTTGCAAAGGTCATGGGGATGTAGGCTCACAAATCGGGCGATCGCCTTGGCTGCTTTTTTCTTATTGAATTCGGGGTCATCTTCAATGGCTTTGGAGAGGCGGAAAAATCGCTGGTAGGTGATGTAATTTTGGAGGACATTGAGAATAAAACCTTCCTCAATGGCTTGGCGCATGGAGTAAAGATGAAAGGGTTCTGGTTTACCTGTTTGGTCTTGCTGTCCAAAAATGGCTGGGGTTTTGGGTTTGGGGGTGGCGGTAAAGGCGAAAAATGAGAGATTACTTTGCTGACCACGGGCGGCGGCAGATTTTTCTACGGCTTCGTTAATGCCATCTTCTGCGTGTTTTCATTTTCCTGTTCCTCCTGGGCAGTTTCTTCAAGGTTTGGAGCAGAGAGTGACCCAATACCTTTTCCTTGGTGGGTTGCAACACACAATCCAACCGCCGTAGGACCGTCATCGGCAGAATAACTTTGCCATAATCCGACTGCTTATAGTCTCCCCGCAGGAGATCCGCCACCGACCAAATCAGTTCGCCTTTATCACTGGGTTGAAATTGAACCATGAATCACTAACAAAAACCTGGGGTAAGTCTTTCGATACTACATTGACATCCCCAATTATCGTCCATTCCATGGGCTGGAATACCAAATTATCGGCCCGATATTCCAACAAAAGTTAACGCATAGTCTAAATGCACAAACCGCATATAGGTAGGCTGAGTGTAATTTACGTTACAAAATTTAACGAAATGGGAACCCTATAGTGATTTCTACTGTTATCTGGCTTGAAGCGTTGTGGCTAATAAATTTGAGACCGTTAAGGCAACCAAAGATGGTTTGGCTGTCCGGGCTGAGTTGGAGCATTTTGCCCAGATTGGTTGGGAAAACATCCCCGAAGAGGACAGGGATCTACGCTTGAAGTGGTTGGGCATTTTTTTTCGCCCTGTTACCCCCGGGGAGTTCATGCTCCGTTTTCGCATTCCCCACGGCTTGCTCACCAGTCAGCAGTTGCAGGTCATTGGCGACATTATTGACCGCTACGGCGATCGGGGCAATGGGGACATCACCACCAGGCAAAATTTGCAGATTCGGGGCATCAAAATTGAAGATATTCCCGATATTTTTAGCAAGCTGGAAAGCTGTGGCCTGACCTCTGTCCAGTCCGGTATGGATAATGTGCGTAACATTACTGGCTCCCCGGTGGCAGGGTTGGAAAAGGATGAATTGATTGATACCAGAGACCTGGTGCAACGGGTACAGGACATGATCACCAATGGCGGTCAGGGTAATCCCGAATTTACCAACTTGCCCAGGAAATTTAACATTGCCATTGAAGGAAGTCGGGATAATTCTGTCCACGCAGAAATTAACGATGTGGCCTTTGTGCCGGCCTATCGGGAAGGAATTTTAGGATTCAACGTGGTGGTAGGGGGCTTTTTCTCCTCCCGTCGTTGTGAGGCGGCCATTCCCCTGGATGCTTGGGTGCAACCGGATCAACAGGTGGTGGATCTGTGCCGAGCTATTTTGGAAGTCTATCGTGACCATGGTTTGCGGGCTAACCGTCAAAAGTCCCGCTTAATGTGGCTAATTGATGAATGGGGAGTCACCAAATTTCGGGAGGAAGTGGCCGCCAAGTTGTCCTTTCCCCTGTTAACAGCGGCTCCCAAGGATGAGTTGGACTGGGATAAGCGGGATCATTTGGGAGTTCACCCCCAGAAACAGGCGGGGTTAAATTATGTGGGACTCCATGTGCCGGTGGGCCGTCTCTATGCCAATGACTTTTTTGAATTCTCCCGTTTGGCGGCAAGCTACGGCAGTGGGGAAGTGCGGCTGACGGTGGAACAAAATTTAATTTTGGTCAATGTCCCCGACGAAAAACTTGAAGCACTTTTAGCGGAACCTTTACTGGATAAATTTAAGGTTAATCCTGACAACCTAAAAAGATCGGTGGTGTCCTGTACGGGGGCGCAATTTTGTAAATTCGCTCTGATCGAAACGAAAAATCGAGCCTTGGCCATGGTGGAGGCGTTGGAAAAGGAACTTACTGTGCCAAGTCCAGTGCGGATCCATTGGACTGGATGTCCCAACTCCTGTGGCCAACCCCAGGTGGCGGACATTGGCTTGATGGGCACAAAGGTGCGCAAAGATGGCAAAACGGTGGACGGGGCAGACGTTTACCTAGGGGGGAAAGTGGGTAAAGATGCCCATTTAGGAACCTGTGTCCATAAGAGCATTCCCTGTGATGAACTCCAGCCTTTGCTGGCTCAGATTTTAATTGAACAATTTGGTGCAGTGCGGCGTTGATTTTAGCACCCAAGTTCTGGTTAATTCTGCCATCGATAACATCTCCAGATTTATCGGCAGTAGTACTCTCTGGGCTTTTCCCGTCAGAATCCCATGGCGGTAGATTTTTCTGGGTGCCCATGGTCCTTGCATAGGCGGGTCAATCTGTAGTCTGAAAATTAATTCCGTTGAATTGAAACTATTTAATTAATAGGGAGAACTCCATGTCGAGTACTGAAATTTCTGCCATTACGACAAAACTTCTGGAAGCGAAAAAAGCCAAGGGAGTCACCTTCGCCGATTTGGAGCAATTGCTCGAACGGGATGAAGTCTGGATTGCCGCTGTGATTTATCGACAGGCCAGTGCTTCCGTTGATGAGGCGGAAAAACTTCTTCAATGCCTCGGCTTGAGCGGTGATCTTGTGCCCGAACTTACTGCTCCTTCGGTTAAGGGTTTGGGACCAGTGGTTCCCACGGATCCCCTCATTTATCGCTTTTATGAGATTATGCAGGTCTATGGCATGCCCATGAAGGAAGTGATCCATGAAAAATTCGGGGATGGTATCATGAGTGCCATCGACTTTACCCTCGATGTGGAAAAAGAAGCAGATCCCAAGGGAGATCGGGTTAAAGTGACGATGAATGGTAAATTCCTACCCTACAAGAAATGGTAATGGGGAGCGTCCGAAATGATTTCCGTTGCCGCCGCTGTTGAAATTATCCAAACCCATTGGCCGGATTTTGGTGATACCACCATTGATTTTGATGGTAGCTATGGGGCAGTTCTGGCGGAATCCATTGAGGCCGACCGGGATTATCCCCCTGGCGATCGGGTAATGATGGATGGCATTGCCTTGGCTTGGTCAGAATATAACCAGGGCCGTCGTCAGTTCAACCTTTTGGGGACGGTGGCGGCAGGCGATCGCCGATGTAGTTTACCGGACCAGGCCGGTTGCTTAGAGGTGATGACGGGGGCCCTACTACCCCAGAATTGTGATTTGGTTATTCCCTACGAAGAGGTGGCGATCGCCGATCATCAGGTGAAAATTGTTGATCTCCGGTCAAGAAATCCAGGGGAATTTATTCACTCAAAAGCTAGTGATTGCCGATCAGGAACAGTTATTTTAGAATCTGCTTCAAAGTTAAACGGCCCCGCTTGGAGCATCATTACTTCCTTTGGAAAAACTAAAGTCAAAATTAAGCAAACGCCCCGCATCCAAATTATTTCCACCGGGGATGAATTGGTGGAAGTTACTCAAAAACCAGAATCTCATCAGCTACGTCGTTCTAATCTTTATGGACTCCAAGTATCCCTACAAAGTCGAGGGTTTCAGAATCTAAACTTGAATCACTTAGCTGATGATCAAGAGGTAATTATTAGCCATTATCAACGGGCTAAACTGGAGTATGACATTTTGATTTATTCCGGTGGCATTTCTAAAGGTAAATTTGACTATTTACCAAAGGTCTGGTCTGAGCTAGGCGTAACTAAATATATCCATGGCGTGGCCCAAAAGCCCGGTAAGCCGATGTATTTTGGTGTTGATCATCAGGCTAAAACTGTTATTATTGGTCTGCCGGGAAACCCTATTTCTAGTCTTGTTTGTTTACATCGCTACTTTTTGGATAATCCTCCAATCTACGCCCAGTTAACTAGGGATTTTACTTTTAAAAAAGATTTGACCTATTTTTTACCTGTTAAGCGAAGTTATACTCCCCAGGCGGTGATTACAGCTGAGCCGCTGCCCGTCAAAAACTCCGGGGAATTTATTGCCCTAGCTAACAGTGATGGCTTTTTGGAACTACCTCAGCACCAAGCATATTTTCAGGCTGGAGAATGTTTTCCTTTTTATGCCTGGTAGAATTAGCATTGCCCATGTCCCAGACCTTAGTTGATAGTTATGGCCGCCGCATTCGTAAATTGAGGGTTTCCCTCACGGATCAGTGTAATTTGCGTTGCCATTATTGTATGCCAGTGGACGCAACATTTCTTAATCAATCGACTTATTTATCTTGTCAAGAATATGGGGAAATTGTTGGAGAATTAATTGAATTTGGCTTGGAAGAAGTCCGCCTAACCGGGGGAGAACCTTTGCTGAGAAGTAACTTCGCCGAAATTGCCCGAGCCATTGGTCAATTAAAACTTAAAAAAATTGGTTTGACCACCAATGGTATTGTTCTAGATCGACATTTGGATACCCTTAGGGAAAATAATATTCTGGATTTAAACGTTAGTCTCGATAGTTTAAATGTTAAAACTTTTCGGGAAATCACCCATGGCAATTATCTGAAAATAATCCTTCGTAATCTCGAATTAGCCCATCATCAAGGATTTAAGATCAAACTCAATACGGTGGTAATGAGGGGGATTAATGATCAGGAAATTTTTGATTTGATTGAATATGCTAAACAATGGGATATGGAGATTAGATTTTTGGAAATTATGCGCATTGGATATGCCTGTCAACAGCAGGAAAGAACATTCATTTCTGCCCAAGAGTTGCTGACCAAAATTCAACAAAAATATAATTTGAAACCGATCCAATCGGCCTTGGACGCTACGGCTTTTCGCTATAGCACTAGCTGTGGGGGCGTAATCGGTTTTATTGCGTCCGAATCCCAGCCATTTTGCGGTCATTGTTCCCGTTGGCGGCTATCGGTAGATGGGACTCTGCGGGCCTGTTTGCTTAAAAATGAAGGGGTTAACATTCGCAACTTTTCGCCATTGGAACGTCAGCAAGTTTACTGGCAATTACTGGGAATGAAGCCCTATTTGCGACCCCCCGAAGTTAGCCATGCCATGCATCAAATTGGAGGATAAATGTTTACCCATCTCGACGAAAATCAACAGCCCCGCATGGTGGATATTAGTCAAAAAGTAGCTGGCGATCGCCGGGCAGTGGCCCAGTGCATAGTGCAGTTACCTAAGGCCATCAAAGATTATTTAACAGGGCAGGAAATTGTTCTGAAGAAGGGGCCAGTGATTCAAACAGCGATTATTGCTGGCACCATGGCAGTGAAAAAAACAGCGGATCTGATTCCCTTTTGCCATACCTTACCAATCCATGGCTGTAAATTTGATGTCAAGATTGTTGATCAAGGACAAGATTATTTGGAGATAATTTTGCAATGTGCTGTTAACACTAATTACAAAACTGGGGTAGAAATGGAAGCCCTTTGTGGAGTCTCCGTGGCGGCATTAGCCATTTACGATATGTGTAAATCCATCAGCTCTGAAATTATTATCAAAAACACTCAATTAATAGAAAAGACCGGTGGCAAAGCCGATATTAAGCAAACTCCTCTCTACGGTTTAGTGTTGACCGGCGGAAAAAGCAAACGCATGGGTAAGGACAAGGCGTTAATTAATTATCAAGGGCAACCCCATGGGCAATATATCTACGATTTATTATCAAAATATTGTGAACAAGTTTTCCTCTCCGCCCGCCCCGGCCAGTGGCAAGGCACTGCGTTAGAAAATTTACCTACCTTAGTTGACGAAGGAGAAAGTGTGGGGCCGATGTCGGGAATTTTAACGGCGTTGCAGAGTTATCCCCAGGTTAATTGGCTAATTATTGCCTGTGATTTGGTCTATATCAATAGTACAATGGTGGAAAAGCTAATTGCCCATGCCCGCCAAGATTTGGTGGCAACTTGCTACGAAAATGCTGATCAAGGTTTTCCCGAAGCGTTGTGTGGCATTTACACTCCCCTTGCCCTAAAGTTATTTACTAAAGCGAAACATATTGGTTTACATTGTCCAGTTAAAATTTTACAAATGGCGGATTACCAATTGATCAAGCCTGACAATTTACTTGACATTGCCAACGTTAATAGCCCAGAAGATTATGTCCAAATCAATTAAGTTAAGGTATTTTGCTTCTCTCCAGGAACAGGCCAAAGTTGCGGAGGAAAATTTAATCACCGATCTAAATACCTACCGAGAACTTTATGATTTATTGTCGGAGCGTTATAGATTTAATTTGTCTTCTACTCAAGTAAAAGTTGCAGTCAATGATGAATTTACCACCATGGAAAATATAATTTTAGACCAGTCCACTATCGTTTTTATCCCCCCCGTTGCTGGGGGCTAATTTCCATGGCTTTAGCTTTATTTGACATTAGTGACCAACCGATTAATACCCAACCTTTAATTGCGGCTTTAGAGTATGACCAGGCTGGAGCCTTGGTAACTTTTGCCGGTTGGGTCAGAAATCACAATGATGGCAAACAAGTTAACTCTTTGGAATACCAGGTTTATCAGGAGTTAGCCATTAACGAGGGCTTTAAAATTATTACTGAAGCTAAGGAAAAATATGATCTTCACCAGGCGATCGCCATCCATCGGAGTGGCCATTTAAAAATAGGGGAAACCGCGGTGTGGGTGGGGACAGTGGCTAGCCATCGCCAAGCCGCTTTTCAAGGCACTCAGTATGTTATTGACCAAATTAAATTGAGATTACCGATTTGGAAAAAGGAGCATTATCTCAATCATCCGGCCGCATGGGTTTATTGCTCCCATCACCACAGTCACTAGATTATTAATCATCTAGCCAGGTGGAGATTAATAATATTTATTGATGGCACTGATTTGATTTAATCGTCGCAATTATCTGGCGGATATTGGTGATTTTAGTGACCTTTTTTCGCTAGGATAATTAAAGCAAAATAACTCGAGGGTAATATTGATTATGGCTAATACAACCAAAGGAGCCGATGCCATTGACCAGGCGATCGCCGCTGGCATTGATTTTGATGGCAGTGCTATTCCCCCAGCCAAACTGGAACTCTATCATCAAGTGATGGGTTTGGAAGCAGGGCGGCAACGCAGTGGGGTTAGTAATACCATGCGCTCCCGCATTGTCCGCATTGGAGCCAAGCATATTGCCCAGGCAGAATTAGACCAAAAATTGATTGACGCTGGCTTTGCCCCCCTCAAGGATAAAGAAATTGCTTTTTTCTATGGCGCTAAGTAATTTAGGTTGCCTTTAAGCAGAGTAGTTATCTCCCTGGCTGGCTAGACTTAGAACCCATTGTCGACCTCCAGGGTGGGGGAGCTTTAGTGAAAATTTTCCCATGCTATCTTGATAGATAAAATCAGGCTAAGTGAACTGAGTTTGTGGATCGATTATGTTAGCAAGGGTTTGGAGTGCTTCCCTGTTGGGCATTGATGCCATCAAGGTCGGAGTGGAAGTGGACGTTTCTGCTGGGTTACCGGCGATCGCCGTGGTGGGACTACCAGATACGGCAGTGCAGGAATCGAGGGAACGGGTCAAGGCGGCGTTAAAAAATGCAGGCTTTGCTTTTCCAGTACGACGCATTGTCATTAACCTCACCCCGGCGGATTTACGAAAGGAAGGCCCCAGTTTCGATCTGCCCATTAGCATTGGCGTCCTCGCAGCATCGGAACAGGTGGATGCCCAACTGTTGGGTGATTATTTGTTTTTAGGGGAAATGTCCCTAGATGGCAGTTTAAGGGCGATCGCCGGAGTTCTTCCCATTGCGGCCACAGCACAAAAAATGGGCCTAGCGGGCATAGTCGTACCGTCCGGTAATGCCTTGGAAGCCTCCGTGGTGCAGGGCTTAAAAGTCTACGGCTTCGACCATATTAAAGACGTGGTGGAATTTCTTGGAGCACCGGAAAAATTCACCCCAGTTAATGCCCAGGATGCCAAGCAACAGTGGAGCATGCCCCTACCTTGCCTGGATTTAAAAGACGTGAAAGGGCAATCCCATGGCCGGAGAGCATTAGAAATTGCCGCCGCGGGGGGCCATAACTTGATTTTTGTCGGGCCACCGGGCAGTGGTAAAACCATGTTGGCTAGGCGTTTACCGGGTATTCTGCCGCCGCTCCATTTTGAAGAAGCACTGGAAGTGTCCCAAATCCATTCCGTAGCAGGATTGCTGAAGGAACGGGGGCAGTTAATTCGTCAGCGCCCTTTTCGCAGTCCCCACCATTCGGCTTCCGGCCCTTCCCTAGTGGGAGGCGGTAGCTTTCCCCGGCCGGGGGAAATCTCCTTGGCCCATCGAGGGGTTCTGTTTTTAGATGAATTGACAGAATTTAAACGCAATGTGTTGGAATTTTTGCGTCAACCCTTGGAGGACGGGCAAGTTACCATTTCCCGCACCAAGCAAACCATCATGTTTCCTGCCCAATTTACCCTTATTGCCAGCACCAATCCCTGTCCCTGTGGTTATTTTGGCGATCCAATTCAAGCCTGTTCCTGTTCTCCCCGCCAGAGAGAAATGTATTGGTCCAAGCTTTCTGGCCCCCTGATGGACCGTATCGATTTACAGGTGGCAGTTAACCGTCTTAAGCCAGAGGAAATGACCAGCCAAGGCCAGGGAGAAAGTTCAGAACCAGTACGACAACGGGTAGCTAAGGCCAGGGCCATGGCGATCGCCAGATTTAGCAAAGACTCAAAAATTAGTTGTAATGCCGAAATGCAGGCGGGACAATTACGTCAATTTTGTCAGTTGGATGAAAACTGCCGTCAACTGCTGGAAGGAGCAATTAAAAAACTGGGGCTCTCCGCCCGGGCCATGGACCGAATTTTAAAGGTATCCCGCACCATTGCTGATCTAAGCCAATCGGATCATATCCAAGCATCCCATCTGGCGGAAGCAATCCAATACCGCACCCTGGACAGGTTTACCTAATGTTTACCCCTAGGGTGGAACATTAACTTCGTTTTTTAATGCGGACGGGGAGACTCGAACTCCCACGCCAAAGACACTAGAACCTAAATCTAGCGCGTCTACCAATTCCGCCACGTCCGCGTCCGACCAATCATCCTATCACAATCCTCCCGGTTTTTTCCCAGTTGTCCAAGCAACCTATGGGTAAATCCCTTTTTCAGTGGGGTTGGGGTAAGGGAAAAAGAAAAATTTCTCCCTCCAGGGTTTCCATCTGTCTAAATTCCCTGCTAATTTCCCAGGTTCATAAAACCCTCTGATACTAAAACCGATCGCCCGGCCACTTTCACTGCCGTAATCGCTTGATTTTCCTTCACCACAGTTAATTGTAATTGGCTGGGCCTTCCCAAGGCTTGGCCCTGTTCAATCTGCCAGTGATATTGCCCTGGAGCCTCCAGGCGATCTCCGAAGTAACCACCTAACGCCGCTACCCCGGAGCCAGTGGCAGGATCTTCGGCAATGCCCAAACCAGGGGCAAACATCCGCCCATGGATCAACTTGTTATCTAATAAACCTAGGGCAGGATCCGCTGGGGCCAGACAATAAACGCAATGGGCCCATTGATCCGCCAATAGGTCTTGCCAAACCGCCAAGTTAAAACTAATTCCGTTTAACGCCTCCTCATCCACTAAGGGAATAAATAAAAAGGGCAACCCACAGGAATAGGCTTTTGCTTCATACTCCCCTTGCTGTAGTTGATCAATGGATAGCCCTAAAAGCAGGGTCAAATCCTGGCCGGATGGGGCGGACCCCTGGGTTTGAGGAAGTTGAGCCACGGTTAATTCCGTTTGTATCAACTGTCCTTGATCGTAGTGGAGAGTGACAGGCACTAGGCCCACTGGCTCTTCCAACTGCCAAGTAGTGGTGACTAAAGGGCTGGGGGGCTGGAGTAAACCCAACAGATAGGCGGCCCCAATGGTGGGGTGCCCCGCAAAATCTAATTCTGTTTTGGGGGTAAAAATTCTTAGGCGGAAATTCCCCACTGCCGTCTCTGGAGGCAACACAAACACGGTTTCGGAATAATTGATTTCTGCGGCAATGTTCTGCATTTGCCCATCGGTCAAACCCTGGGCGTCGGGAAAAACCGCCAGGGGATTGCCACCAAAAAGTTGGTCGGTGAACACGTCAAGGGTGTAAAAGCGATAGCGCATAGGACTAACTGGAGAATTGAGAATCAGAAAAAAAGGGATGTAAATTTTTGTTTCTGTATAAAATGTTACAGAATTGTGTGTTATAAATATTAAAGAGGGTAATTAACCAAAACTTTTTTCAGCAATCGCCAAGAGGTATTCACTATGTCTACTCAACAACAAGCCCGCGCTCTCATGATGCGCCACCACCAATTTATTAAAAACCGTCAACAGTCTATGTTGTCCCGGGCTGCCGCTGAGATTGGCGTGGAAGCCGAAAAAGATTTTTGGACCACTGTACAGGGCAAACCCCAATCCAGTTTCCGTACGACCTATGACCGTAGTAATGCTTCCCTCAGTTAGTTTGACTGTAGCTAGGGTATTCAACGCTGAATGCTTTAGCACGGGGTTAGAGTTCAGCGGAGTAGTAAAAATAAGCCAATAACCACCATTTTGTGGATTTTGCAAAGGGAGGGAGTAAATTAACTGCCCTCTTTTTTGCGTCGGTCAGAGTAAATTAACTTTTTTGAGCGAGATTAGTCTTGATGGTAACTAGGCTCCCATCGGGGAATTAGACCCTGGGCTATACCGTTGTAAAGGCTCTAATTGTGGTACTGTCAGTGCAATAGGGCTGTCCCTGTCTTTCTCCCTGTCTTGTTCATCGTTTGGCTGGATCTATGTCGGATATCCCGTTCACGTTGGATCAACTTCGCATCCTCAAGGCGATCGCCTCGGAAGGCAGTTTTAAACGGGCGGCAGACACATTGTACGTTTCCCAACCGGCAGTTAGTTTGCAGGTGCAAAACCTGGAAAAGCAGTTGAGCGTGCCTTTATTTGACCGGGGAGGGCGCAAGGCTCAATTGACGGAGGCGGGGCATTTACTGCTCAATTACGGCGAAAAAATTATTACCCTCTGCCAAGAAACCTGTCGGGCGATCGAGGATTTACAGAATTTGCAGGGGGGAACCCTAATTGTGGGGGCTTCTCAAACCACAGGTACCTACCTCCTGCCCCGGATGATCGGTATGTTCCGGCAGAAATATCCCGATGTAACGGTGCAATTGCAAGTCCATTCAACCCGCAGGACGGCCTGGGGCGTGGCCAACGGTCAGGTGGATTTGGCCATTATCGGCGGCGAGGTACCGGCGGAGTTGCAGGAAACTTTGACAGTATTGCCCTACGCGGAGGACGAATTGGCCCTGATTTTGCCAGTGTTCCATCCCTTGGCCCAGGCAGAGACAATCCAAAAGGAAGATCTATACAAGCTTAAATTTATTAGTCTTGATTCCCAATCTACTATCCGCAAAGTGATTGATAAGGTGTTGAGCCAGGGAGAAATTGACCCCAAGCGCCTTAAAGTTGAAATGGAGCTCAATTCCATCGAAGCGATTAAAAATGCGGTGCAGTCCGGTTTGGGAGCGGCCTTCGTCTCCACCACGGCGATCGAAAAGGAATTGGAGATGAATGTGCTCCATATCGCCCCGATTAAAAATGTGGAAATTCGCCGGGTTCTTTCGGTGATCATTAACCCCAACCGTTACCGTTCCAAGGCTTCTGCCGCTTTCATTCGAGAAGTATTGCCCCAATTTTCCACCCATCCCGATGCCCTCGACCCCGAAAGGTTATTCGCTAATCCCTACAGCAACAATAACGGCGATCGCCAAGGGGATGGCAAGGACGGCAAAGGGGGAATTGAAATCGATTCAGTAACGTAGATAGGAAAACTCAGGGCCAATTAAATAGTCGAGAATAGCTCGAACTTAATTACTCGATTCTAAAATCTAATTGAGCCGATGCAACTAGCCTAGACTCCACCCATTACTCTATATTTTTCTCGATAACTGAGCAGTAAATCGTCAATTTCCATTTGGTGAATTTTGAAAGCTTCATTATGAATAACTGCCAAACACTTGCTTAACTGATCCTGGGTTAGGGATTCATCTAACAACTGATTAAACAGCTTAAAGAAGGAAATTTTACCCTTTTCCAGGGAGCGCTTCTTGGCATCTCCTGTAGCAGTAAAGAGAAAATGATAGGGAAAACTAACCCTGGCATTGGGTTCAGAGCAAAAGAAAGCCAACATGATTACAAATAGCGGAATTACCATTGTCCGTTTCTCTACTTTTTCCTTGAGTAGTAGTTTAGCTAGAACTTTACGATAACCAATTTCGCTGTAGTCAAAGGTAAACATTTCCCGAAAAGGATGCTCTTGTTGTTTATTCACTATATTAAGAATAACTCCGGTTTCATCCAAGGCACGAACTAAAGCCTGCCATTTGTCGTAGGTTAAATTATCCAAACTATAATTAAGGTCACAAAAGTTAATGAAATCAGTCAAAATTTTCTCAAACTGGGTCGGCAGTTCAATGTGATCGAACTGATGCATATCGTCGGGAATGGGAGGAATGAAGTAGCGAATTAGTAATAATTGATGGATAGTAGGATTAAAGACCTGTAAAAATTTGTCGAGGTCATCCGCATAATCCTTGAAAGACACAATTGATTTTTTACGAATGTCTTTAATGGTAACTAACAAGTGCCCCGGTTGAAGATTAAACGATTCCCGGTAAAGTTTTTGCCGCAAATTTTGGCGATGAATTTCCAAACACTCCTCTACTCTTTGTTCAATTAAACGCTGGGGATTTTGATAGTACTCCCGGGTAACTAATACTTTATGTAGGTCAACAATGTGTAAAGGAGTTAGGATGCCCTTTTGTAGACGAAGATTGATAACAGACTTACCAAATTCATCAATGACAAACTGTTTACGCTGACGACGGAGAAGTTTTTGTTCTTCAATGGGCACCCTTGGTATACCAGAAAGGGTGGATTTTGCATTCTCTTCTGCGGGGGGTGGAGGCTCTAAGTTGACATCGACTTTGTTCTTCTTTTGAAAGATCTTAAGAAACATATCAACTCTTCCCCAGGATAGATGAAAGTGAAGGCACTATGATAGCTCAAAGGGGAACCCAAGCTGTTGTGAGGTCAAAATATCTTTACTTAAACGGCAATTGCCGGGCAATGGACAGAAACGTTTACCGTTGGGGCAGAATGGTGCTCACCCCGGCGAGGGAAAATTCCCGCACTGCGTTCCAAGCGACGCTTACTAGTTCCTGGGGCTTAAAGTCATCCTTCACCAGACCCCAAATTCTTTGCACTTCATCCGTATGCAGGCGATCATCCTCCGTTAAAGCCAGGAGAATTTGCCGCCGTAGATATAGACCTTCCTCGGAAAAGAGGAACTGTAAACCCAATTGGGCTGTGGGCAAAAGGTCAAACTTGGTATCAGAACGGGCAATGCTGAGCATATTTTCCAACCGTTGCCATTGGAATTTGCCATTTTTAAACAGCACATCAATCAGTTGGCGGCGTAGTTGGGGAGATTCCCCGGTTAATAAGCGACGGGCTACGTAGGGATAAGCCACTTCGACAATTTTGAAATTGGGGTCTAAACTCAGGGCTAAACCTTCTTGGGTCACCAAGGAACGAATAATCAGAGCAAATTTGGCCGGTACTCGGAAAGGATAGTCATACATCAACTCGGAAAAATCGTCGGTGATGGTTTTAAAGTTAAAGTCTTGGACGCTCTGGCCAATGGCACTACCAAAAACATTCTCTAGGGCAGGAATAATGGGGGTAATGTCGGTGTTGGGAGCAAGAAAACCGAGGGCAATAAAGTCTTCTGTGAGGGCTAGGTAATCCTTATTAATTAACTGGACAATGGAGCTGGCAATGGTTTCCTTGGTACCCGGTTCTAACTGGTCCATCATGCCAAAATCAATGTAGGCCATGCGACCGTCTAAGGTGGCAAATAGGTTACCGGGGTGGGGATCGGCATGGAAAAAACCATGTTCCAGCAGTTGCCGGAGCCCGGAAGTAACACCAATTTTGATGATGTTGCTGGGGTCGAGGCCCGCCGCTCGAATTTTATCTATGTCGGTTAATTTAAAGCCTTGAATCCATTCGAGGGTGAGGACTTTTTGATTGCTGTATTGCCAATAAATACACGGCACTTTAACATCGGCGTCGCCATGGAAATTTTCGGCAAATTTTTCGGCGTTGCGACCCTCGTTTAAATAATCAATTTCTTCAAACAGCTTAATACCAAACTCATCCACAATCAAAGTTAAGTCGTGGCCGAGGTTGAGGGGCAGAAATCGCCCAAATTTTTCCGCTCCCAAACGCATCAGATATAGATCTAAGCTAAGCCGAGGGCGCAGATTGGGGCGCTGTACTTTCACTGCTACTTCTTCGCCACTGAAAAGCATGGCACGGTACACTTGCCCTAAACTAGCGGCGGCCACAGGGTGGGCGGAAATTTCCCGGTATGCTTCGTCTACTTTCATGCCCAATTGCTCTTCCATGAGCCGAAAGGCAAGGTCATTGTCGAAGGGCGGTAGTTGATCCTGAAGTTTGATTAATTCTTCTAAAAAGTCTCGCCGTACCAGATCGGGTCGGGTGGAGAGGGCCTGACCCACTTTTATAAAAGTCGGCCCCAATTTGGTTAGTAATTCCCGTAAATCCTCCGCCCGTTGCCGTTTGTAATATTCCACCTGATGGGTCCATTGATCCCAGAGCAAACAGGTGAGGAAAAAACCAAAGGACCAGAGCACCTCCAGGGCACGGCTAAGTACTTTCCAGGGACGACGACGGTAATAGTTGGCGATCGCCTTAACGTCGTAGCGACGAATATTATCGAGTTCGGATTGGGGG
>NZ_JADEVV010000073.1 GCF_015207985.1 Synechocystis salina LEGE 00031 | reverse complement strand
GGGGAGGGGAATGCCCTGGTTGGCTGGGGCGATCGCCACCGTGGTTTGGTTGGGGGTTGCCGGAGGGTTAACACCAGCGGGAACGGGGGAAGCCGGCAATGTTTGGGGCTGTTTAAGGGTTTCTAGGGACTGTTGCAGATAAACAATAAATTCCTCATCTGCTTGATCCACGGTGACCGTTTCCGTTGACGATGCCGTGGTGGGAGTGGGCTGCCGGGACTGGAACACCAACCAAAAACTGACTAGGAGCAGATAGACAACGCCACCGCCCAGAAAAATTTTGTCGAGGTGCTTCAACCACCAGGGCTTAGCATTAGCAGAACTGCCTAACTCTTCATATTTGTCCATTGTCCCCACCCATGGAAAAAAGATGTTGCCCATTCTAGCCCAAAATTTCCCCCGCTCTAACCTCTAACCAAGATGGGCCACCCGGGTAGTTAAATACTCCCCCTCGTTGAGATCCACCAGGCGATCGCCAAAGCCGTCCTTACCCCAGAGCTGGAACTGGTTGCCCTGGAGGGAATGGAGTCGTTGTTGATTACTATAGAAATCGTAGGTGGAAGACTCGGGAGCCTGGGCAGTGGGATTTGCCCCCACCATGGTCAATAAACGATCTGCTTTGCTGGTAAATTGCACCACCGTTGTCCCCAAATCACCAAAATTGCCGAGGCGCACGGCAGTTAAATCCAAACGTTTGCCGTAACCTCCCTGGGTCAACAGCAGAACTGCCTCAAGGGGGGAGGCCATCAATACCCCCACTAACTTTTCCGTCTGGCGGAGTCGCATTGCTTCTTGGCCCTGGGCGCTGGGGCTAGAACAAGTGAGACCAACTTGGGCCACATTAAACCTTAGTAAGCGACCATTGCTGGTGGCAATAACCAAATTTTGGTCAGGGGCATTATCCATGGGCGTAACCCATTGGGCAAACTGGAGGCGATCGTCATTTTTTAGCTTGATCAAACTCAAACCCCGTTGGCCCAGCTCCTGCAATTCCTGACCAGCGATCAGTTTGACCCGACCCTGTTGACTAACTAGGAGTAAGTCCTGGGGCCGTTCCGGAGACGGTAAAAACCCCTGGAAAGTAACGGCGGTGGCATCCCGCTGGGCTGACTTGGGCAGCATACGGAGCAGGGGAATGCGGGTAACGACCAGGGGCGGCAAATCTGCAATCGCCACGGGGAAAGCTTTACCGTGGTCACCAATCACAACCAAAGTTTCCCTTCCTTGAATGGGGAGTTGCTGAGTTAAGGGTTCAAAACAGTTGCTTGAGGTTAACGCCTCCGGATGCCAGCCAATTTCCTCCTGGAGATTGATGCTGAGAAAAGCATTAGGTGGAGGTGTTTGGGGCGTAAATAGGGTGAGGGGATTTTTCTTGACAACTGGAACTTGTTTACTGTTTTTTCCGATCGCCTCTGGACTTGGTTGGCCTGGTTCCGGGGTATTGGTCGGTGAATTTTTATGGGCTAGGGCTGAATTTCCCCGCTTCTCAACCGGGGCGGAGTCGGTGGATTGGGCGGGGGCATTGTCTAATGACAATTGTTCTGGTTCTGATGGCTCCGCTTTCTCCTCCATGGCCAGTCCATCTTCCTGTTCCGTCTCCAACTGGGTTTCAACCAGGGTGGTTTTTGGTGCAGGTGATTCCTTTTCTGCCACTGGCAAAGGGGTAATTTTAGCCGGCATTCCCTGTAATATTTTGGTCCGTCGCTCGTCGGCAAACTTTTTCTTCAAACCCCGCAACTCTTTTTTGAGGGCTTTTAACCGTTCCTGGCGATCGCCGATGAGGGTTTCTAGTTGCTGGATACGTTGGGCTAAATCAGTGTGTTCCCGCACCAACTTTTCCCTTTCCAGTCCGGTAATGCGTCGCAGGGGCATCCCCAAAATGGCGTCTCCTTGGGGCTCGGAAAGACCCAACCTTTGCTGGAGCTGAATTTTGGCTGTGGTGCCATCGGAGGCAAAGCGGAGAATTTCAATCAGGGTGTCGAGGTTTTCCAAGCCAATTAGTAAACCCGCCAACAATTCCCAACGACGACGGCTTTCCCCCAACTCATTTTCATACTGCCGCAGGAGGGTGTCTTCCCGGAATTGCAAAAATTCTTGGAGAATTTGCCGCAGCGACATTTGTATGGGCTGATTGTTGACCAGCGCCAGGAAAATTACCCCAAAATTGCTCTGCAAAGGGGTCATGCGATAAAGCTTTTTGAGAATGGTGTCGGCATTGGCATCCCGCTTCAACTCGATCACCACCCGCATCCCCGTGCGATCACTTTCATCCCGCAGGTCGGAAATACCGTCTAACTTGCCGTCATTGACCAAATTGGCAATTTTTTCGATCCAAGCGGCTTTGTTGACCTGGAATGGTAATTCTGTGATCACGATCGCCGTGCGATTATGACTGCGTTTTTTCTCCCCCCGGACGGTTTCAATGTGGCTCACCCCCCGCACCGGAATTAAACCCCGTCCAGTTTGATAAGCCTGGATGATGCCTTCACTGTCAAGAATATGGCCCCCGGTGGGAAAGTCTGGGCCGGGAATTAACTTGAATAATTCTTGGTCTGACAAATCGGGCTTGTTAATCAAACCAATCAAACCATCCACCACTTCCCCCAAATTATGGGGCGGGATATTGGTGGCCATACCCACGGCAATGCCGGAGCAACCGTTTAACAGTAATAGGGGCAACTGGGCTGGCACCACGGTGGGTTCTTCCTGGGAATTGTCGAAGTTGCCGGTAAAATCAACGATTCCCTCGCTGATGCCTTCCAACATGGCCCCCATGGCAATAGGCGCTAAACGGGTTTCGGTGTAACGCATGGCGGCGGGGGGATCATTGTCCACCGAACCGAAATTGCCGTGGCCAGCCAAGAGGGGATAACGGCTGGAAAAGTCCTGCACCATCCGCACCAAGGCGTCATACACGGACTGGTCTCCGTGGGGATGGTATTTACCCAACACGTCCCCCACCACCCGGGCACATTTCCTAAACGGGCGATCGGGGGTCAACCCCAGCTCATACATGGCGTAGAGAATGCGGCGATGCACCGGTTTTAAGCCGTCCCGCACATCGGGCAATGCCCGGCCCACAATCACACTCATGGCATATTCCAGATAGGAACGTTCCATTTCTTCGTGGAGATCGGTGGGGATAATTTGACCGCTGGGGAAAGATTTTCTGGCCATGCCGCTGGGAACCTGTGCGCTCGTCAATTCGCGGCCAATGTTAGCATTGGAAAGGCTGATTCTCTTCCCCACTTTGCTGAGTAAAAGCTTATGACCACGGTTCTCATCGTCGAAGATGACCCCATGAATTTCCGCGTTTTTTCTAAAATTCTCACCAAGCGGGGGGGATTCACCGTCAAAGGCAGTGAGAATGTGGCAGAGGTGTTGGACCTAGCCCGGAGCAAGGCGGTGGACGTGATTCTCATGGATGTTTCCCTCTCCCGCAGCCATTACCAAGGCAAAGCCTACAACGGTATTCAAATTACCCAATTGCTCAAACAGGACCCCACCACGGCCAGTCTACCGGTGATTTTGGTTACTGCCCACGCCATGGCCGGCGATCGAGAGTCTTTACTAGCGGAAAGTGGGGCTGAGGGGTACATTGCCAAACCAGTGGTGGACCACCAAGCTTTTGTCCAGCAGATTCAAGCCATGGCCGGCGGCATTGAAAACCCCAGCCTAGAGATTTAGCTTTAGCCTTTTTTCCATGTTGCCCACTGCCATTGTCCTCACCATTCTTTTGGGCATCATTGCCTACATTTGGGGTTATCCCCATTGGTTAGATTGGCGGGAAAAACAGCTTTTCCAGCGTCCCCTGCCCCCCCATTGGCAAGCCATCCTTGGCGATCGCCTGCCTTTTTATCGACAGCTTTACCCCCAGCAAAGACAAAAGTTAGCAGCAAAAATCCAGTTATTTCTGCAGCAAAAACAGTTCATTGGTTGCAATGATTTTGTCTTGACCGATGAAGTCCGGTTGGTGATCGCCGCCCAGGCTTGTTATCTAGCTTTAGAGTTGGGCAGTAATCCCTACCCCCGGCTGGACACAATTCTTGTTTACCCCGACGCCTTTCAGGTTAGACAGGTCAGCTCCCCCGACGGTTATGTGGTGGAAGAAGAAGAAACTATCCGGGCCGGAGAGTCCTGGGACAGGGCCGGGCAATTAATCCTTGCTTGGGGTACCATTGCCTGGGATTTGGAGCGGTGGCAAGATGGCCATAACGTTATTTTCCACGAATTTGCCCACCAATTGGACATGGGGGACGGAGCCATGAATGGGGTGCCCAAATTGGCCCGTCGCAACGACTATCAACGGTGGCAGTCAACTTTTGCGGCGGAATATCAACAACTACTCAGCCAACTGGAGCATAATCTCCCCACTGTGATCGATCCCTATGGAGCCACTAACCCCTGTGAATTTTTTGCGGTGGTGACGGAAACCTTCTTTGAAAAAGGACAAGAGTTACAACGCCACCACAGGCAACTCTATCAAGTCCTACAAAAATACTATTGTCTTGAGCCGTTGATCAACTGCTAGGGAACGGGCTGTAACCTGGTTACTTCCAGGGAGAATAATCCTCCCCCAGTGGCGGCGTAGGTTCTGACCCGGACAATGTAGTCCCCGGACTCGGTAATACGGGCAAAGGCGAGGGAATTGGTGCCCCCCTCGGTGCTGTCGTCGTTGGCCACAATGGTGGTGCCGTCATCGCCAATGAGCATGACCATGGTGTCGAATTCATCGGAGCGCAGGTCAATGGCCACTTGGTCCCCAGCCCGGAGATTAATGCGATAGTCCCTGGCAAATCCCCCCTCCCCCGTGGGCATATCCTGCAAAGTTAGGCGATCGTTAACCGTCGTATTGGCGTTAATGGGGATGGGATTATAAAAACTGTTTTGATTATTTTGGCCGTAACTTAGGGTTGGGTAGAACACGACCAGGGCAGAGGGCAAACCCATCCAGAGAGGGGCTAATTTGTTTAATTTCCCTGTAGTGAAGGATCTAAACATTTTCGCTGTCCTGACTGAGTACCGACTGGAGCCGACTGAGAAAATTCGATTCCTGGGTGATGGGGATGAACTGTTCAATGGAAGGGGCTGGCCCTGGGGATCTGTGCACTGGGCCTTCTTCGGATACTCTGGGAGCCTTGGAGTTTTCTGGAGCGTGATGCTGGAGATTTTTTTGGCCACGGTGATGCCAAGGGAGGGGTTCCAATTCCCCTGGGTCAGACGGCGAAACTTGCCGGTCTGGTGATTGCGATATTTGGTTTTGCCCTCGGTTGGGAACCTTTAACTGCCATGATTGGTCGGCTATCTTAGTCAACTCCTCCATCGATTTGTCCGTGGCGATCGCCAGGGATCTGGGCAGATTTTGGGAAACTAGACGCTCAAACTCAGCGGAAAAGTGAAAATTAGGTTGTCCCTTCTTGTGCCAAAATTCCAGCAAATGCTCCACCGAAACCGCCTTATAACGGCCGAGGTACAGGGCTTCGATCACCGCCAGACGAATCCACAGGGCTGAAAAATCCTTGAGCCAACCATTGATGACCTGTTTGGGCGCCATTCCCCGGAGGTCAAAACAATAGGCAGTCAAAAGCGAAACTGTCTGCAAAATGCCTGGATCCTTTTGAGTCTGGGATATTGTCATATTTGCTAGGGAGCTATTCTTGGTAGTTCCTAGAATATTAGCTCAAGTCCAGTCTGGGAGAAAGGAGGGTAGGCTATGTTTAAGCAATTGGGAGTTCTGACCACATTTATCGCCTTTGCGTTGGCCCTGGCGGTGTCGGGTAATATTCCCAGTGAAGTCACCAGTTTACCCCAGCAGTCCCTCACCATCGCCCAACAATCCAAGCACCAAGCCCGGCTCCGCTTGCAACGATCCCTACAGCAATTATTTCTGCGGCCCCATCGTTTTTCCGGCTCCAGTAATGGGGTAGTCAGTCCCAAGGTGGAATATTTTTAGTGGCTACCAAATGCGAGTCAAATCGAGTACAAAGCCGGGCATCACTTCGTCGCAATCTATTTTTTGGGGCGATGTTAGAACTTCCGTTTCCTGGGCGGGACGATAAATCTCAACCTGTTGATTTTGGGGATTGATCAATAACCCTAATTGCACCCCCAGCCGTCGATATTCCTGCATTTTTTCCTGTAATGGTTTCAGGTTATCCGTTGCGGACCGGAGTTCAATGACAAAATTCGGCACAACGGCAATAAAACCAACTATTTCGACCCCCCCGAGTTTGGATTGTTCAATCCAAGATACATCCGGCGATAACTTTCCTCCGCCCAGGGCGGTGAAGTCATAGCCACAGGAAGAATCAAACGCCTGACCTAGGTTGGTTTGGCGATTCCAAAGACCAACATCAATGGCCAGATCAAGATTTTTGCGACTAGTCTCTCCCCCGGCTGGTGCCATAACAATCAAATTCCCATCTTTGGTTAACTCAAGCCTTAAATCCGGGTTATCAAGACAAAGCTGATCGAAATGCTCCGGTGAGATTTTTAAAGTGACATGACTGACATCTAGTAACAATGGGTCTTGATCAATTGATCTAACTGGTTGGGTTAGGGTTGCCATGACTGCTCCTGGGTTCACTAAACACTGTGGTGGTTAACCATCTTGACAGCAAATTCCAAATCAACTCGACATACACAACAGTTGTAACGCTTACTTCTGTAAGGTTTTTGCTGTGCCACTCAGATGCCGTAGTCGCTAATATTTTGGCTGACCTAAATTCTAACCATTTCCCTTAGCGCAAAGTTGACAAAGTCCGAAGAACTCTAGGGTGTGGTAATAAATCCGAAAGGAATAATTAGCTTGCAAATTTTCCTCTAAGGATTGTACCGGACAACCTTGGATAGGGAAGGATTCGCCACACTGTAAACAGGTCAGGCAATGTTGATCCTGTTCAAGGGTTTGGTAGAGGAGTTCTCCTGTCATGGTGGCTTGATGTTGGATAAATCCGGCTAACTTGAGGGCGTCTAAAGCTCGATATACCGTGGCCAAGCCAATTTTTTTCGTTTCTCGCAGCTTGGTGAACAGGGCTTGAGCCGACAGGGGCTCCGTTTCCCTTTGCAAAGCTTGGAGCACCAGTCTCTGGTTGACGGTTAGGGACTCTAGGCGAACGGCAAGGGAAGGAGCGGGAAGACTCATGACAATGGTGAGGAACTATGCAATGATAATGATTATCGTTTATTGTTAACTCTCAGGAAAGTTAAATTTTCTGTCAGTTTGATCTTCACTGTATTGCACATTGGCTAATGTTCACATTCCCTGCCGCCCCCCGTTTCATTCAGTCCATTGGTCTTGCTCTAGTGGTGGGCCTAGGTGTCATGGGCTGTCAGCCCGCTGGGGAGCAGGATGGTTCGCTTAGCCAGGAGCCCACGGTGGAGGCCATGGATATTACGGTGAGTATTCCGCCTCAACAGTATTTTTTGGAAAAAATTGGTGGCGATCTGGTGCGGGTGAGTGTGTTAGTGCCTGGCAATAATGATCCCCACACCTATGAACCCAAACCCCAACAGTTGGCGGACCTGAGTGAGGCAGAAGCCTACGTTTTAATTGGCTTTGGTTTTGAGCAACCTTGGTTGGAGAAGTTAAAAGCAGCCAATGCCAATATGAAGTTAATTGATTCGGCCCAAGGCATTACCCCCCTGGAGATGGAGGAGCATGACCATAGTCACGGGGAAGAAGAAGGACATGATCACCATAATCACAGCCACGATGGCCACGACCATGGGCCAGAATCGGAAAAGGAGCAAGCCATGGGAGCAGTGATGGTGGCGGATCCCCACATTTGGTTATCTCCTACGTTGGTGAAACAACAGGCCTCCACGATCGCCAAAGGTTTAGCCGAGTTGGATCCGGAGAATCGGGAACAGTATGAAGCTAACTTGGCTGCATTTTTAGCGGAATTGGAGCAGTTAGACCAAGAGTTACGACAGGTGCTGGAACCTTTACCCCAAAGGAAATTTATTGTTTTTCATCCTTCCTGGGCCTACTTTGCTCGGGACTATAACTTGGAGCAAATTCCCATCGAAGTGGAGGGACAAGAACCCAGTGCCCAGGAATTGAAACAACTAATTGATACGGCCAAGGAAAATAATCTCACCGTGGTCTTTGGGGAAACCCAGTTCAGCACCAAAAGTTCCGAGGCGATCGCCGCTGAAATTGGCGCAAAGGTAGAATTACTTGATCCCCTGGCCGCCGATTGGTCTAGCAATCTCAAACTCGTTGCCCAAAAAATTGCCAATGCCCATAGTGTCCAGCCCCAATAACAATGTCTCCATGGCCGATCGCCCCAGTCCCACGGCTGTGATTACCGTCGAAAATTTATCTGCTGGTTATGGTGCTTCCCCGGTGCTGGAAAATATTAATCTGCGGGTGGAGGAAAGGGATTTTCTGGGCTTAATTGGTCCCAATGGGGGGGGGAAGACTACCTTGCTCAAGGTTCTGTTGGGCCTCATTAAACCATCCCAGGGTACGGTGCAAATTCTGGGGCGATCGGTGGAGCAGGGGCGGCGTTACGTGGGCTATGTGCCCCAGTGGTTGGAATTTGACCGGGCCTTTCCGGTGCGGGTGTTGGACGTGGTGAGGATGGGACGTTTGGGGCGGGGCAAACTATTTCGCCGGTACCATCGCCAAGATGAGGCCATTGTCCACCGTTGTTTGGAGCAGGTAGGCATGGGTAATCTAGGCGATCGCCCGTTGGGGGCATTGTCGGGAGGGCAAAGGCAACGGGTGTACATTGCTAGGGCCTTGGCTTCCCAACCGCAGATTTTACTGCTGGACGAACCCACCGCCAATGTGGACAGCAAAGTGCAGAGGAGCATTTACGAATTGTTGGGGGAACTGAATCAAACCATGACCATTGTGATGATTTCCCACGACCTGGGGGCCATTTCCCGCTACGTTAAAACCGTTGGTTGCCTCAATCGTACTTTGCACTACCACCAAGAGAAATTTATTACGCCCCAGATGATTGAAGCCACCTATCAATGTCCGGTGGATTTGATTGCCCATGGGGTGCCCCACCGGGTTTTCCCCAGCCATGATCAGGGTTCCCCCGTCCTTGATAGTCACAATGGCCAAGGTCATGCCGCGGAGTGTCGTCATGATTGAGGCCCTAACCCAGGCTTGGCAATACGAATTCATGCAGAACGCCGTCCTCGCCAGCTTGTTGGTGAGCTTAGCCTGTGGATTAATCGGTTCTTTTATTGTCATCAACCGCATGGTTTTCATTAGCGGTGGCGTGGCCCATGCGGCCTATGGCGGCATTGGTTTAGGTTATTATTTTGCCTTTAATCCCCTCTGGGGAGCGTTTGGTTTTTCTTTAGTCATGGCCCTGGCCATGGGCTGGGTGGCCAGGAAATATCAACAGCGCAGTGACACTTTAATTGGGGTGATGTGGGCCCTGGGCATGGCGATCGGCATCATGCTGATTGATTTAACCAAGGGTTATAAGGCTGATGTGGCCAGTTACCTATTCGGCAGTATTTTGACGGTGCCCCGGCAGGAACTCTGGCTCATGGCCGGGCTAGATCTCCTAATTGTGATCCTATTATTTTTGCTGTACAAAGAGTTTTTGGCCATTTCCTTTGATCCCGTCTATGCCACTACCCGCAATTTACCTGTAGATATTCTTTACCTAACTCTGGTGGCGGCCATTGCTTTAACCGTAGTGATGGTGATGCAATTGGTGGGATTAATTATGGTCATTGCCCTGTTAAGTATTCCCGCGGCGATCGCCGGTCAATATGTGCGGGATGTGCCCCAAATGATGGCATTGGCCAGCGGTCTAGGCATGGTCTTTTGTTTAGTGGGATTAGCCCTTTCCTACAGCTTTAATCTTTCCTCTGGGGCAACCATTATTTTGGTGGCCAGCATTGCCTATCTGATTAGTTTGGCCTTTAAACGCTAAATCAGCACCTTCGTTTTTTTTCTAAACCTGCGGACGGGCAAGGGAAACTTTTGCTCACACCTGTTACTGGCAGGAAGATACGCAAAAATTTTATGGGTCTAACTACGTTGTCCTACCAGCATTATTTCGCATATTATACAATGTGGGTTCTACCTATATCTTCAGGGTGGAAATCGGAGCTCTTACATTGTTTTCAGCTGATCATCACATTCTCTCGATTCCGTGGACATTTCACTTCATCTCAACGCTGTTCATCAGAACTTAGTCCAATTTGCTCATTCCCCCGACTTTTGGCGCAAACTAGCAATTATCTTCGGTGCTGAATTTGACCGAGCTAAGGCAGAACAACTCCGACGACAATGGCAAGCAGAGGATTTTAGCCAATTACCGACCATCCGAGTTTTAGACCAGGGCATGGCGGGCTTGTTGGGAGCCTACGCCCAGAGTACGGATACCATCTATCTCAGTCAGGATTTTTTGGAGACGGCTTCCCCAGAGCAGATACAAGCAGTTCTGCTGGAGGAAATTGGCCATGCCATTGATGCCCGTTTGAATGTGGCAGATAGCCCTGGGGATGAAGGGGAAATTTTTGCCCATGTGGTGGGTGGTATTCATTTAGATGAGTTGGGATTACAGTCTCTCCGTTCTCAAACGGATCAATTTACTATTCTGGTTGATGGCAATATGGTGCCGGTAGAAGCGGCCGAATTTTCCGCAAGTAATAACGATTCCATTGATATTCCTGATTCGAGTAACGCTAATCCCTATCCCTCCGAAATCACTTTTAGTAATGTTGCAGGGACAATCACCGATATTACAGTCACCCTCAAAGGACTAACCCATACTTTTCCCCGTGACATTGACATTTTATTGGTGGGGCCCACAGGGGCAAAAACCATTCTTATGTCAGATACGGCGGGGAGACTTGGTTTCGAAAGCAGCGTTGACTTATCTTTTTCCAATACAGCATCCACATCATTGCCGAATCCAGATAGTGGCTCAATTACGTCTGGCACATATTTGCCGACCAACGATGGCTTTGGTGAAGATACATTTAGTGAACCAGCCCCCGATGGACCTTATGTTGCCAGCTTTAATGACTTTATTGCAACTAATCCTAATGGCACTTGGAGTCTTTATATCGTTGATGATAATGGTAGTAGTGCAGGTTCCTTGAGTGGGGGATGGACAATAAAAATACTCACTACCAACCTTGATAATATCCCACCCATCATTACTAGTGGAGATACAGCAACAGCAATTAATGAAAACAGTGGAGCCGGTCAAGTAATTTACCAAGTAACAGCCACGGATAATGGTGATATAAATGCAGACGTGACCTTTGGACTGAAAGCCGGGGATGATGCCTCATCCTTCACCATTGATGGCACATCGGGAGAAGTAAAACTCACAGGTAATCCTGACTTTGAAACTAAACCTAGCTATAAATTCACCGTAGTTGCGACAGATGCCGCTAATAATGCTTCAGAAAAAGCAGTTACTCTTGCTATCAAAAATCTGGACGAAGTAGCGCCCACTATTACTTCTGGAAGTATCGCAAAGGCAATTAATGAAAATAGTGGAGCCGGTCAAGTAATTTACCAGGTCACTGCTACAGATGATGCTGATATCAGTACTGGAGTAACGTTTGGCTTGAAAGCAGGGGATGATGCCTCATCATTTACCATCGATCCCACAACAGGAAAAATCACTTTAGTTGGTAATCCAAACTTTGAAGATAAGCCTAGCTATAAATTCACTGTTACTGCGAGCGATGGTGTTAATCCTGCCACGGAGCAACTGGTTAATTTAACTATTAACAATTTAGATGAAATTGCTCCTACCATCACATCGGGAGATACAGCAAAGGCAATTAATGAAAATAGTGGAGCGAATCAAGTAATTTACCAAGTCACTGCCACAGATGATGCTGACATAAGTGCCGGAGTAACTTTTGGCTTGAAAGACGCGGATGATGCTGATTTATTCACTATCGATCCTGCAACAGGAAAAGTTACTTTAATTGGTAATCCTGACTTTGAAACGCAATCGAGTTATAAATTCACCGTTACTGCTGACGATGGCGTTAGTTCTGCCACTGAACAACTAGTTACCTTAACCATCGTTGACCTAGATGAAATAGCTCCAACCATTACATCGGGCGACACCGCAACACCCATTGATGAAAACAGTGGCGCTAATCAAATAATTTATCAAGTCACGGCAGATGATAGTAAAGATATAAGTGCCGGAGTAACTTTTGGCTTGAAAGACGCGGATGATGCTGATTTATTCACTATCGATTCTGCAACAGGAAAAGTTACTTTAATCGGCAATCCTGACTTTGAAACGCAATCAAGTTATAAATTCACCGTTACTGCTGACGATGGTGTTAATGTTCTCACTGAGCAACTGGTCAATTTAACTATCAACAACCTTGATGAAATAGCACCCACTATCACTTCTGAAGATACGGCAACACCTATTGATGAAAATAGCGGTGCTAACCAAGTAATTTACCAAGTAACAGCGGATGATAGTGCGGATATCAGTGGGGGAGTAACCTTTGGGTTGAAGCCAGGGGATGATGCTACATCTTTCAGCATTGACTCCACAACAGGAAAGGTCACTTTAATTGGTAATCCTGACTTTGAAACCCAATCTACTTATAAATTTACCGTTACTGCTGACGATGGCGTTAATAGTCCCACTGAACAACTAGTTACCTTAACCATCGTTGACCTAGATGAAATAGCTCCAACTATCACATCGGGAAATAGTGCAAAGGCGATCGCCGAAAACAGTGGAGCAAATCAGATAATTTATCAGGTGACAGCGGATGATAGTGCGGATATCGGTGCCGGGGTAACCTTTGGTTTGAAGTCAGGGGATGATGCTGATTCATTTACCATCAATGCCTCCACTGGGGAAGTTAAGTTAATTGGTGATCCTGACTTTGAAACCCAATCAAGTTATAAATTTACCGTTACCGCTAGCGATGGTGTGAATGCTGCCACGGAGCAAGTTGTCAATCTAACTATCATCGACCTGGACGAAATAGCACCAACTATTACATCGGGAAATACGGCAAAGACGATCGCCGAAAACAGTGGAGCAAATCAGATAATTTGTCAGGTGACAGCGGATGATAGTGCGGATATCAGTGCCGGGGTAACCTTTGGTTTGAAACCAGGGGATGATGCTGATTCATTTACCATCAATGCTACCACTGGGGAAGTTAAGTTAATTGGTAATCCCGACTTTGAAGCCCAAGCAAGTTATAAATTCATCGTTACTGCTGACGATGGCGTTAATCCTGCTACAGAGCAATTAGTTACTTTAACTATCAATGACCTTGATGAAGTAGCACCTACTATCACTTCTGAAGATACGGCAACACCTATTGATGAAAATAGCGGTGCGAATCAGATAGTTTACAAAGTAACAGCGGATGATAGTGCGGATATCAGTGGGGGAGTAACCTTTGGGTTGAAGCCAGGGGATGATGCTACATCTTTCAGCATTGACTCCACAACAGGAAAAATCACTTTAATTGGTAATCCCGACTTTGAAACGCAATCGAGTTATAAATTCACTGTTACTGCTGATGATGGCGTTAATCCTGCTACGGAGCAACTGGTCAATTTAACTATCAACAACATTGACGAAACAGCACCCACTATCACTTCTGGAAGTGTTGCAAAGGCGATCGCCGAAAATAGTGGTACTAATCAAATAGTTTACCGAGTAACAGCAAATGATAGTGCGGATATAAGTGCAGGAATAACCTTTGGGCTGAAGCCAGGGGATGATGCTGATTTATTCACTATCAGTCCCATAAATGGACAAGTAATCCTGGCCGAGAACCCAGATTTTGAAACGAGGCCTAGCTATAAATTCACGGTCACAGCTAGCGACGGCGTTAACCCTGTTACTGAAAAGCTGATTAGTCTCACCATTAATAATATTGATGAATTGGGTCCTATTATCACATCGGGAGATACGGCAACGCCTATTGATGAAAATAGTGGAGCCGATCAAGTAATTTACACCGTAACAGCGGATGATAGTGCAGATATCAGTGGGGGAGTAATTTTTGGCTTTAAGCCAGGGGATGGTGCTGATCTATTTACCATCAATGCCACCACTGGAGAAGTTAAATTAATTGGTAATCCTGACTTTGAAACCCAACCAAGTTACAAATTCACAGTCACTGCTAGCGATGGCGTTAACCCTGCCACGGAGCAAGTGGTCAATTTAACGATCATCGACCTGGACGAAATAGCTCCAACTATTACATCGGGCGATACCGCAACACCCATTGATGAAAACAGTGGAGCTGGTCAGGTAATTTATCAAGTAACAGCGGATGATAGTGCGGATATCAGTGGGGGGGTAACCTTCGGTTTGAAACCAGGGGATGATGCCACATCTTTCAGCATTGACTCCACAACAGGGAAAGTTAAGTTAATTGGTAATCCTGACTTTGAAACGCAATCTAGCTATAAATTCACCGTCACTGCTAGTGATGGCGTTAATCCTGCTACGGAGCAATTGGTTAATTTGACTATCAACAATCTAGATGAAATAGCTCCTACCATCAAATCGGGCGATACCGCAAAGGCAATTAACGAAAACAGTGGAGCTGGTCAGGTAATTTATCAAGTAACAGCAGATGATAGTGCGGATATCAGTGGGGGAGTAACCTTTGGTTTGAAACCAGGGGATGATGCCACATCTTTCAGCATTGACTCCACA
>NZ_JADEVV010000104.1 GCF_015207985.1 Synechocystis salina LEGE 00031 | reverse complement strand
TAGTCCTTGGCCTGCTGAATTTCTTCTGGGGTCATAGATTTTTCCTGTTTTTCTTATTTTTACAGCAATTTTCTCTACTCACATCACTAAGCATTTATACTCAGGGCAAAAGTGGGATGCTCCCGGTGTTGTCTAAACTTAAATCGGTGGGAGCTTCGTTAACATCGTTGACAGTAATGGTGAAGAGTTCAGTATAAATTAATGCACCGTCGGTGGTTTTGATGGTGATGTCGTAACTGGGTTTTGTTGCAAAATTTGGACTGGCACCAATAAAGAATAGTTGGTTGCCGTTACGAATTTCAAACTTAGCGGCATCTGTTCCTTCAACGGTTAAAACATTATTGTTACCACTGGCATCGGGGTCTGTAATGGTGAGGTCTCCAATAAGAACCCCACCAGTTGTATCGATATTCTCATTAATGCTGGTGTTGTCTAAACTTAAATCGGTGGGAGCTTCGTTGACATCATTGACAGCAATGGTGAAGGGTTCAGTATAAATTAATGCACCGTCGGTGGTTTTGATGGTGATATCGTAACTGGGTTTTGTTTCAAAGTCTGGACTGGCACCAATAAAGAATAGTTGGTTGCCGTTGCGAATTTCAAAATCCCCAGCATCTGTTCCTTCAACGGTTAAAACATTATTGTTACCACTGGCATCGGGGTCTGTAATGGTGAGGTCTCCAATAAGAACCCCACCAGTTGTATCGACATTCTCATTAATGCTGTTAGCTGATAGGGCTAAATCGGTGGGAGCTTCGTTGACGTTTGTGACAGTAATGACGATCGCCTGGGAATCACTCAGTAACCCATCACTGGCCGTTACCGTAATGTCATAGACGTTATCTGTCCCAATATCTGTTGGATTTTCAAAGTCAGGAGATGTTTTAAAGGTGACTACGCCTGTATTACTGTCAATGTCAAAGAGGAGATAGTCTCCTGTTGTTTCCAAACCATAGGTAATCGAGTCACTTTCGGGGTCGGTGGCGGTGACGGTGTAGACGGTTCCTGTGCCATTTTCGGCAAAGTTGGCTGTCGTACCACTGGTAATCGTTGGAGCTTCGTTGACATCGGTGACAGTAATGACGATCGCCTGGGAATCACTCAGTAACCCATCACTGGCCGTTACCGTAATGTCATAGACGTTATCCGTCCCAATATCTGTTGGATTTTCAAAGTCAGGAGATGTTTTAAAGGTGACTATGCCTGTATTACTGTCAATGTCAAAGAGGAGATAGTCTCCTGTTGTTTCCAAACCATAGGTAATGGAGTCACTTTCGGGGTCGGTGGCGGTGACGGTGTAGACGGTTCCTATGCCATTTTCGGCAAAGTTGGCTGTCGTACCACTGGTAATCGTTGGGGCTTCGTTGACATTAATGACCGTAATCGCCACATCTTGAGAATTAGAGTTTACGAGTCCATCGTTAGCCGTGACAGTGATGTTGTAAACATTGTCGCCATCGTCATCATTGGAATCCTCGAAGTCGGGAGGCGCTAAGAAGGTTACCTGTCCTGTCTTGCTATCAATGGTGAATAAAGCCCCATCGATGCCCCCAAGACTGTAGGTAAGGGTTGCCCCTTCTGGGTCATTGGCTGTGACAGTGTAAACAACCCCTGTGTCATTTTCATTAAAGCTAGCTGTGGGGGCACTGGTAATGGTCGGAGCCTTGTTGGACAGAATACGAAGAGTCGTCGTCACGACTTGGCTCAAATTTTGGAACGTTTTCCCGTCATCGACCACAAAGGTAATGAGACGGTCTGTGGTGTCAATATTCGGAGACGTATTGTTGTAGGTGACCGTCCGCAATACTTGTTCATACTCAGCCACCGTACCGTTCCCCGCCAGCGTGAGCACACCATTGCTATAACTAACGGTAATCGGCCCCGTTGCCGTCGCACTCAGAACTTCATCAGTGCCATCGAGGAGATTCGAGATCGTAATGGTGGCACCGGCTAAGGTCGCCGAATTTGCATCTGATAATGTCAATCCGGGGCTCACAATGGCCACAGGGGCAGCATCGGACTGAAAAACAGCACTAAAATCTTTAACGAATAGGGGATCTGAGGTAAGTTCAATGATGCCGCTAGCCCCAATGTCGGCACTGCCAAAGACCACATAACTTTCCCCGGCATTACTTACTCCATTGGGGTCACCTCCAGATGCACCAATAAGGAGGTCATCAAAGCCATCGCCATTGACATCCCCCGCACTACTCACTGAACGACCAGACTGGTCATCAGAATCAATGCCGTTGATGACGAAGCCGTTGCTACCATTTAAGTCGGCAAGATTGAGGCTACTG
>NZ_JADEVV010000072.1 GCF_015207985.1 Synechocystis salina LEGE 00031 | reverse complement strand
AATTTACCGTCAGTGTTGGGAGTCCAGACAGGGCAAGGGATAAGCGAGGGTCAAGGGTGCGAAAAGATGCATTATCACATCCTTGAATTAGAGGACATTGCTCAGAATTTAGTGACTCAGATTAGCGGTGTATAAATCCAAGATTTATAAAACAACATCCCTCTGTAACTTTTTCCAACGGCATCCACTAGGTTGACATTGAAAAGGTCGAATCGAGAGATGTTGACCATATAGTTCTATGAGGCAAAAAATATGCCATCAAAATCCATGCTAGTCTCCATTGCTCTGATCTTTGCTTCAAAATGGCTCAAACACAGTGACTTTGCCCTGCACCATTCACCAGTTTGGTGGCTAGGGCTATTTCTCCTTGGACATTTCTTGCAAATCGTAGAGTTCATTAACCACTAACCCTAAAATGTTTTGCCACTTCATGCCCTTAGCTTCCATAGGGGGTGGGTGGCTAAAACTCCAAACGCTAAGACGGACTAAGGCGATTACAGGAAAAGCAGCCTCTAAATTTTTTTTGGGAATATTTAGAAAATCTCATCAAAACTAAAACATTTGAATTGACAATGTAACTATAGGAGTCCTCAGCAGTAAAATATTCTGAGAATATCCAGAGGCAAATATGACAATGCAAGGGATAAAAGGAAAAGTATTTTTATTTGTACTGATAATTCTGGCCGGCTGTAGAGATGAGACAAGGGTATCTAATGAATATAAAGAAATGATTAAAGAGACAATTAATACTGTTGAAGGATCAATGGAGAGATATAAGACAGCGGCAGAAACAGGGAATGTACTTGTAGCTTCAATAGTGGCACAGGAGGAAATAGAACTACTAATTAAATTACAGGAATGGGATGAATATTTTGACAAAAAGAATAATCAAGAGAATATATGCTCGGTCGAGAGAGTCTTATACATTTCAGGATTATCAACTTTTCTTTTGGTGCATAAAGCTTTAATGGATGGGGTACTCGACCCTGATGACCCAAGGTTTGTCAAGCTTAATACAAACAGTTTTTGGCAAAAAACATATGAATCAAAAAAAGAAGTGAAAAAAAAGTGTCAGCTAGAATAAGAAGATTAAGAATAAATAATTAGATAATGTCGATAGAATTTGCCCATTTTCCAATCTGGGAAAAACAGCCAAATGAGGATGAATCAGCCTTTCTACTTTTTCAAGGTTACTTCCTACCATCGCCAAAAGCGAATTTGACAGAAGCTTATAGGCGTTACATTGCCGATACTGGAAAGGAAGAAAATGGGAGAAAAATCGATGATGCGCCAGGGCAATGGAAACGAGATTGCGATCGCTACCAATGGCGATCAAGGCACACAGCTTTTTGGCGCGATCATCATCAAAAAAACTTGGATTGGATTGAGTCGGAGCGGCAAAAATTGGCCGCTTTAGAATTGGCCACTGCCCAAGTAATGATGCAAAGGGCAATGCAGATTCTAGCCTTACCCATTGACCCTGAAAGGGTTAGCCCAAAAGATGCCGCTACCCTGGCCAGGGCCGCTTCTGAGCTAGGGCGGCTGGCCCTGAGTTGGGATAATTTGGATAGGGCGATCGACATTGTTACTCGCCAGGGCTTTGTCGTTTCGATTAATCCAGAAATTCGGGGGATACTAAATGACGAGAAAATTTCAGCCCTATTTGAGTCACGGGGAAATGGAGACGTTAGACAGCCAAACTAAAATGGCTTTGCTGATTGTCAGGGGCAGGGGCAAGCTTGTTACCCCAAAACCCGGCTCAAACCTTCCCTCCCCGCCAGCTATTCAGTTTGAAGAGTTGAGGTAAGGCGATCACCTTATTCTCCCCGGCCATAACCACACCCCCGCCAAAACCTGACAAGATCCTGACGATCAACTTGGTATCGTTTTGCTAATTCCCCAAACCAGAGCCCACGGCTAGCATGGTCAATGGAAGAAGACACCTGAAATTCTGCCCTGAGTTGATCAAGCAAAAGGTCGAACTTTTCTCTGGTAGTCTCTTGGCTTGTGGTGGTAGGATTAGAAGACATAATTTTAGATTTGATTTATTGAAACCGCCATGGTGTAAAGCTTTGACGGTTTATTTGTTATTAATATTTTAGCTTACATTTTTACTAGTTGCTAATAGTAATTGGCTTTGACAATAATCAATCCAATCAAATAATTGGGCATCAGTGAGCTTTAGCCGTGACCTTTGCCCATACCTTTCTTGTAATATCTGGCTAGCCTGGCTTTCATCCCAACCCAATTTGGAGATCTGCTTGTTGTTGTTGGCTATGATTTCATCCCAATTAACCTGATTATTGAAATTTGCCTGGTCAGGATTACCCAAGCCAAGACTTTTACAGCTAGTACAATTATTGATATGCGAAAAATCCCTATTTTTTTCAATGCAAATACTTATAGGGAAAGTTGGCATATCAATATCTGTACTATCAACAGACAAAAAAACATCCCCAACAGTAGGCAGGGTCAGGGCTTTGGCTTTTTCCTGGTCACGTTTTAGCCAGCGGTCAAAAATTACCTGCCTGCCGTCTGGGTTCATACTAATTCTGTACTGTCTGACCTGTTCCCCAGTGGTTTCCCGCCCAACCTCGGTCAATTCCAGGGCAAAGAGTTTTAGGAACTTACGGAGGCAATCAATGGGACTGTTCCGGTTAGCGTCGGGGTCTGGGTTGATGGAAATATTTAGATAAGTTTTGATGTCCCTGGCCCTGGGGCAGATAAATTGATGCCATTCCACTAGGTCAGGGTCAGCTTTGGTAAATTGGCGATCGCCGTCTAGCAGGGCAGGGATGCCAAGGGCTTTGAGGGCTTCTACCTTTGCACTCAAACATTTTTTATTGAAGTCTGGGGGGAAGATTTGACCATTATTTTCAGCAAGGGAAATAATGCGGTTTTGGTCTGTGGCTTTGGTGAATTCAGCCCCAACGGTGAGGGCATATTGGAGCCTCAGCCCTGAGTACCAACCCCTTTGGCTGTCTTTATCAACTAACTCTGGGTTAATGGTGTCGGTGGCGTATTTGTTGGCGATCGCCGTGGCATCTACGGTTAGCCTTTCTGCCTCAGTCTTAGCCCCTTTATCCTGCAATGCTTTGTATTCTCTATCCTCCAGAATGGGGGAGTCAGCTACTTTTTGGCAATATTCAGCATGGCTAATTTTTGCTTGATTCTTAGCTATTTCCTTGATTATGTCGGTATTTTCCATCTCAACAAACCGGACATCATAGCCATTGTCCCGTAGTTTTTGGTGTATCTCATCCCGATAATTCCGAAAGCCTAGATTGTGATATGCGGCCTTGATTGCCCAGGTCTTCAGGTGGATAGCGTTAGAATCCAATTCCATCCTGCAATAATTCTCAGCTTGAGTTAGGGATTGATTAAGTTTGGCAAGCTTAGTCATGCCTTGAATTACCCCATAAGGGGAGGTGCTACCTCCTGCTATTAAGTTGTAGCAAGCGTTATCCGTTGCCCAAATGTAGCGGGGAACATTAGCCCGGTATCGCTCCAGACTTTGCCCAATAGCGTCAACAGTTTGAGAGCCGGAAGCAAAGCAGAATACAGCTCCAAAATGATTGCCCTCTATGCTTATCCCAGTTTCCAAAGTAGGGCTGGCGATAACGATGTCATAAAGGGACAACACAGCGTTAAGGTTGCCCATTATCCCAAAGGCTGGATGTCCCGGCTCTGCTACTGAATTACTGTCAATCCTGAGAATTTTTAGTTTTGGGAACTGATTATGGAGCATCCTTTCCAGGTTGATGGTTCCCCATTTTGATTTTGCTTTTTGCCCTCCGGTATGGATTATTAACTTTTCGCCGGCTCCAATCCTTTCCAGAAGCTTTGCAAATAATTCTTGGGGCTTCTGGTAGCTAGTGCAGGCTCTCTTAGTGGGCCGCCAATCGTTGATAATAACGAAGGGTTCAACAGGTTCAATTAAAAGCCCTTGGATAAAATCAATATCAGCCTTTGTCAGGTCTGAAGACATTAGAAAAATCTTGTCAGCTTGATTGCATAATTCTGCAAATTCATTAGCGATTGCCGTCCTATTTCTTTCGCAAGTTGAACTATTAAGAAGATGCCAGAAGACCTGATCAGCCTCGTCTAAAATAACCCAGCAAATCTCCCAGTCATCAGCATGGAATCTAGGGTTAGCGTTGGGGTGAAGGCTATCAATGCAAAGGGCATAACCAAAAATCTTGCCCTCTTTGGTTAACTCCGTACGGTATTCAATCCCAAACCTCGTCCCTAACTCTTTGGCTAGTTGTTCACGGTGGGGAGGGATGATTATCTTGCCCCCAGCCATCAAAAACGGCAACACATATTTGGACAACCATTCCGTTTTACCCGTGCCACAAAAGCTATCAATGGCGATCAGTTTGTTGGGTGGCAAAGTTTTAATAGCATCCCCTAAATATCTGTTATTGACTCTCAGGGAAACTAGTGGGGAAAGGTCTAGATCACGCTTGAGCCGCCATCTATCGGGATTGATAGCAACTGCTATGGATAGGTGGAAGATGTCAGCATTGGTGGCAATGACATCATCTAGCCCTTTGCCTGCTTTGCTGTCCCATTCCATTACTAGGGGCAAAGCCTTTGCATGGCTTTTGAGAGCAAAGGTTAGTCTGGCGATCGCCCGATTGACTCTGGCCCGCTTGTCAGGCTCTGGATCTTGGTCAAGACCAATAAATACTTTCCTGCCCTCAACATAGGGAAGCAAAGCTGGTTTAATCTTGCCCCCAGATTGTCCACAGTCGCATCCATAAAGAGATAGGGCAATACAGCCCTGACTGATAGCGGCTAGGGCTTTCTTTGCCCCCTCAGTGACGATGATGGGAATTTGTTTCCAGTTCTTAACCCAGTCCCAAAACAGACCGCCATTAGCTTCACATTCCAGCCATGATGCCTCGCACAGAGGAGATACACGACGGGCATGGTTGAGAGCTACGGCATTGGGAATATTGGGCCGATAGGGAACATCACCAATGCCAGTGGGGGCTATGTAGTTTCCTGTCCGCTTGCCATTGCTATCCTGACCCAAGTGCTTACTGTGCCACAGTGATCCATCTTCATTGAAAAATCCATAGGCTCCCTCTTGGGGTCTGGCCTGGTGAGTGAATCGTGTAAACCTCTGATCCAATAAATCAGCCCGTGGAGTGCTTAGAACTTCCTTGGTTAGGGGGTCATATTCTACATCGGGGATAATCTCAACATTGGCGGCTAAGACATCAGGGGCAATGCCAGCAAATTCCCTACTTGGTAGTGAAGCAAACTGCGTAGCCTTAAGTGTTTGTGGGTTGTCTAATGTCGAAATTTTGTTAAGATAATGCATATAACTTTGATTACCCCTCTCCTTTGGGGCTTTCCGATCCTTGCCGGGATAGGAAAAATTTAATTAAGGACAAAAAAATGCAAACCACCGATCAAGTCGCCAAACTCTGCGGTGGTTTTGCTGTTTTTATTCGGTTTTAATCAATGATTGCGCTTTTGGGTGTGTCGCAATCTTGCGGATAAAATCCTGCGGGGAAAGGCCGGTGCGTCCAGAGTTTTCGTAAATTATTTGTCGCTCGGTAGAGCTAAGCTTTACTCCGATCTGTTCCAATCTCTTCATGGCAATTCCCCAAAGCAATTGATTAATATACTAACCCAAAAATCAATCAATGGTGACGGCGAAACTACCGCACTGACTTTATTCCAGCATTTCCTGAACTAATTTTTCTAGTTCAGTATCATTCAGATCTACCCCCAAGCATTCAGGCAATTGGCTTAGGCGATCTGCTATCAAGGCTTTGGCTTGGGTGATGGTCTGTTGTTTGACGATCGCCATTTAAACCAATCACTATTTATGGCTATCTGGTAAACCAAATTTCTGGGTTAGAGCTTGGATGATAACAGAAGTCATTGTAATATCAGCCCTTTTTGCTTCAGCGGCCCAATGTTGTCGGAGAGACTTTGGGACTTTCACGCATAGATTTACCTCTCTTTCACTGGTTATCTGGTTTTCCAGTTGTATGGTTGATTGATCATCTGGTTTTTCTTCCTGTCTGGCTTTCTGGATGATGTCGCCGAATTTACCTGCCATGGATTACCTCCTGAATTTCCTTGCCTAGTTTTTTGTAGTCTTGCCATGCAGCCCGTAAACGAGAATCGCTTAAATCACGGATTGGTTTTCCTTCGAGGGCGGCCCTTTGATAGCCAACAGTACGACGGACGATGGTATTAAAAACAGGAATGCCTCCTTCTTTTAAATCCTGTCTCATGGTTTCCCCATCTTTATTTGGGGGAGGTAGGGCAATTGTGATTAAGGCCCGATAGTTTGCTTCCCCAACATCTTTTGCAGTTTCAAGCATAGGCTGAAGGCTCAAAATATCAGGGGCAGTGGGAAGCACTAACAGATCACAGCCTTTGGCCAATTCTTTAAGGTCATCAGAGTTAGGCCGGGCAGGGGTGTCAATGACGATAAATTCAGCACCGGAGACTTGTTTCATGGCCTGGCGTTCATCTGCAACTGTAAAAGGTAAGCTTCCCCTTTCTGCCCAACTTAGGGCAGTCCGATTTGGATCGCCATCTATCAATATTGTTTGATAGAACTCGCTGAAGTATGTCGCCAGGTGAATTGCCGTTGTACTTTTCCCTACCCCTCCTTTGTAGCCAGTGATGGTTATAATCTTCATCTGGTTTACTGGTTTTATAAATAGTTGGTTTTCTGGACTATTAAGAGAGGCTGAATTGTTCCCCCAAGAGCATTCCAGATTACCAGCTTTCTGGTCGTCTGGTTTTGATCCTATTAAGCCGCTTTGTCTATGTCGGAGTAGAGATAGGCTTGGAAATCGGTGAAAACGTTGCCAATGTCATTTCCCAGTTGGGTAAGTCCTTCATTGATGGTGTGATATTGAATTTCAATTAGTTTTGGCAATTTTGCTCTATCCAGTTCACCCACGCCTTCACGGATGTATTGATGCAGGACAAAATCTAGAAATTCTTGCTGTTTTCCGGTGTATTTGGAGAAAATTAACCCTTTATGTTTGATTACCCGTTCTTCTCTGGTTATGGGTTTGGCGGCATAGGCGATATAGGCCAGCACATCGTAAATATCGCTTTTCTCCGCATTGGCAAGGCGGGCGATCGCCTGTAGTTGTTCATCTCCATAGCCTTTTTCAGCTAGTCCTGTGAGTAGTGCTTTGCGGGTATCGGGACGGCCCCAGAGAGTGCGTAATTCGCCTTCATCTTTGAACAGGTCGGGAAGGTCGCCAAATAGTTTTTTGATAAATTCTTCAGCGGTAATCGGTTTACCGTCGGCACTCCAAAAAGTTGTTGTTTGGCTGTGTTCTAGTTCTCGTTCTTTGCCATCGGCTAATTTGATTTTGATTTTTGCCCGTTTTTCTTGCGGGTCAACGATGTAGGGATTATCTGGTTTATCTTTGGCTCTGTCCGGGTTACGGGGTTTGGGGTCAATGGCTACGGGTTCTTGGGGTTCACCGTCCCATTCGCCATCATTGAAATGCTCATAGGCCCGGACAAAATCATAGATGGTGAAATAGTCTTTGTTATCAAATAGTCGTGTCCCTCTACCGATGATCTGTTTGAATTCGATCATGGATTTGACTGGACGCATCAGCACAATATTTCGCACGTTGCGGGCATCTACGCCGGTGGAGAGCTTGCGAGAAGTGGTGAGAATGGTAGGAATAGTTTTTTCGTTGTCCTGAAAAGTTTTGAGGTTAGTTTCCCCGATACTGCCATCATTGGCGGTGACTCTGACGCAGTAATTAGGGTCGGTGCTGATTTTCATTTGGTTAATCAGATCTCGCACGGCTAGGGCATGGTCTTGGGTGGCACAGAAAACTAAGGTTTTTTCGTTTTGATTAATGGTTTCCATAAAGAGTTGTACCCTTTGCCTCTCCCGCTCTTCCATTTCGATGATGCGGTTAAAGTCGGTTTCGGTATAAAGGCGATCGCCATCGATGTCCCCTTCTAATAAATCGTCATCCGGGTCATAGAGATATTCATCAAGGGTGGTGGTGAATTGTACGACTTTGAAAGGGGTTAGATAACCGTCGTTAATGCCTTCTTTGAGGGAATAGGTGTAGAGCGGTTCGCCAAAATATCTGTAGGTGTCGCCATTTACGTCCCGTTTTGGCGTGGCAGTTAATCCCAGTTGGACAGCGGGGGCAAAGTATTCGAGGATTTTGCGCCAGGTGCTTTCGTCGCTAGCTCCACCCCGATGACATTCATCAATGATCACGAAATCAAAGAAGTCGGAGGGATAGTCATAAAAATGGGCTGTTTCCTCCTCCCCTTTCTCGGTCATGAAGGTTTGAAAAATGGTAAAAAATAGACTTCCATTTTTGGGGACTTTACCTTTTTTCTTAATTTCCTTTGGGTCAATCCGCACTAGGGCATCGTCGGCAAAGGCTGTAAATGCAGTAAAGGCTTGGTTGGCAAGGATGTTGCGGTCTGCGAGGAAGAGGATACGGGGTCGGTGGGTAGGTTCCCCGCTGATGTTCCATTTACTCTGGAAAAGTTTCCAGGCAAGTTGGAAGGCAATGAAGGTTTTGCCGGTGCCGGTGGCCAGAGTTAGCAACATCCGGGTTTTACCTTGGCTGATGGCTTCTAGGACAGCTTCAATGGCATTGTGTTGGTAATAGCGGGCTTCCCAGGTGCCTTGTTTATCTTCAAAGGGAATGGCGGCAAAGCGATCGCGCCAATCGTTTTTTTGCGGATAGGTAAGTTCCCAGAGTTCACCAGGGGTGGGATAACGGTCGATATATTTTTCTTCCCCTGTTCTCATATCGACTTGGTAGATTTTTTCGCCGTTGGTGCAGAGGGCAAAGGGGGTTTTTAGGCGATCGGCATAATCCTTTGCTTGGCCGAGTCCTTCAGTGGGATGAAGTTCTAGTTTTTTAGCTTCAAGGCTGGCCAATTTTTGATTTTTATAGAGCAGCACATAATCACAGGATTTTGGCTTACTTCTTTTGCCTGAACCAACTAACCGACCGGGGGCAATGACTTCCCTTCTGATGCGACTTTCTGCTACCACTCCCCAACCAGCGGCTTTTAATGCGGGGTCAATCAGTTCGGCTCTAGTTTCGGCTTCGTTCATGGGCTAGGGAGCGATTTGGCAGATGATTTCTGTAATGAGTTGATTACTAATATCGGCTTGGTCAGATTTGGAATAGATAGTGATGAGGGTAATTCCAGTTTGGCTACGGAGGTAATAGATTACCCGATACCCCCCACTTTTACCTTTGTTGGTGTCGCTATTTTTGAGTCGAACTTTAAAAACAGTGTGTTCTAGTCCTTGAATTTGCTCGCCGGGAGTTTCACCTGATTGTAATTCTGTAATTAGGGGTTCTAGGTCTTTGCGGATGGAGCGGTAACGTTTGGCTAGGGTTTTGAGGTCTTTTTTGAAGCGGGACGATAGATCGACATTGATGGGGTTTTGGTTAATCGACATCAATGTCCTCCCACATTTCTTCAAGGGGAATGACTTCACCCGCTAGAGCTTGGCGCATTCCTTCTCTGATCCCTTCAATAATTTCTTCCTCCGGGGTGTTGTAGGGTTCGACGGTTTCATCTCTGTGACGAAATTCCTGAACTAGTCGATAAAGCTCTTCTTGTCGGGATTCGGGGATCTCTTTGATTTCATCAATGATTTTTTGCAGTAACATGACTTTTCCTTTGTTTAAATGATTAGGTCGTTTGGCTGTTGAAAGATCCATAAATTCGCTCATTTCTTCCCCTACATCAAATTTTTGGTCAAATTCTTCGGCTGTGATCATAGTGTGAGACTTTGGTAAGGATATAGCTCTGCATGGAAACCTACATTTTAGGCAATTTACTGGGTGAGTTGGCCGGTGAAGGCTTTTTGTAGTATGGATTGTTTTAACTCGGCCAGGTTTTCTAATTTGCGTTGATAAATGGCTTCGAGTTTTTGAGATTGACTATGTAAATTTTCGATCTGAAGAACCAATTTCTTTTGCTCATCTAATGGTGGAATGGGAAATTTTGCTTGTTTAACTAAGTCACTGCTAATATTTTTTACAACTGAGCCTGAAGCTAGATTTAAAAATTGATTCTGAACCATATTTGAACTTAGTAAGTAATAGAAAAAATTGGCATCCAAATTTTTCGACAGGCGTAAAACAAACCAACCGTCATGAATATATCCTGTTGTGTTCATAATGTATGGTTTTCCATAAGACATAGAATTAGTCAAAATAAAATCTCCTGGCTCAACTTTTCTTGATTTTTGTGATCCTTCTTTGGTGATTTTTTGTTTAGTCTTAGTAATATACTTAGGTTGATCTTGAGTATCACTTATCTTAACCCAATTAACTCCATCTTCAGATGCTGTTATATATTCTTTGATAGGACGAGGAGAACTTCCTCTCTCTACAATGCAAACATTATTAAGAGTTTTTATTTCAAAATCTTGTTCACTATCAGTAAAAATCTTGTTTAAATAGCTGTCGAAAAGTTCACGGGCGTTGATGAGGTTCTGGCGGGCGATCGCCTCTGCTTGTTCTATCCCAGCAAAACACTCATCCAATATCTCCACAATCCGTTTTTGCTCTTCCAATGGGGGAATAGGAACTAAAACTTTTTTAACGAGAGTGGTATTTAAATTTCTAACCGTAGATCCTGATGCTAATTTATCAAACTGTTTATACGCTACCTGAGAATTGAGAAAATAATATAAGTAATCTTGATCAAAAAGTCCATTTTTATCCTTTAAAACTAGCCAACCATCATGAATACATCCAGAAGTTTTCATGATATAGGGACGGCCAAAACTCATAGAATTAGATAATAGAAAATCTCCTGGCTCAACAAACCTAGATTTTTTTATACCTTCTGGTTTGATTTTTTCTTGAGTTTCATAGATGTACTTAGAACTTGCAGAAGCATCGGCAATTTTTATCCAATTGATACCATCTGACTCATTAGTCAAATAAGCTTTAATGGGTCTGGGAGACCCACCGCGAGCAATATCACACAAATCATCTAACGTTTTAACTTCCCACTTCATGCCAACTTCTCTCCAATAGTTGCTAAAAGTTCAGCAGGTGTAAACACAGAAATCGAAGCCTCTGCATAGTCCTTTGGATTTCTTGTCACAATGCCATCAAGACATGCAATCAAAGCTGTTTGATACTGAATTGCATCTTCAAAATCTTTTGGATCTGATGCCAAAGCCCGTTTGATCACCGCCTGATCGACTGGCAATACTTCACAAAAATCAATTAACCTTTTTAGAAAATCTAGCGTCCAGTCTTTGCCTCTAACCTTACGGACAATATAAAAAATATCGCTAATTGTTGAAGCTGAAAGATGTCCTTTGATTTTTCCTTCTTCACAGCATACTAAAAGACGATCTGAATTCTCAAAAAAAGGCTCTCTCAAAGTTGCCACATCAACAACAATATTGGTATCAATTAAAATTCTCATAGATTATGTTTTGCTTTAAGATATTCCCACTTTGCTTCATCTTCATCAAAATCAGCCGGAGCAGGAACCGTGTTTTCAAATAAACCAGCAAAAGCCTTAACCCGACTTTTTTTTCGCTGTGTTACTGGCAAATCAGAAGCCTCCTGCTTTTGTTTATCTAACAGATCATCCAACAACTTAGCCAATGAATCATCAGACATTTGGTCAATTACTTGAAGTAATCTTTCTCTAACAGTCATAGCCTTACCCCTGCGATAACAACAATTCAATATTAGCCAAAATCTCAGCACTTTCTTGATCAAGGGCCGCAATCTCCGCCAAAATTTCTTCTGGTTCCCGTAACGGGTCATCCTCCGGTGCATTTGGATTCTTTGGCGACAAGTCAAAGGTTTCCTGATCCACATCCTTCAGATCCAAAAACCAAGACCGTTCCGACTCCTTAAACTCCGATTGGAACTCCACAAACTCTTTTAGATCATCATCATTGAGCGGGTTCGTTTTCCCTAGTGATCGCCCCACATCAAGCTGATAAAACCAAATCTTTTCCGTTGGTTCCCCCTTCGTAAAAAACAGCACCACCGTTTTTACCCCAGCACCGAGGAAGGTTTTTGCCGGACAATCCAACACCGTATGGAGATTACAAGTCGTCAGTAATTCCCGCCGTAACGCCCGTGAAGCATTATCCGCATTGGATAGGAACGTATTCTTGATGACCACGGCTCCCCGTCCCCCGACCTTCAGGCTTTTGATGAAGTGCTGGAGAAAAAGAAAGGCAGTTTCCCCCGTCTTAATGGTGAAATTTTCCTGAATTTCCTTCCGTTCCTGACCTCCAAAGGGTGGATTAGCAAGGATGACATCATGGCGATCTTTCTCCTGAATGCCCTGAATATCCTCTGTCAGCGTATTGGTTTGGATAATATTCGGAGCCTCGATCCCATGGAGGATCATATTCATGATGCCGATGATGTAGGCTAACCCCTTTTTTTCCTTCCCATAAAGCGTTGCCGTCTGAAGTAATTCCAAATTCGTTGCACTTTTGGCCAACGGGCGTAAATATTCATAGGCTTCGCAGAGAAATCCCGCCGAACCGCAAGCCCCATCATAAATAGTCTCCCCAAGCTGGGGCTTCGTCACCTGAACCATGGCCCGAATCAATGGCCGTGGCGTGTAATATTCCCCACCATTACGGCCCGCATTGCCCATATTTTTGATGCGAGTTTCGTACAGGTCGGACAATTCATGCTTCTGCTGTTGGGTCTGAAATTGAAGCGCATCAATACTTTCCAGCACTTCTCGTAGGTTATAGCCACTTTGAAACTTGTTGGTTAACCCGGAAAAAATCTCTCCAATCTTTGCCCCAAAGGTTCCCTGCTCTGCATAACCCTTAAATGCGGCCAAATAAGGGAATAAGTCGCCACTGACAAAGGCGATCAAATCATCCCCCACGGGAGCCGTTTTCAGCAGTTCACGCTTGTTGTCCTTGGGATAAGCCCAACTTTTCCACCGATAGTCCTCATCTAATAAAGGCTCGTAGGTATCCCCAGTTAAAAGAGCCTTACTTTGCCGATCCGCTTCCAAATCGTCCAAATATTTCAAAAAGAGAATCCACGAAATTTGCTCCGCATAATCCAGTTCCGTCGCACAGCCCGCTTCTTTACGAAGCACATCATCAATATTTTTAAAGGTCTGCTCAAACATTCAAGGTCACACACAGAAAGCCTAATCATGATACTGGATACTTCATACACCTTCAGTGAGAAGAATGGTAAATGAAGAAATTGGCGATCGCTCTAATCAAATACCCTGCTTGCCTTGTTTAAGGGGCTTACAGGGCATTTTCAGTGATATCAAGCGTACTAAGCTAGCTTGAATTTACGTTGGGCACTCAGGTAGAGTGTTACCCCTAGTTTTTCTACCGATTCATCGGTCTGGGCTTGGGGGATGGTGCCCGCCTGATCTAGGCAGAATGCTAATAGATCCCTTTGCTCCTGAACGTATTGGGCGATCGCTTTTTTGGTTTCCGCTGTCATTCCCTGGGGGGTGGTAGCTGTTACCTGGGAGGGCTGGGGTAATGCCGGGGTGGAAAGATGGGGATGGGTTAGGTGGTTCTCAATGATGCTGATCTTGCCTTTACTGTCACGACTGACGGTTACAGCTTGGCCCCTTTCCAGGTATTCCAGCGGGGCATAACCTACCGGCCCCCATATCGCAGACTCGGTTCCATCTTCCAAACGAACATCGCAGACCAGGCGATCGCCATACTTGGTTTTGACTTGCCGGGGGGCTTTGCTAACAGTTGCTCCAATTAATTGCATGATTTTTTACTCCATTAAATATGTGTCGAAGCGGGGCCACCGCTGGCCCCGGTGGTCAGTCAGATTAGAAAGGGCAGTATTCAGCGGTCACATTAAGTTGCCGCCATGCCCAGCGATCACAGTTGAAAGCAGTGGCTATGGAGTCTTTAACCTCAGCAATGGAAAGGGGATTCCGGCTGTAAATATGGAGGGTGCCCAGCTCCCCGGTTTTCCGGTGTTGAAGGTCAAGCTTGGTTAGATGGTCGCCAGAGCCTTGGAAATGAAAAACCTTGGCGGTGGGTTGAGTCTGAACTGATAACATTGGATTTACCTGTAATTAGGGTTGGCATTGGGAGTCACTGAGTGGAATTGGTTGGCTCCTTTTGCTGTATGTATTTAATATATCCTGTAAATACGAAAGCGTAAATACAGTATTGATAAAAGTTTGATATACGCCAAGGCAATTATCGTCATTACAGCTTATACATACAAAAGTGTATGGCGTATGATAGGATATGTACGAAGTGTATTGATTGAGGTTTGTTATGGTTGCTAAGAAATTAGTCTCAATCAGAGTCCTGGAGAATGATTGGGACGATTTTAGGAAATGGGCTGATAGCCAAGGCAGTAATGCCACAGCGGAACTCAATCGGTACATACGCCAATGCCTAGGACGTAATGACAGTGAAATACATACTGTAAATACTGCATCTACAGTATGTAATGACAGTGAGATACAGGAATTGAAAACGGCGATCGCCAATTTAACCGGGCAATTGTCCGAGGTTATGGGTGAGGTCAGAGAATTAAAAAAGCCAGAGCTGGCCGCCTAGGTTCCCCGGTGATAGCCCAACCTAAAAATTCCTCTGTTACATCGCCGGTGGAAGTAAGTGAAGGGAATGGACTAACGGAGAAAGAATTGTCTCAACTGCTAGGCATTCCAGCGACTACCATTAGGGGATGGGGCCGGGACATCGGTAGAACCAAGGAAAAATATGTAGCCAGGCGAACGCCCAAGGGAATGGGCCAACCTGTCTCTCCCTACATCTTGAAAAATGGCTTATGGTATCCAGCAAGTAAAGAGGAAAGTTAAATGGCAACGATTGAGACTGAATTAAAAGATGTGCTGTCCAAGATTGATAGCCATCTAGAAAAAATAGATGATCGCCTAGGTCGACTAGAAACAGGACAAGCAAGGGCAGAGGAAAAGTTAGACAGTCTAGATAAACGTGTGGAAAAGCTAGATGGCAGTCAAAGCAGGCAAGTTTGGACGTTGATAGGGATTATTGGGACAACGGTTATCGGTGTCGTGATCAGATATGTTCTAACTGCTTTTCCCAATCCCTAACGCCACAGCACCACCGCCCCATCCCTGAGTCCCCTAACCATGGGGGCTTTTTGTTGGTGGCACCGATCAGCGTTTTGGAGGGTGCGATAATTTACCGTCAGTGTTGGGAGTCCAGACAGGGCAAGGGATAAGCGAGGGTCAAGGGTGCGAAAAGATGCATTATCACATCCTTGAATTAGAGGACATTGCTCAGAATTTAGTGACTCAGATTAGCG
>NZ_JADEVV010000013.1 GCF_015207985.1 Synechocystis salina LEGE 00031 | reverse complement strand
ATTTACCCATGTTTTAGATGAGTTGACCAAGCTTTTTAATAAAGTTAATGAGCTAGATCGATTAAGATATTTGGTCAATTCATGGGACATATTCTGCCATTCATCTGCCTAGATTGATGGAAGAGGGGTATCCACAGTTAACCTGCAGGTTCTTTCTCCATCTAGTGTTACAGATGGTGACATCTGGCTCAGTGCCCTTATCTACTTATTTACTTACTTATTTACTTGTGCGGGAAATATAGATAATTCCTTGACAGTTAACTATACTATTCAGGGAACAGCAGATGCCACAGATTACACAGGAGCCACACCTGGAAGTGGAAAAAATATTACTTTCGATCCCGGCTCCAGCATAGCTTACCTATTCATTGACCCAACTGCAGATAGTAACTTTGAAAGTGATGAAACTGTAGCTATCACTCTTGCATCAGGCACTGGCTACGAGATTGGAACTATTGACATCGTGGTGGGCACTATCTCCAATGATGGGGTAGAAGTACTTTCCCCTCCTGTTGAGAGTCCCAGCATCACGCTAACTGTCTCCCCCAATAGTGTCACTGAAGATGGAACTGATAATCTTGTTTATACCTTCACCCGCACGGGAGATACCACTAAGGATTTAACTGTTAACTACAGCATTGCCGGAACTGCAGATAGTTCTGATTTCACTGGTGCAACCCCAGGGATAGACAAGGCAATTACCTTTACTGCCGATTCCAGTACAGCGACTTTAACCATTGATCCTACTGCCGATACCGTGGTCGAACCTAACCAAACCGTTATTGTGACCTTGGCATCAGGCACCAGCTATACTGTCGGCACTACAGGAGCAGTAACAGGAACCATCACTAATGATGATACCTTCAAAGACAATTTGACCGGTGGATTAGTCCGTTTTCGTAACAACGATCGCCCGGGGACATACCTATTTGCTGGGGCAGAAGAAGCGGCCAATATTCGTCAAAACTTCAAAAACTTCGTTGAAGAAGGTGCCGCATTCCAAGTAGCAACAACCAAAACTGATCCTCTTTTACAAACTTTCTATCGCTTCCAAAACACGGCTCCTGGCCGAGAAGGAACCTACTTGTTTGCCGGAGAAGGGGAAGCGACAAGTATCCGCCAAAACTTTAAAAACTTTGTCGAAGAAGGCATTGCTTTTTATGCCTATTCCGCCGGGGTTGGAGAAGGGACTACTGAATTTAGTCGTTTTCAAAGCAAAACCTTTCCTGGGACTTATCTTTTTGCTGGACCAGGAGAATCAGCAGCCATTTTGAACAATCCTGGTTTTACCTATGAAGGGACTGCCTTTGCCGCTGGAGGTTAGTGAGATGTTCTCGAAAAACTGAACAAGGGGACAACACTCTACATGGGGTCACAATAGAAAAGGGAAAAAAACGTACGCTAAGCAAAAATTAGCAATAAGAAAGCTTATAAATCAAGTGTTTTGGCATCTAGCCACGCTTCCAAATATAGTCACCAGTCAGGCTAATATGCTCCCAGTCTAGGGATGACAAATATAGAAATAAGCTGAGATAGTGGCTCTATTTTGTCTTCTTTTGTTAGATTCTTTCCTCTCCTCTTCATTAGCGTACGATTTCCCCCTTTTTCTGTGGTGACCCCTATAAGAAGATGTCTGAAAAGTCAGCGTTCAAGCTAACTGTCGAACAAGGAAAAGGATAGTTCTATTTAATTTGGTTCCAAAATACCGATGATTCCGGGTATCTACAGTTAGCTGACCCCTTCTATGGCGTGACCCCACGCTAGTCCAACTTAATGATTAATGTGCCCAGGGGAATGACCTTCGTGGGAATCTGAACTAGGGCTAGGACTCTTAGCTGGGACAATTGTCTCCACTCGTTTCGTGAGTTTTTGTAAGCGTTTACTGATAATCGTTAGGAGACCCTTGGCCAAAGCGGGACGATGGTTTAAGAGGAAATCAAGTTTTTCCGCCGCTAACACCAAGGCGATCGTTGGTTGGGTTGCCGCAATGACTGAAGCTGAACGATTGGCATGGGTTAGTACTCCCAATTCCCCTAGAGTCTCTCCTTTGGGAACTTGGTTAATAATTTGTTCCCCCCCATCAGCGCCCGGAATGGTCACATCAGCCATCCCTGCAAAAATAATCAAAATCTCCTGGGAACGTTCCCCCAGACGCCAAATAACCTCTCCCCGGTCGTAACGACGGGATTGACAAGAGACAGCCAACTCAACTAACTGCCGCACCCCCAACTGATTAAAAAAGGGACTTTCGGAGAGACAAAAAGTTTTCGTTAAGGTTGAGATTTGCAATGTTGTTGGGTCACTAGGGGAGTGTTTTTCCCCATCCACTAGTACTTGAGTTTCCTCTGCCAAAATTGGGGGCGGGTTGGTTGGGAGCAAATCAACGGCGATTTGATACGCTTTCGTCGGTTCAATTAAATGCAAACCAGATAAGCCCAAAGCTTGTACAAAAGGTTCTAAATCCTCTCGCAAAATGGTTTCTAGTAACTCTCCCAGGCTGTTTGGCTCAATTTCAGTCCTTTCGGAGGGGGTCGGGATTAACAACAACGCATAAATTTCTGGGTCTAGATCTGCTTGCCAGGAAGTCTCATCTTCTTCTTCGGCATTTAACACCGCCGGTAAAACATCATAAGCCGCTATGCGGGGAGCCAGAGATTGGGCAGCGGGGGAATTTCCTAAAATTTTCAGAATTGATAACAGGCGATGAATCACGAGCTTTTGACGATCCAGAAACGCATTTCGCAACAGGACATAAACGCTCAAACTGGGATCAGGGGGTTGGGTTTCTAGAATTTGACAACGCCCATCCATTTTTTCCAGTTGCGTGAACAAAATTTCTGCATTTTGCAACAAGCCACCCGCTTGCCCCAAGGACGCACTCAATACCTGCTCATGTTCGGCGTCGGTAATGCGATATTCCTGGCGTAAGTAGGTGATGCGTTTCCGTTGATCTTCTAAGGCGTTTTGTACCGAGGTGCCATCTTGAACTAAATTAGCCACCAGGGCTTCTAAATTTTGTCGATAACTATCAATGCGGATTTGATTTTCTAAACTGGTTTGTTGAGAGGCATCAAATAAGCTCGGATCTTCAACCCCCAGACTGGCGAGGATGGCGTAATGCTCATCTTGAGTGATGTTTAAATTCCGTTGTAATTCATTCAGCAAGGCACTTTCTGCCGAACTGATAATGTTGTCTCGAATGGCGGCTTTGACGGTATCTTTATACATTTCCAACCGTTGCGTTTGGCTAAAGTTGGGTAAAACCTTGGCCAACACATACAATTCATCGGGCTTGAGATCATCGTTTTTGCGGTCAAGAAATTGAGCAACGTCGAAGCCTTGTTTATCGAGTTGACGACGGAGGGAATTGGCGAGGCCTTCCCTGCCGTATTGATCCGACGTGCGCCCAATGGTCTGATAAAACCACAAGCCACTGACCAAAATAACGCTGCCGGTCAACAAATGTTCTGTCCATTCTGGCAAAAAGCCTAAGCCTGCCCCGCCACTAAAAATCCAATATAAATTCCAGGCGCTAAAAGTAACGACGGTAAAGACTTGATGCAAAATCTGGGCATTGTCGAGGGACAGTCCCTTTTTTTCTAGGTATTGACGATAGGCTTTTTCCAATAGGCTCAAAATTCCGTAACTGGCGAATACACAACCAATCAAGGTGAGGGGTGTGGCAATTAATTTGGGGATGGCGATCGCCTGCCCTCCTAGATAAAAGCCGGGATTCCAGATCGTGCCAATTTGATCCGGTTCATGGGCCCAAGCGCCGGATTCATAAAACTCCCAATTACCGGCATATAAAAAGTAATAACCATAAAAGCCAATCACTAAACCGAGATAACCATAAAGAATAAATTTTTGGTCATTTTTAACAATGCGATCCCAATAGGAACGCTCCGCATCAATATCCATACAAGGGGATTTACAACCCACACAAGCACTTTTTTCCTGTTGGGTTTTGGGATCTATTTCTCGACAGGTGGATTGGGTCAAACCCCGCTCTTTTTGCCAATGGGCTTGACTACCCAATAATCCCCTTGGTCCGGTAAAAACCATCTGCACGGGGGCCATCGGACAAAAATATTGACACCAACTTTTCCCGGCATAAAGATAACCAACCAAAATAGCTGCCGCAATAGTTGTAATTAACCAAATACCAAGGGCTAAGCGGTCAGAGCCAATGAATAAAATCCGAAAAATCAGACCGACGACCAATAACCCAAATTGTAGAAACAGAAAATTACGACCCAACCAGGATTTTTTATTGATAGAGACCAATTCATAACGGCTTTTACCGCTACTGGTGACAGTTTTAAGTTTGCGTTGGATACCTAAGGCCCTAGGAATTTGGGAAAAAAAGGCTAAGGGACAAATTCGTCGCCAAAATTCATGGCCTAAGACAAAAATAATCATCAATCCCACAGGGACAACCATTGTCCAAAAAAACTTAGCCCCTATTGCATAGGGTTCTGTCGGTAAACAAACCCCTTGTAATCTGACACATTGAGACGAATCTAACGTCAGCCGAAAAGGACTCCAAGCATGATTGGGATCGGTTAATAGTTGAGTAACCGGGTCGTAAAACAGAGAGGCAATTAACACAGACCAACTGATCGCCAAGAACCAGCGAATTTTATGAATAGTCTGCTCCGGTAATGTGTTTAACATAGGGGTCACAACAGAAATGGGAAAAAATGTACGCTAAGGGAAAATTTAGTTCTGGAAAGACTTCAAAATAAGGGTTTTAGCGTCTGATTACTTTACTGGATACAGTCACCAGTAAGGCTAATATGTTCCCAGTCTAGGGATAAAAAATATAGAAATAAGCTGGGATAGTGGCTCTATTTTGCCTTTTTTTGTTAGCGTACGATTTCCTCCTTTTTTTGTGGTTAACCTTTCCTGGTTCCAAAGATTCATAATTTCAGGTTGCTAGAGCTATTTGCCCTGAATCCTTCATGGAATGTGACATTACCCTGGGGATAATGACTGTTAAACGAAAGAGCAAAAAACACCTCATCGGGAACCCCTTCGAGAGTAAGTCCCGCCACATTCTCAAATCCAAATTTTTTGTAGTATTCTGGGTGTCCGACAAGACAACAACCCTTGGCTCCTAAGCCCTTCAACTGTGATAGTCCTTCCTGGATAAGAGCTTTACCAATCCCCCTACGCTGATGTGTTGGCAACACGGAGACCGGGCCGAGTCCATACCAGTTTTTGCTGCCGTCCGAGATGTTCACAGGGGAAAATGCAATATGTCCCACAACACGACTATTCACTTCTGCAACCAATGACAGAGTTAAGGCACCTGCGGAACGGAGAGCTTCGATGATGAACTGCTCTGTGTGGTCACTAATTTCTAGGGGAGTGAAGGCTGCAATAGTCACCTCAGTAATGAGAACGGCATCGTCCTCGGTCTCGTCCCTTATTAAAATTTCTGGTGCTGTCATAGGAATTTCATTTATTCGAGGACAACTAGGGAACTAGGTTTCCTGGTTGTTGATGAGTCGATCTATTTGTTCATAGATGGAGAGAGTTCACTGCTCTCTCTTTCTGCTTTCAGGGTAGCGGATCAGAGTCAAGGAACGACAGTTGGAATTTGTTCAGGGCACGTTTTGCGCCCGCCCATGGCACCAGGAATATCAAAAAGTTACCCCTTGTTTTAGTCAAAGTTGGGCAGAGATCGCCAGATTGGAAACCCCTAGTAAAAGTTATTGGGGTCTATTTCCATGGCTAAAACTCCCTACCGAGATTGGTAAATATCGTTACATTTTAGAACCTATCTCAACAGCATCCCCAATAATCAACTCAGTAGTTAAGCAGAGTTGCCAGAGCGTTAGTGGACAAATCAAGAAAGCTTTAAAGAAAGTTAAATTTTTCATCTTTGTGGTCATTTTTCTTTAGCTATTGGACAATATAAATTATTAATTTTAAGGAGTTCACTATGGAATTTAACCCCAGTGAGTGGCCCACCCATAAACAAGGTGAAGTTGTCCGACAACTAATACTGGATGCGTTGGACAGTCCAAAGACAAAGGAAGAATTGTCCAGTTTGTGTAATAAGAGCGTTAGACAAATCACTAGACATTTACAGCGTTTGTCCAGCGAAAACAAGATTTTGTCCAATGGCAAAGGGCAATTTGTCCGGCGGATCGCCGCTGGATTTTTACTGCTTTACGTTGGACAAATTTAAGTCCAGCGTTGGACAGCATTGGACTTGACAGAAAAAAATTGTCATATAGAATCCCCTAAACGACAAGTTCCACAAATTTTTTTTGGGAGATTAAGAAAATGTCCATCGCTGGAAAGTCCAAAGGTGACGTTGTACAACAACTGGAAAAATCCTACGGGGTAGCCCGGACAACGGTGTTTAATCGGCTGAAATATTTAGGCTATTCGTTGGACAAAGTTGATGATTTGTTCAGTTTGTCCAATGAACAAATGGCTGAACTTGATAACCTCCACCGCTGGATAAGTGATGGGGGCAGAATGGCCGACTATCCCAAACCAGGTCAATTGGCCATGGTCAGGGATGAGGGGGAATTAGAACAGTATGGGGAAGCAATTAATTTTGATGCCCTAGAAGGGGACGAGGAACTGGGTCACGCTGAGCTGATCCGGGCGGCCCAAAATCAAGCGGCGGGGATACTAATTGCCCAGAATTTACTAACCGCTGAAATCTTGAAAAATCCCCAACATTTACCGGCAGACCTCCAAGCCCAGGTGGAACAGTCCAAGGTGGCGATCGCCCCAAAGCCCCAGAATCCTTTAGTGGTGGCTTCCCAATGGATTACGAAGGCGAAGGCCTACCAGAACAACCAGAATCAACTGGCGGCCTAGAAGATTATGTCCAACCCCAGGGGAACAACTGTTATCGCCAACCGGAGATGGAAGGTCTGCTTAATTCCCTCTATTCTGCTCGGTCGGTGCTAGTCACTTCTGGGGAAGGCATGGGCAAAACCTACTTGGTGCGGCGGGTTTGGGAACGGCTGTTAGCGGATGGGGTGACCTGTGCCTACTTTGAACCGGCTACTCCCAAGACCCTCCTAACGGAGATCGCCGATATGGCCGGGGTCGATATCAAAAATCTGGAAGGTCGGAGCAAAACGGTGGAAGTGCTTAAGCAAGAGTTAATCCAATGGTTCAGCGTTAACCGGGCGGTGCTGATCTTTGACGATGCCCATTACCTGGAAGTGAAGTTCCGGCTTTGGCTCAAAAAGCTCAAGGATGTGGGGGTTCCCATTCTATTGGCGGCCACCAATCCTCCTAGGACTGACCTGTTTATCTATGTGCCCCGCATTGAACTCAAGCCCCTGGCGGAATATCAGATCCGGGACTTGATGGAAAAGGAGGCCATCGCCCTGGGGTCAGATTTAAAGCCCCATCAAATTGCCAAGCTCCAAAGCCGGGCCGGGGGCAACCCCATGTTGGCCAAGCGGGCCATCGAGGAGGGTTTTTTGGGCATCCAAAACGAAGCTGGGGATCACGGCAGATATTTTGACATCACCCCGCTACTGCTCCTGGTGGGCATTGTCTTTATCTGTTATCGGTTCATTGGCCTGGGCACTGGTAATCAATCCCTCTATATTTTGGCGGGCATTGGGGGAGCGATTTTCCTAGGGGTGGCAAGACTTTCCTATTACTTGCCCAAGGAATCGAGGAGGATTAGCAACTAATGCTCACCATTACTCACCTATTAGTAGGGGCGGCTTCCGTCGGCATGGCAGTCCAAACCACCAACCCCGTGCCCATTCTGATTGGGGCGATCGCCAGCTTGTTACCGGACATCGACATCAGTACTTCACCGGCAGGGAGAGTCTTACCCTTTATTTCCCGACCCCTGGAGCAAAGATTCAGTCATCGCAGTGCCACCCATTCCCTTTTGGCATCCCTAACCTTAGCGGTGGTGTCCTACGGCCTTTGGTCTACCATTCCCGCCATTCCCCTAGTAATTATCCATGCCCTCAACATCGGTTACTTCGCCGGTTGGTTTTTGGACTGCTTCACTAAGTCCGGGGTGGAGATGTTTTACCCGTTGGGGGTGCGCTGTGTTTGCCCTGGGAACCGGAACTTAAGGATCTCCACTGGCAGTGCTGCCGAGTATTGGTTGATGGTCTTTGTGGTGGCGATCGCCGTTTGGACTTTTCAACTCAATAACACCGGTGGCCTGGTGAAGAACTTCAATGCCCTGATTGCGGCCCCCAGTGGAGTGACGGAACTCTACAACCGCAAGGGAGGCAACCAGATAGTTTATGCCGAATATGAGGGGGTTTGGGCGGGGAACCGTGCGCCGGTGACAGAGAAGGCTCCGATAATTGCCACCAATGGCGAGGGTTTTCTGGTACTTCAGGATGACCAGGTGGTGAAAGTGGGCACCGAAGCGGACAGCACCATCATTGTTAATCGCATTTGGGGCCGGGAAGGGGAACCCGCAGTGATTACCACGGACACCATTTACCTCGACGATGAACCCCTCGACCTGTTGGAGGACTACATCCAACCGATGACTTTCCTCAGTGGCCAGCTCACCATTGACGACCCCACTGCTTTAAGGCTGGAACAGTCCGCCTTTGCCTTTGCCCCCATCCGCCACGCCGGAGGATTTGTCACCCTCGACCATGCCCCCATCGAAACGGCGATCCACCTCCTCCAAGACCAGTACGTTAGGGGGTCTGTCACTATCAAAACCATTGAAGAACGTTAATTGGCTAATATCCCCCTAAATCCCCCTTCCAAAGGGGGACTTGAAATCCGGTTCCCCTCTTAATAAAGGAGACTTTAAATCCAATTCCCCCCTTATCAAGGGGGGCCAGGGGGGATTCTGAACTACCGCTTATACCTATTTCCTGAAACTTGATAACTGTCATGACTTTTTCCCCCAGCAAACGTCCCCCCATTAATCGACTGCACCATCCCCAAACCCCTAGTAATGTGCTCTCTCCTCCCAAGCAAGAAGGGGTGTTAATCGGTGGGCAGATTTATTGGAACCCCGCCACAGTGGCCAATCCCCACGGGTGCATCATCGGCGGTTCCGGGGCCGGCAAAACCCAAACTCTGAAGGCGATCGCCTGGGAAGTGAGCAAGTTAGCCCAAGTTGCCATCATTGACTTCCACGGAGATCAGGAATTGCCAGGGGAGACTTGCTACAACGTCAATATGAAAAGCAATGCTGGCATTAACCCCATGCGGTTGAACCTTGACCAGGAGGGGGGCGGGCCCAATCTGCGGGCCATTGAGCTGGCCATGCTGTTCAAAAAGACCCTGACCCTGGGGGCCAATCAGGAAGCGAAACTGCTGGACTGCTTCAAGCATTGTTACTTCCGCCGGGGCATCTCCCAGGAGTCCCATGAAAGTTGGTTAAAAGTGCCACCAAATTTTAGTGACCTGGAGAATTTACTGGAGGAAATGGCCGGGGAAGACAAGGAGGCGGAAAAACTGAGGCTGAAGTTATCCACCATTTTTGAGTACGGCATTTTCAACAAAACCCAGCCTATTAACCAAACCCTGACCCGTTGGAATTTGTCGAAACTTCCCCCCCAATTGCAGGCGATCGCCGGGGATGCGTTGGCTTCCCAGTTGATGAGTCACCACCGTTTACTAGGGGAATCGACTCTCAGAACTGTTTTGTTCATTGATGAAGCCAAGGAGTTGGGCCATTCCAAAGCGTTGGACAGAATTGCGGCGGACGGCAGAAAGTATGGGCTGGGCCTGTGGGTGGCTTCCCAGTCTTCCCGTCATATTTCCAAGGATGTTCTCACCAATACGTTCACTAAGTTGGTTCTCCCAGTTGATTCCTCTGAGTTGCCCGTCACTGCCCGTACCTTCAGATTTTCCGAAGAGGCGATCGCCAACCTGAACCCTCTGGAATCATTAGTACGCTTTGGCAAAAATGCCAACAAAGTTAACATTGTCCCCTTTTATCAAAGGAATACACCATGATTAGTTCTTTGAGTCTTAGAACATGTTTGAAAAGCCCCCCTGGCCCCCCAATTCTGGGGGGAATAATATTTGTTTAAAGTCCCCCAAGGTTGGGGGATTTAGGGGGCAAATCGTAACTTTTACAACAGACTTTTAGGGAGGACAAAATGCTATGAATTGGCGGGCTTTACTGTTGGCGGTAATCCTCGGCACGGTGGTCTTTGGGGGTCTCCATGCCCAAACCAACACCACCAATACCCCTGGTAATGATTCCTCCCTGACTACTCCCAACCGGCTCAAGATTAACCTCACCTTAGCTGACCCAACAGAACTCAAGGTGCGGGAAGGGGATACGGTCAACCGGGGTCAGGTGTTATCGGACAAAGAAGCGGAACGCTCCCGACTGGAACGGGATCAACGAGAAAGACTCCTGGCGATCGCCAATGTGGAAGGTCAATTAATCCCCATGCTGCAACCGGCCCCAGCTTTGCGGGAACTGCCCCCCATTTCCTACACCGTGGAAGAAACCGCCATTCAATTAGCGGAAATTAAGCTGGCCCAAGCCCAACGCAATCTGGCCACGGCGATCGAGGCCGACCCGTTTATTTCTGCCAAAGCTAAAGTGGAACGTTCCCTGGCTGATGTGGAGGCGGCCCACCGGGCTTTTGAGTTACAGCAACGCAAGCTTGATGCGGTCAATGGCCTGCGGGGTTTGCCACCGGAGATGTTGACCCACGAAACGGAGAAGCTACGACAAGCCAAAACGACCCTGGAGGGCAAGGAAGCGGAATATAAATTCTTCCAAGCGGAATATTTTCAGGTGGAAACAGACCGGCGCAAGGAACTCACTGATCTGCAAAGTAAAGTCTCCATTGCCCGGGGGGAACTTGAACAGGCCCAGTCGAGGTTACGGGCGGCTAAGGAGAATCAGGAATTGGCGGAATATAACCACCGCATTACCATTTCCCGCCGAGCAGAGGAAGAAAATCAGGTGGCCATTAATGTGGCCAATCAAAAACTAGACCGAGAGTTTAAGTTGGCCCAGCTCCGGGAGCAATTGTCCGCTGTGGAGGAAAAGTTAAATGGCATTGTTCAAGTCAAAAGCCCTTACTCTGGCATTATTCGCCGCATTAAGTTTGACCGCCAAACCGACGGCAAGCTGGCTGTTACCCTTTACCTGGACACCACCGGTGCTAGCCCAACTAACTGACGATGATGAGGGGGAAATTGAGGAACCAGATCTGCTGGAAATTGGCAGCGAAGATGACCCGGAATTGATGGAAGACCCCCAGGGGCAACCCAATCCTTTCCTTGACCCGGCACTGGACGACCTGGTGGACAAAAAAATCAGTGAGGATGTTTGGTCACAAATGCTGGGGGACTTGCCCTGTAGTGTGGCGACGGAATCCTGTGTTAACCAACTGCAAAATACCGCCATCCAAAAATCCCGCCTCTTGGCAGACCTCCAGGACAAAATTGATGAGAGCATCGCCGCTGTGGAGGAAGCCAGGCAAAAGAATCTGGACTCCATCGCCATCTCTAATTTCTCTCCCTTCCTCCAGGTCTTTCTCTATTCCACCCTGGGGCCGGTCAGCAATGGGGTGGAAGCACCAGTTAGTAATCCCTTCCGTCTCATCCTTGGTAATGTAGCAGCCGCTTTTCTGGGCCAGGGCTTGGGTTCTTTATTCAACTGGTCACAATACGCTGGCAACGATTCCCAGCAACAACGGGCGATCGCCATTGGGGATATTCAAATCAAAATTGCCGAACTACAACGCAATAAGTCGGAATTACAGCAAAAACTCCGGGAACAGGTAACAGTGGAAATCCTCAAACTAGAGGAATTGGCCCGGGCTTTTCAAATTGAGCAGGCGATCGCCAAACGGGATAAGCAACGCCTCGAAATTGCCAGGGTCTCCTACCGCTTTGGGGAGGGGGATAGTGAAAGATATTTGGCCCAACTGAGTAGCTACGACCGCCAAAAAGCCGCAACTTTTCGGGAATGGTCACGGCTCAGAAATCAGGTGGTACAGGTTAAATTGCTGGTGCTGGGCACCGGGGAGGATTAGTCATACTGAATGTCATCATCGGTGAGGTAGGATCTGCCCTTACTACAAATGGGGCGGGGTGTCCATTTATACCAATCTGCCCAGTTATAGTTTCTCACCAAGACGTTATTTTTACGCAGTTCAAAGCCATCGGCATAGTCCAGGTCATAACCAGGCTTTTTCGTGTTGGCGGTTAATCTCCAGTAATACTTGAATGCCACATGGCCACAGGCATTAGATTTCTTCCTTTGGCTGAATTTCCAGGGCACTGGGCCGCCCCCATCTAAGCGCACAAAAAAAGTTGAGTTGGGGGGAATATCCCGGTCGGCGGCGTAGAAAATCAGTACGTTGTCTTTCAGTTTGGCAAACCAAGAAAATCGCCCCACAATGTAAGCGCAATTGACCTGACTATCGGGCAGGGTGGTGTCTTCCCCGCTGGTAAAAACTATGTTGTCCCAATCCGGTCGGTTGCGCCAAAAGAAAGCTGTGCCGTTCACTAATTTACCTGTGTTCCAAATGCCGCTGTCATGGCCACTGTAGGGCTGACTGGCCAAAGGGTATTTCTTCGGCACTTTGACGGTCATCATACTGCAATGGTTGGTGGTGGCCTTGGCAATGTAACCTCCGCCCCGGTCAATAAATTCATAGTAGGTATGGGGTTCCAAGCCGGTGAAGGTGATCACCTCCGCACCGTCGTCATAGTTGTCGTAAAGACTGAGGGAATCATGGGGATTTTCTTCAGTTTGGGCCCTTACCGCCAGGGGTTGGAGGCTCAGGAGGCAGAGTAATATCAGGCATCGGCTCCATAGTTGCGTCTTCTGTGGGAGCAGGTTCTTCCGGCATTTCAGGGGCTTGGGCAAGGATAGGAAGAACATAGAAGAACCCCAACGTTAAAGCGAGTAACAATTTCATAGAAAAAAAGGGGATTAAGATCCCCAATGAGTGAGCAGTGCTGGGCAAGCGGCATTAGGGAGATGGCCAATCGGCGGTGGTGAAGGTGGCACCATTACGGCAGATCGGCCCACCGGAAACGGCGGTCATGGCTCCCACGTCGGGAATGGTCACGATGGTTGACCCCGTGGCGGAATCAGTGATGGTCAAAGAGCCGGAGGTCACCAAGTATTTGCCGGAATTGGAGAACCGGGCTGTGCCACAGGTGGAAGCTTTCACACTCCGCAGGGTGGGAGCATTGTTATAGGTGACCACGTTGGAGCTGTAGGGGGTCAAGCCGGTGAAGTAAACGTTACCGTTGGAGTCTTTCAGGGTGACGGATGGAGTAGGATTACCCACCAACACACCGTTGGAACATTTTGGCTCTGCTTCCACCACCAGAGAGTTAAAGGCAATGTCCGCACCTCCATTTAGTTTGAAAGTATCTCCGGCATTTATGGGCAAGCTGGTGGAGGAACCACTTAGTTTGATCACACCGCACTCGTTGGCGTTTTTATTGGTTGATCTGGGCAGGGATGAATATTCCCCTTTGATGGATTGATAACTACCCAAACCGGAAACGTATATGTCTCCTGTGCGGGTTTCGCGCCCCACCGTTGGATTGGCAAAGGCACCAGGGGCCATAGCCGTTATGCCCAGTGCAGCAAAGGCTAGACTGGAGAGTATTTTGTACTTCATAATTGCAGGGAGTGTCATTGAGTGGGGCTATTTTATATGTCCCTCTCTTTTTGTCAAGGCTCTTTTATAAATCTATTTCAGCAATTTGTTGTAAACGATCGCCAACACTTTTAGCTTCTATTAATAAATCATTCCAATCATTGGGAGGATGACCGTTTTCAAGCATTTTTCTAAAGACTTTATAAGCATCGGTACTGCTTTCATACGCTCGTTTGGAATTTTCATCATTAACCCAAGCCAGAAGAATTATTTTACTTTCTTGGTGGTAGCGAAAAAATAATCGATGCTGCTGGAAAAATTTAGCCCTAAACCAGTGTTTATAATCATTCCCAAGCGTACTCCCTTGTCGATATTCATTGCGAGTTGGATCTTGGGGAATAACATCAAAGGCTAATTTGGCGATCGCCGCTAGTCGCTTAGTAGCATTTTTCTTTTTATATTCTTTTGGATGCTTTTGTCGCAAATGTTCAACCTGAGCCACAAGTTCTTCAACTTGCTCAAGAAATAAAGGATGGGCAAATATTTTCCATCCATTAATTACTAAAGACTCATCTATTGACAAACCTATTCGTCCTCACCCAACAGGGGAGCGTCCAGATCCACATCAACGCCCGAGACTAGCGACTGCACACGACCAACAAGCTCAGAGCTGATTGCTTGTATCTGCTGAGGATTTTTTTCTATATCTTGCGCCAGAAAATCTAAAAACTTCCCTAACACTGGATCCTGTTCTTCCTGGTCAATCCTAGAAATCCATACTTTGCCGTCGGGTTCGATGGTGTAACAAATTTTATCTCGTTTATTGAGTCCAAGGGCTTTGCGAACCGGATCAGGCACTGTGGTCTGATAGCGATCCGTAAGGGTAGATTCTGGGCAGGGTGATAATATTCCAGCCATAGCAACCTCTCAACCTGTAAAATCATATGCTGATGGTAATGCGATTGCATTGTCTTGTCAATGCTAGGGTCATTCACCTAGTTATTGAATCGCCAGTAAGGCAGGGGTCTGGTCTAATGGAAATGCAGAGCGGCCTTGGGATTGGCAGAGGCGGAATAAATAAGGGTTTAGTCGGCGATCGCCAGTTTATCCCAACTCCTCCCAAGAAATTTGGTGGATTAAGACTAGAGGCACGACCCAAGGAACTTGGTAAAACATTGAATGGGTAGGGAGAGGGGCGACCCTCACTCGGCCCACCGAACTATCTCTGTAATTGAAACAGAAGTTAGCTAAGTTGAATCAACCAAGAGCAGCAGAAAAGGCGACTCCTTCCCTGACAAAATTGGGATTCCCTATCACAGAAGATGTTTCTCCAGGAGAGGTAAACAGATAAGTACCAGGAACGCCTACACTCTGAAAACGAGTAAAATCAACGGTTCCGTTTCCTGTGCCTGATCCATAGGCATAAAAAGCAAGGCCTTCTTCTACGAAGTTGCTCAAGCCAGGGTTACTACGAATAGCGGCTGCTTCCCCTTCATTAACAAACAAGTAAGTACCAGGCAGATTCGTATTTTGAAAACGGAAGAATGCCTGTTGCAATGGATCTGTTTTTTGTAGGGCAACACGGAAGGCAACCCCTTCCTCTGCGAACTGCCTCAAGCCGGGGTTACTACGAATAGCCGCAGCTTCCCCTGCACTGGCAAATAAATAGGTTCCAGGTTGATTTGTGTTTTGAAAGCGAATAAAAGAGGACAATAAACCGTCCGATGGGGGAATGGTAGGGTCTGTTGGAATAGTGGGGATGGCAGCATCATCATTAGTGATTATTCCTGTCACTACTCCTGTGGTGCCGACAGTGTAACCAATTCCTGATGCCAGAGTCACAATAACGGTTTCATCAGGTTCAACTGTGGTATCCGCTATCGGGTCAATTGTTAAGATTGCAGTGTTAGAACCGGCAGTGAAGGTAATTGTTTTTCCCGTGCCAGGGGTCGCTCCAGTGTAATCAGAGCTATTGGCTGTTCCAGTAATACTGTAATTGACTGTTAATGCTTGAGTGGCATCACCTGGGCGGGTGAAGGTATAAACTAAATTAGCCGCTCCGTCTTCGGTAACACTATTGGGAGAAACAGCTAGTGTAATACTTGGAATTATAGGTAGCGGAGGTATAACTTCTTCGTCGTCATTAGTAATGATGCCTTCGGCATTGGCAGTGGTGATGGTCGCACCGTTAGTGGGATTACTCAGGTTTACTCGGAAGGTTTCGTTGGCTTCAACGGTTGTATCCCCTTGAACATTAACGGTAATGACTTTGTTGGTTTCCCCGGCAGCAAAGCTGACAACCCCGCTGGGTAGAACTCCTCCGACAAAATCGTTAGCATTAACGGGATTGTTACCTGTGCCCGTTACCTCCCAGTTGACGTTATTGGTTCCGGTGGTGCTACCAGAACGATTAATAGTGAAAGTAAAAGCCTTGGCACCAGCATTACCTTCGGTTTGGTTCCCATTGGTGGCGGAAATAGCTAAAGTTACAGGGGTAGAGGAAGAAGAAACTATTTGGAAATTTGCCGCGGTTAAGGGTGTTCCCGACTGGACATTATGAAAAACACGAATGTAATCATTAGCACTTAAATTAAACTGCGAGACATTGCTAAATGGTTTGGACAAGGTGGATAAAATTTCACTCCCATTAGCAAAACCATATTCCGCGGCTACTTGGATAATTTCAGTAGCAACGTCAAAATCATTGATTGTATCTTGCCCATTTTCGAGGCCAAAATAAAATTTATCAATTCCTAAACCCCCAAATAAACTATCGTTACCCTTCCCCCCATCTAAAAAGTCATTGCCTTCACCCCCTTGCAGTTGGTCATCGCCATCGTCGCCGTGTAACTCATCGTTACCTTCCTGCCCAAATAAGAGGTCATTCCCAGTTCCTCCAAACAGTTGGTCATCACCAATGCCCCCTTGTAGTTGGTCATCGCCATCGTCGCCATATAGTTCATCGTTGTCCTCATTACCAAAAATCAGATCATTGCCTGGCCCGCCAAAAAGCTTGTCATTACCCAGATCGCCTTGAATTTGATCATCGCCACCTAAGCCATCAATTTGATCATCGAGAATGGTACCGAAAATAGTAGCGTCGCTACCATTGGTTGCGAGAGGAAGAGATGAACCTTGGGCAACAAAATTAAAACCCCCTGTCGGCTTAATTTCATAACCAATATCTGCTAGCCAAGCGAGATCATAAACTGACGGCAATACCCGTTGATTGTTGTTATAAATGGGATCCATTAGGGTCAAATCATCAAAGATGCCCTCTTGGAAATGGTTCAGATCTGCTTCAAGGGGAATAGGTTGACCATTATTAACTAAACGAGCGTTGAAACCACCGAGAGAACCGCCATTGCCTTGTTGATCGGAAATTGGGGCGGTTCCTATGCCCAAAGCATGGCCAAGCTCATGGAGTGCCACCGAGAGAAAATCTCGTTTACCGGACGGAATATCGGTACTTGTTGCTGGAGTTTGATCAAAAAACCAATCATCAATCACGCCGCCATTGGGAGAAGGATCAAAGGAGAGATTGCCAACCCAAGGCTCAAAGTTGCTAGCTTCAATGCGATTGCGAAACAACGTACCAATAGTTTGACCGCTATATCCACCCCGGGCTAAGGTATTTGCTCCGCCGGTGCCGAAAGGAGGGGATTGGAAGCCCACAAAAATTAAAATATCATCGATCGCCGGTAAGATGAGGTCAACGTCTGCGCCAGTTTGGGGATTTTTGATCGTGACATCAAAACCGGCAACTAAGTCGGGAAAATCGTCTTGAATATAACTTTCCCAAATGTCAGCGGCGGCTTCTAAGGTATTACGTCGTTCTAGGGTAAACAACCCATTAGTATCAAAGCGGTAGTCAAAGACAATATTGAAGCCATTGGTAGTGGCCATGATGAGAGTCCTCAGAGGTTGTCCTTTTTGGGGGATTTTTGTATTATCTAATGGTAGCCCTAATTATTAGTAGTGACGCTTAATTTTCGTTTCAAATCAAACTATCAACGGTAAGGTTGAGTCATTGTCATTGCTGGAATGACCCCGTTGTTTTTTGGGGGTTTTGCCCATGTCTGCTTTTTTTGTCGGTTCGGTTCGTTCGGTTCTTTCTCCGGCGCTGGTCTGTCTGGTTGGGCCGTGTCAGTCCAGGTTCTTACCTAGTTTTGTTTTCTCTGGGGGGCTTCGGCCTCCCTTTTTTAATGGTTCCTTGCTACAACAAAAATTAATAGGGGTTTAATGGCGATCGCCTTAGGGAAGATAGTGTAAATGCTCTAACCAGTGGTAGTGAGAGGGATTGAATAAACCTAACGCCTTAGGTTATTCTGGGTTTATCCATCAATGAATTATGCCTAAAATCTTTGAAGACCCTAGGCATGGCCTGACGGCTTTCATTTATACCAACGACCATGTCCCTGCCCATGTTCACGTCTTTCTGGGTCGGAAAAGTTCCCGCAATCAACCGGGCATTAAGATCAATCTCGGTTCAGAGGATCAAGCTCCCTCGTTAGTGACCGTTGACCCCAGTATCAGTAATCGGGATGCTATCAGAGCATTAAAGCTAGTGGCTGAACACCAAGAATTATTTTTGCAGGAGTGGAACCGTATTCATGGCACGTAATTGGACAATAGATTTTAACGAGGAAGCCATTGCTGACCAAATAGCCCAGGCAAAAGAAACGGCGATCGCCGAGGAAAATGCCGGCCCCTGTGCCCGCCAGGTTGAATATGACCATCAACGGAATTTAATTGTCTTTTATTTCGCTAATGGTTCACAGTTTGCCGTACCACCAGATTTGATTCAGGGTTTGCAGGGGGCAACAGTGGAGCAATTAAATAATGTTTGGTTGGATCGGGCGGGGTTAAGTGTGCACTGGCCAAGTCTAGACGCAGATTTTAGTATTCTCAGCTTAGTTCAAGGAATTTTCGGCACGAAGGCTTGGATGGCGGAGATTGGCCGTCAAGGGGGAAAACAGACTTCTGAAGCTAAACGGAAATCATCCCGTGAAAATGGCCAAAAGGGTGGGCGTCCAAAAGGTTCTGTAAAGGTAGTCAAAATTTAGGTTTGTTTTGCTCTAAGGAGAAAAAACTAACGTAGTGTCTCTCAAGATAAAAATGACATTCCCCAAATGTCAGCAGACTTTGCCAGGGGTTTAATGGCACACCGCATAGCAGATCTCTGCGAGATCGCCAAAAGATCAGTCAAGCCATATTCCGGGCAACGACCATTTCAACCCTTAATTATCTTGGTTAGCAACAAACTGATTGACTAAGGCGACATCAATGTCTAACTCCTTAGCAATTTCGGCGATCGTAAGACCTAATTTTTTCAGCAAGGGTATGGTTTCTAGTTTCGCCTCCAGCCTACCTTCTAGTTTTCCCTCCAGCCTACCCTCCAGTTTCCCGGCAATTTTACCTTCCTCTAAAATTTCTTGATAGACAGCGGATTCCTTCATAATTTCACTCCTTAAAATTGTCTTGATAAGCTCAGGGGCCAGCAGAATTCCTCCAAAAATTGAGGTTGCCGCCATGAGATTTGCCTTAACTCGATTATCCTCAATCTGATCTAGTGCAGTCGCCACTTCCCTCAATTTTAATGCCGGGTCAGAGGTCTGCGTCAATACTGCTAGGGGCAATAACCCTGGACTTTGGAGAAATGTTTCCGATGGTTGTTCCCAGAGCCGAATCACTTGATAACGATGGACAGTCTCCCCCACCTGAAAACTGTCCTGATAAACTAAGTCATTATTACTACGTTTAAAGCCCGTCTTTCTGTGGGGTCTATATTTGATGGCACCGTGGATTACCACCGTGCATTGAGGATGTTGTAGGCGATCGCCGTTTTTTGGTTTCGTAAAAATAACAAGCACCATGGCCAATGCTATAAATTAGGCTCGCGTTACTGGTGATGCCAATCACCACCCCCAAAATTGGAATCAACTCAAACAGACTCAGTCCTGATTTGATCAGATTGGCGCTACCGGATGCCAGAAAAAAAAGGGCTAATACTTCTCCACGTCGGCTGGGTTCATGAACCGAAAACCCATAAATGGCAGCAATACGATAAATCATTTCTGCCTGTAACGCCGTTGTTGCAGTCAAATCCGCCATTAAAAGGGTCAAGGCCAAGGGGGGAATAAAATTGGTCATTAAGCCAATGCCTCCGGCTTTGATAGCGGTTTCCACAATCACCCGCTGGGCTAACTGAGCTTGGGTTTCCAGGGGATATTGACCACGCAAGGCCATCACCTCTCGTTCAACCTTTTCGTTATTTACCTGACCTAAAGCTGCCAAAAGCCACTGGAGTCCAGGCATTTTGGTACTGAATTGCATTAGAGGATGTTCGGCGATCGGAGCGACAAAAGCTCCTAGCTGTTCTGTGCCCTGTTCAATTTGCTCCCGTAGGGTATCGGGCGTTTTTTGTAGAGCAACAAGAAGATCATTAAGCAGAGTTTCAGGATCGAAAAATTGAGAATTCATAGTAGCAAAAAAGAGACGACTCAATCAAAATTTTGAGCTTATGTGGGATCAAAGTACGGGGACAAAAAAAGGGTGGTAGAGGCGAAGACCTATATCCAGCAAGGATTTGACAAATGTGGTAAAAAGAAGGTGAGCTAGGAATAACCAAAACCAAAGCATCATCCCCGTTATGAATGAGATTAAACGAATTCAAGCAGCATTGCGAGAGCATTTACTTGCAATAAGGGTTTGAGGCTTGTCAAAATTGCTTGGGGTGCAATATTTTCCGCTCTATGGCGTGACCCCTATTTGCTCAAACAGGGTTACAAAGCCAAGATTAGCGGTGGCTAAGGGGCTTGTGCCGAAACCGCCTCTCAAGGAATTAGAATTATTACTAATTATTCTGTTTTAATGACTATTCATGGATTTCAAAGCCGCCCCTAATCGTTTTAACCCCTGGGAACAATCAAAGCGATCTAGATGCACTTCAATAAAGGTTGGGGAAGAGAGATGGTGACAGGCTTTTTCTAGGGCTGTTTCCAACTCAGTTTCCGTGCGGACTTCACAACTCCAACAGTCGCCAAACACCTGGGGTAATTGATGATATTTCCACGGTTGTAGGTCGTTGTAAACATTGTCTTGAATGACTCGTTCAATGGTGTAGCCATCGTTATTCATCAGAAAAATAATCGGGTGTAACCGGTGGCGAATAATGGTGGATAATTCCTGGACCGTCATCTGGAAGGCTCCGTCCCCCACAATGGCGATCACCCGTCGCTCCGTGGCGGCCAAGCTGGCCCCTAAACAAGCGGGAATGGAATAGCCAATGGAAAGGTAGAAGGCTTGGCCAATAAATTCGGCGGCCTGGGGCATGATCAAATCCATCGTAGCCACAATGGCATCCCCCGTATCAGAAATGACTAATTGGGGATCTGTCATCTCCGTTAAAAAATGATTGAGTCGTTTGTAAAAATAGGCATTAGTTAATTTTTGCTCGGCAGTGGGAGTGAGGGGTTCTGACAATAAAGAAGCGGCAGGGATAATGTCTAAATTCTGGCGAGGGGAATTATGCCACTGTTGACAAAGTTCGTCCAAAAAATCCCCTAAATAAACTGGTTGATAATAGTGATGTTTAATTTTGACCTTTTCAGAATTGGCATTAATTAACCGTTGTTCTTCAAGTTTGGCGGTGTAAACCCCTAAATTCATGTCGGACATAATCGCCCCTAAACAAAGCACACAATCTGCTTTTTCTACGGTTTCATGGACGGCTTGACGACTCAGAGCGCCAACATAGGTGCCGATAAATTGGGAATGGGTTTCGGCAATACAGGATTTACCCAATAACGTAGTAGCGATGGGAAAACCCATAATTTCTAGGAGTTTTAATAATTTATCTTCGAGGTCAAAACGATGAAATTCCACCCCGGCTAAAATCACAGGGGACTTAGCCTGACTTAACAGGGCGATCGCCTCTTGAACGGCTTCAGCGCAGGCATCGACATCAGTTAATGTTTCAGCAAACGCTGGGGGAGCAGCAGAAACTGGACAGGGTTGCTGGGCAATATCCGTGGGAATTTCAATGTAAACGGGACGACGATAATGGGCACAGGCCGCCAGGGCTTGATCGATTTGTTGGGTGGCTTGGTTCACATCATTGATTACCACTGCCATCACCGTGGCTTTCTCTAGAATTTTGTATTGTAAATTCAAATCCCCCGTCGTATGGTGCAACATCAGATGGGAGCGACGATTGGCCCGACTCGGAGCACCACTAATCACCACCAACGGCACCCGTTCAGCGTAGGCTCCCACTACGGCATTGATCAAACTAAACGCCCCGACGCCATAGGTTACACACACTGCCCCCATGCCCCGCATCCGGCCATAGGCATCTGCCGCATAACCCGCATTCAACTCATTACAGGTGCAGACTAATTCCACAGGACTATTAATCAATTCATCCATCAGCCCCAGCACATAATCCCCCGGCACCCCAAAGATATGACCGACATTAAAGGCCCGCAGGCGATCGCCGAGATAGAAACCTACTGTCATTGTTGTGTCCATTGTTTACCTCTAGGGTAGGGACTTATTTCTTACTGTACTCAGCTTTGGGGGAATTGCAGGGAAAAATGTTTACCAGGGGCATCCTTTAGCCAATAAAAGTCCGTAGCCATTTCTGGGAGGATAATTCAACTAATAAATCCCCTGGAGGGTTTCAGGCTTAGTGTGCATTTTGGTTCCATTACTACTCAAACCCCTCTATGGACTGACCCCTATAGGCTGGGGAAATAACGATCGCCAAAATATCTTTAGGTCACTAATGAGAACCGGAGTCTGCCCGGCTAAAGCCCGGCTTGCTGTGGGGTCTAAATTTGATGGCACCATGGACTACCACCGTGCATTGAGGATTTTGTAGGCGATCGCCTAATGAAAGCTACTCATCAATTGATTTTCTCAGGGCCTTAACTGCACTGCGTTTGGTTTTAGCATCCAGACGCTTTCGTTGGGAACTGTAGGTCGGTTTTGTGGGCCTACGGGGCTTGGGTAAAGTTATAACGCTACTGATTAGCCATTGGAGTCGTTGTAAGGCTTCCTCTCGATTCTGCTCTTGGGTACGATGAGACTGGGCTTTAATAATTACGATGCCATCTTTAGTGATGCGCCGATCATTGAGGTTTAATAGCCGTTTTTTATAGGCATCGGGTAGAGAGGATGCCCCAATATCGAAGCGGAGGTGAATGGCGGATGCCACTTTATTCACATTTTGACCACCTGCTCCCTGGGAGCGAATAGCGGTCATTTCGATTTCGGTTAGGGCAATACTGAGGCTTTTGGTTATCTGCAACATAATATTTTTATTCTTTATTTTCAGGATAATCCTTTTGGAGCAAGACTTTGGAAGTTTTTAGAATGGGTTTAAGGTTATCAGTGGTTTACATGATTTTCTGAGCTATGACGGAAATGGGAACTCGTTGGCTCTGAAAAAAATAATAGAAACCCAGGCGATCGCCAATATTTAAACTTTTCTCTTACGGTTAGGTAATTAGATGCTCTATTGGTTATTATTAATTATTTTTGCAGGTTTCATATCAATCTTGTTTTTTCAGCCTCACTGGATACTCGCAATAATTGAATTACTTATTCCCGGAGTTGTTTATTTTGCAAAAATCCATGATAATTTGATTGCACTGACAATTGATGATTCACCTCATAGCGATACAACACAAATTTTACTTAATATCTTGAGAGAAAATCAAGTAAAAGCAACTTTTTTTATCATTAGCAACCAAGTTTTTGCGAATGAAGCAATCATCCAAACCATGGTCACAGATGGGCATGAATTGGGCAATCACATGACTGAAGATAAACCAAGCATTAAACTATCTCCAGAAGAATTTGCAACTGATCTGTTAGAAGCCCACTCTGTAATTTCAAGATTCGATAAGATTCATTGGTTTCGTCCGGCTTCAGGTTGGTACAACTCAGAAATGCTCAAGACAGCAAAAAAGAATGGTTATCGAACAGCTTTAGGATCTGTCTTTCCTTATGATACTCTTATTGAATCGTCTTGGTTTGCTGTAAATTATATTCTTTTTAATATTCGACCTGGTTCTATTATTGTTTTACATGATGGAAATTCAAGGGGACAGAGAACTGTAAAAACTTTGATAAAAATATTACCAATACTGAAAAATAGGGGTTATAAGTTTGTTACACTTTCAGAGCTTTTTACAAAAGATAATTCAATAAGCGGACAATTTTTTTGATACCGATAACTACTTATACCCAGATTAGAGACATCTGCCACTGCTACTTTAGGTCTTAATCGATCGCCAGAGGAAAAGTATTGTCCGACGCTGAAAAGTCGGGGTAGTAGGAAGGAAAGTCCGCCCGGCTAAAGCCAGGTTTTCTGTGGGGTCTATATTTGACGGCACCGTGCATTGAACCCATCGATAATAACCCAAAAATTACTAGGGTTTAGTGGCACACCGCAAAGCGCATCTTTCGGCGATCGCCAAAACAGAAGTCAAGCCATATTCCAGCGAATGGCCATTTCAACTCTTAATTATTTTGGTTAGCGACAAACTGATTAACCAATTCAACTTCAATGTCTAACTCCTTGGCAATTTCGGTGATTGTAAGACCCAATTTTTTCAGCAGGGGGATGGTTTCCAATTTGCCCTTGAGTAAGCCTCGTTGTTCCCCTTCCCGTAAGATTTCTTGATAGACAGCGGATTCCTTCATAATTTCACTCCTTAAAATTGTCTTGATAAGCTCAGGGGATAGCAGAATTCCTCCAAAAACTGAGGTTGCCGCCATGAGATTTGCCTTAACTCGATTATCCTCAATCTGATCTAGTGCAGTCGCCACTTCCCTCAATTTTAATGCTGGGTCAGAGGTTTGCGTCAATACCGCTAGGGGCAATAGTCCTGGACTCTGAAGAAATGCTTCCGATGATTGCTCCCAGAGCCGAATCGCTTGATAACGGTGCACAGTCTCCCCCACCTGAAAACTATCTTGATAAACCAAGTCATTACTGCTGGGCTTCAAGTAGATAACAAATTGGTGCATCGTCTTCTGGGGAAAACGGCGATATACCCTCACCCGATAGTCCAGCATCCGAAAACCCATGGTCGGGTCAGGCTCCGTTTGGAATTCCAGATGCAACACCAAGTCTTCTGATTGCTCCAAAATCAAGGAGTCAGCCCGAATTGGCTCCAGGGAAAGTTCCGTCGGACTGAGCTTGGTCAATTGGATTGGTCGTCCCAACAACCACCCGGCGTAGTCTTCGGAAAATGATTCAGCCAGAAATTTGCACAGATTATCGAACATACTCAAATTTTACGGGCGATCGCCAAAAGTATTTGTTGAGTTACTGATAAGAAGCAAAGTCCGCCCGGCTAAAGCCCGGTTTTCTGTGGGGTCTATATTTGACGGCACCGTCTATTGAACCCATGGACAATAACCCAAAAATTACTAGGGGTTGGTGGCACGCCGCAAAGCCGATCTTTAGGCGATCGCTTTTTGAAACAGCAGATCAGAATACTTATTTACCGATTGTTCGATGTCTAGTAGCACAAGCTGGAATCACTCTGGAGCAGAAAAATTTAGAATTTCGCGCTTTACAATGGGCAACTCGCTACAATGGGCGATCGGGACGTACTGCTAGACAATTTGTTGATTTTCCCAGCGCATAATTGACAATTTGATCACAACTATATCTGTATCTTTAGCGGGTTTCATACCCGGCGATAGTCTCTGAGCATGACAAGAACCAGGATCAAAATTCTACAAATGGCGATCGCCCTCAATCTAAAGATACTGGCACTACTGCTCAGTGGCATCGGTCTATTTCTCAGTGCTTGGATGATCATCCCAGCCCCAAACATGGCACTGCTAACCCTGGGAGTCGGTGTGCCTGAAGTTAGCCCCTGGCTACTGGTACTGAATGCTACAGCAGGCGGGGTATCAATGGTAGGCGTGCGCCACAGTTGGCTGCAACGGTTGACTTTGGGTGCTAGTTTGGTGGGACTCCTTCTTAGTGCTATGCCACTAATTCAAATGCCTGCCACGCAGCAGAGGATAGAGGTTGCTATGCGGGAAGCTCTGGGGACAAACTATCTAGAGCAAATTCCCAATCAATTGCAGATCCAGATGAGATCGGAGCCGTTTTCCCTCACTGATTCCTTCACGGGTATCAATCTCCGTGAAGTGCGATATACACCAGACATCCAGTTTGCCTCTCCTGATGGCGTATCGTTAAAAATGGATATCTACCGACCTTTACAAGTGGGAAAATATCCAGCAATTGTGGTGATCTACGGTGGATCGTGGCAACGGGGCGATCCAAAGCAAAACGCCGATTTCAGCCGCTATATGGCAGCGCAGGGCTACACCGTTTTTGCAATTGATTACCGTCATGCTCCCCTTTATCGCTTCCCTGCCCAGTTAGATGATGTACTAACGGCACTAGCCTTTATCCGCCAACACGGTAGTGAATATGAGGCTGATCCAGAGCGAATAGCTTTGCTCGGACGTTCTGCCGGGGCGCATCTAGCCATGCTAGCAGCCTATCAGCAGTCTGAGACGCTGCCAGTCCGAGCCGTAGTTAGTTACTATGGTCCTATAGATCTAGCTGAAGGCTATGCCAACCCTCCGCGCCCCGATCCGATCAATTCGCGATCTGTTTTGCGAGCATTTCTAGGGGGTTCGCCGGCTGAATTGCCTGATCTATATCAGAAGGCGTCTCCTATCAACTATGCTATTCGCCCACAGCCGCCAACGCTGTTAGTTTATGGGCGTAATGAGCATGTCGTACAGGTGCGATTTGCACAGGGAATGTACCATCGTCTGCTTGCATCTGGCACTACTGCTATCCTACTAGACATCCCTTGGGCTGAACACGCTTTTGATGCAATTTTTTCAGGTCCAAGCAACCAGTTAGCACTATACTACACTGAGCGTTTCTTAGCTTGGGCACTACGCTCCTAATTGTGACTAATTAAGTAACGGCAGATGGCATTTCAATTGCTTTGGAAAAAGGCTCAACCATAGCATTATCAACGCTTATGGGGTATTCAAATATTATTGATGGAGAAATCAACAGATTATTTAACTGGGGTAATAGAGCGAATTACTTTTCACTCTGAAGAGACTGGATACACCGTTGCTCGACTCCAAATCCCTAGAGCAAAGGAATTAACAACGGTGGTGGGTAATTTTGCCAATATCCAAGCGGGGCAAACCCTTAAATTACAAGGAATCTGGAAGGAACATCCCAAATATGGTTCCCAGTTCCAGGTTAGTCAATACCACGAAACTAAGCCGGCAACTTTGACGGGGATTGAAAAATATCTTGGTAGTGGCCTAATCAAAGGGGTGGGGCCTGTGACAGCAAAAAGGATTGTGGCCCATTTTGGTTTGGAAACCCTGGAAATTATTGAAGGTGAAAGCGATCGCCTGATTGAGGTGCCGGGCATTGGCAAGAAACGGGTCAGAATGATCCAGAGTGCCTGGGCAGAGCAGAAAGCCATCAAAGAAGTGATGCTTTTCCTCCAGGGCCATGGGGTTTCCACCACCTATGCGGTCAAAATTTATAAGCAGTATGGGGATGATGCCATCAGGGTGGTCACTGATAATCCCTACCAATTGGCGGACGATATTTTCGGTATTGGTTTCCTGACGGCAGACAAAATTGCCCAACAGGTCGGCATTGCCCCCACTTCCAAGTTTCGTTACCGGGCCGGCATTCTCCACACCCTTGGTGAAGCAGCGGAACAAGGCCATTGCCATCTTCCCCAACCAGAATTGGTCAAAGAGGCGATCGCCAAGCTAAGCACGGAGGAATTTGAAGCGACGGTGGAAACAGTGCTGGCAATAGTTGGGGAAATGGTGGCGGCTCAGGACTTAATAGAGGAAGTATTGAGTGTAGAAGAAATTCTACTGTTCAAGCCCACTTTCTACCACACCGAATGCAAATTGGCGAGTTATGTGACGCAAAAGTTAGCCAATGGACAAATGGTAGATACAGCAAGGGTAAAAAGCTGGATTAGCCGCTATACGGCAAAAAAAGCACTGGAATTGTCTCAACAGCAATATAACGCCGTGTTTCTAGCGGCCAGTGCTGGGCTAATGATCCTCACCGGCGGCCCAGGAACAGGGAAAACCTTCACCACCCGCACCATTGTTGCTCTTTGGAAGGCCATGGGTAAAAAAATTGGACTGGCGGCCCCCACTGGGAGAGCGGCCCAGCGGTTAGGGGAAATGACGGGGCTAGAAGCAAAAACCTTGCACCGACTATTGGAATTTGACCCCAATACCATGGGCTTCAAGCGTAATGAAGATAACCCTTTGCCCTTTGATGCGGTGATTGTGGATGAAGCTTCCATGCTGGATTTATTCCTGGCCCATTCCCTCCTCAAGGCCATTTCCCCCAAGACTCAATTGCTGTTGGTGGGGGACATTGACCAGTTACCCTCTGTCGGGCCGGGGAATGTTTTGCGAGATTTGATTGCTTCCCAGCAGATAACCGTAGTCAGGTTAAACCAAGTTTTTCGCCAAGCGGCGGCCAGTGCCATCATTCGCCATGCCCATCAAATCAACCACGGGCAATATCCTCAAGTGGAAACCATTTCTGACCAACCCCAATCGGATTGTCTTTGGCATAACGGCGGCACGGAACCAGAGCATGGAGTTCAGTTAATTGGGGAGTTACTAACGGATTTTATTCCCAAGCAAGGTTTTAATCCCCGCCAGGATGTCCAGGTATTATGCCCCATGCAACGGGGAGTAATCGGTACTCGCAACCTCAATGCCGTGGTGCAATCTATCCTCAATCCACCCCAGGAGAATAAGCCCCAGCTCCAACGGGGAACCACCATTTTCCGCCTCGGCGATCGGGTTATGCAACTGAAAAACGACTATATTCGGGAAGTCTTCAATGGCGACCAGGGCACCATCACTGCCATTGATAAGGAAGAACAAATATTGACCATTACCTATGGCGATCGCCCAGTAGATTATGATTTTGCTGATTTGAATGAGATTGGTTTAGCTTGGGCCATCAGCATCCACAAAAGCCAGGGTTCGGAATATCCCGTGGTTATCCTGCCGTTGTATATGCAACACTTCCTTCTACTGAGCCGCAACCTTTTTTACACCGGACTTACCAGGGCAAAACGGTTGGCTTTAGTGATCGGTTCTTCTAAGGCTTTGGGCTATGCTGTGCGGCAACAGCAGGAACGGCAACGCTACACCAGGCTCCAGGAAAGAATTAAAGGGGGAGATCTGATTTAGTTTGGCGATCGCCTTGAGTAACTTCAGTTTGCCGGGAAGTGAAAATCCTCAATAGGTTATGACTGTTACCTTCAACCTAGAAAAGTTTTAGTACAGTTGATGGTGAAGCTCTCTCCATAAATTATGCCTTCCAACGTCCTGCCAGAAATTTACCGCCCCAGTCGGCGAACGGTTTATGAGCTGCCCCTTTACGCTTGTCCAGTATCAGCCGGTTTTCCCTCTCCAGCGGAGGACTATTTAGAGGGCAAGTTAGACCTCAATCAATATCTAATTAAACATCCTGCTGCCACCTTCTTTGTGCGAGTGACTGGGGATTCGATGATTGGGGCCGGGATTCATGCCGGGGATATTTTGATTGTGGATCGTTCCCTGGAGCCACGGGACGGCAAGGTGGTGATCGCTGTGGTCAATGGGGAATTATTAGTTAAACGGTTGCGGATGGAAAAGCAAAAAATTTATCTAGCTTCCGAAAATTCTGACTATCCGCCCCTGGTCATCACCGATTTAATGGACTTTGAAGTGTGGGGTGTGGTCACTAATGTGATTCATCCCCTATGAACAGCATTGCCCTGGTGGATTGCAATAATTTCTATGTGTCCTGTGAGCGGGTCTTTCAACCCCTATTAAACGGCAAGCCAGTGCTGGTACTTTCCAATAATGATGGTTGTGTGGTGGCGAGGTCATCAGAAGCTAAAGCCTTAGGTATCAAGATGGGAGTGCCGCTGTTCAAAATTCGAGATTTGGTTGAGCAACACAATATTCAGGTTTTTTCTTCTAATTACTCTTTGTACGGCGACTTATCCCACAGGATAATGACTAGCCTGCAATTTTTTAGCCCCGTTGTGGAAATTTATTCCATTGATGAAGCGTTTCTGGAACTAACTCCAAATCAAAGTAATACGAATTATGGGAAAGAAATTCGGCGTTGCCTTAAACAATGGATAGGCATTCCCGTTTCTATTGGCATTGCCCCCACTAAAGTACTGGCTAAGGTGGCGACCGATGTGGCAAAACAATCCGGGGTTGGCACATTTTGCTTAGACCAAGCAGAAGCGGCTGATCCTATTTTGGCAACGATGCCGATCGCCGATATTTGGGGCATTGGAAAACGCTTGGAAAAGTGGTTTACCGCCAGGGGCATTTCAACAGCCTTGCAATTTAAACAAGCCAATCCTGAACTTGTCCGCAAAAAAATGGGAGTGGTGGGACAACGGCTATTACTAGAACTCCAGGGGATTTCCTGTTTGCCCCTAGAACTAATTCCTAATCCAAAGCAAGAAACCTGCGTTTCCCGTTCCTTTGCCCAGGCGGTGACCACATTGGATGAATTACAAACGGCGATCGCCTTTTTTGTCAGTCGAGCGGCGGAGAAACTGCGGCGACAACAACAAACCCCAGCAGTGATGATTATCTTTGCCCGCACTAGCTTTTTCATTGACCAACCAATTTCCATCTCCCAGGCGATCGCCCTGCCGACCCCAACTCATTACACCCCAGAATTACTGAAGTTAGCTCAAGCCTCCCTCAAACAAATCTTTCGACCCCATCATCCCTACAAAAAAGCTGGCGTGATAATGACAGGGCTACAGTCAGAACGGATTGTGCAAGGCAATCTTTTTGAACAACCACGGGATACGGAACGACAACAGCGGCTTATGCTGACACTAGACCGGCTTAATAAACAGTTTGGCAGGGAAACTGTCGGTTTTGGTCTTTTGGAGAAACAACAGAATTGGCGGATGAAGTCCGACTTACGCTCTCCTCGATTTACAACGGCTTGGGATGATTTGCCAGAGGTCAAGGCAGGATTTTACTAGGGGTTTAAAACCTCATTGGAAAACCTATCCGTCATGGCGATCGCCAATAAAGCTGGCGTTTGGGCTAATGGGGATGCAGAGCGTCCTTGGGATTGGCGCAGGGCTTGTCATAATTTATTTGTACATCATCTATTCCCACCATCGCTTGATTGTTTTTTTAGTCTCCATTGATTTTAAATTTGATTCCATTTCTTCAATAACTTCAAGGTCAATAGAATTATTTTTCAGAAATTCTCTGGCAATCTTTACTGCTTTTTTCATAAACCAAACTGCTTTTTTATAATCACCAGTTTCATAATATAGATAAGCGAGACCTTCAAACCCGTCCTGGTGATTGGGTTGAGAACGGGTGAGCATTTTAAACTTAATTTCTGCTTGTTCATAGTTTTTATTGCTTAGAAATTTAAACCCTTCATTTGCCCAATTCTCATCATTTTCTTTACCAGCTTTAAGACTGGGAAACTCTTTTATTATTTCTGCGATGTAATTTTCTTTGCTCATGTTTTTCTATACCTATTCTAAATTTTCACTATCTAGCTATACTATCACCCCCCAATTGCCCTTCCTTTAACTCACATCCCCAACCATCCCCATCTTTATCAAGTTGGTGGTCATCCTTGCCTGTAACCCTGACTGGCTTTTGATTGTCGGGAATATCAGAACAATTCACATCGCGGTCAGCAGGTAAGCAGAGGTCAGGGTAAGACGGATGGCATTCAACCTGAGAAGGTGTGTGCTTAGGGCAAGCAAAAATAATTCAATCATTTGACAATCGCCATCAAGCAATTCAGCGGGGCTAACGAGGCTTACATACATTACATAAGAGACTCCCCGACCATCAGCGGAATTTTACCGGGGGTTTAATGGCGATCGCCAAAAGTTCTTGCTGGTCACTGATGGAAAGCAAAGTCCGCCCGGCTAAAGCCCGGCTTTCTGTGGGGTCTATATTTGATGGCACCGTGGATTACCACCGTGCATTGAAGAATGTAGGCGATCGCCTTGAGTAACCTCAGTTTGACAGGAAGGGAAAATTCTCAATAGGTTATGGCTGTTACTTCCAACCCAGAAAAGTTTTAGTACAGTTGGTGGTGAAGCTCTCCCCATAAATTATGCCTTCCAACGTTCTACCAGAAATTTACCGTCCCAGCCGGCGAACGGTTTATGGGCTGCCCCTTTACGCTTGTCCAGTATCAGCCGGTTTTCCCTCTCCGGCGGAGGACTATTTAGAGGGCAAGTTAGACCTCAATCAATATCTGATTAAACATCCTGCTGCCACCTTCTTTGTCCGAGTGACTGGGGATTCGATGATTGGGGCCGGGATTCATGCCGGGGATATTTTGATTGTGGAATGTGGCAGGTTCTTATGACAGGGAAAAACCTAACTCTCCCTCTAGGCTGGGAGGGCTACCACTATTGACCAATTGCTCAGGCTGCAATTTAAACTTTATTTTTTTCTAAAAGCTCTATTCGTTTAGGATTTTGCGCTGAATATTGATGAGATATTGATCTAATTCTTCAACACTAGCAAAAATAGATTTCGTTGGCATCGCCTGGACAATTTCAAAGACTTTTTTAACCTGGGGTTGTAACCCCAATGCACAGACATTACCTTTATGTTTGTGCATAATTTGTTGCAGCTTGAGCACCACCCTCAGCCCTGCACTACTGATGTATTCTAAATGGGTGAAATTCAGAATAGCACAGTGAATATCTGGGGTGATGACTTGAAGAATCAATTTCTCCAATTCCGGTGATGTTTGGCTATCGAGACTACCCTCCAGATGAATTTGTTTCGAGCCAGTCCTTGGTTCATCCACACTGGTAGTTAGGGGCATAGGTCAACTTCCTATTGGCACTACTTATTCAAAGTTAAATCAAAGTATCATCTAAACATTATGACTAAATTACGCACCGCATGAATAATTCCAATTCTCCATCTCCCGCCGGCTATTTGCTGGGAGCATCCCACTTTAGCAAAAACAGGGAAAATGGGAGGGTAAGCGTAGGAGAGTAAAGACCAATGAAATCAGAAGACAAAGAGTGACCTTGTCCCGAAAAAGTGGACAAATCCAAAGAGGGCTTAGTTTTAGCAGTAGGAAAATTTGGGTCGCTTATCTAAACTGCCCCATTTGCGATGTTTGGCTTTACGAGTCTGTCTAACGAGAAATCAAGGTTTTCGGGTAATTAGGCGGCGAAACTGTCTCATTTATGGTCATAAATGGGACAGTGGAGATTCAGATAAGCTATAAAATTTGATGTCTGAAAGCATTACTGGATAAAACTTTCAGCCTTAACGACCAAAATTTTTCCGTTGCTAATACTAAGCCCCAACCGACTAACCCGTTCCACCAGGGGCAATAGTTCATTATCTCCAATATAAGAAGCAATAGCAGTCAAAACTTAAATGGGAACTCGGTGGCATTAGAGGAAATAATTATTCAAAAGGCTTTCAGCAAAATTCTAGCGATAATTGCCCCGGTGTCACATTCCCCTGTTGCCTGCGGTGATAGTAAAGATGACAAGGCAAGCAAAGGGCCATCAAATCACTAGGGGAATTATTAGCTGGATCATAATCGCTATGATGCACCGCCATCCTGAGTCGATAGCGTTCCTCCTTCAACAAACCCTTCCCCTCCCCAGGCTCAAGACATTGCACCCCGCACCCCGCACCGTTCACAGATCCAATTAACGGACTGCTTTTTGACGGCAGCTATATTTTTCCAATCTTGAGGATAACGGTCATTTTTCATACTTAACCCCTAGTAAAAATTTTGGCACTTTGCTTGGAGTATTGGTAAAGCATTGGAGCTAAAAATACGGTTAGTTACCATGCTAAATTGTTAGTGAACTGCATACGCAAATAATCAGGGAACAAAACCAACGTAAAATAAGGTCTTAAAGTGCGTACTCACACGACCAGCTTATCAAACTGCTGAATTGTTAATTATTCAAACTTTCAAACAATCAAGTATGATTATTACCGTTGCCAGTTTTAAAGGCGGGGTAGGAAAAACAACCACAGCAGTTCATCTCTCGGCGTACCTAGCACTCCAGGGAGACACCTTGTTGATAGACGGCGACCCAAATCGCAGTGCAACCGGCTGGAGCAAACGAGGATCACTCCCATTCAAGGTGGTTGATGAAAGGCAAGCTGCCAAGTATGCGCCCAAGTATTCCAACATCGTGATTGATACCCAAGCTAGGCCGACGGATGAAGATCTGGAAGCCCTTGCTGATGGCTGTGATCTGTTGGTCATTCCTTCCACACCAGATGCCCTCGCCCTTGATGCCCTGATGCTAACGATTGAGACATTGCAAAAGCTGGGAAATAATTGCTTTCGGATTTTGCTAACAATCATTCCCCCTTATCCCTCCAAAGATGGTGACGAAGCTCGACAGTTACTAACTACTGCGGGATTACCCCTATTTAAAAAAGGCATTAAACGCTATTCCGCCTTTCAGAAAGCATCCCTAACCGGTGTCGTTGTTTCTGAAGTAACTGATTCCAAGTCCCGCATTGCTTGGTCAGACTACAAAGCGGTTGGCAAAGAAATTATTGAGGAAATTTTGATATGAGCAAATTTAAAGGAATTTTAGATAGCCATAAAAAACCGACCCCGGCAGAAACCCAAGCAAAAGCCAAGACAAAAGGCAAACGCAGCGATCCCGACTATGAACAGGTCTCTGCCTATATCCGCAAGGAAACCTATAGGAATGTCAAAATTGCTCTGCTCCAAGAAGCAGAAAAACGAGACTTCTCCGATCTAGTTGAAGCTCTGTTATCTGAATGGTTAAGTAACCAGTGAAGCGAGTACGCGAATCAGCGGTTAACCACAACTTAAACCTTGTCTGTGATAGCTTCTACGTAAAACAGTGGACAGCTAACAATCTGCATACGCAACAGGTCAAGTAATTGAGTTGACTTTTTTTTCGAAGATGCGCCGCAAAGCGGCTTTCGGCAAGATCGACACTCTCAAAAAAAATTACTAGGGGCTCGTGTTCAATCTTCCAATCCGATCCAAATTCTCCGGGTCAAATAACCAGTGCAATAATTCAGCTATGGAGCTATGGGTAGCGCCCCAGTGGGGGTCATCACCTGTCATTCTTTGCCCCCATGCTGTTTTTTTTTGCATAACCCGCCGAAAAGATACATTTCAAAAATTAGTCAGGATTTTTGAAGGATGCACAGCCAATCGCATAGGGTGAACCATAAACATCATCGCGTTTCCCAAACCATTGATAGCGATTGTCACGAAGCTGTTCATAGAAACGATCACCAATCCATTGCACTCCCGGTAGTAATCGGTAGACAGTAATCAACTGAGCAGCAGCAGGAAATTGACGGGCGATCTCTTCCGCTGCCTTACTTCCCTGCCAGCGCAGATCGGGCTGGTGAGCATCAATGAGAATCATGCCCAGCTCACAGTCAGCGGCTGAAATACCAAACCGACCCAGCGTTTCTATATCCTGCATCGGGATATAGTCAAAGCTCGCACCTTGATCAAGTTGTTCAAGCTGCTGAACAAAGCCCACACACAGATTACATAGACCGTCATAGATAATGTGAAAACTGACAGCGATTTTTGACATTACTTGTTAAGGACTTCTGACTTTGTTGACTGATAAGTGCTTAGACTAACCCTCAGGTCGATTTCAGTAAGAATTGACAGGCTCGCCGGAGCAAAATATGAAGCAAGCACTCCGGCTAACCCGCTAGGAGTCTCTACATCAGACCAATTTGAGCAAGAATACCCTGACCTGTCAAAAGCTCAGTAGCAAGACCAATAAAGAATCCCAGCATTGCTAAGCGCCCATTCCAAGTCTCTGCAAAAGCAGTGAAGCCAAATTTAGTGGTTTGATTGTCCATTGCGGTAACCTCCAAAAGGAAAAAACGCGGTTTGTTAATTTTTGTTACTTCTATTATAAGTTTATTTTCTTTTACTTGACATTTAAGCCAGCTTGCCTATGAGCCCATGAGGGTGGCTGGAGCACCAAAGCGAACCGAGTACTATATCAGCAGGCTTAAGTCAATAATTTGACATAAATCGTTACATAGTGTTACGCTATGTTTACACAACGTTACAAAAGAGAACTCAGACATGACTAGCCGTGGTTTCCGTCTCGACCAAGACAATCGCCTCAACAACTTCGCCATCGAACCCCCCGTCTATGTCGATGAAACCGTGCAAGCCGGTTGGACTGAGTACGCTGAGAAAATGAATGGTCGCTTTGCCATGATTGGCTTCGTTTCTCTGCTGGTGATGGAAGTAGTCACTGGTCACGGCATTGTGGGCTGGCTCCTGTCTCTCTAAGTTTTCGACGTTTACAGTTTTTCAATCACCCAGAGGTCTTAGCTATGAATGCTGATGTGGATATCTATCAAAATAAAGATTTGTTTGCTCCCGTTGTCTTCCGTGAGGGCTTCAACAACTTTCAAGCCATCAATGCTAACCAGGCTTGGTCTTTACTTTTCACTGGCGGACAGGAAGATAAGCAGTTAGAAGGTAGCCCCGAGTTGGGTCGCTTCTTTACCTACTTACTGGTAGCGGTTGGTGTTTCTACTGTGCTATGGGGCTACTTCTTCAGCCGCTTTGCTCCTTTCCTGTAAGCGCTTTCTCGGTTTTCTCCTCTTTAAACTTTCGGATTTTCTTCACACCCACTAGCTGGGTGTTTTTTTTGTTTATTTACCTCGCCATGGAGAACTTGGGCCAGCAGTTTCAGGGCCTTGGTTACAACAGTATGTCAATCAAAAATACGAAACCTTACCCCGGCAAATGGAAGTCTCTTCAAAAAAAGGGCTATTAACGATCCAATGTGATGAGATGTGGTCATTTGTAGGGAATAAACAACGAAAGTATTGGATTTGGCTGGCTCTAGATGTTTAAACCTGTGAAATTGTGGGGGTTTATGGGGGAGATCGTCAGTGCGCTGTAGCTCATACGGATTTCTGGCAAGCCTACAGCAAGGTGTTTCCCCGCAAGAGACATCAGCCAGTGGGAAAAGAAACAGGGAAAACCAATTATATTGAGCGTTTCAACTGTACTCTGCGCCAGAGAGTATCTCGGTCAGTGCGCAAGACATTATCTTTCCCCCAAAAAACTAGATAATCACATCGGAGCTATCTGGCTTTTTATTCAACATTACAATGCTTCCTTACTTCTTGAAGACCAGCCTCTATCCTACTCTGATCTCCAAGGGATAAAAGTAGGATAAGAATTTAAATCAAGTATTTCTAGGCCAAGCCCGCTGGCGAATGGTATCTAAAGATTGCCCTTGCAGTAACTGTCCATTTTCATAGACAACTTCTAATAAATCCTCGGAAGAATTAGATACAGTTTGATAACCAAATTCGTTTTTAACTAGGGATAATCTCCCTTTTTTACTAGCTTTACTAGGGTCAGTAATGGGATCTTTATAAACCGGAATCGCCTCGCCAGCTACAGTAACCTCACTACATTTCATAGCAAATTTTTGGGTATCTCGGTTCACTTTTTGTAACAGGGCTCCCCCCATACCAAAAGCTAAATTAGTGCTACTAAAACCAAGACTCTCAGTCTTTTTTAAAATAGCCGTGATACTCTCTTCATCAACCCCATCCCCTTGGATTACCCGCATAGCATTTAAAACTCGATAGCCTTTGCTGTTAAGTGTACTACCAAAACGAGCTTCCAATTTTTCCAACGTTTTAGCCACAATTTCCATCGGATTACCCGAATCAGGACGAATAACCACCGTTGCCCCCGAATCAAGCACCTGTTCCCGCAGGTAATCACCCCAGAGATGATCAATGGCATTCCAAAGATCATAAGAATCGGAAACCACGGCCAGTACCGAACCAGATTTAGCAAATTGGGTCAACATATTTTGGTAGGCCAAAACTTCTCCTTCTCTCCCCCAAGCTGTAATAGTAGAATGCTCAGCAGCAGGAATCGAATAGGCCGCCATGGGAGAGTTGTAATATTTCTGCCCGTAAACTAAGGCTTGTACTGTGTCAGAACCTTGAAAATTAACGAGGTGAGCTAGCCCTCCAATGCCTGATGATTCCAAACTAGAAACCCCCCGTGCCCCAAAATCATGGAGTTTGAAATTAATTTCACTATCAGGATCATCCGCAGTACGCAATAGGGATTCATAGATCAGTTTTTTCAGATGCCAACTTTGGGTTGCCACGGTAGTTGGATACCAAACCCGCATCAATAATGTTTCTAACCAGGAAACCAACCAAAATACTTTCGTATCTGTGGATTCCACTGTCATCAAAACATTATGAATAGGGATAATCGAGCCTTCAGGTACTGCTTTAATACGTACAGGTAAGCGACCTTTTAAATCCTCGGCAATATATCGCCAACCTTCATAATTAAACGGTAAGCCGTGGGCTGTTAAAAGACTATTCGCTTCCTCCACCATCCAGGGTTGAATAGACTGAATAAGATATCGTTTTAAAATATATTGCAGACCAAAAAAGACAGTAATAGGATATTTTCCTCCACGACTTTCCACATAGGAATACATAGCCGTTGTATCAGGAGGGTATTGCAACCAGTGGCTTACTTTATAGGAGTCCACATCGAGAATTAAATTAGTATTCATGGTAGATAATTGAAGGGAATGTATTTAAACTTTGCTGACAAAATGCTGAACAATCTGAAAATGATCTTCGTAAATTTGCTCTTCTTGGGCGTAAAGATCTGCTAAAGACATCCACCATGCTTTCTGGGCATCATCGCCCCCTTTTACAGTCGGTAATTCGCCCCCTGGCAATTGGATAAAGTAAGCGTGGGTAATAGTTCGTCCCCGCAGAGATCGTACCGGGGAATCAAAAACATGACTTTCTACAATGGAACCTCGTAAAACCGGCAGGGGAACCTTAAGGCGGGTTTCCTCCTTGAGCTCCCGTAACATTCCTTCAACTAAGGTTTCATTTTGTTGAATAAAACCCCCAGGCAAAGCAATTAGCCCTAGACCGGGTTTAGCCTTACGGCGTACCATCAATACATGACCTGCTTGCACCACCACCGCATCCGTTGTTACAAAAGTGGGAGCATAGGGAGCCGTTGCCCAAGCCTGTTTGTAAGCCTGCAAAAATTGATATTCATCACAAAGATCAGTGTAGCGTTCACTATTTTGAAAAGTCTGCAAATAATCGGCGATCGCCGGGGGAATTTTATTGAGGTAATTGCTCTTTTCACCTTTAAAATAAGCGGCACGAATAGTAGTAGAACTGAGATCAGAATAGTGACCTGTTTCTAAATAATCCCATTGGGGAAACAAATTCAAATAGTAAGAAGAAGAATCCTTACGATGACCTAAAATCACAACGGAATCGCAGACTGCAGTAATTTCTAAAACCTGCTGTTGAACCGCGGCCAACCAAAGATTATCGCTGTAAAGCCAATCCCGTACCGCTAAAAAATGTACCCTTAGCAATATCTCAGGGCTTAAACAAGCTTGAATCATCGCAATCCTTTCTTCTGATCGCCAAGGGTTACGGGTATCCGCAGCCACTCGATGACTACCTAAAATCAGAATTACTTGTTCCGCTTTTTCAAGGGCAAGTTTTAGCGTGCGTAAATGTCCTAAATGGAAAGGTTGGAATCGACCAATATAGATTCCGTATTTATATTTAGTTTTCATACCAGACTCCCTGGATGGCTAACATCCTCTCTCCGAGGATTAATTCGATTATAGTAGATTTTACCAAAATATGGCATCCAAATTTATATCGGTTGCATTTTCGACCAAGTTCAGTTTGGATTTAGACTTGCAGATGGCGGAATTTCAATTTAATTGAGAGAGGGATGAGAATGAAAGCAATAGGTTACGTCAGGGTCAGCACTGAAGAACAGGCCACCCAGGGGGTAAGCCTAGATGCCTAAACGGAGAAAATTCATGCCTATGCCTCCTTATATGACATTGAACTTCTGGAAATCATCACTGATGCCGGGGTAAGTGCCAAAACTCTGGAGCGTCTCGGCTTGGAAAAAGCCCTCAAAATGCTGGAAGCAAGAGAAGCTGAGGCCCTGGTCATCGTCAAACTAGACCGCCTGAACCGTTCTGTCCGTGACCTTGATTGCCTGCTGGAAAAATATTTTTCTGAGCGTTTTTCCCTGATGTCCGTGGGGGAACAGGTTGATATCAGAACAGCGGCAGGGCGGTTAGTCCTCAACGTTTTAATGTCGGTGGCTCAGTGAGAACGGGAAACCATCGGGGAAAGGACTAGTACGGCATTACGGCACAAAAAAGCTCAGGGAGAATATATTGGCGAAGTTGGCTTTGGCCAGCAAGTAGCGGACAAGAAATTAGTCAGGGCTGAGAACCATAACCTTGTGGAAATGATTGTTCAACTGCGGCAAGAAGAGGAACCCTAGAGGCGATCGCCAAAAGACTGAACGAGTCGAGGGTAAAAACAATGCGTGGGGGAAGATGGTATGCCAAGACAGTAAGTAACATTATCAATAGAGAACATAAATTTTTAAGAAAAAGTGGTGATTTTTTGTAAAGGAGGGTCATCATCTTTTACAATTGCCTATTCTCATTAAGGGAGCTTACTGCCTATTGTCGGTTGGGCAACTGCCAACAAATACGAATGCCAAGAATTTTAGGCTAGAATCTGACTAGATATAGTCAGGTAAAAAGATGGCCTCGTTTACTGCCCCATCCGATAATTCCGCCTCCCAAGGACTAGATACCCTGCAAACTTGGAAATTGGAAGATGCCAAGGCCCGTTTTAGCGAACTGGTACGCTTAGCCCAGGCATAAAATCCCCAGCTTGTCACAGTGCGGGGTAAAGATGCCGCAGTGGTTCTTGCCGCTGATCAATTTGCTAAACTTTTGCCCTTGATGACACAACCCAATATCCACGAATTTCTTTCCCAGTCCCCCCTGAATCGCTTGGATTTTGACCAGTCCAGCGTCCAAAGTCCCGTCAGTTATGAAGGGTTGGCTATTAGATACCAACGTAATTTCAGAACTTCGCAAGGAGAATTGTCATCCAGCAGTGAAAGCCTGGGCCGGTCGCCAATCTCCCACCTCTTTTTATCTCAGTACCATTACGATGGCGGAAATTCGTTTTGGCATAGCAAAGACTGAAGACAAGATATTTCGTCAGGAATTAAACCAATGGCTAGATCAGGTTTTGCGCCCCTGGTTTGGAGAGCGCCTTTTGGGGGTAGATGAAGATGTAATTTTGCAGTGGCGATGGCTAGTGGAAAGGGGAAAAAAGCAGAACTACACCTTCAGTCAACCGGATTTATTTATTGCGGCGGGCACGCAGTGTGCCTTCGGCATCGCCATTGTCCATGAGCTGTGCGTTGTAACTCGCAATGGAGGGGACTTTGAAAAATCAGGGGTTCCCGTCTTTAATCCATTCCTTTTTAGTTGATAAAACACTAATGTAGATGAGTAAGGTGAAGAATTTCCCTTGTGGGCGATCGCCTAATAACCACGACTCGCGGGAATAGCGACAGCCTTCTTCTTGTTGATTAAGTTTGAACTATCGCTTTCACCGCAGCAAGATACCGCTCTTTCACATTTTGGTAGTCTAAATTCTCCGCAATTCCCTCCTGGCTACCGCGTTCAATCATATCGGCATGACGCAGCAGTGTGGTTCGGTCTGATGTTCGGTGAGTAAAGGGCGCGATCGCCGTGATCGCCTCTAACAACCGCATTGTGACTGCGACACTTGACTTTCCATACTGCCGAATCTGGTTAAAGGCCGCATCTGTCGCATCAGTGAATGAGATCGGTTTAGCGATGATCCGAAGCTGATTCTGGTCGTCGTAGCGATAGGGAGAAGGCATTTCCCTTTGGGCTAAATGACAAAGGGCAGCGCTAAGTTGATCGATGCAGCGGATGGCAGTAAAGGGATCATTAATGCCTGGAGAAAGGGCACGTACCGCAATCTCAACCAGTTGGTCTATGGGAAACTCCATATCTTGCTGCTCCGTGCGCTGGGAACCAAGAACAAAGGCATTATTGATCTGGGCTATAAGCTTCTTGTTTACCTTTTCTTCAGGAAAGACCTGTACCAGTTCACTTCCCTTTATCACAAAGCGACCAGGACGTTGTTGAACCCAGAATAACAAGTTATTGTCCGTCGCAATCTGCATCAGTTGGTTGTCATCAATCCCTTGAATATAGCCACTGAAAATAGTCTTAATTGGACAGGAAAATTGATCAAAATCGGTAGGAATAGCAGCTAGACTCTTCTCCTGTGGTTGGTTTAATGTGCTCCGTCCAATTTTTTCAGGAAAGAGCCGATCAATCGCAACATCAAGATCATTTCCCACTTGTTTAATGACCTGATTGACCTGAATCGATGAGGCTGAATGATGAATAAAATAAATCAATACACCAACGCTAGCGATCGCCAAAGCAATGCCGATGGTTACTGCTAGGTGGGGGACAAACTCATCTTTTTCTACCCCATTAACTGTTCGTAGCACCATCAAGCTGTATACAAAAGTAGAAATGAAAGTTCCCAATACAATTTGGTTGCCCGTGTCTTGCATGAAGTTCCGCAGCAAGCGCGGCCCAAACTGGGAAGAGGCTAGCTGAAGTGCCACAATCGTAATAGAAAAGGCAGTGGTGGCCACAGTCACCATTGAACCGGCGATCGTAGAAAGAATAGCCCGTGAACCACTAGGCCCTAGAGAATAAGCCCAGTCTATTTTTTCGACAATAGTGACTTTTTGGTTATGGTCAATCCAGATAGTAATAAACGAAAGTGCGATCGCCAGCATCACCATCAGGGTTGGCACAAACCAGAAGCTGGAATGTAATGAGTCCCACAGTTTAGCGAACTTAGGGTATTTCATCGATGGTAATGTCAATAAGTGAATTGATTTAGCGTTGCCATATTAGTCATTCTCAAGCATTATCTTTACCTTTGAAAGCTCTTGATGTTGCTCTTGGCTAAGCGTCAGATACTTGAGATTCAGTTCCTTTAACTGGGTGTAAATGATGCTCGCCACAACTAGACAAGTAAACCATTTGTGATCGGCGGGGATAACTTAGATTTTTATTGGGAGCGCACTAAGATGTGTTTGCCCTAAGATTGTGTCCGAGGTATTTGAACAATTATTAATCGCCCTTGCCAAAAAAGATTCAAAAAATCTAACAAGTGGTTCTCATTTAACAAGTAGTTCCCATTTTTCGTAGCCAACGATAATGGGATAATAATCCTGACCAGAAAGAAGCATGTTGGTTATATTTTACTCCATATTCTCGACAGGTCTTCTCCACGACTTTAGATAGTTCAGGATAGTTAATATGGCAGATATTGGGAAATAAATGATGCTCGACTTGGAAATTCAATCCACCCAGTAGCCATGTCATCAAATGGTTATGCCGAGAGAAGTTTACCGTCGTTTCAATCTGATGCACTGCCCACTCTTTCTCAATGAGACTTGCTCCGGCAATTGGTAATGAAAAATCGGCTTCTTCGACCACATGGGCTAGTTGAAATACGACGCTCAGCACTACTCCCAAGGTAACAGCGACTAATCCATAGCTCCCTAAAACTTGCCATAGCCCATGAAATTGTAACGGAATCGCAAAGGCAAGTGAAAAAAATACCAGTTTGCCACCAAAAAATATGACTAGATTACTGGACTTAGGACGTAGATAGCGACGATCGCCAATTTTGCCAGTGATTAGACAATGAAAATCATCATAAAAATGCCACTTAATCGCTAGTAATCCATACAATAACCACAAATAATAATGTTGCCAATGATGGAAGGCTAATTGTGGATGAGAAGGAGAAAGTCGCCCAAAAACCCCCACGTCCACATCCATGTCATAACCAGCAATATTGGTATAAGTATGATGGAAAAAATTGTGCTTCCAATGCCAAATATAAGAACTGCCGCCAATCAAATCTAAGCTCATCGCCATAAGCTTATTAACCCATAGCGAATCGGAATATGCGTGATGTGCGCCGTCATGTTGAATACCAAAACCAATGCCTGCGGTAACGACACCGAGCATGATGCACAAGGGAATTACCTGCCACCACGTTTGAGCCACAAAAACTAATAGAGAATATAATCCGAAAAAGCTAAGCAACAAGATAATGGTTTTCGCATACATTTGTGGACAATCACGAGCCTTGCGACTAGGATCTTGAAAAAGTTCGTCAACCCTTCGTCTCAGTTCCGTCTTAAACCCACTATTCTTAGCAAACTTTAATTTTTTTGCTGTCTCTTTTTCAAGAACCATAGACTGATGAGATTCATTGACTTGCATCCTTTTGTCCCATACTTAACACTCAATCTTGGGTAACCGATCAAGAAGCTCTTTTGTAGTAAATCTAAATCAGTTGTGAGAAAAGCTGTATTCAAAGCCCCACTTTATTAAGGGGGGGGATCTCATTTAAAGTTGTTATTCTTCCATTTTATCAATATTTCAACACCATTTCAATATCGTTTTTTTCAGAAATAAATTAAACCTACTTGTTCTAATACATTTAAACGTACAAATATATGCGTCGTAACAACATGGCATTAATTGAAACAATAACCGTCGAAATACCCATTTCTGGACAGACATAATCTAGTGAAGGGTGATCACCTAAAAATCACAACTAACAAAGTCGGAGACCGTCATTTCCCCACGATGCACCTTATCAGTTTATTTGTCTTAAACTTCGTTGGCGATCGCCGCAAATTCATTACTTAGCTTGTTCTTTAAAAACCTAAACTTAAGTTGTAGCTAACTGCGGGGAAAGCTGAGGTTTACTGGAGCTACAGCGGAGTGCGTAACAGTATGGGAAAAGTTTAACTCCAAAAATCTCCGCTGGTGGAAGATTAACTATCCAACATAGTCTCACAATCCACTGTAATCCCAAAAAACGATCGCACTCGCACTCATTTAAAGTCAACAATTTAGTTGTGTTCCTAGGCATTGATCTATAAAATAATCAAGAGTTGCTGTTGTGGTGAATAACCTACTGTTATAACAATTTCACTAGTCTGAAAGGCAGTTTTCGGGGAGTTTTACATCATATCCGTTACTTTGATCAATCATAGCTTGGGTACATTCTTTTTGCTTAAAGTAATACTCCATTTCGGAAACAATTGCCGGATCAACATCAACACGGTCAGGTTTATAAGTTTGACGCCAAAGAATCAATGAGAATGTGATCATGCTAAGAATAATTGCAATAATATAGAGTTTTTTCATAGTTTTTAAATGGATACAGCGGAGTGGATAACAGTATGGGACAGATTTAACTCCAAAAATCCCCGCTAGTGGAAGATTAACTATCCAACATAGTCTCACAATCCGCTGTAATTAGTTGAGCAACTCGATAGGCGGAATCAATTGCCCCTCCATGCAAGCCATCACCAAGATAGGCTCCCGCGTGGTAAGTATTATTTTCGCCATTCGTTTCAATCACTTCATTACGGTATCGAAAAGACTCAGTAGTATAAAAAGGCGTGTGATGTTCCTGTGTATGAATGATGCGATCTTTTGCGATCAATTCTTCCAATTGGAACGATAAAAAATGATGTTGGTAGGACGAAGAAATCGCGCAAAGTTGATTCAAATAGCCGTTATAACCCCAGCCATTTTTTGTCTGAAAAAAATCAAATTCTGAAGGTGTCTTAACATCATGGGGAGCATACATAGAACTATCGCGATGAACAATACTGGTTATATAATTTGCTTTCCATGCAGAAAATCGTTTCGCTTCCGCCTCAGTTGGGTCTGCTAATAAAGCCATTACTTGGTCTGGTGGTGTCGCAAATACGACCTTATTAAATTCCTGCATTTCACCTGTCGTTCGTACCACTTTCACCGCATCCAAACTTCTGGAAATATGAGCAATCTCTGCATTCAGTAAAGTCTCACCTTTAAATCGTGCCAAGATTTTTTCGATGTAAGTATATACACCGCCTTTAACCCTGATCCAATCGACTGAAATGTAATCGAGTAACATCGGAATTGCTAACTCTGCGGGGAAATCATCAATCAGTTCAAACGGCATAGAGTAGCTGTACATAACCATTAATTTCAGCCAAGTATTGCGGCTGCAAGGACGTCTTAAGTAAGCCGATAGCGGTTGATCATGGAAATCTCGTGTCTTAGCAAATCGCACTTTTAACCAGACTCCAGCAGAACGGGCGTAGATAGTATCGAGGCGTAAATGTTCGATTAGGGCGTGGAAACCTGAAAAATTCTTATCGATCGCCACTCCCGATAAAAAGTGGTTACCATCTTTGCGAAACATGCCAGAACCAGTCCTGACAGGTTCTAGATCCACCTCTAGCTCTTCCATCAACGTCATAAAGCTATGAAATGCCGTTGGAAATTCAAGCACTCCACTTTCTAAAACTTCATCGCAATCGGCTTGGTTCGGCTTCAGATTTTTGTTCAGTGTCCGAATATGTCCTCCCAATATCGGCTGCCTCTCAAACACAGTAACCTGATGTCCTTCTTTATCGAGCAAATAGGCTGTAGCCATTCCACTAGCTCCGCCACCAATAATCGCAATTTTCATAACTGACCTCCAAATTAACAATAGAAATAATTCACAAATACTTATCTGTTTTGATGTTGCTATTTAGCGATCGCCTAAGATCTGATCGTCAGATAATCGTTGATAGAGCAATGCGCCTGTCCAGACTGTGGGAGCAAAACCCGGATAGCCAGATGAGGCATTACAAAAATAGAACTGTTTGAGGGATGTTTCGTAATTTAATCGCCCCAACCCCATATTTTTGGGAGTTAACTTAGAGCCGTAGGAATTGCCACTAGGACTCCAACAAAAACGCTCATTGGTAGTGGGGCTGCCCGTGATACCAAAAACCATGTATTTTCTGAAATTTGGCACATAGTTTTTTTCTACAACATCAAGAATAGAATCCAAGATTTCTTGTTTTTTTTGCCGATAAGCTTTGGGATCGCTATCCCCTAATTGATTAAAGTAATCATAATTTGCTACAGTCAAAAATTCTACAATCTGGCAATCTTCAGGGCAGTCCCGACTCGCTTTGGTCAATAAAGTGGGCGTTGTAATCGCAAAACTAGGATTAGAAAAATCATGGCGATCGTACATTTGGGCGAAGGCTTCATTGAGATCCTGATGCCCCGTATGAAAGAGATTCCACTTGCCAAAACCGTAGTCCCGCAGATCAAGATCTTTCACAACGCAGTACGCCATAAAGTTTGATGCCGAATATTCATAGTCCAGTTTGCGACGCACAGTTTTCGAGAACTTTTCGATCCCAATCATCTTGGCGGCTCTTTTGGGATCAATATTGCAAATCACAGTTTCACCCGTAAATTCATTGGTTTGGTGGGTGGTGAGATTGATTGCCTTAACGCCAGTCACCGTTTTATCTGTAATTCTAAAATTCGTGACTTCATGGTTGAGCAGCACCTCTCCCCCGTGAGATTCGATCACTGTAACCAACGCATTGATCACACTTTCAAACTGTTGGGTGGGATAAAAAGCCCCTGCTTGATAACCTCGGAATAAGGCGACCCACGCATAAAATGAGAGTTGATTTGGTGGCAGTAAAAAATCTGGCCATTGTAGAGCTAATAAGGTTTGGGCAGCTTGGGGCAACTGAAACTTATCAAATACATCTTGAAGGGTGCTATGGAGATACTGGACAGCACACAATACCTCACTTGGATGTTGGAGTAGCTCCACGGGCTTGATTGGCGGCGATAACTTTTTCAAACCTGCACCAGTTTTTTCTACATCATTGATGAATTTGCGCAGGCGATCTCCATGGTCAGGGAACAGTGTAGACAATCGTTGGATTAGTTCTTCTGGTTCCGAGGGAATGTCCAAGGCATAACCCGGCATTCGCATATGGTCAAAGCCCTTGGGGTCGTACCGCTCAAAGGTTATTTCCTGATCCAAGCCCAGTTTTTTGAGGACTTTGTTAACCGTTTGCCCTGCGCCGCAATCCCAGACATAGTGAAATTGCGCGTTAAACGTATATTTCTTCGCCATCGTAAAGGTATGTCCATAACCCCCCGGATGCTCATGGGCTTCGAGAATTTGCACAGTCTTGCCAGAGTTGGCCATCAAAGCCCCAAAGGTCAATGCTGATAAACCACTGCCGACAATTAGATAATCTGGTTTCATTTCTCGATTTCCTCAAATAAATATTAACTAGCTAGATGGCCAATCTTTAGCAATAAATTGTGATTTTATTTGCCCAAACATCATTGGCGATCGCCACTGATCCATTGCTTAGCTTGTTCTAGTTCCCCATTCGGAAACAATTTAAATTTAGTGGGAATTAGCCATTTAAAAGCCCAGGTCATGGCGCGCAACCAACCTACATCAGTGACCACCGCAATTTTTTCCCATTTATTCCAATGCGCTAACCCAAATTTGCCATCATCCCAAAGCGCCATCATCGAAAAGTTACTGAATTTATTGCCAACATGATAGAGAATACGTATTTTTCATATTTGGTGATCTTTTCTTCCACCATCGGTATATGTCGGATGTGCTGGTGAATCGTCTCGTCGTAAAGGTTGTCATTCCCCAATGTACTGGCCAAAATCGGGCGTGGTGACCAGCATTCTTGCAGTGTCTATTAGTCTTGGACATACATAGCGGGTTGCTCCACTCTGTAAGGTCTTCACGATGCTATTCAATTGGCAAAGTGTTGACGAATCATTGCTACGAGTTGAGGCTCGGTCAGATTATCAACCGTTTCAACCCCAACAATCTTTGCGCCGATGTGATTTTTTTCCAGACGCTTTTGCAGTTCATGCTTAGCGACACCTGGCCCTACGATCAAAATCGAACTTGCATCACGAATATATCGAATGATCTCGTCGTAGTAAGTATTGAGTTCTGCGGTCAGCACCTTCTGACGGCTGTAATCTGCGGGTACTTGAAGGGCTTCATAGGAGCCTTTCAGGGGTGAATCCCCAGTCCGTTGGAGCTGTTTTTCCGCATCTGCGAGGATCTCGCTGATCTTTTCTCCTTGCTCTGTAACCGTCACGATAGTCGCCTTGTTTTGGTCGATCCATAGTCCTATTTTTGTATTCATTTGAGACAGAGGTGGGTCAGTCCGATGACTCGCTTCGTGCTCTAGTCGCCCCAGGGTGTGCTCGATCACGTGGGCTAATTTCTCGGCAGCCCCGTCAACAGCATGGTCTAGGGTCTCTGCCTGATGGCTTGCCGCGAGGGGTTGGTGTCCTGTGGACGGGCTTCGATCATGCAGCGCATATTGTCATGGCCGTCCTTCTTGTCGCTGTTCTCATCGCTTAGGTGAACATCAACGTTAGTCAGGCGATCGCCGAATTGGCTTAGACTCTCTTCCACCACACCAGTGAAATGAGTGGCCAGTGCTTCGTGACTTTCGATGTTATGGCCGGTATGAATTTGGATTTTCATGATATTCTCCCGCTTGAATTTTGATTGGCTTAATATTCAGAGTGAGTGATGCGATCGCCATTTTTTTTATAAAAAGAAACTGAAATCAAATTATCTCAAACCCAGTCAACGCTTCGACATTTTGTCGGAAAGCGATTAAGGCATGATTAGATTGATACTCGACCAGACCGGAGAAGATATCCTCGGAGACTTCCCGGGACACAACGGTTTTGATTTCAAAATTAGTGTTATAGCTGACCATATCTCCCCGACGGCTGCCATGGCGACCTACGCCCTGAGCTTGGGAGATAGTATAACCAGTTACTTCTAAGTCTTTCAGCAGATTGATAATACGACCTTGCAAGACGTTTTCACCAATGATGATAACCAATACAGCAGTTTCAATGGATGGGGATGAGGCGGACATAGGTAATTCTCCAAAATAAAGATTTAATTTCGTCACCGAAGTGGCTTTCAATAGCGCAAGATAGCAGCGATCGCCTCTTGCGTAGATAAACCAGCTTCCAAGTCGGCTTCTGGTTCAGATGGAATTTCAAAGCCATGATTCAACACTGTTACCTCCATATTTCAATCCGTCACCGAAACGCCTTAACCCGTCAAATTTCACCTTCATGGATTTGTCCTATCGCAGCTTATTTTTCTGTAATTCCCACAGCGGCTTCAGCATCGAGTCGGGCGGCGATCGCCGCTAAGGTTGCTTCTTCGGCTTCATCCATCGCCGCCATTGCCAAGAAGGTCATGGTAGCGGCATAGTCTTCAGCTTTATCGGCCCGATGTTCGAGTTTCTCCGCTTCACGATTAGCTTTCCATTCTTCAATATTCGACATCAGCTCAGATTCTTTTTCTTCCAACTGAGTTTTGAGCTTTGCCCGGTAATCATCAAATTCTTGTTTTTTTTCATCCAGATTTATCTTTGCCTTATCGAGGGTAGATTGAATCTCAGTTTGAGTTTTTTTCGGTAAAGATTGAATATTTTTCTTTAGTGAATTCAGGCGATCTTCCACCGCTTCCAAATTGTCGTGGAGTTGCTTGGTAAAGTTGTCAATTGCAGTACTCATGATGTTTCCTTTAGTATGTTAAATCGATCAAAATAGCGGATTTCTTTGGCTTGTTTTAGGTCAGTACAGGCATTTTTCCTCGCAAAGGTTTGGCTGGCAATGTTGAATCTGGACTCCATTTCCAGTTACGAATTTCTGGCAAGTCTTGGCCATTCTGGTTAATGTATTGCCTGTGGTGGATTAGTTTGGCCTCCATCATTTGCTTTAGTTCAGCCCCTTTAAAGGCTAATTGCGGCAGGCGATCAATCACGTCCATGACCAAATGAAAGCGATCAAGGTCGTTGAGCACCGTCATATCAAAGGGCGTGGTGATTGTGCCTTCTTCCTTATAGCCCCGCACATGGATGTTGCCGTGGTTGGTGCGGCGGTAGGTCAAGCGGTGAATTAACCAAGGGTAGGCATGGAAGGCAAAAATCACGGGTTTATCCTGGGTGAAGAGCGCGTCAAAATCCTCATCACTCAACCCGTGGGGATGTTCCCTTTCCGGTTGTAGTCGCATCAAATCAACAACATTCACCACTCGGATTTTTAAGTCGGGCAAATGCTCCCGCAGAATCGAAACGGCGGCAAGGGTTTCTAGGGTCGGCACATCGCCACAGCAAGCCATGACCACATCGGGTTCACCGTCGGTACTAGCCCAGTCCCAAATGCCAATGCCTGCAGTGCAATGTTTGACAGCTTGCTCCATCGTTAGCCATTGGGGGGCTTGATATTTACCTGCAATTACCACATTGACGTAATGACGACTGCGCAAACAGTGATCCCACACCGACAACAAGCAGTTGGCATCGGGCGGTAGATAAACACGCACGACGGAAGCTTTTTTATTGACCACATGATCGATAAAGCCGGGGTCTTGGTGGGTGAAGCCGTTGTGCATTTGTTGCCAAACATGGGAAGCCAGTAGGTAGTTTAAAGAGGCAATCGGTCGTCGCCATGGTAGCTCTGCCGTTACTTTTAGCCATTTGGCGTGCTGGTTAAACATCGAGTCGATGATGTGGATAAACGCCTCATAACAGTTGAACAGCCCATGTCGCCCCGTGAGTAGGTAACCTTCTAGCCAGCCTTCACATTGATGCTCGCTCAACATTTCCATCACTCGACCATCGGCGGCAAGGAACTCATCGTTAGCTTGGGTTTCGGCATCCCACTGGCGATCGGTCACTTCAAATACCGCGTTCAATCGATTGGAGAGGGTTTCGTCGGGACCAAAAATTCTAAAATTGCGCTGCTCTTGGTTGAGCTTGGTTACGTCTCGCAGGAATACACCCAGTTCATGGGCATCGGCAGCTTGAACCGATCCGGGGGCCGGTACATTCACCGCGTAGTCCCGAAAGTCTGGCACGATCAGGTCGCGTAGCAGCATGCCCCCGTTGGCTTGGGGATTTGCACCCATACGGCGATCGCCCTCAGGTGCTAGTTCAGCTAATTCCAGTTTCAATCGCCCTGATTCGTCGAACAGTTCCTCTGGTCGGTAGCTCCGCAGCCAGTCTTCCAAAAGCTTGAGATGTTCGGGATGCGATCGTGGATCGGAGAGCGGTACTTGATGGGAACGGAATGTGTCTTCGATCTGAACGCCATCCACCCATTTGGGTCCCGTCCAACCTTTAGGCGATCGCAGCACAATCATTGGCCAGCGGGGGCGTTTGGTGTTGCCATTGTCACGAGCTTCATGCTGGATCTGTTTGATGTCGGCGATCGCCTGATCGAGGGTCGTTGCCATCGCTTCGTGCATTAATTCTGCCTCATGGCCTTCCACGTAATAAGGAATCCAGCCATTTCCCCGCAGCAACTGGTCTAATTCTTCTGGCTCAATGCGGGCGAGGATGGTTGGATTGGCAATCTTGTAGCCGTTGAGGTGGAGGATCGGCAGTACCGCACCATCGGTGGCAGGGTTGAGAAACTTGTTGGAATGCCATGCCGTTGCCAGTGGACCAGTTTCTGCCTCACCATCGCCTACGACACAGGCCACAACCAGATTGGGATTATCAAATACCGCCCCAAACGCATGACTAAGGGAATAGCCCAACTCGCCGCCTTCGTGAATTGAGCCAGGGCATTCTGGTGAGGCGTGACTAGGAATACCGCCGGGAAAGGAAAATTGTAAAAAGAGCTTTTGCAGTCCGTCTGCATCCTGACTAATGTTGGGATAAATCTCGCTGTAAGTACCTTCCAGATAGGTATTCGCCACCACCGCTGGGCCACCGTGTCCGGGGCCAGAGACGTAGATCATATCGAGGTCGTATTTTTTAATCGCCCGATTCAAATGCACATATATAAAGTTCTGACCCGGTGTCGTACCCCAGTGACCCAGCAGCATCGGTTTAATGTCTGCCAAGGTGAGCGGACGTTTGAGCAAAGGATTGTCAAACAGGTAAATTTGCCCCACCGATAGATAGTTGGCAGCCCGCCAGTAGGCATCAATTTTGCTCAGAAGTTGTGGCGTAAGGGTTCTGGTTTTTATCTGTTGCATAACTTAGGGAGGAGTTAAAGAGAGATAACTAATCAAATGTCATTCGGGACATTAAATTGTATTTGTACAGTTTGAATCGAGCGTTCACAGCATAAAGATTTGCTACACGGGATTATTTTTGAACAGTAAGAGATCGCCATTCTTCAACTACAGCAGGAGAAACATTGAGGACTATCTCTTGTTGGTCTAGGGTCAATCTGGCAAAGGTTGGGCAGTTTCCTCTTGCATATCTCCAGGGACATCAACGTACATTTCTGTCTCGACTGCGTAGTTATTGAGCAAACCCTCTTTATCTACCGTATAACCATGGCTTACTTCACTCAATTCACCATCGGCTGTGACATGGGAGGTATGGCCAAAGTCTTTACCTTCTCGATGCTGACGTGCGGCGGATTCAGCCGGAATAATATGGGCATCATATTGGGGGATCTGATCTTGGGAATCACTTTGGTTATTCACTGCAATAGTCCTTTATAGTTTTTATTCAATTAAGTAGCGGCTTTCAATCTAGAAAGGTTATAACAAAACCCTTGATACATGAGAATTTCAGGGTGCTAAAAAGTACTCACTGTAGGAATGTAGTCCAATTGCCAAAAAATCCCCTCATTGGGCGATTAGGAGAAAGAAATGCCAGTAGAAGTATAAATATTAATGACTGTATCCGTGCCAGTTGTAAGGTGATTCCATGTGGTAAAAGTGACAGCGTGAGCTTGGTTTAGGCTGCCAACAATACCGACAATGAAAATGAAAGACGTTGCAACAACGACCATAGATTTGGTCAACTAAAAAATCATATTAAAGACCCTAAAAAGAATGACCCAGTTAATACATATATCTTATTTTGTTTAATTGATTTTGTCTGCATGATTACGCACTTAGTCTAAATAAAACCTAAAAAATCTTGTTCTATTATCTGCAACTTGCTCAGCTTTATTTATTATATTTTTATATAAACGAGGTAATTTATAGAGGCTGTAAAGCTTTGCTTATAAGGATTTTGCTATATTTCGCACAACCAAAAATTGCTATAGTTTTTATTCGATATTTTGAGCGATGATCTTAATTGACGCTTCTAAAATTCATAACATGCTCCATGAATAAAATGAGAAGATTTCTTGTAAATTAATCATTCTGGCCTTCTCCGTTATCTGTAGCGACCCGGAATCATCGGTGTTTTGGGACCAAATTAAATGAAACTATAAATTTTAGAGGCTGGAACCCAGTTACTGACTTACATTGGCAATCCAGCACTCAGCATTGCTCAAGAGTGATCTAAATTTTCCTCTTTACACAAAATTTAGATCACTCTCTTTGTAATTGACGCATAATAGCATCTTAATGACTTCGGGATGCACGTCGTCATTAAGATGAACAGCTATAGTGCGACACGCCACCAATGTTAGAAAATGTCTTAGGCCTTAGAGAATAGTATTTATCTTCTATTTCTTCTGACTGCTCATCATATGGACGGCTAAGTACTTCTTGCAACTCTCTAACCAAGGTGTAGTCACCTTGCATTGCTTGTTGGTAAGCAGGGACAATCAACCACTCCCGCCATGTATATTTGGGGTTGACTTGTTTCATTTTCGCTGATATTTCAGCCAAATCATTATCCTTCGTGACGAGGTCACGCCAGCTTTTTAGCCAAGATTGCCATTGCTCTTCAAGTTGTTCTGAATTTTCTACGTAGAAGCTCTTTTTCAATAGTGAAATATGGTCTGGTATATGAGATAATTCTCGGAAGAAAATAGTGTAATCTACCTGTGATTCAGTCATCAACTCCATTAGTTTTTTAAACAGATTTGGATTATATTCAGTCAAGCCAAGTTTTGCTTTCCACATTTTTTGAACTTGCTCTTGCATTGTTTCTGCAAAGCCATGACGTAATTGATCAAAAGATTCTAAAGCCTTAGCATCTTCTGTGAGTAGTAGCCTAACTGATTTCCAAAACATATGATAATTCGCCTCTGCTGCAACTGGCTGATTGAAGAATGAAAAGTGTTGTCTGCCCCCAGTCCAAGGCTGAAACCCAGGGTTAAACATTTCACAAAACCCAAATGGTCCATAGTCGAGGGTAAAGCCACCAGCAGCGCAGTTGTCACTATTAAAATTACCCTGACAGTAACCAATCCGTAACCAATTAGCCACCAGGGTCGTGAGACGCTGCCGAAATAGCTTAGCTAACTCAACCAATTGATCTGCAAAACTAAGACTTTGATTAATATCGCTTTTGTATTCTCGCTCAATTAAATGAGACACTATCATGCGTAACTCTTCTAATGCTTTTGGATGAGCATTGCTGCGAGCGCGACGGGCGAATAATTCCAGTTGACCAACGCGCAAAAAGGATGGTGCAACACGAGTTGAAATGGCTACAGGATTGTCTACTAAAATATCAGGGTCAATGGAGTAGGAGTCTTGGGAATACCAAGGCCGGGTAACGGTCTCACATTTAGAAACATAAAGTGTCAAAGAGCGTGATGTTGGAACACCCAAAGCCTGCATATATTCTTGTGCTAAAAACTCACGCACACTTGAACGTAGCACTGCTCGACCGTCCGCACCACGGCAATAAGGCGTTGGTCCGCCACCTTTCAATTGCATTTCCCAGCGCTGGCCATTGATTATTCCTTCAAATACAGATATCGCTCGACCATCTCCATAACCATTACCAGTACCGAATGGACATTGTTGAATATATTCGGTGCCATAAATCGACAGTGCATAACCAGTCGCCCAGCCAACCTGACGCATAGGCTCATGGGCAACAGAAATATCACCAGAAAATATATGGCGAAATTTGTCGTCAAGTGCCAGTCTATCGTTTAACCCAAGTTCCTTAAAAAAAGTGCTGCTATGGGTTACATATTCTGGTTCCGCAAGCGGTGTGGGTGTTACAGGTACGAAATGACCAGACAAAACCTGCCGGGCACGGCGATCGTCTCCATCTCCCATGGCATCGGGATCAGCATTTAAGGTGTCCATCAGAGAGTAATCAGCTAATCGCACAAACTCATCAAAGGTCGTTATGGAGCGCTCAGCAGATGGTTGAGATGGATATGACATTCTTGCACCCATATTGTTTGGAAAGATTCAAGTTTAATTGAGGACTTTATAGAGGCTAGCATCTCATTACGGGGACAAAAGTTGAAGAGCCTGGTCAAGCTCATAAGGACGTAATGACTGTTCTTATCTATTTGTGGGTTCATCCCAAGAGTAGGCGATCGGGGGGAGTCAATAATCCCACCGTAAAAAGGTCATGTAATTCCCGCCCTGTTAATACCTTTGTTTGCCCCTGACGGTTAATTTTCATTCAATCATTCCTAAAAAAATGTTGAATAGCTCTCACAAACCTAATTGTATCGTGGAATTTTTCCAACTCTCCATCGCTCAACACAAATTATTACTAATTATTATCAATTAATAAATTCTGAAAATTACCACCATGTCCCAAGTCGTCTGATACGGGGCTTTGCTGAAGAAAATGATTAGTTAACCTAAAAAGTCAAATATGAAGATTACAGACGATTCTCAAGAGTGTAATTTGTACTGTATTGCGATTCATCTTCAAAGATTGGGAAAAAAGTCACTTTGCCCAGTAATCCCAGCAATCCCCCCACTAGGGCAAAGAGGATGCCAATAATCCAGCCTGTCAGACTGCCGACTCTGGTTTCAATGGAGTCAAGGCGTTTGCCTGTGTCGGTCACCTTCTAGTCAATGGTGGCGATCGCCGTTTTCATTTCAGCTTGACCAGCTTCCAACCGTTCTAAGCGGGAATCTATCTTCTCCAGGATTTTGACTGGATCTACTTCAAAGGTTGCCATGGTGTAAAAGGAGAAGGACTTCTCCTCTAGGGTAATCTAAATTGCTTCGACGTTGAATTGGCGATCTTTTCGTTCTGGGTTAGGAGATCTAGCCCGTTTTATGCTCCCCAACATTTAATGGAATATTACCACTCGGTTAAAAAGCTATCATCTGGGTGATGACCAAAAGCAAGAGTTTGTTGTGAGCTGGGGGTAGTGGATGGCTAATTTAATTGTCCGCAATATTGATGAGGCAGTGGTGGTAGCCCTGAAAAAGCGGGCGGGGCAACATGGCATCAGTGGCGAAGCAGAGCACCGCAGAATCCTAGAGCAGGCCCTATTGCAACCTCCTCGAAAGCCCTTTGCGGAAGTGCTTCGCCAGATTCCGGATGTGGGCAATGACTCAGATTTTGAGCGAATACAGGATGACAGAGCCAGTCAAATATTTGATTGATACCAACGTTATTAGTGAGCTACGGAAGCAAGATAGGGATGACCCCGGCGTACTAGCATTTTTTCAGCAAGCTCAGCATCTCTATTTGAGTATGATTACCATTGGAGAATTGCGGCGGCGTGTGGAATTAATCAGGCATCGAGGGAATAATCAACAAGCTAATTTACTGGAGGAGTGGTTGGAAATTGTAATTGCAGATTACGCTGACCAGATCCTAGATTTCACCATCTTTGAAGCTCAGATTTGGGGAAAATTAGGAGTCCCTAATCCCCATAACGCCCTAGATAAAAAAATTGCTGCTACTGCTCTCAGTTATGGACTGACCCTAGTTAGCCATAATGTTAAAGACTTTGTTGGCACTGGGGTTTGTTTGCTCAATCCTTTCATAGGCGATCAATAATCAGCAATTGCCCATGGCAGCAGAAACAGCAAAAAGTTGACCTCCACATTAGTCAAGATTAGGGAAAGATCGCCAGCTTAGAAACTCCTAGTAAAAGTTACTGGGGTCTATTCCCTTCGCTAAAATTCCCTACTTAGATTGGTAAATATCGTTACATTTCACAATTAATTTAAACGGCATCCCCAATAATCAACTCAGCAGTTAAACAGAGTTGACAGAGCATTAGTGGACAAATTAAGAAAGCTTTAAAGAAAGTTGAATTTTTTAATCTTTGTGGTTATTTTTCTTTTGTATACAAAATTTGTTCAGTTCCACTGAGCAATGTTTCAAAGCTTTAGTTAAGCAAGCTATAGACAGCTAGAATAATTTCAATTACAATCAAAATAACAATATACCATTCAACTCTATGACTACTATCTCTTTGTAGAATTGCTAGGGCTGTTTCCATTGTTCTACTAATTAAGGTTAGTTTTTTTTCCAACGCTAGCCAACGTTCTCGCAACTCGTATTCATCTTCTAGGCGTAAGTAGAGACGGTCTAACTCGGGAAAATCCCAAATAGGATCAGGTTTTTCTCCCACTTCAACAATACCAAAAACTTTTTGCTCAATTAACAATAAACCACCAATATAGCCCAATAATTCTTTTTCTTTTGGAGGACGGGGATTTTTACCTTGAATGGCTGTTGTGAAAGGTTTAATTTTGTCAAATAAGTTAGAAACTTCGCGCTCATAATAATCTAAAACAATACTTTTTCCTAATGCCTCAGCAATAATTTGCAAACGTTCTGTGGTGCATTCTTGGAGTGACAAATATCCAGATTCTAGCCGTTCTTTAACATTTGGACGGATAATCATTGGCAAGACTTCTAAAAGTTTTTCGGGAAAAGATTCTTGAACATGAGGATTAATTTGATGTAGAAATTCTAATTCTTCCGACTCAGTACAATTAAATATCACCACAACACCGTAGCGCAACAAAACGGCACATCCATCTGTCCCAGTCCGAAGGATTAGAGGATTAGTAGCTAGGGGGTCTTGCACTTCAATGTTTTTGATGGCAATGCGTTCGCCAATCAGATAAGCTCGGGTCAGAATTGACTCCTTGCTTGTCCAGTCAAGGTCTGTTGAGGAAATAAGAGTTTGTGATTCAGTATTAATCGGCATCAAATCAGGAGATAAAGTCATTATTATTGAATAATATATAAATTAAAGATGGGCAAAACTAGGTTTTATTAAAGAATGATACTAACGATTTTAATTAGATTTTAGATTATCAACCTCATGCCTGTCTTCCTTATTTTACGCATTTTTGAGTTCACAACGAGCATTTTGCAATCTTTGACAGATCTTCATTTGCTGATATAAAGGACGCCAATTCCACAGAGCATTGGCTAAGGCTTCCCAAATTGTGAGCCAGCTAAATACAGTCACGCCTTGATTAACCAAGGAAAAAGCAATTTTGATATCTTGGGGTACAGTCTGTGATTCTAATAAAATAGATAGAGCTAAAGTTCCTGTCCCAGCAAATCCGAGTAAAATAGCGTCACGGGCTAGTTGTTGTAGGTTTTGCCAGCGAATATTTTCTAGATAAGAAAAATAACGATGAATGACAATACATAAAATTTTTTCAGAAAAATTTGTTTCAGGAGGAGATTGCTCGGCGAGAGTAAACTGGAGAATAAACTCATCATTTTCAAATTCTGTTAGGCAGCTAAAAAGATAGTTAACAAGGTCCTTATCAAGATTAAACACCAAGGAGTTTATTTCATCATAATTATAATTTGTTGGGAAACGCTCAAAAGGCATCAATAAGTCCGTTGGTGAATCAAGGTGCAAACGAATAATGGTATCTCCGTCAAGAGAACGGGAAAAATGTTCCAGTCCTGGTGTTCGTTGAATAAATGTCCGTCGCCAAGGAAATAATTGAATAACCCGTTTCATAATTTAATAATTAATATTAGAAATCGGAAGTTAGACACGACAAATTTAATGGTAAATAAGGCCATATATGACAAAAAATTTAACTATGAAGAATAAGCATAGACACTAATCAGTAATAGCGTTATGGCGACTAGCAGATCAGTGTGAGACAGCAGTTGACATCCTCCAACCCGGCTAAAGCCGGGGGATTCCTAGACCTCACAATCTAGGTTTTCTGCTTCATAGCCAGTTGACTAGACCCTGTTACCAGAATCCCCGTCACCTCAACTCCACAGACATTTTCTATTCCCCGTTGCCCACGGGTACAAATTACTTGGGCGGCGGCAATATCCCTTGGTTTAATCGAGCCACATTCAGGACAGTGGTGTATTCTCACACTCAAGTCCTTTGAGACCCTAGCCCCACAATCAGGACATTGTTGACTTGTCCCTTTGGGGTCTACCTTGCCGTAAAAGACTCCTCTTTGAAAACAGACCCAAGGCAAAATCTGATTAACAAATTGTCCCAGTCCAGCATCGAGAGTGTGCTTTCCTAGCATTCCTTTAGCCATGATGCGGAAGTCTAAATCTTCTACAAAAATGGAGTCTCCCTGGTCACACAACTGGTGAGCTAACTTAAAATGCCAATCCTTACGGGTATCAGCAATTCTTTCATGAAGTCTTGCTATTTTGCGACGGAGTTTAGCCTCATTGGCACTCCCCCTTTGTTTCGTTTTGAGCCTTCGTTGTAGCAATTCAAGCTGACGTTGAAGTTCACCGAAGAAACGGGGACGTTTTACCTGTACACCGTCGGATGTGGAGAGGAAATATTCCAAGCCCACATCAATCCCAATCGGATGACCATGAAAAGAAACTTTTGGAACACTCACATTTGATTGCAAGGTAAGCATGACAAAATAGCCCGATGCTTTTCTCACTACCCTCGCTTGTTTCGCCATAAACCCATCTGGAATAGGACGGGAATAGTGCCACCCCACTATGCCAATTTTCGGAAGTTTGATCCCTTCTGCGGACACCGGATTTTTCCCTAACTGAGGGAAGACAAATGAACGCAGATTGTGCCGCTTTTTAAAGCGAGGAAAACCAAAACCTCTTTTGTGCATATCATCCCAAGCCCGATCCAACTGCCTCAAGGTTTGTTGAAGTATTTGGGAATGGGTGTTAGCTAATTCAGGAATGTGTTTTCTTGCCTCTGTCAAGCGTTTTGCTTGGATATGGTAATCAGGAAAGGGCTCGTCGGCAGAGAGGATATATTCACCTCGAATCGAGCAAGCATTAACCGGAGACTTACGAGAAGCACACCAATCCTTGCGTTCCCGCAGGGCATAGTTCCACACCTTGCGACAGACATTGAGGTTTTCCTCTATGTCTAACACTTGTTGTGGAGTTGGTTTCAGCTTGTAGGCGTAGGTCATAGTTAACATACTTAAATTTTAGCTTACACAAGATATTTTGTATGTAAAACTTGCACCTGCCAATTAAAGCCTTCCTGAAGGACGGCGTTTTAAACCCATTTTTCAGATAGGCAGTATGACAGACGGGAGCATCTCAATTTGGCATTAAATACAAATGTTTGTAAGCAGGGGGTGCTGATAGATTTGTGATTCTGTTGCCAAGCCTGAGCCTGTAACCCAAAATTGAGTTGTAACGCTGTTTCAATACCGCCTCGATAAGCAACCTTGAAGTCTGTGACGGGATCGTTTTTAATGTCGCCAAGAAAAAATGTGAATACTAAAAAGACATTTCTGGAACTGGAGGATCTGGGCATTGTCATCATCTACAAACCCATCAAAAACGTTCGTCTAACCGTACACCCCCCCGACGGTGAGGTGCGGGTGTCAGCCCCCTTGACCATGAACCCAGATATTGTTCGTGCTTTTGTTTTTTCCAAACTGAGTTGGATCAAGCGACAACGGCAGAAAATACTAGCCCGAGACAGAGAAGCACCTAGGCAATACATTAACGGAGAAAACCACTTCTTCTGCGGACAAAGCTACCTATTGAAGGTCATAGAACACCAAGGTCCACCGGAGGTCAACTTGACTCCCCAGATTCTAAAGCTTTACGTTCGTCCCCATACTTCCCAGAACAAGCGCCACCACCTAATCAGTGAATGGTACCGCCAACAGTTGAAGTTAATCATTCCAGCCCTTATCGCCAAGTACGAACCTATTATGGGGGTTGAGGTGCGTGAGTTTGGCGTTAAACGTATGAAGACCCGCTGGGGTACCTGTAACTCTAGAGCTCAGCGTATTTGGCTCAACCTAGAGTTAGCAAAAAAGCCGCTAGCGTGCTTGGAGTACGTGGTAGTCCATGAAATGACCCACTTGCTGGAACATAGGCATAATGACCGCTTCTGGGGATTGATAGATACTTTTTACCCACGGTGGCGGCAGCATCGAGAAGAGCTTAATCGCTTACCCTTGGGCTAACTAGGACAAGAAATGGCTACCAATCAGATTTAACGCTCTATAGTCCATGAAGATTCGCCTTTATCAGGAAGTTGATCAGGCTGCACTGCTGACGGTGTGGTATCGAGCAGCGGCGATCGCCCATTGTTTCCTACCAGCCAACTACTTCCAGCAAGAGCGATCCGACATTGTCGATCTTTATCTGCCAATGGCCGAAACCTGGGTTTACGAACATCAGGGAGAAGTGGTGGGCTTCATTTCCCTGCTAGGGCAAACCGTCGGCGGATTCTTTGTGGATCCAGAAATGCAGGACAAAGGAGTGGGGCGATCGCTGATGGATCATGCAGTACAACTCCGAGGCGCTCTGAACGTGGAAGTGTTTGAGCAGAACGAGATCGGGCGACGATTCTACAGCCGCTACGGTTTTGTTCCAGTGAGCAGTTCTCACCACAATGCGACGGGGCAGCCCCTAATTTTAATGAAGTTTGTGCCGAGGCGCTGACTTATCGACAGAGAGATCTGAGGTGGACACTTTAGCCTTGTTCAGGTAACGATTATGGTAATTCCAGATCTTTTCGACATCTGTCATCAAGACCCATATAATGAAAGTTTCTGCCCAGTTATTCCCTATCTAATTTCATTTACTTTGCTATGCTTCCTGAATGGATAAAGTTGAGTTTAACAAAAATGTTGCTTCCGATAAGTTATTTTCTTTCAGCCAATCAAAAGAGTTAACGGCTGATTATATTTGTGTTTTTCGGATTTATTTAATTTACTATTGTTCACTATTAGAAAAAATGAGTACTTACTTAGTCACAGGGGCAAATCGAGGCATCGGTTTAGAATATTGTCGTCAACTAAAAAAGCGAGGGGATCACGTCATTGCTGTCTGTCGCTCGACTTCGGACGAATTAAATAATTTGGAAGTGTCAGTCGAAACAGATGTTGAGCTTACCTCAGAAACAGATATTGCCGGCTTAGTGGAGCGACTTGATGGCCAATCGATTGATGTTTTGATTAATAACGCTGGTATTGCAGAAAGCTTTGGGTTAGACAATTTAAATATTGATAGTATTCGTCGGCAATTTGAAGTGAATGCCCTTGCTCCTTTAAGATTAACCCGTGCGCTAGTACCTAATTTAAAAGCAGGTTCTAAGATTATTATCATGACTAGTCGCATGGGGTCAATTGAAGATAATACTTCAGGTGATTCCTATGGTTATCGAATGTCAAAAGTTGCACTTTCAATGGCAGGTAAATCTTTATCTATTGACTTAAAACATCGTCAGATTGCGGTGGCGATTCTTCATCCTGGCTTAGTCAAGACTCGTATGACAAATTTTAATACACAGGGAATTACACCCGAAGAATCTGTTAAAGGACTACTTAGTCGTATTGAGCAATTAAATCTAGAAAATACGGGAACATTTTAGCATTCTAATGGAGAAATTTTGCCTTGGTAATCTATGAATTTTTAAAAATCAAATCATCAAATCGTTCCTGTGTACTATTCAAGAGATTTGTTGCTTGTTGTGAGTGAAATATTTGCAAAACAATTTACCAATACTTTTTCGATGTGCTTGGATAACCATGGTCATAAGCCCCAATATGTAAGCTGCTGGGTTTACCGCAGCGTTTTTGAAAACATTGGGAGACTCTGGCATTAGTTGCAATGTAGTGGCTGGTGCTCATCATGATCATGTTTTTGATCACTGATGAGAAACAAAGTCCGCCCAGCTTTCTGTGGGATGTATATTTGATAGCATCGTGGATTACCATCGTGCATTGAGGATGTAGGCGATCGCCAAAAAAGTGGGGGGGAATTTTATCAGGCTTGAAGAACAGACCGTTGTAACAAAAAGAAAAAAGGCTGGGGGATGAGCTTATAATCCATCAAACCAAATACGGAATTATCGTCAATTTTCTTAAAAGAATCATTAATTGGTAAATAATCGTAAATCATAGTGGCGGTAACTACACCACGATTTTCCATCATTCGCAAACGTGCTTGGCTAACTTCAGTTTTAAAGAAACGATTAAACCAACGCAGACCCGGAGCTACCCATGGATAACGATTGATATGAAAATTTAGGGAGAGTGCCATTACGGTGGGATCTGGCTTCAGTTTGAAAATTTCTCCCTCGGTATTTTGAAACAACAAAGGATGAACAGTTTCTGAATCAATAAACTCCTTACCATACCAACAAATCATTTCCAATATGCCATCCATAGGATGATTAGTGGAAATTCCCTTGCCCTGCCAACGCCCTGTCATAAAAGCCAAATTCACAGGTTCCAAGGAATCATAAACAGACAATGCTTCGGCAGTAGTCATTGTGGGAGCTGACAAGAGAGATTGTAAATCGGTTTTAGCTATCATCCTGGCTCCTAATCAAAATAAAGAGGACTTTCAACTCAACTGGGGGGATAAACTTTAAAATCAGAAAGACGACAATAAAGATATGGTTCCAGCTCTTTATTGTCGTAGTCCCTTCCATTTTTACTGCCTCCCCACCCCTGCTGGACAAAGGCTAACTAGTTCAGGCCCAAGGTTTGACCCTGACCAGAGGCCCCCTGAGTGGAAGCAAAAAAATCAGCAGAGGTTGGAGGAGTCTAATGATGTTAGCTTGTACACCCCCTTTGTAATATTAACTGTTATGGATAAGCTCTTTTTCTCTCTATTTATCAGCATCTTTTACGCTGTTGGGTTTGGTCTGCTTTGGTCTGGTATCAACTCTGCCAAGCAATCAGTCGAAGCATCTAATTGGCCATCTGTAACCGGCACAATTACCAATCTGTCTCTTCGCGAGAACTCAGACAGCGATGGCACAACTTATGGGGTAGAGGTGGAGTATCGTTATTCTGTCATGGGCCGGACATATACCAGTTCCAGATTGGCATTTGGATATGCTTCCAGTAGCGGCAGACAGGCACACCAAGATATTCTCAATAAATTAGAGCATGCTTCATCAGTAAAGGTTCGATACAATCCAAAAAATCCTGCAACATCTACTCTTTCATTTGGGATTCATCGCTCAGTAAAATTTGTCTTAGCTTTTGCTATTACATGGTTAGCATTTGTTTTTGGTTTTACCTTAATTTGGTGGATAGCATCTCAACCAGATGATGTTCTGCTCAAAAATATGGAAGTAACCTTAAAGCGATAATTTTACTAATTGTTTCATCCACAGAAATGAAGGATTTGACCCTGACTGAGCTTAATTTGCAATCCACACTGATGAAAGATATTGCCTCTACCTATGCTAGTTTAGGCAACTATGACCAAGCCATTGCCATAGTCAATGACATCACTGACTCTGAATTCCAGTCCTTAGCAATGGTAGATATTGCCTCTGCTTATGCTGCTGCAGATAAGGATTATCAGTCTCTTTTCGACATGATTAGCAATCCCCAAGCGAAGTTGTTGACTAAGATTAATTTTTATTTGCTGAAAGCAAGATAAATGGCTTCTCTTTAAGCGGTCAGGTTTGTTTGAAAATTCAAAAAATGCTGTACCATCAAACCAAACTTACAACAGCTTCATTACCACACGAGTGATTAACGATTGCGATGTAAACTATTGCCAATTTTAATGTGTCATTATTTTTACTACAGTCATTTTTCATCAACTAGACTTGAAGATTATTCACTCTGCCGTTGGGGAGCACCACATTCTTTACAGTGGGGTAAATGTTGATAGGTAAGAGCATGACAACTTAGGCATTCAACATATTGATAATAACCACAGTGGGGACAATGGGAATCCTGGGGGCGAATTCGCTTCGCACATTTTACACAACTGGATTTTTGAAACCGTTTAGCTGCTTGACCTTTAGGATTAAAAACAAATCTTTGGAAAAATTTAATAACGCCAAATCCCACCAAAGGAATAAACAAAATATATAGATAACTAATGGCAAAAATTAATCCACCAAAAACAGCTTCAATAAAATTGAAGACGAGATCAAAAATAAGACCAAATTGTAAAAATTCAAAGACCTTTAAAATTAGGGGAATAAGAAAAATAACTAGCAAGTGCCAGCTAATCAAAGCCACTAATCCATAGCCTTTTTTGACTGCAAAACTATGAACCCAAAGGGCAGTTACAATTAAAGGTATTAAAAATAGACTTTGGAAAAGAAACCGAATAGTCGGATACCAAAATATCGCATTGAGATAACTCTGATTTAAGTCCTCCCAGACCTCTTTTTGATTAATAAAATTAAGAAAATTGACGCTTTCTGGTTTTACCAAAAGTTGTTGTTCTAGGCGGGTAATTTCCTGCTTTAAACTGGCAATTTTAGCAATATTTTGATTTAATTGTTGCTTGGCTTTTTCTGGAGGGGTTTGATTAATTGAATTTTCCTTCCTTTGACCAGCAATTTTTTCTAATAATGTCGAGTCATACTGGGAGCGGATGGTATTATTGGATTCTTCAAGATCATTAATTTGAGCTACGGTCTGATTAATCTTAATAATAAGATTTTGATTATCGGTGGTTTGAATTTTATCGTGATATTGGGCATAGGTTAAACAGACTTCACTAACTTGCCCAAGATGCCCATTTTCTGACTCTCTAAAATTTTGCTCTAAATTGTATTGCTCGATAGGGTCAGTGGCAATAGCTTCCTGAATAATTTGAAAATTTTTGCCAGCAGTTGTTTGGGTTTGATAATTTTGCCAAGCAGCGTGGCAAGGATAGACTAAATTTGGTTGAAGATACCATTGGCCAATGTCTTCTATGCCGGTAAAAACATTGACAAGAATAAAAATGTCAATAAAAATAATTACAATTAAGCTGACCTTGTTTAGGGGTTCATTCTTAACTGTTCTAGATTTATTCCAAAACTGGTCAAATAGCCGGCGTATAGAAGTAAACATTTAGATAATAAATTTTTACGTTAAGGTTTTAAATTAAACACCGAAAGCTCTGATCCAATATCAAAAATAAAAATCAACAATACCTTAGTAATATTATTGAACAAAGTGGGAATAGAGGCCTTAATTTTTGCCCCGTTGCAATTGCTCACACTAATTGTTTTATTAATTATGCCATTTAACTTGTTATCCTTCGCTATTCTGCTGGATAACTGGACCATTTTTCTGAAATGTTTGTTTTCGTTAAGCTAACTCCGAGAATTCCTCCGGCGATCGCCAAATTTTACTAGGGGTTTACTGGCGATAAGGTTCCGTTAGATGAAAATTGTCCATGTTGATAAACCATTGACCTTCTGGGGTTTGATGAAAAATATCCACAAAACGATGCTGCCAATGAATATCTGTCCCCTCATAGACGTAACGACTGTGAATGGTTTGGGAAAAACTTTCATCTAAGCCAGTGAAACTAATCCAAAGTTCTAACCTTAGTTGTTCATTCTTTGTTTCCAAAATCCCATAAAGTGGACTATTACTGTCTATAGGATGCATAACTAACCAACTCAAACCGAAAACTGGAGTGTGGGAGCGTAGTAAGTTTAAATCATAAAAACGGCGCATTTTATGTCCTTCTTGGCTTTGCTCATCCCGAACTAAACTGACTCTAATTTGGGCTTCTAAAATACGATTATCCCGTTGATTAGCAGTGCGAAACATTAATGTTGGAATATTTTCAAAGGGGCAGACCACAGCGACTTCACTAAATAATACCCTGGAGGTGGGTTTAGCAAAACGTGAAAACATTAATCCCGTTAAAATAGCCAGGCTGATCAGTCCAACAAAAATTTCCACACTGACGACGATTTGAGCGGGCACAGTTTTGGGATACATAGCACCATATCCCACCGTTGAAAGAGTTTGAATACTAAAAAAAAATAGATCTAAAAATGATCCCGGTTGAGCATTAGCAATACCGCCTCCAATTAAGAAAAAAATTAGAGCAAAAAAGACATTTAAACCAAAATAAAAAAGGCCGATAATCGCCAAAAATTTTGGCCAGGAAAGTACCAGTAACCAATGATATAAATCTGTCTTCATTGCCTGGGACTCTCTATGCCTGGAATTCCCTGACCGAATTGGACGCAGGTGGCGGATTGGATTTGCATAAGGAGCTGGCTTTAATCCATGAGATTTACGCCGACGCCAAGGAAAGAGAAATTTCATCAATACTTTCAAGCCATCATCCCTTTAAATCACTTTAACAATAGGCGATCTCGCAGAGATCCGCTACGGGTTGTGCCAATGAAGCTAGGGTCTAGTCAAATGGCAATGCCGAACGCCGTTGGGATTAACAAAGACAGGGTAAGTAAGAGTTAGTTGGCGATCGCTTAACGCTGGATTTACTCTTATGAAGTTACAGTTTCGTGAAGATTGTTTGCGGGTTAAACCGGGAGAGAAAACTAGAGCTAAATTCATAGCAGCATCGCCCACTCGTTTTGAATTCTAATCTTCCAAATTATCCACAACCCGATTGATTGCCTTAAGTGATTCATCACACCATGCTACCCAGTCCTCTTGATAGCGAATTGCCCGACGGATGACGAGGTGCATATACAGATCTTTAAGTTCGAGCAAATCCAAATTTTTGGCAAAGTGTTCGTCCATTTTTTTCAAATGCTGCGCCATTTCGCGATGCAGTTTTTGTCTGCGTTCAATTTCGCGAACAACCATCTGACTAGGCACGAGATGCCCCGCTAATCCTATAACACCCAGATCCTCACGGATGGCAGTGGGTTCCGTGGGTTGGGTTAACCAGTCAATCAGTTCTTCTTGCCCTTTGGCAGTGATGGAATAGATTTTTTTATCTAAGCGTCCGGGCTGGGGAATCGCCTCATAGATGACGCGATCTTGTTTCTCTAATTTGCTCAGTTCGGCATACACCTGTTGCTGACTCGCCTTCCAAAAGCAACCCCCAAATCCTTCAGCAAATTCTTTTGCGACTTCATAGCCACTCAGGGGTTGTCGCGATAGAAATGCCAGGATCGTATGTTTGAGAGCCATAAATGCCAGTTCTAGAAAAAATGGGACTAAAAATCGCTTGACGGATTTCGTGATCTGAGTATATCTTAGTTCTTGTACTCAAAAAATTGAACACAAAAACATGAGTTAGCATGGGAAATTTGCAAAAGCGACTAAAGACCCGATATGGTCCTTAGGCTGTCGTCACAGGCGCATCCTCCGGCATTGGTCGAGAAATGGCACTGAGGTTGGCTCAGTCGGAATTGAATCTTGTTTTGGTGGCGCGGAGGCAAACGATTTTAAAGCAGATGGCTCAGGATTTAAGCGATCGCTATGGGATTGAGGTGCGCTTGGTGATTCAGGATTTATCGGTGGAGACGAGCATGGAAATCCTTGCGGCACAAACTCACGATTTAGATGTCGGTTTACTGGTAGCAGCGGCCGGTTTTGGGACATCGGGGGCGTTTCTCAATGCTCAACTGAAACAAGAGATGGAGATGTTAAATGTTAACTGCCGATCACTCTTGGGGCTAACCTGGCACTTTTCCCAGCGGTTTGCCAAGCAACGACGAGGCGGCATCGTATTGATGAGTTCGATCGTGGGGTTTCAGGGAACACCATTTGCCGCTCACTACGCAGCGACCAAGGCTTATGTGCAAACACTGGCTGAAGCCCTGTATGTGGAACTTGCACCTATTGGTGTTGACGTCATTGCCTCTGCCCCAGGCCCCACTAACAGCGGTTTTAGCGATCGCGCCGGGATGAAGATGGGAAAAGCTCTCAGTGCTGGCGAGGTTGCCGAAGGGACTTTGAAGGCATTGGGGCGAAAGTCCACAGTGCTGCCGGGATTTTTATCAAAACTCCTCACTTATTCCCTTGTACCTTTGCCAAGATGGGCGCGGGTGCGAATCATGGGCGGTGTGATGAAAAGTATGACGAAACAATGAACATGCCGATATCTTGGCTGCCTTCCCCAAGATCAAAACCTTGATTAACTTTGTTTGTTGGATGAATCAAGAGAATGCCTCGTGGCGATCGCCAGAAAAGGCTTCAACTGCCTAATGCTTCAAGCACCTCATCACACCAATCCACCCAACTCTCCTCAAAACGAATTCCCCGTAACAAGGTTAGATAGCGGTACCGATCTCGGGCTGAAGGGGGATCATCCTTAAACTGCCCATGCTCTAGATAATGCGCCTGCTTTTCCCGAAAATGTTGCAAATGCTGTTGGTGTAAAAGCTTACGTCGTTGGATCTCCCCCAGAATAACGTCAGATTTCACATAGGGAAAATCCATAATTCGGACCAATAAATCCTCCCGAATCGGCGTTGGTTCCGTCGGCTGTAAACACCAGTGCAATAAAATCTGCTTGCCTTCTGGGGTGATCGAATAAATTTTTTTATCCGGTTTTCCCTTCTGGGGCACCGTATGCTTAGACACCCAACCAGCCCCTTCCATTTTGCCTAGTTCTCGATAAATCTGTTGTTGACTAGCTTGCCAAAAACAACTGATACCGTCTTCAAAACGTTTGCCAATGTCGTAACCACTGGCGGGCAACTCAATCAAAATCGACAGGATGGTGTGGGCAAGGGCCATAGCAATAAAAAACCCAGAGCGGGCGATTGACATATCCAATTAGTTGAGTATAGACTGACGGCAGCTACTCAACAAATTGTCTAAACTTTGTTGTTAAAAAAGAGTTTTGTATGACTGTTGATCCCCGTGTTACCGCTTCCCTTGTCCCATCTCCGACAGTGATTGTTGAAACAACTCCGTTCATGATCGCCGAACCGTCTCAGCAGAGAAATACCGGCGGACGTTGGCGGCGGTTACTTCTCTGGGTGGCGATCGCCATAGCTGCGGGGGGAGTGGGCTGGTGGTGGTTGGGGCAACAACAAAGTACCTCCAATGTCACGGCCATGGCCTCGGCGGTAAGCGAAAAAGCGCCTTTGCCCGTTACGGTGAGTCCCGTTGAGCCGGTTAGGGGTTATCAGGTAAAACGCACCTACACTGGCGAAATTGTTCCCCGCAAGCAAAGCGACTTAGGGTTTGAACAGGGGGGAACTTTGGCGGAGTTGCTGGTGGATAAAGGGGCGGAAGTCATGGAGGGTCAACCTTTAGCGCGGCTAGATACTCGGACGTTAAAAGCGCAAAAAGCAGAATTAGAAGCCCAGCGCTTAGAACTACAAGCGGGATTGGCAGAGTTGAACAATGGCTCCCGTTGGGAAGATATTGCGGCGGGGCAGGGGGCAGTGGCAGAATTAGAAGAACAGTTGACCTTGGCAAGCTTGAAAACCCAAAGACGGGAACAGCTTTATGCGGAAGGGGCAATTTCTTTGGAGCAGTTGGATGAGGAACGAGTGGCAGAGGCTTCCCTCAAACGTCGTTTAGAAATCGCCCAAAGCAATTTAGACAAACTCAATAACGGTAGCCGTCCCGAACCGATCGCCGGCCAACAGGCTCGTATTCAAGGGTTAGACGCACAAATTCGCCAAATTGAGATTCAAATCTCTAAAGCGCAACTTCTAGCGCCCTTCTCTGGCACCATTGGCGATCGCCTGGTTGATCCGGGCATGGTGGTGGGGGCGGGCAGTCCAGTGTTTCGTTTAGTGGCGGCGGGCATGCCGGAAGCTCACATTGGTATTCCCCCCAATTTGTCCGGCCAAATGCGGGCAGGACAAACCTATTCAGTTAACGTCCGGGGTCAAGGTTACAGCGGTACGGTAACAGCTCTCTTGCCTGCGCTCAATAGTAGTACCCGCACCACCACCGCCATTCTGCAGTTAAACGATGCCCCAACCCGACTGCAGGCAGGGGAAACGGCCCAGTTAGACGTTACTGAAACCCAGCCTTTAGAGGGATTTTGGGTTACTTCCACTGCCTTGGTGCCGGGGGAACAGGGTTTATGGTCGGTCTATGTTTTGGGACCAAAACAGCCCCAACCCCATCAGTACATTGTGTCTCGCCAAGATGTAGAAGTGCTCCACACCCAAGGTGATCTCAGTTTGGTGCGGGGGCTATTACAACCTGGCGATCGCCTGATTAGCAGTGGTAGTCATCGCCTGGTGACGGGGCAAACAGTAACGGTGCAGTAGGAAAAATGCCCATGTTTAGTCTTTTTTATCGCAATGGCCGGCTGTTACTATTGACCCTGATTCTGGTGCTGGTATGGGGCGTTACTGCTTTGTTTACCCTGCCCCGCATGGAAGACCCGGAACTGGTACAGCGTTTTGGTACCGTTACCACCAGTTTGCCCGGTGCAACCCCGGAACGGGTGGAAGCGCTGATTACCGAAAAAATTGAAGATAAGCTCCTGGAACTTGAAGAAATTTCCGTCATCGAATCTACGTCGAGTCGAGGCTTATCCATCATTGAAATTGAATTGGACGAGGCCATTCAAAATGTTGACCCAGTCTGGTCAAAGGTGCGTAGCGAGTTAAACGATGTGGTGCCCTTGCTGCCGTCTGACGCCAGTGAACCAGAATACGAGGCGGGTGACCCCGTTGCCAATGCCTTAATTGTGGGCTTGACCTGGGAACTGGACAGACCCGCCAATTTTAATCTTCTTCAACGGGTCGGTGATCGCCTAGTGCAGCAACTCCGGGAGTTACCGGGGACAAAGCAAGTGGAAATGGTGGGGGATGTGCCGGAAGAAATTCAAGTAGAAATACAACCGGCGGATCTGGTTCGTTTAGGCCTGACTCCCAGGGCCTTAGCCCAGCAAATTGCTGCCAGTGATGCCAAGGTGTCCGCTGGGCAACTACGTAGCCCCCAAACCGATTTATTAATTGAAATCGATAGTAATTTGCAGACCCTAGAGCAAATTCGCCAAATTCCGATCAAAGTTGCTACTAGCGGCGAAAGCCAACGGTTGGGTCACATCGCCCAAGTCAGTAAAGGGGTACAAGCTCCTCCCTCCTCCTTGGCCTTGATTGGTGGCAAACCGGCGATCGCCATTGCGGCTACGGTGGAATCTTCTGTCCGGGTGGATCAATGGGCCAAGCAGGCCCAGGTGGTGTTAACGTCCTTTGAACAGGATCTGGGAGCAGGGCTGGGGCTGACGGTGGTGTTAGACCAAAGCCAGTATGTACAGCAACGGCTCAATGGGGTCTGGCAAAACTTGCTGGTCAGTTCCGGGTTAGTGATTGTCGTGTCACTGGCAATGTTGGGACTGAAAGCGGCCTTGGTGGTGGGAACGGCGTTACCCCTAGCTACGTTGATGGTGTTTGGGGCCATGGGGGCGTTGAACATCCCCCTACACCAAATGTCTGTCACTGGCTTGATCATTGCCTTGGGGTTATTGATTGATAACGCCATTGTGGTGGTAGATGAAGTACAGCACCATCTCCAGCAGGGGATGCCACCGGAAAAAGCTGTTGCCGACACAGTGCAACACCTCTGGATTCCTCTTCTGGCTTCCACATTAACCACAGTCTTGGCCTTTGTGCCCATTGCCTTTTCCCCCGGTGCCACAGGGGAATTTATCGGGGCGATCGGGGCAACCGTCATCCTCGCCCTGGTCAGTTCCCTACTGTTATCCCTCACAGTGATTGTCACCTTTGCCGGCAAAATGGCACCGTGGCAACCCTTTCAGCGCTACCCATGGCTACAAACCGGGGTGAGCCATGCCGCTTTGGCCCGTGCTTACCGTTGGAGCTTGGAGGGGCTTTTTCGACGACCCTGGTTAACCATTGGTCTCTGTTTAGTTTTACCTCTAGGGGGATTTTGGCAATTTGCCCAGCTAGAGCAGCAATTTTTTCCCCCCACCAACCGCGACCAGTTTCAAATCCAATGGACGTTACCCGCCGCCACTGCCATTAATGCTACCCAAGCCCAAGTTCAACAGGCCCGGGACTTAATCCTGGAATATCCTGATGTAGCTGATGTTCACTGGTTTCTGGGGGAAAGCGCCCCCGCCTTTTTTTATAACGTTATTCCCGACCGAGAAAATGCGGCCAACTATGCCCAAGGTATTGTCCAACTCCGCTCTAAGGAAAATCTCCGCAACCTTATCCAAAACCTTCAACAGGCCCTAACCCAAGCTTTTCCCGAAGCGCAGGTACTGGTGCGACAGTTAGAACAGGGCCCGCCCCTGGCCGCTCCCATTGAATTGCGGTTATCCGGGTCAAATTTACGGGAATTGAGGTTACTCGGCGATCAGTTACGGCGAGAACTAAGCACGATAGAAAATGTGATTCACACCCAAGCGAATCTCTCGGAAGCTTTGCCGAAACTCGCGTTACAGGTGGATGAAGTCCAAGCCCGTTTGGTGGGGTTAGATCACCAGGCGATCGCCAATCAATTACAGGCCACGCTAGAAGGGGTAACCGGGGGATCTGTTTTGGAAGCTACCGAGGATTTGCCGGTTCGTGTCCGGGTCAATTCTTCTACCCGTCAAGATCTTGATCAGATTCGTTCCCTGGATTTGCTCACCCCTAGTGGTGAACTGCTCCCCCTGGTGGCGATCGCCGATATGACGCTAGTGCCAGGCGTGGCGCAAATTAATCGCTATAACGGTAAACGGATTAATACCGTGCAAGGCTTTTTAACCGCTGGAGCTTTACCTTCTAATACTTTGGCGCAATTGCAGGAACAACTGCAAGCTCAAAATTTCTTGTTACCGCCAGGGTACGACCTAGCTTATGGCGGCGAAGCCGATGCCCAGGGGACAGCGGTGGCTAATCTTTTGGGCTTGGTAGGAATTTTAGTGGTGACCATGGCTGCGACGTTAATCCTATCCTTCAATTCCTTCCGCTTAGCCGCCCTGATTGGCTCGGTAGCCCTATGGTCAGTGGGTTTAGCCGCCCTTGCCCTGTGGCTGTTCCAAGCACTTTTTGGCTTTACCGCCATTTTAGGAACGTTGGGCTTAATCGGCTTAGCTATTAACGATTCCATTGTGGTTCTGGCTGCGTTGCAGGAAAACCCCTTAGCTCGCGTGGGCCATGCCCAAGCCACCTCCACCGTTGTCTTGAAAGCCACCCGTCATGTCCTTGCTACCACCTTTACCACCATTATTGGCTTCACTCCACTGCTGTTGGATGAAACTGGATTTTGGCCTCCCTTGGCGATCGCCTTAGCGGGGGGATTGGGGGGCGCAACTTTACTAGCACTGTACTATGTGCCTGCGGCCCATCTTTTGCTGATGAGAAGCCATCATCCACTTAACAAACCATTGTCAAATTAGGACTACCATGTGCATCTTGAACAAAACCTACAATTACAGAAAATTTATTTTCCAAAATCCTTACAAGATAAGCATTTCAAGGGTTAATTTTTTGAGCAAAGAAATTTTTAGAGGCTGGAATCCAGTAATCAGTATTTGGACATTCCCCTTAGTTTTCGACCCTTCCGGATTGTCCACTTTTTCACTCAGGTTCACTTTTTGATGAAAAACAATGTCTCTCCTATCTTGGCTTTCATTTTTTCAGACCCCTGGTCGCCTAACCTCTGCGTATCAACACCTGATGGCACTTCATTGGAGTATGTCGTGGTGTTACTTCTGTTTATTTCCCACAGGGTTGATTATGGCGGATTTGTCACGGGAGGTTCCCATTCGCTCTGGTCTATATGATTTTCATAAAGGATTGGGAGTTTTTGTCATCGGTTTACTGCTCTGGCGCATTCTAGTTTTGTTGCGAGTCTGGTGGAAAAAGTATTCCCGTCGCACTCCTCGTTTCTCAACGGCATGGTGGCGCAAGGTGACCCTACATTCTCTGTTGTATTTATTCATGCTGGCTGTTCCCCTCAGTGGCTTATTTTTTTCCAACTCTTTCAAAAGCAGTAATGTTTTTTTTCTGGGAATGACCGTTCCCGATTTATTTTCAGAAAATGAAGCTCGTGTTGACCTCGGGCGATCACTCCATTTTTGGTTGTCCTATCTCTTCCTCACCGTTGTCGTTTTACACGTTTTTCAGCAACGGAAAGTCGTCAGAGCAATTTGGCGGCGGTGGACAGAATTTTTAACCCATATTCGCGCTTAGACGAAAGGACTAGAAGTGGACTTTTGGAGGCCATCTCATAGCACCGAAAACATCTATTTAGTTTATTGACCTCAACTCATTGGTAAATATTTTTTATGACTTCTTTACTTGACATCTATCAGCTTGGTGATCTCTCCCTGAAAAATCGGGTGGTATTGGCTCCTATGACTAGAGCTAGAACCGGGGATGATCGGGTTCCCACGTCCCTAATGGTGAAATATTATTGCCAACGGGCCAATGCGGGTTTGATAATTACCGAAGCTACGGTAGTTTCTGAAATTGGCATCGGTTGGAATAACACCCCTGGTATTTATAATGATGCCCAGGTTCAAGCTTGGAAGGCGATTGTACAGGGAATTCACCACGCAGGATCGAAAGTCTTTCTGCAACTCTGGCACTGTGGCCGGGCTTCCCATCAATCTTTTCATCCCCATTTGGGTTTACCCGTTGCTCCCTCGGCGATCGCCATTAACGGCGACTATATCCATACCCCGGATGGAAAACAGGCTCATCAAACACCCCGGCCATTAACCGTTCAAGAGATTGCTGCCACAGTAGAAGATTATCGCCAAGCCGCCATGCGGGCTAAGGAAGCCGGCTTTGATGGGGTGGAAATCCACGGAGCCAACGGCTATTTAATTGATGAATTCTTACAGTCTAAAACTAATCAACGTACTGACGCTTATGGGGGTAGTTTAGAAAATCGGTTCCGTTTTTTACGCGAAGTGACTGAAGCTGTTTTAACGGTGTTTCCGTCCCAACGGGTGGGGGTTCGTCTATCTCCCAATGGCGTTTTTAATGATATGGGATCCCCCGATTATCGAGAAGCTTTTCCCTATTTTGCACAACGCTTAAACGCCTACAATTTGGGTTATTTGCATATCGTAGATGGTCTAGCATTTGGTTTCCATGACTTGGGAGAACCCTTAACTTTGGCTGATTTTCGAGCAGTTTATTCCGGAACCCTGATGGGGAATTGTGGTTATACCCAAGCTACTGCGGAAACGGCGATCGCCGAAGGAAATGCTGATCTAATTGCCTTTGGTCGTCCCTATATCTCAAATCCAGATCTGGTACAACGCTTTGCCAATGGCTGGGCTTTAGCTCCAGACCCTGATCCCAAAGTTTGGAATGGGACAGAGGGAAATTATTCAGCAGGATACACGGATTTTCCAACCTATCTTAGCCAAAGCTGATCACGACCGCTGCTCTGAATGGGGTAGTTTTTGCTGGCCACTAATGGGAACTGGAGTCCGCCCGGCTAAAGCTGGGCTTTCTGTGGGGTTCAAATTTGATAACACCGTGGATTACCACCGTGCATTGAGGATGTGGGGAATCTATCCATACTCAATCCTATATTTCAAAGACTCAATGAAAATATTTTGAACGCATTCTTATACCCATTATAAAAAATGTGTTTAAAATGTTTTGCCCAATCCCTTGCTCAGCAAGCATTTGAGCATATTTTTAGTTTTATTTAACCCAAAGAAAAAAGAATTAATTTTGATAAAAGAATAAACTTTAATATCAGGAAGGCAAAAATAAAGATATGTTTCCCGGCACTTTATGGTCGTCGTCCCTCCCTTTTTTTTCTGCCTCCCCACCCCCCCGCCGGATGAAAGCTAACTATCAATACCCAGGGTACTGACCGGCGGACCCCCAATGTGGGGGATAAGAACCGACTTTACTTAAGGGTTATCCAGGAGTTTAAAGGCGATCAGTACCATTGACCGGAAAGTGACCGATACCGGAAAACGACTCGACTCCATTGAAGCCAGGATTGACAGTTTAACAGGTTGAAAAAGTTTTACAATCCCTAAATCACGATCGCCTAATTTCAAAATTCCCGACTAAACTCTAAACATCCGGGGTATTTCAACGATACCAAAAGGATTCTAAAGTAATCACCTTTTTCTCTCTGTCGCGTCCTATGTCTCTACCCTCTGAGGATATTGAACTCATCCTAGAAACCCGCAAGATTGCTCTGGATGCCCTCAATCATCGCAATTTTGACCAAGTTAAACCCTATCTCCATCCCGATTTCACCATTACCACCGTAGATAATCAGGTGTTTCATGGCGTGGAGGATTTTCAACGTTATTGGGAAAATCAATTTCAGACGAACATTAAGAGCATCACCATGACTCTGGATGAACACACTGATCGCATCCTGCTCGCTCCCAATTTAGAAGTGGCCTATGGGGCCGCCACCTCGACCTTTAACTTCAAAGACGGGAAAAACAATGATATGCCTCTGCGTTGGACGGCGGTTCTGCAAAAAGCAAATCACCGATGGCTAATTCAAAGTTTGCATTTTTCCGCTAATCTCCTCGATAATCCGGTACTGGCGGTAACCCAAAGTGCAATGCGATGGAGTGCTTTAGTGGCAGGGGTTGTTGGCATTATTGTTGGGGCGGCGGTTATCTGGTTTTGGAAACCCTAACCCTCAGGCCTGACCTTTCAGAACCTTTTTAATTATGAACCCGAACTTCAGGTGCGATCGCCGTCTCCCGTTCACACTGATGGTGCTGTCCGTCTGGGCCTTTGTGAGCTTGCTCCATTGGCAACCCTGGAGTAATGTCCTGTTCTTTGGTGTTGTAGCGATCTTTGCTCTCTATGGCGGACGACTGATGAGAGCGCAAATCCCCACCCCAGCCGTAAGCGACCCCACCAACCTGCCC
>NZ_JADEVV010000071.1 GCF_015207985.1 Synechocystis salina LEGE 00031 | reverse complement strand
GGAGGGGACAACCGATGGTGGTGGCCTGGTGGGGACAACAACCGGGGGTGGGGGACATTGATGAAATCCCCGATGGTCTGGCAGTAGAACAGATCAGCCCCCGCCTCTTCCGCCATAAATGTCCCATCCCATCTGGTCTAGGGAAGTTCCAGGATTGGATTACGGCACAGGTGGCCAAACTTAAGCCCCAAGGGTTCGCAGCTCTCAAACCGGAGGGCAAAATATTCACCGGCGATGGTCAAACCATGGCCAGTGCCCGCCAATCGGCTTGGCAATCAGCCCTCCATCGCGGTAATGCGGTGTTGGATGCTTCTGCCATGGGGGAAGGCAAATCCCATGGGGTCCCCAATCTCCATAATCCCTGGGGAGGAAAGGTTTGGTACGTTAGCCGGGGTCATCGCAATCCCACCATTGAGGCCATTGGCCATCAATATGTGGACCTACCGCCCCGTAGCCAATATGGTTTCTATCGAGACCACCAGGGCAAGCTCCAGCTAGCAAAAGCAGATACCCCAGAAGCACTGATTGTTGAAAAGGGGAACTGCATTCGAGCTGACCTGTTCCCGATGCTGAGCAATTTGGGATACCAGCCCAACAGGGGCGAAGATGGACTCAATCCCATTTGTGCCAGTTGTCCCATGGCTAATGTTTGTGCCCACAGTAGGGGTTGGTATCGGGCGGACCGCAGGGACATTCTCAGCCATGCTTCCCATATCCGCTGTGACATTGAATCCATGCCCAGGGATTGGGATTACCGCCGCGACATCATCATCCTGGAGGAAGCCACCCAGGCTCTCTCCCCCACTAAGACCATTACTGCTTCCTGGTCCCAACTGTTAAACGATGCCCATCGTTGTCGGCAATGGTTATCAGGGGAGCAGTGGAAGGTCCTAGACCTCTTGCTAGTCACGATTAAACCCTTATTTGAGCAAGCTCCCTACCATGGTTGGCTCCACGGGGATATTCTCGACCAACTGCCTGGGCAACCCCTAGGGATGTTAGAGGTAATCAGGCAAAGCATCATCCAACAGTCCACAGATTTGACCCCTCTATTTCCCACTGCGGAACGGGAAACCCTCAGCGATCATCTCACTCCAGGGGAACGCAAGAAATGGGGTGCTGGTCTCAAGGCTTTCAATGCCCATCAACACCGCACAGCTTACCGCCAGAGTCAGCAAAATCTCCACAATCTACCCCCCAATGCTGTTGTTCATCTCCTCACTGCCATCACCGGTGGCCCTGGGGTGGGACTACAGTTGCGCCGCCAACAGCTCCACCTCACCATTGACCGTCGCCCTGATTATGCCTTCCTCAACCATGCCAAAGGCTTAATTCTCCTTGATGCCACCACTAACTCTGAGCGCCAACGCACTTTCACTGGCATTGAGCGGGAAATTGAGGTTATTCGCTCCGATGCTCCCCCCCTAACTAATCTCAAGGTGCGGCAAATTAACATGGCAGGCATTGCTAGCCGTGATATCAGCCATGAGGCTGTTAACCGTATCCAAGGGGCTCTACAAACATTGGGGGACCAGCCCACCATTGGCATTAAAGGCTGGGGTAAGTGGTTTGATTGGGATGGCCATTGGTTTAACCATAACCGGGGTAGTAATGCCTTTGTTGGTCATACCCAGATGACTTTTATCGGCTTACCCAGTCCCAACATTGGTGCAGTGCAAGCAGAGTTAATTGCCCTCCACGGCAGCGCTGACCATTGGCAGGAGGAATTCCATCGTCGCCAGAATGAAGAGATTTTGCAGGGCATCGGGCGACCTAGGGCTAATCGTTTTCCTGACCAGCAATTCTTGGTCAATATGATTGTGCCCCACGGCACTGACCTCTCTTGGCTCTCTGCCTATGGCATAACGGTGGAGGTTAATGATGCCATGGCCCTAGACCCTGCCCTGGGGGATACTCAGCAGGTAGCCCGTTTCCATTTACTCCAAGCTATTCGCCAGGTGATGGATATTGGCATCAAGCCCACCCAAGTTGCCATTGCCCAACACCTCAACATTTCCCAGCAGGCCATCAGCAAGTTGTTGAAAAATGCCAAAGTTAAACTTTCTAAGCTAATAACCACCATGGTTGCAGCCGTTTCCCAGCAAAATACAACCCCCCCTATAAAAGGTCATAATAGGTCGGGTTGTAAAAATTCCCAGCAATTGCTCCAGGATTACGCTTGGTTTCTCAATCTTGACCCTGCTTCTTTGGCTGCTGAGGTCATTCAAGTTGCCATGGCGGATAACTGGGATGGAGCTTTATCAATGCTTGAACACCTACCTAAACCTTTGCTGGCTAGGACGTTGGGCGTTATTTATGCTTTAATTTGTCCCCTACCACCTCCCGATGTGGGTTTAGAGACGAGTTAGGACAAAAATCAGAACTTTTTCGGGTTGGCCAATTTCTAGGGTAGATGATCTGCTTCTATTCTGGTGGTGGGTTCTTCGTTGTCTGAAACCATCGCTGGTTAAAGAGCTTGTCTATCTTACCCCAGGACTAAACTAGTTTTTACTGGCTGGCTGCAAAGCCACCGGTAATTTGCCCAGATCACCAGTTTTTTCCACCTCATCGATGAAAAAATAGAACAAACGATTTTCTAGTTCCTGTTGTTCGAGCAGCAACTCCAACTCAGAAGGACCAGGCGGTTTCGACGGCAATGTCTTCTCATGCTCCTCAACTGTTGGAATCGGAGATGGCGGTTCATTGCTATCTTCCACATCTTGAGCACCATTAACAATGACGATACCTTCATTGATGGTGGTATTGTTCACTGGGCTTGGGGCTGGGGTTGCTGCCGGAAGAGCCGGTGCTTCCTCCGCTGGGTTTGGGAGGGTGGCAGGAGCGGTTTTTTCCTGGGGGGAACTGGTCGATGGTTTAGGCTCTTTTACTGACTTTGCCGGTGGCTTGGGTGGAACTACATACTCCATAACACCGGTGGTCATCACCTCCCGCTCATATAATCCCAGGAGAGCGAGGGCTTCACCGAAATCAGTTATATCTGCCAAGCTCATAGTCGTCCTCCAGCAAATTATCATCGTCAGTACTGGGTTCAAGCAGTGTCTGCCGTTGTTCGTCGTGCATTTGGCTCAGGGTCATGCGAGCCCGTTGGAAAAAGCGATTAACGCGTTCCTTATGGCTTTCGTCGTAGGAACGTTGGGTATCTTTGCCGAGGGGAAATGATATGCCCATGGCTACGGAAGCGGCACTGGTGATGGCCGAAATACCTACAAAAAAGAGACTGATGCCTAGTTGATCCCATTGACCGGTGGCTAATTTTGTTTGAAAGCTGTTTACCCCTAAACTGACTAATTCCAGACCATTGCGGACTTCCACCGTGGGTTCACCGCCCCCAAGCCGCCAAAAGGGGCGAACTTCTACAAAAGTTTTGCCATACTGTTGGGGGGCCACTTGCTTAAGGAACATTAGGTCGTTGCCCAAAGTTTGACGCTCCAGTTTAAATTCCTGCAGTTGTTGTCGTAATTGTTGCAGTTGATTTTCCTGCTCCGCCTGGATACGGTTTGCCCTGACGCAGAGAGGTAATTGCTCTATCGGTACTGTCATGGGCCGGGATTGACTGCTAAGAGTGCCATGCAAAAGAACGTAGCGGGATTGAAAAATCTTTTCCTCCAGGGCATTGGTGCGGGGCATTGTTTCCAATTCTTGCCGTCCCTGTTCACAGCGGGCAATGTCTGGGTGGAGATTAGCTTCTTGAAACTGCAAACCTTCCTGCTTAGCATCCACAATCTTGTCCAACGCATTGCCGGCGGCTATTTGAGCCAACGCTGATTGGTTGTTGATCACCTCCATGCCAATGCCAGTGGTAACGGTTTGCAAGATATTTAGGGGAATGAGCCCAAAAACCAGGGCGGCGATCGCCAATTTCCAACGACCCTTATGCCCATGGGCAACGGCAGTGGACAGGGCATTACTGGCGGCTAGGACTGGTACAGAGAGTAAGAGTGCCATTCCCAAAGCCGGTAAAAAGAAGAGGGATTTAAAAGCAAAGAAGAAAACTGGCAAATTTCCCACGGTATCAATCCAGTTGCTGGTGGTCATTACCACCGCCGTAGCCTTAGCCGACTTTTTTAAATCAGGGGTCACATGGTAATGCCCATGGAGAGAATCGGGGTGCACATAGGTAAAACCCGGCACCATTTGCTGTAACTGCTTAATTTTGCCCCGGAAAGTCTGGGCATGCTCTTGCTCCTGTTGCAAAATATTGGGATTGCGAGCTTTCTCCACCAAGTCCGGGCGGTTTGTTTTCAGCCATTGGATCAAGTCCCGCACCTGCTGGCGATCGCCGTCGGTGATCAGGATGGCATCAGTCTTAATGGTCATATTAATTTCGAGCTAAGTTACCAATAAAGTCTCGGAGAATTCAACCGGTGCGGTGACTCCACCTGCAATGGGGACAAATATAAAACTGTCATATGGTCTATGTCAGTCCCCCTAAACCCCAAGTCAGGGGGATGTCTACATAGAAAAAAAGGGATTAGTACGCTGATTCAATTTAACTAAGTGTGGGAAATTGCTTCCTCCCTCTGCCTTGCCTTGAAGGCTTATAACTCAGTTTTTGTCATGATGTGTTCCAGGCTATCTAAATAGCGGCGGTTGTTGCGACCAAAAATGATGCCATAGTTATTCATAATTAGCAGGGCAACGGCCAAATCACTTTCGTAATACCCCGCATAGAGCACATAAAAGAGCATTGCTACTAAATGGTCAATGGTTAAAATACCTTCAATCATTCGGTGCTTCTCAGGAGGAGGAGAAGAGGTGTAGATAACGCCTAAACCACCAGTATCTGTCGGTTTGACGAAAAGTATGGCCAGAAAATTGTCAAAATCGGTAACTTGATCAAAAATAACTGTGGGAACAGATTCTTTGTCGGCAAAATATTCTTTTATTTGGGAATCGAGCAATTCAAAGTTAAAGTTATTGAAGCCTTCATCTACTTTTTTAAGAATCTCTAAAATTTCTGGAGATACTTCAAAGATAATACTCAAAAGTTTCAGATGCCAAGAGTAAAAATTCTTCTCACTTTCTACTAATCGCTGTAGGCATTCCTTCGCTTTTTCCGTTACCTTGACTTCCTTACCAAGGAGATTAGAAAGTTTAGATTCAATCGATGCTTTAAAATCAGCCATAGTGTCCGCTTATCTACTTGTTTACTGCCTTTGCATTAAAGCAATTGAGTGGAAAATGGCCTTTCCATAGGGGGGAAAGGGATAGTTCCCTCCCCCTTGTTGATTGATTGTTTGAGCAGGCAGAGGGAAAATTGCCGAATCCACTTTTTGGGAATCAAACCATCTTTACCTGTAAGGAGGTGTCGGCGCATGGAAAATGGTAAAGAAAAGCTATTCTCATATTCCAGGAGGCGATCGCCATGGTCAAACACCGTAGCAATGCCTGGAGTATCATCAGCAAGCTGTTTGAGAAGCTGCAAACACCGAGAGGTTTGGTTGTAATCAAGGTCAGAAAGCAACAACGCACTTCCTGGAGCCATATTATTCATCAAAAATTGCATGTTGTGTTTAAAGGCTTCCAAATTAGCTCGATAGATCTCATTCAGACAGTTTTGAATAATGATCAGTTGGCTATTTTGAATATTCTGTTGAGCTGGGAAAAGGGCATGGAGTCGGGCTAAATTTAAAGGATGCCCTTCATATTCGTAAGTCATATTGGGTGCTAGATCTGCCATTAACCGCGCAGTTACTTGGCAGGCAGAGCGCCATTGATGAACATTAAGGTCATAGGAAATTGCCTTTAGAGAAGATGTAAATCGTAATTTTTGACGATATGCTCCTAAAGCGGCCGCTTCTGGCATAGGCCCAGAGCCCAATAATGTGACTTGTAAATTACGTCGGCGGAGTAAATGAGCAACGCAATGGTGCTGGCTTGCTAAGGATAAATTGTGATGGGTTTGTTGAACATAATAGGGGTAATAGGCGAGCAAATAGGCTGCTTGAATTTGGGGCTGTCCATAATCAATCTGAACATTATTGGTGCGGTAGCGCCGGCGAAGTTCTTTAACGGTTGGTTGCAATCCAGATAAAAAACTGGGTATGCAAGCAGAATTTTGGCCATAGGAATCCATCACTATAGGCAATAGCGTTTCGTACATATTTATGCTGTCAAAAAGCGGAAGTTATTTAATGAAGCGAAAAGTAAGATTGATGCGGGGATTAACAAATTTCTTTGTTTTAGGAATCTGATGGAGCCAATATTCTTGGGTTGTATCTAGCATCAATAATACGGAACCGGAAGTTAACATTAATTCCACCTTGTCAATGGTGGAATCTGTTTTGTGTTTGAGCAGAAAGCGTCGGGTGGCCCCAAAGCTTACAGAGGCAATGGGATGTCCTTTTTTCAGTTCAGGTTCATCGTCGGCGTGCCAACTGACTCCATCCTCTCCAGTGCGATAAAAGTTCAATAGCACAGAATTAAAAGTCACCTTTGCTAAGGTCTCTGCTTTAGCCTTGATTGTTTGTAATAGGGGTGTCCAAGGTGTTGGCTCCATGGCAATGCCAGAGTAGGTGTAACTTCTTTCCGGATCTCCATACCAGGCTGTTAAGCGAGGTAAGGGTTGGGACTTGCCAAAGAGCGTAATTGAATCCTGTTGCCAACGAATTTCTTTTTTTAGTTGGTTATAGTAACTAGAAACTTGGGCATCGCTGAAGATAGAGCGATAGAGTTGTAAATGACCGTCGGGGACAATGATTTCTTCTGGAGAGCCATGGGGATAGGTATCAAAAAGGCTGAGTTGTTCAATCAAAATTTTTTACCCTCGTCGCCACAATATTAAGTTATCATTGCCAGAGAAAAAGGATTTTCCAAAAATTCTATCATTGCATAAATTATTAGGGCAGCCCATGTTTTTTACCTTAAAACCTGTAAATAAAGTTCTTCCGGGTATCCATTACTGAAAAAGCTAGTCATAGCAGGGGAAAACCAGGCCCAATCCTTAGCTTCACTGAGATACCAATAGCCATTAAATTCTGGTTCCTGCCGTCGAAAACTTAAATGTAAGCCCGGAAATTCCTGGGCACTGAAAATTAATTGAAACTTGGCTCCCTCACTGGGTTCAATACCCAAGCGTGTTTGGGCTAATTGGGTTAAAACTATATTTGTGCCTGCCACAAAGGGTTCTGCCATTACTCCTAAATTAGGGGCATCAAATACCCAGGTTCGACCAAGCCAGTAGGGTTGGATGGTGAATAAACTGTTGTTAATAAAAGTGGTCATTTTGTCTTCTCTAATCTGATTCATTTGACAATTATCGTTATATCTCACTGTTGGAAATTAGTTTTTCCATTAACTTATTAACTGTGAAAAATCAATGCTTGCTAGCTGGTCATAGGGAATATAGTGCAGTTCAGTAAACCCTTCATCTTTGCTGGGAGGGGATTTTTCTAGAGCAATGGCATAAATCTCAATGACATCTTCGGGAACCTGTCGTTGTCTATTCCTATTTCTTTGGCAGCAAACTTCTAATGGTGTTTGTAAATACCAACCAATAATCTTTAGGTTATTGAACTTTTGCAAGTTGCTCAATAACTCTGAGCGCCATGCTTTTTGTGCATTGGTAGCATCATAAATAATCTGTTTTCCAGCGGCGCACCGCGAAGCGGATCTCTGCGAGATCGCCTGCTGAATGTCAACGGAAATTTTTGCTTGGATCAATGCCCAATTTCCTTGTTGACTAGCATCTCCAAACAATTCTTCCCGGATTTGGTCAGTGGAAATTATCTGGCTCTGGGGTATGGCTTGATGGAGGTAAGCTGCTAAGGTAGATTTCCCACTGGCCGGGCAACCGATTAGAACATGAAAAACAGATGTCATTATTGCCGCGTTGCTTGATTATTTGTGAATAGCTCGCACTTGAATATAGAGTTTTTCAGGATGACCATTGGGGAAAAATTTCAGGGTAGCTGGACATAGCCAACCCCGATCGCCGTGGTCGAGGTCTTGATAATCAATATCCGCATCTACCACTTTGTACCAGTAGCCCCCATATTCTGCCTCTTGCCGCTCAAAACAGGCATGGTAACTTGGAAAGCCCCCAGAACTGAAGATTAACTCGAACTGACTGCCTTTTTCCGTCTCCAATGCCAATTCCCGTTTGACAATGGCACTCAAAATGGCATCGGCCCCAGAAACAAAAGGTTCCCCCAATAAACCGACTTCTTCGGCATCAAAGGCCCAGGTGCTGCCAGTCCAATAGGGGCTAATGGTGAAAATGCTGTTCATGTTTATTTGCTACTCCTTGGAAATGACGAGTTGTAGTGAACGGATTACTGGGGTTAGTCCCCAGCATCGGAAGAATGGAGCTTTTTGCGTAGGGCTTGCAGACGGGCTTTTTGTCGCCGTACCTTTTTTGGGGCCCCAGGGCTCTTTTTTTGCTCCTGTTTTTGAGACTGCCAATGTTTTAATTGCATGGTGGATGACTTATCTCAGCATCTACTTTCTAGCATGGTATTGGAAAAGCTCTTTTCCTGTGGACTAAATTGTTTGTTCAATTGACATCCAGGTAACGCCAATCATCAATAATACAGGCTAACTCCATAGACCAAGCATTGGGGTTGCGGCCTTGGTAGATTTCCCAAAGATTCTGATAATACCAAAGGATGCCGGACTTACCTCGACTGAATTTATCCCAAATTTCTTCCCCCTGACGTCGGCGGTCTATTTGAACGGTACGGGCGTTATGTAATGTGTCTGCCAAGGAAATTTTCAGGATGGAGAGGGAGCTATGACGTAGTTTAGTTAAGTGCTTTTGCTTTCTTTCTTCCCAGGGCGGCTTGGGCATGATTTGACTATCGGAACAGCCTAAAACTAGCTCTGCCACAGCTTGCCCGCATTGTTCACGGATCAGTTCCAGGGTTGTGTCGCCTCCTTGATCTTCCACTGCATCATGGAGTAGGGCGGAGATTGCTTCGTCCTCATTGCCTCCCATTTCTAGCACTAGGGCGGTGACTCCGAGCAGATGACTGATGTAGGGAATCTGGGAACCTTTGCGAAATTGGTGCCTATGGAGCTGGTTAGCTAATATAAAGGCATCACTAAAGCGGGAAGTGAGGATAGGGGAATTAAAAGTTGGGGAATTCATCGAAATATGGTAATTGCGCTGATTCAAAATTGGTAGAGGGTTGCCATGGTTTTACTGTCATCTGCCATCCGTTGTCTTAATTGCATAGGAAAAAGCACCTCCACATTTGGTCCCCAAGCCCGCAGACGCATGACCACATTGTTGTCATCAACTCGGTAATCCATGCGGTAATAGCTGTGGGTGGGATTGTTGGGATCTGTGTTTCGCCACTGGTCTAGGTATTTGTTAAGTTGTTGATTTTCTGTTGCGGATAGGGCCTGTTTTTTTTGCCAACTTGCCAGGGCTTTGGGATTAGAAAACTTAGTGAAGGTTTCGTGGCGAAAGCTTTCATCAATGTATTTCTCTGAAAATTCTTGGTTAAACCTTAGGACCATAGTTTTTTGAGGTTTATAAAAATCAAATCCTAGGGCTTGCCGTAGTTGTTGATCAATGTAATGGGGGGTGAAAGGTTTTTTTTCTTGGTCTTTTAGCAAGGTGGGAATAGCATCATCAGACCAATCCAAAGTTTCACAGTGCCGAATGCGGTCTAGGCGGTAGTTATACCAATCAATTTTATTTCTGTGTTTGGGGGTTTGACCATAGCCACAAAGATACAAAGCTCTTTGATAGTAATAGAGGCAAACCGGATGAATAATTCGCTCAACTAGTCGGTGTAAACTGGCACTTTCATATTTTAGTTTCACGACCGGAAAGGGATTTTCCTGCCAAATTTCCTTGAATTGATAGAGCAAATCGCTGTCCAAGTCTTTTCGGGCTACAGCATAATCCACGTGCATAAAAAATCTTTGGATTTCTCCCTCTGTTTCTTGAAAGATACCTGGTACTTCACTCAAATCTTCGTGAATGATGGGGATAACAATATTTTTCTTGTCGCTATTTTTGATCTCAGGGGGCTGATAAAGCTTAGCAATGTCTTCCTTTTGATAATAATTTTTGCCATCATGGTCTACATATCCCAATTTGACTAGATCTTTAAGATTGTTTTTTAAGGTTTTTCCCACACATGCAAAGATGCGATTTTTTTTGGGGTTAGCCGGCGCTTTTGAGTTCCATGTCAAGGATTGCAGAAATGATGCCACCGGTGCGTCATGGTTCAGACAACAGGCATTAATAAAATTCTGGTACCATTTTTGCTCTTCTTCCCGCAGATACCCTTCAAATAACCAGTAGTGGATGGTTTGGTTGCAATGGCAATCGGGATTAAGGTGTTCCAGGCTATTGCCATCAAATTGCTGGTGAAAGTCAGCCACGTCAGTGAAAAAAGCATTTCGCCATTCTAGAGAGGTGAAGCTATGGCCCAAGTCGCAGTAAACAGGGTCAGATTCGTGACCGTAAATGGAGCGGAGCATTACCCACAGCCGCACTGCTTTAGAGAGACAAATGGGACTACTTAGGGATTGTCTTGGTACTAGGTGGCTAAGTAGGTCTACTGTGGGGGAATATTCAAAGGTAAATTCCATCGTTCTTGGGCTTTTCCAATGGGACTAGTTCTACTTTAAATGACTTTTGGAAATTAGCTTTTCCATTGGATGATATGCTAGTTTTTTTATTTTCTGGTTGAATGTCTAGTTACCATTTGCGCTTGGAAGGGGATATCCTCTACGGGGCTTTCAATCGGGCAGAGCCTACGTCTGGCGATCGCCTGGTGGTGGATGCTGCCCAGGCTGTTGATGAAATGATCCAACAGGGGGTTTTAGTTGGTGGTAATTTACTAAAAATAGAAGGACCCCAATCCGTTGCTGTCGCCTATACCCTTGCCCATCTGTTAGCTCCCCTCTATGGTGCGATCGCCGTTATGGACCCCAAGGCCTGTCGTCGGGGTTATAAGGTTTATATTGTCGCCATCAGCCGGGTGAAGGAATATCCATTGGGGAGCCTCATCGAAGCACCAGTCAAAGTTTCCCAACAAATTAAAGTAGCCATCTGTGGCTTTCCCCAGGTGGGCAAATCCTGTTTAATTGAAGGCATTCGGCAAGTTATTGCCTCCCAGGTGGGGGCACCCTATCCCTATGTCATCCGGGCTTGTCCCGATGGAGAAGGGGCCTGGCTCTACCAAACTCAAGTTAACAATCCTCCCCTAGCAGAAGACCTACGCTCCCAAAATCGTGGGGACTGGAGTTCTGCTTTTGCCGCCATGGCGGCGGGCTGGGTTCGTTCTGCCAATGAAACTATTAATCTGATTGATACAGGGGGGCAACCTTCCCCGGAAAATCGGTTAATTATGTCCGAAGCCACCCATGGCATTATTCTCTACAAAACCACAGCAGAACAACAGCAGTGGCTTGAATTTTGCCAGTCTTTGCCATTGCCTATTGTGGCCATGGTGGAAAGTCGATTGGGCAATGCTGACGATGAAGTCAATTTAGGGGAAATAATTACTGGCATAGTTTATGGTTTGAGCCGGGGGGATGCTCAACTGCGGGATAAGTTGATGGTGCAGGCCCTGGGTCAGCGGTTGATCGAGCTCACTGGTCAAAGGGAAAATGATGGCGAAAGTTAGGGGGCAATGAACTGTGGGCATTTTTGATTCTGAGCAACTGATGGAGGCAGAAATTGTTGGTCTCAAGTTCCAGCTAGAGTCAATGGACACCATCACCCTGGAACCCCATTATATGAAGGGACTCCATGCTTGGTTTTTGCACCAAATCCAGGCCTACGATCCTGAATTGTCAGCCTATCTGCACGATGGCCAGGGGGAAAAACCTTTTACCCTTTCCCGGTTGATGGGGCCGATGCAATGGCGCAATTCCCATTGGCTTTTGCCTGCTCGGCAAAGCTATGAATTTTATCTCACCCTCTTGTCTGGTCCGGTAATTGAGGGAATGGTGCCTTGGTTCCAACAATTGCCCAAAAGTCTGACCCTTGCTCGTCAAAGTTTTCGTTTGCAGAAAGTAGATCTTTTTCTGCCGGCGATCGCCTATCAAGATTTGGTGATGGGTTGGAATAGCACAAAAAAATTAGAGCTATCTTTCCTTAGTCCCACCAGTTTTCGTCGCCAGGGAAACCATTATCCTCTGCCCGATCCCAGAAATGTTTTTCAGAGTTATTTGCGCCGTTGGAATGATTTTTCGGGTTACCTAGTGGAGGTGGAGCCTTTTTTGGACTGGATACAGCAATGCGTGCTCATTGATCGCCATTGGTTAGAATCCGTTAAAACTACCGCTGGTAAACAGGGCCAGGTAACTGGTTTTGTTGGCTCTGTAGCCTTTGCTTTATCAAAAAAAGCCCATGATGAGCCGGATTATATTGAGCTTTACTACGCCCTAGGAAAAATGGCTCCCTACTGCGGCACTGGGCATAAAACACCTTTTGGCCTAGGGCAAACTCGATGGGGTTGGAAGACAGGAACTATTCATCAATTTCTACCTTTGCAAGTTCAATTCCAGGAACAGGCCCTGGGGCAACGCATTGACCAACTGACGGAGCTTTTTTTGTCTCAACGCAAGCGCACTGGGGGGGAACGAGCTTTAAATATTTGCCATACCCAAGCTGTGATCCTAGCTAGGCGGGAATTGGGGGAATCGTTACTGGCGATCGCCACGGATCTGCAGATGCCCTATGAGACGGCAAAAACCTATAGCAAGCGTGCCCAAAAAGCTTTTAAAGCCCAAGCCGAAAAATCCTAAACCCCAGGCGATCGTTCTTTGCTAGGTCTTTATTCTTCAAGAATATCCACTTTTAGGGTCAGAGTCATGGTTGACTAGCTAACCATTGCTCGATAATTTCCTTCATCAAAGTCGAAATATCCACCCCGCGATTTTGGGCAATTTTTTCCAGCTTTTGATCCCGCTTATCACTTAACTTCAGAGTCACCCGGCGTCTCTTGATCTCTACTTTTTCTTCCTTTGCTTGCAATGCCCGCTGTTCTGCCCGATGTTGGGCTAATCTTTCCATCGCTTCTGAAAGTGTCCTAGCCTGGGACACAATTGGTTCGTTTGTTGCAAGTTCAATATAGCGATAGGCGGTCGATTTGCTTACCTCAATCCGTTCTAGCCAGCCTCGAAAGCCCCCAGTTTGGCGATCATAGGTAAACTGTTTTTTGGCCATTAACAACGCCTTGCCTGCAATTAAGCCAGCTTGCAGAGCATCTCCTAAATGGGATTGGAAAGATTGGTGGGCAGCCTTAACAATATCCTCTAACTCCACTAGGGTGGCGCCGTTCATATCAATTTCTTTCAATGGAGTTATGGGATCGGCGGCTTGGGCAAAGATGCCTTGCTGTTCTGCGGACGTAACTCGAATTTCAGGAACCGATAGTTTTTTTGACATCACACTGTACTTGTAACCATTGCCATATTTGTAGAATATCGCCTCCAGCATCTGTATTTGGGAAATCAGCGGCGACTTGTCCCTGGGACCACCAATCTCGATGGCTTGCCCGTTCCCGTACCGGCGTTAAACAAATGGGGACATTTAAGGGGGCTAGGGAAGTTATGATTCCATCTGTATGGGCACGGGAGTGAAGTCGATTGAGTAACATCGCAGTGGGACGATGGGCATTTCGCACCAACTCCAAAGTGGCGGGTAAGGCATCCAGCGTTGCTTGGTCATAGACAACGGGAACTAAAACTACATCCGCAACAGATAGTGCATCGTGGACCCCGGAGACAGAAGCGCCGGGTAAATCAACAATGGCTTTTTTCAAGGCTTTCAACCGAATCGCCACCCTTCCCAAAGAAACATCCAAAACTTCCGGATTATCAGACCCACGGCGATCAGCCCAATAACAACAGGTTGCTTGGGGGTCTGCATCAAGTAGTGGACTGGCAGAAATGACGGCTAAATTGGCCGCGATTGTGCTCTTCCCAACTCCTCCCTTACCATTAAATACGACTATTTTCACCAAGCTCCTCCGAAAAATAAAAAGTAACCCGATCCATCCTAACTACTTAGCGTTGCAGGCTGGCTTAGAGAGTTTAACCGGCAGGAATGTCATCCACTTCAACCATCCAGATGAACATAAAATACTTGACTTAGATAGGTTATGCTAACTAATCAATTCTTCAATCGCACCTCTAGTTGATTTGTTTCGCTATGAGCGAGTCTCCCAGTGATTTCAATCAACCTATTGAGTCGGTTAATTTTGCTATTCAAATGGGCTAGAGCTTGATTAGGATGCAGACCTGTTCGCCAAATTGTTAGTGAAAGAGGAGTTACCCTAAGGCCAAAAAATTAAAAATAGTTGTTTTGCTTTTACCGTCCTAGGCAACATCGAATGGATTCAGATTGCTTCTGTCCTGTCTAGAGCTAGAGGAGGTCTGCTCAAAGAGCCCGCTATCGTCAGCCCCGGTTGAATATAGTGCGCCCCCCTCGGGGAGAACCTTCACCAGTTATTTAGGACAACGTATATGAAGGCAATGTGAAGGATTTGTTTTACCCCAATTTCGGGGCAGGAGAAAAAAGAACAAGAGAAGCCTGTACCTGACTCCAGTCCTCCAGGGGTCAGATCATAGCCAATCTCCGCTCGGCGGTTGCGCTGATCCCACTTGTGGAAGCCGCAGGTGTAGTCTTGGACTTGCAAGGGCTAGGAAGGAATGCATGGGATCAATGGGAGGTCACTCTACGTTTCAGGACTTGCTGCCGTTGAGAATCTGGGAGTTTAGCAATGGCAGTGCGTAACACTAACCGAGGCAGTTGCCCGCGATAGCGCAGCACAAACTCAAAAACATCGTCAGGGTAAGACTTGCTGGCCTCTTTCAGCATCCAACCGCAGCCTTTTTGCACCAGCTCGTTCTCCTCCTCCAGCAAACATTGCGCCACCATTAGTGCATCGGCCAACAGCAGCCCCCGCCTCAGACCATAGATTAAGCTAACGGCAGCTGCCCGGCGCAGCCAACAGTTCGTTTCCCTCGTCCAAGGAATTACCCGCAGAGCAACCCCTGGAAATGAGGCGACGACCAGTCCCAGGGAGTGGGTACACAGATCATCGCAGTCGGGCCAACCGCTGACATACTGGTGCAGCCAGGACTCGAATAGGTCGAAATGGTGGGCTCCAAGGTGGGCGCTACGGCGAAAGCTCCAATCAAAGGCGATCAGTCTACATTCGTATGTCCCGGATCGCAACAGGACTTCGCAGTGTCCTAGTAGCTTCGACAAGGAAAGGTGGCGCAGTTCCCTGAAATACTGAGCAGACAGTTGCCGCACCTTGGGAGTGGGTACCCCTAGAAAGTCCTGGACATCAACATTGAAAAGGGTGGCAATGCGATCTGGATAGCTCGCATCCGCCTGGGTCCGTAAATCGGACAGCAGGGAATTCAGCAGCGATTGGGGGTCCGAGGAGTCCATAAAAAGTAAGTCAATTCGGGGGGGAGTTACCACCTAGTTTCTAGAGTACCGGCAAGATCAGTCAAAACCGGTGGATTTGAGGTAGAAGGACATGCCCTGTCCAACAAGGGGCTATAAGCGACCAGCAATCATCGGTGTAGGACCATATCATATGAAACTATCGAGGGATACCACTACAAAGAAAACGACCGTTTTCCTTGCTCTTACGGTTGGTGTCGCTGACCATGGGTATAGAGTCAAACAACTCGTCTAGAAAACAAAGCTAGATTCATTCCCTTAACCTATCTTTTTTAGCGCTATGGA